>DAOUHB010000118.1:0-1620 GCA_034428935.1 Anaerolineae bacterium | reverse complement strand
TGTGTCGCCGTCATCGGTCACGGTGAGGCCGCTCGGCGCGGTCGTGTCCACGGAGAACGCTCGCTCGGCCGGTGTTTCGTCCACGTTGCCCGCGGCGTCTCTTGCTTTCACGCGGAAGGTGTGGGCGCCGCCTGCGAGGCCGGTCAGGTTGGCCGTGGTCTCGGGCGCGAAGTCGGTCCATCCCACTTCGTCGATCTGCCAGGAGAACGTCAACTGCTCGGGCGGGGTCAGTTCGTCCGTGCCCGTGAAGGTGAAGGCCGTCTCCGCGCTTGCCAGCCACCCGCCTTCCTCCGGGCCGCTGGCGATGGCGGTGTCGGGGGCTGTCGTGTCCACGGAGAAGGTTCGCTCAGCCGGGTTCTCGTCCACGTTGCCCGCGGCGTCTCTTGCCTTCACGCGGAAGACGTGCGATCCGTCGGCGAGGGCGGTCAGGTTGGCCGTGGTCTCCGTGGCAAACTCGCTCCAGGCGCCTTCGTCGATCTGCCAGGAGAACGTCAACTGCTCAGGCGCGGTCGTGTCGTCCGTGCCCGTGAAGGTGAACGTTGCCTCCGTGCCTGCCAGCCACGCGCCCTCCTCCGGGCCGCTGGCGATGGCGGTGTCGGGGGAGGTCGACTCAGCTACGCGGATCTCCGTCGCTCGAACAAGCGGCTGCACGTTGCCGTCGGCTTCCGTCAGGCTGCTAATGCCGGTGACAGTGGCCAGGGACCCGGTCCGCGGCCACACAAGGGCCCCAGGCTCAACACGGACGGTGTTAGCGCCAGCATCGAGTATGGGAAGCGGCGGGTTGCCTGCTGGCTCCCGGGCGTCGCCAGTCACACGAACGTGAAGGCCTACGTTGTAGGGGTCCACAGCGCCCGGAACGCCAGGGCTGAAGCCCAGTGTTGCGCCGCCGAGTTCGCGCAAGATGAACCGAAGGGGTGGTGGGACGGCGCCGTTGTGGCGGGTGACTGTAACGCGGGAGGCGAGGATTGCCCTCTCTGGACCGTCTTTGCCGAGCGTGCCCTCGATCTTCACCTCGTCGCCTGCCGCCAGCGTTTCTGGCCAGAGGACGCGAATGCCTGCGGCGCGGTCTGCCTGCTGCACATAGAAGAAGCCTGGCCATGCTGCCGTGACGGTGCTGTGGATGGCAACGGCTGTGCCGTCCGGCTTGCTGACGAAGTCATAGACACCGCCGACACTGGCGTTAGCGGACAGCCCCGCAAGAAGCAAGCTGGCGGCCGTGGCCGCTCGTAACCCGGTGAGTGTCATTCGCACCTCCTGATCGTGCGCACAGCGGAGGACTGGCTTGAGCCCATAGAGTTCGTGAATTTCTAGTATACCACCAAGACGAGAGCGTTGGGGCGACCGGTGGCTTGCTGCTGGAGTTGGCACGTCTACGTGCGGATGGCGGACGGGCGGGCAGCAGACCGTTCCGCTTCGGCGCGTCCGCTTGCGCTTTCGCATCCGGAGCGGGCAAACCTGCGAGTGATCAGCCTTCGCGGGAGGCGCAAGCTACGCGCGGCTGGACGGCGGTGGCTGCACAGGACCTGAACGGCAGCCAGCCTACAGCCTGGCCTTCGCAAGCTCTGGCGCTCGGCCCTTGGTGCCGCTACGGTAGAGCAGCTTCGCTGGCCGGGTATTCTC
>DAOUHB010000117.1:0-2060 GCA_034428935.1 Anaerolineae bacterium | reverse complement strand
GGCGTGGGTCACCTGCTTGCGTTCAGCGCTGGCCGGCTAGCCGCCAGCGATGGCCCCCACGATGATCAGGCGCTCCGCTCCCGTGGCCACGGGCTCGGGCAGCGGAGCGTCGGGCGATTCGTGGGACAGATCCTGCTCGCAGGCAAAGAACCGGATCAGGGACCGCCGCTCCCGGGTGGCCTGGTCGCGGATGGTGCCGCGCAGCATGGGGTAGCGGGCCTCCAGGGCGTCCAGGACCCTGCGCTGCGTGACGGGTCCCTCAACGTCGAGATGCACCTCGGGCCCGGCCTGGGCCAGCGTTCGCAGGTGATAGGGTAGTACAACGCGGATCATGGCAGCGTCTGGACCTCCACGGACAGGACGGCGGGCAGGTCGCGGACGATGGGCGTCCAGTGGTCCCCACCGTCGGGCGAGGCATAGACCTGCCCCCCGGTGGTGCCGAAATAGATGCCGCACGGATCGAGGCTGTCCACGGCCATGGCGTCGCGCAGGACGTTGACGTAGCAGTCCCGCTGCGGCAGGCCGTCCGTCAGTGCCTCCCAGTCGTTGCCCCCCTTGCGGCTGCGGTAGACGCGCAGCTTGCCCTCGGGCGGGTAATGCTCCGAGTCGCTCTTGATGGGGATGACATAGATCGTCTCGGGCTCGTGGGCGTGGACGTCGATGGCAAAGCCAAAGTCGCTGGGCAGATCGCCGCTGACCTCCTGCCACAGCTCGCCGGCGTTGTCGCTGCGCATAACGTCCCAGTGCTTTTGCATGAACAGCACGTTGGGACGCGAGGGGTGTAGGGCGATGCGGTGCACGCAGTGGCCCACCTCGGCGTCTACGTCGGGGAGGAATTCGGAGCGAAGGCCGCGGTTGATGGCCTGCCACGTCTCGCCGCCGTCGGTGGTCCGGAAGGTGCCCGCCGCCGAGATGGCGACGTACATCCGGCGCGGGTCAGCCGGATCGAGGAGGATGGTGTGCAGGCACAGCCCCCCGGCCCCCGGCTGCCATTGGGGCCCGGTCCCGTGGCGGCGCAGCCCGGCGACCTCTTGCCAGTTGTGCCCGCCGTCGGTGGAGCGAAACAGCGCCGCGTCCTCGACGCCGGCATAGACCGTCTCCGCCTCGGTCGGCGATGGCTCCAGGTGCCAGACGCGCAGGAACTCCCAGGGGTGGGGCGTGCCGTCGTACCACTGGTGGGTGCCGGGCATGCCCTCGTATTGGAAGTCGTTGCCCACAGGCTCCCACGTGCGGCCGCCGTCGTCCGAGCGCTGGATCACCTGTCCGAACCAGTCGCTCGTTTGCGACGCATACACCCGGTCGGGATTGACGGGCGAGCCCTTGACGTGAAAGATCTCCCAGCCGCCAAAGTGCGGGCCGTCGACCTGCCATCGGTCGCGTTTGCCGTCAGACGTCAAGATGAACGCGCCTTTGCGTGTGCCTACGAGAACCCGTACTCTGCTCATTCGTGTCTCCTTCTCAAATTTCCAGGCGCGCGCGGCGAACAACTGCCCGGCCCTCCCTGATACGCGAGTTCGCCAGCCGCGAGCCACGCGTGCTCGGAAGGCTGCTTCCCGGCAGCCTGGGAGCCGGATGGGTCGAAAGGGGAACCATGGGCGCACCGCACAGGGTAGGCTGGGTTGAGGGGCAGGCGGCGCCCGGGGGCATATTCTGCCACGAAATGAGCCTTTTGTCAATGCCTGCGCCAGGCAGCCCAGCAATTCCGAATATGACGAGGTGCAAGCCCGATTCTGCTTATCGCTCGGCCTGGCTCGCCAGATCCCCCTTCGGGCCCCGGGGGTGCCCTTCCCGACGCTCCCCCTGCGGGGCCATCGGCACGGTGCAGGGCCAGGGGAGGCCAAAACCGCCAGATTTGGCGATCTGGCGGGAGCAAGCGGGCCAAATCCGGGCCATATTAATATTACAGCGCAAAGTCGCCCAGGAGGGCGAGTTGCTGCAACTTTCTTTTTCGATGTGAGACATAGGCCGCATGATTCCGTTTCTGATAGTACTGGATCAACCGCAGCGCGGCTGCGGCATCAAAGACCGGCTTGGGCAGGACGCTCACCAGCAGGAGTCGC
>DAOUHB010000116.1:0-5158 GCA_034428935.1 Anaerolineae bacterium | reverse complement strand
TCCTGTTTGTCCAGTTGCACGGGCAGCCGCCCAATCTACAGGTCGATCTTGTGCTGCTCCAGGTAGGTGCTATCAGCCAAGAAACCGTGGCCCAGGGCATAGGTCCTGTCACCAACTATGTGTATGTGGGTGACTATGGCTATACAGACTGGGCCAAATTCCTCGACTGGTGGACTCCAGGTCCTTCGGTAGAGGTGGCCAAAGCCACTCCTGCTACACCATTTCCCTCGCCAGAGCGCGCCACCGCCACGGCTTTGCCGAAGACGGCAAAGCCTGCCACTCGTACTCCAACTCCCCTGGCCCCCGCTGCAACCGCGGAATCGTCGTGGCGACTCATTCTCTTTTCTTATAACCATGGGGGTGCGAGCGAGATCTGGACGATAGATCCCGGCCGAGGGTACTCGGCTGGCGGCGCAGCGGAGCGACAGATACGACCTCACGACGTGGTCCACTATCCGGCCATGTCTCCTCTCGGAGACACCATCGCCTACATTCACGTGGCCGACGCACCATCACCCACGATTTCCGGCGCGATTGGACTGTGGTTAATGGATAGGGACGGCTCCGATCCGCGCCCTCTCTATGTTCCCGAGGAAGGAGGGCTGCAACGCCTCGCCTGGCGGCCCGACGGCCAGGCGATATACTTCCAAGGCTCTGGCACGGGGATCTCCGACTCTTTGTGCCGCATCCCGATTGAGGGCGGGGATCCGGTCGCGATACTGAGCGATTGCCTGGACTTTGCCCTCTCGCCGGGCGGAGAACAGCTTGTCAGCATGACCCAAGATGGGCGGCTTCTGCTATCGGACGGAAACGGCGCGGACGTCCGGGAAATCGAGCCAAAGGCAGGGGCCGTGGTTCGACGAGTAATGTGCGTCACGGATGTCGCAGCTCGACCACGGAGCCCCAGTTCGAATTGCGGCGCTTGCGATGTCAGGTGGCACATGGAAAGGTAAAGGCAACCATGAGACTGCATATCATGGCGAGAATCTGCCGGCCATGGATCCTGGTCTCCCTGGGCCTGCTCGTGGCCGCCTGCGGCACCCCCACACCGGAAGCAGCACCCTTCCGCTCCGACCGGTTCAACCTGGGAGTATCCCTGCCAACCGGTTGGCAAGCCGCCGAGGGGCCGACGTGGCTCGCCCGCCCTTTCCTGGGCCTGGTGGCCTTTAACAGTTGGGGCGAGGCGGAGTTCTGGGCTCCGGAGGTCACGACTGAGCAAGGCTCCACCTACAGCCCGCAGAGTATCCTCGGACAGATGCCAGATGGCGGCGCTTACGTCGCCTTGATCCATTTTGCGGGCGGACCCCTGGTGAGCTGGGAAGACTATGGGCCTGAATATGGGCGCGATGACCTGGGCACGCTCTGGCAGGCGCACGACTGCCGGGATGCAAGTGGCGCTACCTGGGTTGACTTTTCCAAATGGGGCCGCAGGCTCCGCCTGGAGGTCTACTGCGAAGCCGGTGCCACGGACGCCACGGCCGCGGAGGTGAACGAGATGCTCGCCAGTTGGCGCTTTGACCGGGTGCCTGCTGGCGATGCCGGCTGGGCTACGCTCCAGGCCAGGCAGTTGCTGCCGGACTCTGCCCACCCCGAAAAGTTCCCCCTGCTCACCAACGAGCCGGTGGAAGGGGAGCCGATGCAATCTTACGCGACGGGTCCGGTGGTCACCTATTTGACGAGTGCCGAGATCCAGGAGGACAGGGTCGTCGTGACCTTTCTACTTGACTGGAACGACCGGGACGCCGGTGAGATCAGTGCAGAGTGCTCGTCTGAGCGCTGCCACTGTTGGCGATTCGAGGCCCGGCCAAACGGCGAGGTGGTGCTGGTCGACGAAGGAGGCGCGGCGTTGCCTTTCGGCGAGCCCCTGGGCACGCCGGTCCCTGCTGCGGTGGCTACCCCGGGGTCGCCGACGGCTTCTCCTGCGCCGCCCACGGCTTCGCCTGCGCTGCCCACGGCAACTCCGGCTCCGCCCGATGCATTGACGCTGGCCCAGGAAGCACTGGCAGCCCATCAGCCCTTTACCGACGCGCGGCCGGTGGTCGGCACCTTGTCGGCGAGCATCGCCGCCTGGCTCAGGGGCGGCGGCGATCCCGCCGCCCTGGCGCCAGCGCTGACCACGACCTCCGACCTGGGCGAGGCGCCTGCCGCGGTCACCGAAGTCGACCTGACCGGCGACGGGCAGGAGGACGTCGTAGTGCGCGTTCCGGTTATGGGATTGCCTCTGCTGGTCTTTGTGCGTGATGGCCTCGGTCCACCCGGCTTTGCCGGTCATGCGCTGCCGCCCGACTTAAGCTCGATCCAGACCGACTTTCCCATGGAAGTGACCGAGTTCGAGCATCCGGCCGTGCAATTGCAGGATCTGGATGGGGATGGCATAGTGGATGTCGTATTTACTACCGAATTTGTCGGCGGCAGCAACTACCGACTGCGGCCCAAAGCCTATCGCTGGCAGGATGGGGACTTCCGCCTCGTCTTTGCCGCCGACCTGGTGAGCTGGGACGGGGAGTCAGACTATGCCCTGAAACCCGACCCAGCGGCCCCCGGCCGGCTCCAATTCGTGCTCACCTACCCGCACCTCTACGACCACGGCTTTGACCACAAGATGGTCGACCACCCTCTCGGGCGGCAGGTCTGGCGCTGGAATTCGGAGGCCGGCCGGTACGTGCTGTTCGAGAAGGAGGTGGACCTGGAACACAACGCCGGCGGCCTGCCCGCGGCGGCAAGCGACCAGCTCCGCTGGCTCACCAACGAGGGCGAGGAGGCATTTCGCGCCGGGCAGTACGAGGAGGCGATAGCGCGCTACGAGGCGGTGCTGCGCCGGGCGGAAGCGGAGGATTGGCAGCCGGGGGAAGAGGAAGCCGATTGGCGCGCCTATGCCGCCTTCCGCCGCGCGGAGGCGCTCCTGCTCCTGGCGAGGCCGGACGAGGGCCTGTCCGCCCTGGAGGCCGTGGCCACAGACATGGAGGGTGACCTGCTGGGCGAGCTGGCCCGGGCCTTTCTCCAGGGCTACGGTAGCGGAGAGGACCCGGATGCTGCCGCCCGCGGGGTGGCGGCCATGCAGGGCGCGGACCTGTATGCGCATTTCTACTACGAGAGAGGCGGCGCACTGCGCTTTCCCATGGAGGCCAGCGGTATCCTCTACCTGGGAGCTGGGATGGTAGCCTACCTCAACGCCCATCCCGACCTGGCCGGCGACCTGCCTGCGTTGCGTGCCGGCCTGGCGGAAATCGGATTCCAAGTCGGCGGGGTGCTAGCCGACGAAAATGGTGACTTGTCCATCATAGTTCCGCTGCCCAACAGATCGTACGCCTATGGACAAGACTCGTGGGTGCTCGCGGTAGATGGCGACCGCTGGCACGTATCGCTGCCGGTGAGCGAAGGGGAGTGGCCGGTCGTGGGCTGGTTTGCGCCCTGACCGCGCTCCCCGGAACGTGAGGATGGGATTCATGACACAGCAGTCCCATATCTGTAGGGAGATTGTGTGCACTGCCGCGAGCTTCCTGGTGCTCGCCGCTTTTTTCCTGTCCGGCTGCGCCGGCTCGCAGACGGCTACGCCAAGCCCATCCCCACCGGCCTTCCCCACTGCGCCGACCCAGGCTCCGGCAATGCAGAACACCCCGACCGCTGTCGTCGCACAATCGGCCATACCCCTTGCCTCTCCCACTGGAGAGCTCACCATCACCCTTTCCGCGACACCCACCGTTGTCACCGCCACGCCGACTCCTACGGACGCGCCGGTACCTCAGCTCGCCTTCCAGACGCTGGCCGTTGCCCCTATCGACCGCGGACTGCTCTTCGACAGTTGGTCCCCGGACGGCCAATGGGTCGCCTACTGGCTTGTGGACTCTGAGGCGGGCGCGGAGCACCCGGTATTCGTGAATGCCACAGATAGCAGGAGATGCGAGCACAAGGAAGTCATTGGCGAAGGTTGGGATGGCCGGGTCACCTGGCAAGAGGATGGCAAGGTGACCGTGGTCGTGAATCAAGAAGGAAAGGCGATGTCCGGGTCCGTCTGTGGGACCTTTGCGCCAGGTGAAAATCATACCCTCCCAGACCGGCATACGACAGTGGACATCTCGCCGGACGGACGCTATCGCGCCGAGACTCGGCTCGTCAGATCTGAAGGAGAGGGCGGCCAGTATAAGAGCCTAACGATTACCGACGTTGCCACGGGCCAAACTATCTTTGCTCTTTCCTATCTCACCAGCATCTACTATAGCTCGGCCGGCCAGGGCTGGCTCAACGAAGAGCTGTACCTGGTCGGGGTTGCCATCGATCAGGGCGTCCTGTACGTCTCGGTGCCAGACGGCCGCATCGGCCACGTCCTGCCAGATTTCTTCGGGCTCGACGCTAGCGACGAGGAATACGTCTCGCGGCTCGATCTCCGGACCGATCCGGCAGCAGGTGTATACCACATCTTGATCCAGATATACCAGAGCTCGCCGACGTCGCCCCTCCTGCTCTACCATGGCGAGCTGGACCAGGTAGAGCAGCTTGCCTTTTACTTCGCCTGGCCGTGGTATAACAGCTCGAGCTTCACCCCTGATGGCCAATGGCTCCTCCTGGGCAACCCGGTCGAGGCTGGCACGCCCGGACCGGATGCGGATTATTGGCTTCGCCTGGTGGATCCACCGGGTAGCGCCGCCATCCACGTTGTCCACGAAACCAAGTTCGAAGGGGTGTCGGATCAGGCCAGGGCGATGGCTGAGATTTGGGCCGACGCCGCGCTTGGCCAGTGGGCGTTCTGCGGTCTGTCACGCCCGGCGCAACAGGTAGCCTTCTGCCGTGACAACTGGGTTCGCATCTTTGCCCTACCAGAGGGCACTCTGCTCGCCCAGCCGAGTGCCGCACCCTACGACGTAACGGCAGTATGGTGGTCACCAGATGGCTCATGGTTGGTCGCCGGAGGGTTCGACCAGAAGGCGGGAAAGCAGGCGCTGTTCCTCATAGAGGCTCCGCCGGTCACACCCGCCTGCGCCAACGACGGACCGGTCTTGTTCACCGTGCCGGTGGGCCCAGACGGCGTTCAGTATGGCGCAGAACAAACAGGCCCGATGGCCCTGGCCGTCGCCGGCGACGGCACCTTCTGGATTGCCGACACGCAGGGCAACCGGCTCCTCCATTACGATTCCCAAGGTGTCCAGCTCAACCGGATCGA
>DAOUHB010000115.1:0-10200 GCA_034428935.1 Anaerolineae bacterium | reverse complement strand
CCGTCGGGGTCGATGAGGAACCGGCCGCGCACCTCCGTGCCGCTATCCTCGTCATAGACGCCGTACATCTGCCCGATCTTGCCGCCGGCGTCCGACAGCATCGGATAGGGGATGCCGCCTTCGACCATCTTGGACAACTCTTCCTCGTGCCAGATCTTGTGGGTGAAACGGCTGTCGGTGCTCATCGAAAGGACCTGAACGCCCAGGTCCTGGAACACCGGATACTTGGCGGCCACGGCCGCCAACTCCGTCGGTCAGACAAAGGTGAAATCACCGGGGTAGAAGCACAGTACGACCCACTGCCCGCGGTAGTCTGACAGCTTGATGTTCTTGAAGCCACCGTTCACAAAGGCGCTAGCCTCGAAATCCGGGGCTTCTTTGCCGACACGTGCCAATGACATTTGGACCTCCTGTTGCTGAACTGGGGCACCTTCCTCAGATGCCGGGGCGGGAGACGTCAGTGGCCCCCGTGCCGATTGAACACAAGATACGACTTCTTCGCTCACTCAGGCACCTCCTGGTGATGTTGCCAGCGGCCAGACTCCTGCCATAACCTGCTGGCATGAAAAGTATAGCACACGCCGTTGGCCCTGTCAAAAATAATGGACGCGAGGGCTCTTGCCGGCTGTTGCGCCCCTACCCGTCTGGCAGGCGCCGCTCCAGGGCGTCGATGTAGGGCTGGACGCGCTCCGCGTCCCCGGGATTCAGCTCCAGGTAGGCGCGAAAGTGCTCCAGCGCCTCGGCGTGACGCTCCAACTGGTAGTAGGTCAGGGCCAGGTTCCAGTGGCTCGGCTCGTCCCGGGGGTCAAGGGCGAGCCCGGCCTCGTAGGCCTCCGCGGCCTGCTCCGGCTGATCCATCTGGTTGTAGGCCAGGCCCAGGAAAAAGTAGGTCGACACGTCGGCGATGGAAGGGTCCTGGGCGATGGCCTGCTCCAGCTCGGCGGCGGCCTCGTCCCAGGCTTCTCGCTGGATGGCCTCTCGCCCGCGCGAGAGGTACAGCCGCGGGTCGTCTCGGTGCGAAAGCGTGGCCAGGACCGTGCCCCCGGCCAGGAGAAGGACGGCCGCCAACACGGCGGGCAGGTAGCGGGCGGGGCCATTCTCGTCCACGGCCGCCCCCCGCATCGGGTCCAGGCGGTAGCGGGGCGCCAGCGCCCAGCCCAACCCCAGGCCGCCGATGAGCCCGCCGATGTGGCCCAGGTTGTCGATGCCCGGCCGGGTAAATCCCAGGAAGAGGTTGATGCCGATGAGGAAGGCAATGTTACCCAGGCGAGCGCGTCCCCAGGCCCCCAGCCGCTCCCGGTGCAGGATAAAGAACGCCGCCAGCGCGCCGATGACGCCAAAGATGGCCCCCGAGGCGCCGGCCGACAGCGTGTAGCTGAAGGCATAGCTCGCCAGGCTGCCCAGGAGCCCGGCCAGAAAATAGATGATGGCAAAGCGCACCGGGCCAAAGATGCGCTCCAGCTCTGTGCCGATGGCCACCAGGGCATAGCCGTTGAACAGCAGGTGAAAGACGCCGATGTGCAGGAACATGGCGGTCAGGAGCCGCCAATACTCGCCGGCGACGATGAGGGGCGTGACCTTGGCTCCCAGGCGAACCAGGACCTCGGTTTCCGTCGAGCCCCCGGCCACGGTCTCCAGGCCAAAGACCACGACGATGGCCGCCAGCAGGATCCAGGTCACCACCGGGCGATGGAAGGGCAGGGCGTACGAGACGACGGGGCGCGGCTGCCAGTCTGCGGGTTGGCTCACAGGCATACCTTCCGGGGCTCTGTCCGGCAATGCTCGGCGCGCAGGATCGCCTTCACGTCCTCCACGGCCTCGTCCAGGAGGTTGTCACGGTTCATGACCACGTAGTCAAACTCCGGGATGCACGCCAGCTCCTCCTGCAGCGTTTCCCGACGCCGCTGCAGCGCTTCCTCCGATTCGCTCCGCCGGTCCAGCAAGCGCGACTGCAGCTCCTCTTCCGACTCGGGCAGGAGAAAGACGGTGATGGCCACGGGCAAGATCCCCTTGACCTTCCGGGCGCCTTGCACGTCCAGGCGCATGATGACGTCCAATCCCGCCTCCAGGGCCCGGCACACGTGGGCGCGGGGGATGCCCTTGTGCTGTCCGTAGACAACCGAATGCTCCAACATCTCGCCCTCGGCGATCATCCGCTCGAACTCGACCGTGGAGTAAAAGCAATAATCCCGGCCGTCCACTTCGCCGGGCCGCGGCGGCCGGTCGGTGGCCGTGATGACAAAGGAGAAGGGGTAGCCCGTCTCTTTCATCCGCTTCACCAGGGCGTCCTTGCCCACGCCCGAGGGTCCGGAGATGATCAGGAGGAGAGGCTCGGTCTCGCGCTCGTACGGGCTCGTGTTTGAAGAGCTTGTTTCCATGGATTCCGCCTTTACTGTTTTCAAAGTTGGCACCAAATCTCGTTTGCATTATAATCCCGGCAGAGTTGCGGGATTGCCGCCATATCGAGGGTGTAAGAACTATGCCAATCTACGAATATCGCTGCCATGATTGCCGGCGGCGCGTCAGCCTCTTTTACAGGTCCTTCGCCGCCAGCGAGGGGCAGCCCACCTGCCCCCGCTGCGGGGGCACGCGCCTGGCTCGCCTGATCTCACGCGTGGCCGTGGTGCGCTCCGAGGAGAGCCGTCTCGACGACCTGGCGGATCCGTCCACGCTCGGCGACCTGGACGAAAACGATCCCAAGAGCCTCGCCCGCTGGATGCGCAAGATGAGCGACGAGGCGGGCGAAGAGATGCCCCCCGAGTTCGGCGAGGTCATGGACCGCCTGGAATCCGGCCAGTCTCCGGAAGACATCGAAGAGGCCATGCCCGGCCTGGCGGACGACATGGACGCGGGTGGCGGCATGGGTATGGGCGGCATGGACGATCTGGACTGACCTCTAGAAGTGCTCGAACTGGACCACGTCCAGCACAAAAACCGTCGCCCCGCCCACCTGCACGTCCACGGGCGTCGGCATGTACATCTCGCCGGGCTCCATCACCGGCGGCAGTGGATTGACGAACTGCGTCCGGGTCTTGCAGTTCTCCTTGATCAGGCGCAGCACGTGGGGGACCTGGGCATCGTCGGTGCCGACAAAGATCGTGGCATTGCCTTGCCGCAGGAAACCGCCCGTGGTGCTGATGGTGGTTGCCCGGTACCCAGCCCCGGTCAGAGCATCCACCAGCCGCCCCGCGTCGTCGCTGTGGACGATGCTCATAATCAACTTCATACCGTTCCCCCACCCCTTTCCAAAATGTGCCGCTCCTCCAGGCAGCGGCGAATGGCGGCCTGCACCTCCGCGGTGCTCTGCCGGGCATCCACGCGCACCCAGCGCTCCGGCTCCTGGGCTATCATCTCCAGGTATCCGGCACGCACCCGGCGGTGGTATTCAATATCCTTCTGCTCCATCCGGTTCCACGCATCCCCCTGGCCTCCCGCCTTTCGCCGGAGCCCCTGCTCCACCGGCAGGTCCAGGTAAAAGGTCAGGTCGGGCCGCAGCCAGCCGGTGGCAAAACCGGTCACAGACCGTACCTCCTCCAGGTCCAGCCGGTGCCCATAACCCTGGTAGGCCAGGCTCGAATCGGCGTACCGGTCCGACAGGATAATGCCGCCGCGGGCCAGTTGCGGCCGGATCACCTCCGCCACGTGTTGGGCCCGGGCGGCGGAAAAAAGCAGGAACTCGGTGTTGGGCGCCATCTCGGTGTGGGCCGGATCCAATAGAATGGCTCGCACCAGGTCCCCGATGGCCGTGCCGCCCGGCTCGCGGGTTGTCAGCACGTCGTGGCCCCCCTCGCGGAGGTACGTCGCGAGAAGGCGCATCTGTGTGGTCTTGCCCGACCCTTCCGGGCCCTCGAACGTGACAAACAGGCTCAAACCGTGCTTCCTCTCCATCGTTCACCCTCATTATACTCGAAAAAGGGGCCCAGGGCAAGCGAAAAACGGCGTCCGGGATGGCGGCAGCCCCGACCGGCTTGGCAACTGGGGGCGCCGAGCGCTGGCTCGGCAGGTTGCGCGTGGGGAGACATGCCGAGCAGGCGCTCGGCGGTCCCAGGCAGGGCCGGTTTTGTAGCCGGGGGCGCCGAGCGCTGGCTCGGCAAGTTGCGCGCTGAGAGAGAAATGCCGAGCAGGCGCTCGGCGGTCCCAGGCAGGGCTGGTTTTGCAGCCCTAGATCAGCGAGCCGGCGGGATTGGCTTTCGCCTGCATTTGTGTTACAATATGCGCGGGATCTGCAGAGTGGCCATCCTGTCAGCGTGGACGTCTCAATCAAATACCTATCACTCACTTTCATGAGGAGGTCCACATGCGGAAAACAATGTTTCTGGTCTCGATGATCCTGATCGCCAGCCTCGTCGCCTGTGGAGGAGAGGGTGGCACCGGTGGCGAAGGCGGCGCAGGCGACGCCGCCGCGGGGGAGACGGTCTACAGCCAGGTAGCCTCGCCCGCCTGCAACACCTGCCACTCCCTCGATCCCGGCGTGACCCTCGTCGGCCCGTCCCTGGCCAACATCGGCACCGAGGCAGGCAACCGCGTCGAGGGCATGTCGGCCGAGGAGTACCTTCACCAGGCCATTGCCGAGCCGGACGCCCACGTCGTGGAGGGCTTTACGCCGGGCATCATGCCCAGCACCTACAACACGCAGCTCTCTGAGCAGCAGATCAACGACCTGGTCGCCTACCTCTTGACGCTGTAGACGCAGCCGTCGCCGAGACAGGGCGGCCCAGACGCGAAAGGAGCAAGTCGGGGGGAATTCGATGATCGTAACGACGGCTGACCTTTACAAGATCGCCTACGGCAAGTTTGCCATCGGCGCCTACAACATCAACAACATGGAGCAGTGCATCGGCCTGTTCGAGGGCAACATCCAATCGTCGGCGCCCTTTATCATCCAGATCTCGCGGGGAGCGCGCAACTATGCCCGCGTGTTGATGCTGGAGGGGCTGATCCGCGCCGCCGAAGAGCTTTACCCCGAGGCCGTCTTTGCCGTGCACCTGGATCACGGCGACGAGGAGACGGCCTACGAGTGCATCGAGTCCGGCTTTTACAGCTCGGTCATGATCGATGCCTCTCACATGCCCTTCGAGCAGAACATTGCCACCACGCGCCGCGTGGTCGAGGCAGCCCACGCTCGCGGTATCAGCGTGGAAGCCGAGCTGGGCATGCTCGGCGGTGTGGAAGAAGACATCGCCGTCGACGAAAAACACGCCATGCTCACCGATCCCGCCGAGGCGGAAGAGTTCGTGGAGCGCAGCGGCTGCGACAGCCTGGCAGTCGCCATCGGCACCAGCCACGGCGCCTACAAGTTCAAGGGGCGCCAGAGTCTGCACTTTGAGCGCCTGGCGCAGATCCAGGAGCGCCTGCCCGGATTTCCCCTGGTGATGCACGGGTCTTCCTCCGTGCCCCGACAAGAGGTGGAGCGCATCAATGCCGCCGGCGGCGCCCTCGACCCCTCGGCCAGGGGCGTGGACGAGGATGACTTTGCCAGGGCCGTGCCGCTGGGCGTGACCAAGGTCAACATCGACACCGACGGCCGCCTGGTGTGGACCCGCGTACACCGCGAGTTCTTTCGCGATCACCCGGAAAAGTTCGACTTCCGGGACCCAGGCAAGACCTTTATGGCTGCCTATGCCGACTTTATCGCCCACAAGAACGAGAAGCTGGGCAGCGCCGGCCAACTGGACAAGGTGCGCGGCGCCCTGGCCTGATCTCAACGGAAAGGAGCCCTCACCGGGCCCCGAGGGTATCCGACGATACCGCGCCGGTAGCCGGGAGCCTGCCGGACAGGCTCCCGGCCGGCGTTACCCTTCCGGATCCCCGGAGCCTGCCGGGCAGAGACGATGAACCCCAAATTGGACGCTGCCCGCCGGGCGCTGACCTACGTGCAGAGCGGCATGATCCTCGGCCTGGGGTCGGGCACCACTGCCGCCTATTTCGTCGACCTGCTGGGCGAGGAGCTGCGGGCCGGCAGGCTCCGCGGCGTGGTGGGCGTGCCCACGTCGCAAGAGACGGCGGCCCGCGCCCGGACGGCGGGCATCCCCCTCGCCTCCATCGACGACCATCCCCACCTGGACCTGGCCGTCGACGGCGCGGATGAGATCGACCCCGAGCTGAACCTGATCAAGGGCCTGGGCAAGGCCCTCCTCCGCGAAAAGATCGTCGAGAGCCACGCCCGGCGCTTCCTGGTCATCGCCAGTGACGACAAGCTGGTGGCCCGCCTGGGCCGGGGCCCCCTGCCCCTGGAGGTGGTGCCCTTTGGCGCCCCTTCCCAGGTGCGCTGGCTGCAGGGCCTGTGCCAGCGGGCCGAGCTGTGGCGCGACGAGGCCGGCGCGCCCTACGTTACCGACAACGGCAACCATCTCATCCGCTGCTGGTTCGCCGCCGGCATCGACGACCTCCGCGCCCTGGCGCGGGCCCTGGCCGACCGGCCCGGCATCGTCGAGCACGGCCTCTTCCTGGACATGGCCACGGAGGCCATCGTCGCCGGCGCCCAGGGGTTGCGCGTCCTGGCCCCGGCAACCGCGCCGGCCGGAGAGAGCCCATGACCGGCGCCCGCGTCTGGACGGTTGGCGAACTGACCCGGCACATCCGCAACCTGCTGGAAGGGGACCTCTCGCTGCGCAACGTCTGGCTGCGCGGCGAGATCTCGAACCTGAGCCGGCCCGCCTCGGGCCACCTCTACTTTAGCCTGAAGGATGCCGGCGCCTCCCTCAAGTGTGTCATGTGGCGCTCCAACGTCGAGCTCCTGGGCTGGCAGCCCGAGCACGGCGCCCAGGTCCTGGCCCGGGGCCGCATCTCGGTCTATCCCCAGGGTGGCGTCTACCAGCTTTACGTCGACGAACTGCACCCCGCCGGCGTGGGCGATTTGCACGCCCAATTCGAGGAGCTGCGCGAGCGGCTCAGGGCCGAGGGCCTGTTCGAGCTTGAGCGCAAGCGCCCCCTGCCGCCCTTCCCCCGGCTGCTGGGCGTGGTCACCTCGCCCCAGGCGGCCGCCCTGCGCGACGTCCTCCAGGTGTTGCGGCGGCGCTGGCCTCTGGTCAAGGTCCTCCTGGCCCCGACCCTGGTCCAGGGCGACATGGCCCCGCCCCAGATCGTGGCCGCCCTCCGGGCGCTGGACGCCCGCGACGACGTCGACCTGATCCTGCTGGTGCGGGGAGGCGGCTCGCTGGAAGAGCTGTGGGCCTTTAACGACGAGGGGGTGGCCCGCGCCATCGCCGCCTGCCGCCATCCCATCGTCTGCGGCGTGGGCCACGAGACCGACTTTACCATCGCCGATTTCGCGGCCGACGTGCGCGCCTCCACCCCCACGGCGGCGGCCGAGCTGGCCGTCCCCGATCAGGCCGATCTGCGGCGACGCGTCCGCGCCCACGCCGTCCAGGTGGAGGAGCAGGTGCTGCGGCGCCTGGCCGAGGCCCGCCAGAGCCTGGAGCGCGAAGGGCGAAGCCTGGCCCGCCTTTCGCCCCGCGGGCGGATAGAGGCGGAGCGCCAGCGGCTCGACGAGCTTTCGCGGCGCGCGAGCCAGGCGCTGCTCCACTCCCTGGCGCTGCGGCGGGCTGCCCTGGGACGGGCCCGGGCGCAGATGCTGGCCCTCAGCCCCCAGGCAACCCTGGAGCGGGGCTATGCCATCGTGCGGCGGGAAGATACGGGCGTCGTGGTCCGCAGCGTGCAACAGGCGCAGGCCGGCGACGACCTTCGCATCCAGGTGCAGGATGGCGAGCTAACGGCAGTGACGAAAGGGCACCATGAGCGACGACATTGAAGGACTGTGCTTTGAAGATGCATTCGAGGCCCTGGAGGCCGCCGTGCGCCAGCTCGAGGAGGGCAACCTGACGCTGGAGCAGTCCATCGCCCTCTACCAGCGGGGCATGCGCCTCGCCCGGCGCTGCAGCCAGGCCCTCGACGAGGCGGAGCTGCAGGTGCAGCAGTTGGCGCCCCCAGGCGGCCAGTAGATCTTCTACCGCGCCCTCTGCGTGCCGTTCCGGGCCGGGCCCCGAGCCCGCGGCTTGCCCCGGTCCGCCGCGGATCCCCCGTTTCCGGCTCGAAACCGCCCCAGGCGCGCCCCCTGCCAGGGCGGCGATGTGCCTCGCGAAGCCTCCCCAGGTTTGCGCGGTCAGGCCGCTAGACCCCGCAGCGCGGCATCCTGTGCTCGCGGGGACGGGCCGGCACGCCGGGTTGCAGGGCAAAGTAGCGCTGGTAGTCCGGCTCGTAGCCCCGGGGCCAATAGGACCCCGACGCCGGGTCCTGCTCGTAGTCGCCCGTCACGTCGCCGGCGGCGATGCGGGCCAGGACCGCCACGGCGTGGTCCACCTCTTCCAGGGTGTTGTAACAGCCAAAGCTGATGCGCACCAGGCCCGGCAGGCCCACCCGCGTGCCGTCGATGATGTTCTGCCGGTTGCGCACTGCATCCTCGCTCGACACCTGTAGCAGGCGCAGGATGTAGGGGTGGGCGCAGAAGCAGCCGTTGCGCACGGCAATGCCCCCTTCGAAGCTCAGGATGGCGGCCAGCTTGTAGTGGTCCACGCCCGCCAGGTTTATGGGAATGACGCCCACCCGTTCGTCGACCTTCTCGGGATCGCCCGAGCCATAGATCTCCAGGCCCTCGATGCCCGCCAGGCCTCGCAGGGCGTGGGCCGTCAGCTCTGCCTCGTGGCGCGCCAGGGCGTCCATGCCCACCGCCTGCAGGCTGAGGATCGCCTGGGCCAGGGCCACCGCGCCGACGACGTTGGGGCTACCCGCCTCGTCCCGGTCGGGCGCGCCGGCCCAGCGCACGTCGTCCACGGTGACGAGGTCAACCGTGCCGCCGCCCACCACGTCGGGCGTGCCCTCGCCGAATATCGAGATGGGTCCCACGAGGGCGCCCGTGCCAAAGGGTGCGTACATCTTGTGGGCCGACAGCGCCACAAAGTCCAGGTGCCCCGGGTCATCGTCGGCGCGCATGTCGATGGCGCGGTGGGGCGCGAGCTGCGCCGCGTCCACCAGGATGCGGGCGCCGGCGGCGTGGGCCTTTTCGGCCAGGCGGTGGATGGGGTTGAGGTGCCCGGTGACGTTGGACGCGCCGCTGATGGCCACCAGCTTGACCCGCCCGGCGTGCCTGACCAGCAGGCGGTCGAATTCCTCCTCGTCCAGCGCCCCATCGTCGCGAACCCCGACGTGGACGAGCCGCGCCTGCTGCCGCCAGGGCAGGTCGTTGGAATGGTGCTCCATGAGGGAGCAGATGACCACGTCGTCATGCTCCAGGGGAAAGCGCCGGGCCACCTTGTTGATGGCCTCCGTCGCGTTCTTGCCCAGGACAACCGTGTTGGTCTCCAGGTTGGCGCCCAGGAAGCAGCCGACGATGTCGTGGGCCAGGTCATAGGCCTCGGTGGCCACCTGGCTCTTGAACCCCGTGCCGCGGTGCACGCTGGAATACCAGTGCATGAACTCGTTCACCTTCTCGTGCACGGGCCGCAAGGCGGGCGTGCTGGCGGCATTGTCGAAATTGACGTACGGCCGGTGGCTGCCGTCCAGCAGCGGCACCTCGACGTCGATGCCGACGATCTGCTGGCGGACATTGTCGATGCTCAGGCTGTCCTGCAAAGGCATGGCGTTCTCCCTCTATGCATTATGATGGGCCATCCTGGACCGTCACGGGCGTCTCCAGGAGTGCCGGCGCGGCCGGCCGCTCCAGCGTGACCGGATCGTAGAACCCCACGGCCAGGCGGTACTCCCCGGCGGGCAGGTCGGTGGGCAGCGGCAAAACGTGGCTGTCGGCCAGGTACTCGCCCGGCAGCCAGCCCAGGGTTGGCAGGCGTCCATCGCCCGGCGGGCCGTCGTCCTGCGCCAATATGTTCCCCGCGGCGTCCAGCAGGTGGACAAAGACGTCATAGTTGGCCGCGGGCGTCTCGACTGCGTGCCAGACGAGGGTCACGGCCAGCGTCGAGCCGGGCGCCGCCGGGCCGGGCGACAGGTCGTAGCCGGCCAGGACGATGTCCGGGCCAAAGGCCGCCCCTTGCCGGTGCGCGAAGGCCGGCGGCCTGTAGGCGCGGTCGCGCCCCCGCACCTCGTCGACGGCCAGCTCCAGCCGCGACGGGCCGTCCTCCGGCTCGACGGCGCTGCCGCCGGCGGCGTGGAGCAGCGACGCGGCCAGGCGGTAGCGGCCGGGCGGCACCCCGGCCGCGACGGGTAGGGCGTGGGGGTCGCGCACCAACTCGCCGGCCCGCCACCAGGCCG
>DAOUHB010000114.1:0-21337 GCA_034428935.1 Anaerolineae bacterium | reverse complement strand
CGGGTTTGCGGGATGATGGAAATAGTGGCATAATCAAGGGACACGAAGGCCGTGATTCCGGTGGGTTGATGGAGAACGAATGGGGTCAACGAATGAAGAACGAATAAACGAATGATCAGGGGGGAGTTGCAGATTCGTTTATTCGTTGCCCATTCGTTGGCAGCGCAGAAAGCCGTCAACGAATGAAGAGCGAATAAACGAATGATCAGGGGGGAGTCGCAGATTCGTTTATTCGTTGCCCATTCGTTGGCAGCGTAGAAAGCCGTCAACGAATGAAGAGCGAATAAACGAATGACCAGGGGGGAGTTGCAGATTCGTTTATTCGTTGCCCATTCGTTGGCAGCGTAGAAAGCCGTCAACGAATGAAGAGCGAATAAACGAATGGCGAGTAGATCATTCGTTTATTCGTTGTCCATTCGTTGGCAGTAGACCAGGAGGAGATCATGGAAGCGGCAAAGGGTGAAAAACCTCGACTGGTTGATGACGCACTTGGCGGCTTGACCTATCAGGTCATCGGGTTGGCAATGGCAGTTCACAACGACCTGGGACCCGGGCATCGCGAATCGACCTATCACAACGCGATGGCACAGCGTTTTGTGGATGCCGAGCTGGTCGCCGAATGGGAACCGCAGTTGCCCATCTTTGACGAGAACGGCAATCAGGTGAATTTCTACGTGCCGGATCATCTGGTGGAGGGGGTGCTGCTTGTGGAGTACAAGGCGCATGGGCATCCTCTTACCAATGACGAGATTGCCCAGTGCATCGACTACTTTGCTGCCTCGGACTGTCAAGTTCTTCTGCTGTTCAACTTTGGCAAGCCGCGGTTGGAGTGGAAGCGTCTCTTCCCACCCCAGAAGATTCTGGCACACCGACGCAAGCGCTGGACGCCCCATCCGCCCAACCGTTGATCCCATTCGTTTGTTCGCCTATTCGTTTATTCGATTCCGATTCGTTGACAGTCGCATCCAGCCAAGCCAGGGTTTTTGAAGGGACCGAAAAGCACCCCGCAGGCAAAGTAAGGCACCCCTGGTGCGCGCCATCCGAGCTCAGGCGGACGGCTGGCGGCGAAGCGGCACAGCGCGACGGGAAACGATCGGCAACCTATGCTTTGCATCCCGCCCCAGGCGTGGTATAATGCCTCCCGGGCGTGGAGCGCCCCGAACACCGCGTGCCGGGAGGAAGGCGTATGCTCGTCACCTGGTTCTCCGAACTCAATCCCGTCGTCCAGGCCTTCCTGGCGACCATGTTCACCTGGGGTGTCACCGCCCTGGGTGCCTCGACAGTGTTCTTTTTCACCACCGTCAGCCGCACGCTGCTCGACGGCATGCTCGGCTTTGCCGCCGGCGTCATGATCGCCGCCAGTTTCTGGTCGCTCCTGGCCCCCGCCATCGAGATGGCCGAGGCTTCCGGGGTCCCATCCTGGCTCCCGGCCGTGGTCGGCTTCTTGCTGGGCGGGGCCTTTCTCTACGCCGTCGACGCGGTCTTGCCCCACGTGCACGCCAACATGCGCACGGAAGACGCCGAGGGACTGAGCACCACCTGGCAGCGCAGCGTCCTGCTGGTGCTGGCCATTACCATGCACAACATCCCCGAGGGGCTGGCCGTGGGCGTGGCCTTTGGCGCCGTGGCCTCGGGCCTGCCCTCCGCCAGCCTGGCCGGCGCCGTGGCCCTGGCCATCGGCATCGGCCTGCAGAACTTTCCGGAGGGCATGGCCGTGTCGGTGCCCCTGCGCCGCGAAAACGTCTCGCGCAAGCGCGCCTTCTGGTACGGCCAGCTTTCGGGCATGCCCGAGCCCATCGCCGGGGTCATCGGGGCCCTCGCCGTGGTGACCATGCAGCCCATCCTGCCCTACGCGCTGGCCTTTGCCGCGGGCGCCATGATCTATGTCGTCGTCGAGGAGCTCATCCCCGAGTCGCAGGCGCAGACCATCACCGACGTGGCCACCATCGGCTGCATGCTAGGCTTTGCCATCATGATGACCCTCGACGTGGCCCTGGGGTAGAAGGGAGCAGCATGGCAACCCCCGACGAGCCAGCGACCATCCACCGCATCCGCGTCGGCGAGACGAACTGCTACCTCGTCCGCTCCGCCGGGGGGACGATCCTGGTCGACCCCGGCCCGCCCGGCTCGGCGCCGGCCATCGCCGCCGGGGCCGCGGCTGCGGGCGTGGCCCCGGGCGACGTCCGCCTGATCCTGGTCACCCACGGCCACCTGGATCACTACGGGGCCGCCGGCGACGCGCAGGCGTGGTGCGGCGCCTCCATCGCTGCCCATCCCCTGGCGCCCGGCCTGAGCCGGGACCGGCGCAACGCCCTGCCCCCCGCCCAGACGCTGCGCGGCAGCCTGGTGCGTTGGGCCTACCTGCTCCTCGCCCCCCTCCTGCCCCTGCGGCCGCTGGAGGTTGGCGTCTTCCTGGAGGACGACGAGGACCTGTCGGCCTACGGGCTGAAGGGCAGGACGGTAGAGCTGCCCGGCCACGCCCCCGGCTCGCTGGGCATCGTCACCGCCCGGGGCGACGCCCTGGTGGGCGACCTCCTGGTCAACTATGCCGTGCCCAGCCAGCCCCTCTACCTGTCGGACCGGGACGCGTGGCAGGCAAGCTACGAGCGGCTGCGCAGCCTGGAGCCGCGCCGCGTCTACGTGGGCCACGGCGAGCCCTTTGCCGGCCAGGCCCTGGCGCGCATCTACCCCGGGCGCTACCAGTTCCGCTGGTGGGTCCGGTAGGCAGCCCACCAGCCGCGACGCCGCACGGCGGGCGCCTTGCACCGGGCCGAGGACGATCAAAACAAGTACGACGGAGTGCACGAATGCCAGAAGGATTGAAGGTTTTGCTCAGCACCTTTGCCCTGCTCTTTGTGGCCGAGCTGGGCGACAAGACGCAGTTGGCCGTGATCAGCATGACCGCCAAGCACAAGATGCCCCTCTACATCTTTGTCGGGGCGGCCCTGGCCCTGGCCGCGGTCACGGCGTTGGGCGTCATGGGCGGCGAGCTGCTGACGCGGGTCATCCCCGAGGCGGTCCTGCGCAAGATTGCCGCCGTCCTCTTTGTGGGGATGGGCGTGCTGATGTGGTTCGAGAAGCTCTAGCAGCTTCTCGGCCAGGACCTGGGCACGACGGCCTGTCCCGCAGGCTGCCCGCGCCGCGAGCGCCGCAAGCAGGCCAGGCCATCATGGACGAAGGGACCGATTTTGCCTGGGTCATGTCCGAAACCGAGGAGGGGCTGCTGTTCCTCCATGGGTGGAGAGAACATGCGCGCATTTGTAACGGGAGGTACAGGGTTCATCGGCGGCGCCGTGGTGCGCCACCTGTTACAGGCCGGGCACGAGGTGCGGGCGCTGGTGCGGCCCGGCGCCGGCACCCGGCAACTGGACGGCCTGCCCGTGGAGCGGGTGGCAGGCGACCTGTCCGACGGGCAGGCCCTGCAACAGGCCATGGCCGGATGCGGGTGGGTGTTCCACGTCGCCGCCCTCTACAGCTACTGGGGTTACCGTCCCGGCGACTTTTATCAGGCCAACGTTGAGGGCACGCGCCGCGTCCTGGAAGCGGCCCGGATGGCGGGGGCGGAACGCATCGTCTACACCAGCTCGGTCTCGGCCCTTGGCTTCCACGGCGACCACACCCCCGCCACGGAGGACACGCCCAGCAGCCTGGAGGATCGGATCGGGCCGTACCAGCGGACCAAGTTCAAGGCCGAAGAAGTGGCCCGCCGCATGGCCCGGCAGGGACTTCCCGTCGTCATCGTCAACCCCAGCACGCCGGTGGGCGTGGGCGATCACAAGCCGACACCCTCGGGACAGATCATCGTCGACATGCTCACGGGGCGCATGTTTGGCTACGTGAACACCGGGCTGAACATCGTGGACGTGGAAGACGTGGCCGCGGGCCACCTGCTGGCCGCCGAGCGGGGCCGGCCGGGCGAGCGCTACATCCTGGGCGGCGAAAACCTGACCCTCAAGCAGATCCTCGACCTGTTGGCCGAGATCAGCGGGCGGCCGCCCGTCCGGCTGCGCATCCCCCATTCCGTCGCCCTGGCCTGGTCCTACGTCGACGTGGCGCGGGCGCGATGGCAGCCGCGCCATATCCCCACGGCGACGCCGGACAAGGTGCGCCTCTCGCGCCGCTACGAGTTTTTCGACCCGGGCAAGGCAGTCCGGGAACTAGGCCTGCCGCAGACGCCCGCCCGCGAGGCCCTGGCAAAGGCCGTGGAATGGTATCGGTCCCACGGCTACGCGCCCTGAAACCCGGGCGGCGGCCGCCGGTGAGGAGTTGAGGGCCTGCGCTTCTTTGACGGGCCGGCCTCGCCGTGATATACTGCTGCAATCACGAGAGCCGGTGGGGACGGGCCGGCCGCCGCAAGACACACGCTAGCACATGTCGAGGGCAACGCAGCCATGGGCCCCAAAGCCCGAAGCGAGAATGAAGCGCTTGCACGACGAGGCTCCAGAACCAGGGCCGCCGTCCTCTGCGTTTGTCTCCTCCTGGCCGTCGTGCTCCTGGCCCTGGGCAGCCTGGTCACCGGCCTGAGCGGCATCCGGCGATCCGGGTCGATCCCTGAGCCGTGGCTGGCGCGACTCGAATCGGAAGATCCCCTCCCGTCGCCGCCAGCCGGATTGCCGGCGCCCATCCCCCACGCGCCCATCCCCGACCATCCCTTCATGGCCGCGGGCAGCGGCAACAACATGCACTGTGACGCCTACATGAGCGATACCTACCGGGCCAGCGGGCCCCTGGGGATCCAGCCCCGGGTCAGCTCAAGGACCCAGGGATTCGGCGGGTATGGCACCGTGGCCTTTGACCACAAGGGGCGCATCGTCGGCGTCTACAGCAACGGCCGCAGCTTCCAGCTCGAGCTGATGGACCCCTACACACTGGAGGAGCTGGCCAACTACGACCTGCCCCCCCGGACCAACCAGTGGATCGTGCAGGGCGTCCTGCCCTGGGAGTACCTGGGCGCCGGGATGTACTTTTACCTGGACGAACAGGACCGGGCCGTGGTGCCGACCACCGGCAATACAGTCCGCGTCGTCCAGGTTCCGGACATGGTGGAGCGCCAGGACTTCAAGCTGGTGCGGGAGTACGATCTGCGGTCCCACGTGGTGCCCCTGCCCTGGCCCGACCAGGACAGCGTGGCCTGGGTGCTGCCCGATTGGGACGGGACGGCCTACTGGTATGCCACGACGGCGGGCATGGTGGGCACGGTCGACCGCGAGACCGGCTCCGTCCGCACGATGCGCCTGGAGGGCGAGATCATCGAAAACGCGTTCGCCGTAGGCGAGGATGGCGTCTATATCCTGTCGGACTATGCCCTCTATCGCCTCCGCCACGACGACGAGGGCGCCATCGTCGTCGACTGGCGAACCGAGTACGACCGTGGCCCCGGCAAGAAAGCCGGCCACATCACCCGCGGCTCGGGCACATCGGTGACGCTGACAGGCGACGGGGATGGCCTGGCCGTCATCACGGACAATGCCGAGCCCCGCATACACCTGCTCTTCGTGCGGCGCTCTGACGGGGTGGTGGTCTGCAGCGCGCCCGTTTTCGAGGCAGGCCGCAGCGGGACCGACGTCAGCACGGTCGGGTTCGAGCTGGCCGACGGCGGCGGCCGCCCCGCGGGCATCCACTCGGTCCTGGTGGAGAACAACTGGGGGCGCCACACGTTCCCGCGCTCCCGTCCGGCCCCGGGGCTGACCCGCGTCGACGCCGTCCGGCAGGACGACGGCAGCTACCGCTGCCAGCAGGTCTGGGCCAGCGACGAGAGGAGCATTGGCGTCTTCAAGCTGTCGCTGGGGAACGGCCTGGCCTACATGTACTGGCGAGGCGACGACGGCCCGGTCACTTCCTGGTACCTGACGGCGGTCGACTGGCGCACCGGCCGGACGGTCTACAAGGTGCGTACCGGGGCTGGGCTGGGATACAACAACTGGGCCGGCGCCCTCTTCTTGCATCCGCATGGCGGCCTGGCCTACTCGACTACCATCTTTGGCCTCGTGGCCGTGCGCGACGGCGCGGACTGACCGGCCGGGAAAGGGATCCTCGTGGTAGCTCATGGACTGCCCCTCATGCTCGAACATCCCCTGGCGATGGGATCCGCCCGCAATTGGCTCAGGTTGTTGTCGAACGCCGAAGGGATCGACGTCCGCTACCTGCCCCGGGCCCTTTTTGTGATGACGACCACGCTGCTGACCAGCCCCCTGCGGCTGGCCGAGCGCCTGGGCTACGGCAACGCAGTGCGGAGCACGGCCATCCATCCGGCGCCCATCTTTGTCCTCGGCCACTGGCGCACCGGCACGACCCACCTCCACCTGTTGTTGTGCCAGGACCCGCAACTGGGCTACGTCTCGACGTTCCAGGCCCTGGCGCCCGGGTTCTGCCTGGTGGGCCGGGGCCTCATCGAGCGGATCGTCGCCTTCTGGATGGAGAACAGCCATCCCACCCGCCTCATCGACAACGTCCCGCTCCGCATCGATGCCCCCCAGGAGGAAGAGTTCGCCCTGGGCAACTCCACGCCCCATTCCTTCCTCCACGTCTTTTCGTTTCCCCGCCAGGCGGCCGACCTGTTCGCCAGGGACACTCTGTTCCAGGACCTGTCGCCGCAGGCCCGGGCCGAATGGTCAGACCGATACCTGGAGATCCTGCGCAAGGCGACGCTCCAGGCCGGCGGGAAGCGGTTGGTCCTCAAGAACCCGGCCCACAGCGCCCGCATCCGCGCGCTCCTGGAGCTCTTTCCCGAGGCCAGGTTCATCCACATGTGCCGCAATCCCTATGACCTGTTCCTGTCCACGAAAAAGCTCTGGCAGGTCGTGCTGCCCAGGTCGCAATTGCAGGCCATCGGCCCCGAGGAGATCGAACGTCTCATCCTCCAGTTCTTTGTCCAGCTCGTGCAGCGCTACCTGGCCGACAGGGAGCTGATCCCGCCCGGGAACCTGGTCGAGGTGCGGTTCGAGGATCTGGAGGCCGATCCCCTGGCCGAAGTTTCCCGGGTCTACGACGTCCTGGGCTTGCCGGGGCTGGCCCACGTCGAGCCCAGGCTGCGAGCCTACCTGGCCTCCGTCGCCGGCTATCGGAAGAACAGCTACGAGCTGACGGCGGACGTCATCGAGCAGGTCAACCGACACTGGTCGTTTGCCTTTGACGTGTGGGGCTATCGCCGCCTCGAGCCCTCCGCCGCGTGCGACGCCGGGCAGGCCGCGGATTAAGGCCCTGCCGCCCCGGGCGCCGGCGCGGGATGACCGGTGGCGGTCTGGCCCCTGCCGGGGCCCAGAAAGGAACAGGACATGGCTTTTTCCCGGCAACTCGTCTGGTCCCTGGCCAGGTATACCATCGGCAACAAGATCCGCGGGCGAGGGCGCTTTCCCCTGGTGCTCATGCTGGAGCCGACCCTCCGCTGCAACCTGGCCTGCGCCGGCTGCGGGCGCATCCGCGAGCTGAAAGAGAGCCCGCGCCACAGCCTGTCCGCGGCCGAGTGCCTGGCCGCCGTGGACGAGTCGCGCGCTCCCCTGGTCAGCGTGACGGGCGGCGAGCCCCTGCTGCACCCCGACATCGTGCCCATCGTGGACCAGATCCTGGCCCGAGGACGGGGCGTGACCCTGTGCACCAATGGCCTGCTCCTGGAAGATGCCCTCCAGGACTTTCGGCCGGGCCCCTACCTGAGCTTTGTGGTTCACCTGGACGGCCTGGCCGAAACCCACGACCGCTATGCCGGGCGCGAGGGCGTTTTTGAGGCGGCCACGAGCGCCATCCGCGCCGCCAGGGGCCGCGGGTTCAACGTATTGGTGAATACGACCCTGTACAAGGGGACGGACGTTTCGGAAACGGTGCAGCTCCTGGAGCTGCTGGCTCGAATCCCGGTCGACGGCATCCTGATCGCACCGGCCTTTGGCTTCGAGGGGGTCGACGGCGACATGTTCCTTACCCGCGCGGAGGCGGTTGCGCGCTTTGGCCCCCTCTACGACCTGCGACACGAGGTCCCCTTTGGCAACACTCCCCTCTATCTCGATTTCCTGGCCGGCAAGCGAGAGCTGGCTTGCCTCCCCTGGAGCACGCCCACCCGCAATCCGCGGGGATGGCGGCAGCCCTGCTACCTCCTGGCCGATGGCTACTGCCCGTCGTTTCAGGCGTTGATGGAAGATACAAACTGGGAGGCGTACGGCGCAGGGAACGACCCGCGCTGCGCCCACTGCATGGTCCACAGCGGCCACGATGCCGCCGCCATGGATGAGGCCGTGCGGAGCCTGCCCAACCTGTGGCGCGTCCTGAAATGGGCCCTGCCCTGAGCCCGACCCCCCACGGCGCGCCGGCCCTGGCCCTGGTGGCCGCGCTGGAGGGGGAAGCCTCGGACCTGCGGCGGCGGCTGGCGATGGCGCCCGAAAGGGTCGCAGGCCTTCCCGGCCCTGCCTACGCCGGGCTGTGCGGGCGCCGGCCCGTGCTGCTGGCCTGTTCGGGCATGGGCCGCCGGCGGGCCGAGGAGGCCATCGAAGCGGTGCTGGCCCACCGCGCCGTGCTCGCCGTCGTCTCCTTCGGGTTCTCCGGCGGGCTGCAAGGGCACCTGGCCGCCGGCGACCTGGTCCTGGCCTCCGAGCTGATGGGCAGCACGGGACCCGCCGGCGAGATCGAGCCCACCATCTACCGGGCCGACCGGGAGCTGCTGGGCGCGGCCACGGAGGCCCTTCAAACTGCCCGGCTGCCCGCGCTCTGCGGGCCGACGGTGACGGTGCCGGGCATCGTCGCCACGCCGGCCGGCAAGGAGAGCCTGGGCCGGTGGACCGGCGCCGTCGCCGTGGACATGGAGAGCTATTGGCTCGCCAGGGCAGCCTCGGCGCGTGGCCTCCCCTTCCTGGCCTTGCGGGCCGTCTCGGACACCATGGACGAGCCGCTGCCCCCCCTCAACCAACTCCTGGACGACGACGGCGACCTCAGCGCCGGCCGGCTGGCCGCCCACCTGGTCCGGGAACCGGGCAGCCTGGCGGATCTGCTGAGGATGGCCCGGAATGTCGGCCGAGCCCGGCGGGCGCTGGCCGCGGGCGTGGCCTGCGCGGTGGCGGAGCTGGCCGAAAAAACTGGCACTTGACTTTCACCGGTTCTTGTGCTATTCTGTGCGCCGGCGGTATCATCTCAAGATGTAGGGGCGAACCCTTGCGGTCGCCCTGATGTAGGGGCGAACCCTTGCGGTCGCCCCGCTGGGCAGGCGCGAGACCTGCCCCTACCCCCAATGATGGAAAAAGATACCGCCGGTGTATCGATCGCCCCAGGCGCCGTATCGACGTTGCCGCGGCTGTGCCCAGTCTTGGTACCGGAGGAAGTGATGGCAGCCATTCCCTCGTCCGCCAAGCACCGCCCGCTGGCGACCTTCTATCTCTTGACGTTCGCCCTGTCCTGGATTATCTGGATCGCCATGGCGGCCACTTCTCTCGGCATCGACACCGCTCCGGGCCGCGCCCTGAACGTCGTCGCGGGCTATGGCCCGACCGTGGCGGCACTGGTGCTCACCGCCTTATATCACCGCGAGGCAGGGCTCCGCAAGATGCTCGGCCGTCTCGCACATTGGCGGGTCAGCCCCGTCTGGTTCATCGTCGCGCTGTTCATGCTGCCCGCCACGATGCTCCTCGCCATTGCGATCATGGCCGCCACCGGAGAGCGATGGCCCCCGATGGCTGCCCCCGGCCCCCTGGCGGCCTTGATGGCAACCGAGTTCGTGAGGGTCCTGTTCCTCGGCGGGCCCCTGGGTGAGGAACTCGGATGGCGCGGCTATGCGCTGCCCGCACTCCTTGCTCGTCGCTCTCCGTTCAGCGCCGGCGTGTTGCTGGGGATTGTGTGGGGGCTGTGGCACGCGCCGCTCTACTTCGTGCCGGGCACGGGCCAGTTCGAGTTCGCCCAGGGCAGCGGCTCGTTCCTGGTTCCCTTCCTTGGCTTCCTCACCTGGACCATTGGTCTCTCGATCCTGTACACGTGGCTCTGGCTCAACACCGGGGGCAGCCTGCTGATCGTCGTGCTGTTCCACACCTCCACCAACCTCGCGTCGTTTCTGCCTTTTGCCCTCGGCATGCCCGGATCGGCCGCACCCCTGCTGAACGTCCTTTTGACCTGGGCGCTCGCTCTCGTGGTGAGCCGGGCGGCGGTCTTCCGGCGCCCTTCTCCCGAGAGAGAATTCGGAGACGCCGCGATAAGCTGACATCTCCCGGGCTACTGGCCGCCTGATATCAGATCTGAAAGGAAATACACTCGTGAAAAGGAACCGGATTCTTGGTCGACTGGCTCTCGGCGGGGCGTTGCTCATCGGCGTGATTCTCGTCCTGGCTGCCGCTGCCGCCGTGTACCAGGCCCTGGCAGCGAGAGCCGAAGAACGGGCCTATCCGCCGCCTGGCCAGCTCGTGGACGTCGGCGGCCATCGCCTGCACCTCTACTGCCTCGGCGAGGGCAGCCCCACGGTCATTCTTGAGAGCGGTGCCGGCGAGGCGACGCCCCTGTGGGCCTGGATACAGCCCGAAGTGGCCAGGACCACCCGTGTGTGCGCCTATGACCGTGCAGGCTTTGGCTGGAGTGATCCCGGCCCGCAGCCTCGCGACGCGCAGACGGTCGTCGCCGAGCTGCAGAGGCTGCTGCACGGCGCCGGCGTTGAACCGCCGTATATCCTGGCCGGACATTCGTTGGGTGGTGAATTTGTCCGGCTCTTTGCGCATCAATATCCCGAGTCGGTTAGCGGGCTGGTATTCATCGACTCGGGACATCCTGACCTGTTCGAGCGCATCCCCGAGATCCGAGAGGAAAACGCCGCGGGAGAGCGCCTCAGCCGCGTGGCCCTGGTCGCTGCTCCCTTGGGCTTGATGCGCCTGTATTGGGCTGACGACGGGCCCAACCCGGACCTGCCGGCCCGGCAACGCGAGGAAATGAGAGCCTTCTGGGCCACGTCCCGCCCGTATCGCGCCCAGGTTGCAGAAGCAGAGGCGCGCACCGCCACCGATGAGCAGGTGCGTGCCACCGGGGATCTTGGCAGCCTGCCCCTCATGGTCGTCACCACCGAGGGCGAAGGCACGTGGCGCCTTCTGCAGGAAGAGATTGCCGGGCTTTCGACCAACAGCGCCATCCGAATCGTGGAGGGCAGCACCCACATGGGCCTCTTGACGGATGCCCGGCAAGCAGAAGCGACGACGGCAGCCATATTGGAGGTCGTGAGCGCGAGTCGCTCGGGCAATCCCCTGCGGTAGCCAGCCAGGTGCCTGTGAAAGTTCAGCGGACGGCGCACAAAACGCCGTCCGCTGGAACCGATCGTTAGCTTGCTTCTTTTGGCCGCGACGGCCCGTCACCAAGGATGCCCTGGCAGCCGACGGGATCCGGCTTGCCGCTGCGCGCCTTCCGGCGCCGCGTGCCGAATCGAGACCGTCAGCAATCCATCGCGTCGTTGCCGTTCAAGTCCGGGACGCCCGCGCTACGATTGGGCAAGGTCAAAGCGGTCAAGGTTCATCACCTTGTCCCACGCCGCCACAAAGTCGTGCACGAACTTTTCCCGGGAGTCCTCACATGCATACACCTCCGCCAGGGCCCGGAGCTGGGAGTGCGAGCCAAAGACGAGGTCGACGCGGGTGCCGGTCCACTTTGGCTCGCCCGTGGCGCGATGGCGACCCTCGAACACGTCCTGGTCTTCCGAGGTCGCCTTCCACTCCGTGCCCATGTCGAGCAGGTTCACGAAAAAGTCGTTGGTGAGAGCCTCCGGCCGGTTGGTGAACACGCCGTGGGGCGACCCTCCGCAATTGGCGTTCAAGACGCGCATGCCGCCGACGAGAACCGTCATCTCGGGCGCGGTCAGCGTCAGCAGTTGCGCGCGGTCAACCAGCAGCTCCTCTGGCGATACGGCGTATTTGGCCTTGACATAGTTGCGGAACCCGTCCGCAGCCGGTTCGAGGACGGCAAACGACTCCACGTCCGTTTGCTCCAGCGACGCATCCGTGCGTCCCGGCGTGAAGGGGACGGTCACGTGGTAGCCGGCGTTCCTCGCCGCTTGCTCGACACCCGCGCACCCGCCCAGGACGATCAGGTCGGCGAGGGAGACCTTCTTCCCGCCCGACTGCGCGCTGTTGAACTCGCCTTGGATTCCCTCGAGGGTCTGCAGCACAGTCCTTAGCTTGGCCGGCTCGTTGACTTCCCAATCCTTTTGCGGCGCAAGACGAATGCGCGCCCCGTTGGCTCCACCGCGCATGTCCGAGCCGCGGAACGTGGATGCCGACGCCCAGGCGGTCGAGACCAGTTGCGAGATCGTCAGGCCCGAGGCAAGGATCCTGGCCTTGAGGTCGGCCACGTCCTGCGCGTCGATCAGCACGTGATCGACCGCCGGCACCGGATCTTGCCAGATCAGCTCCTCCGCCGGGGCCTCCGGACCGAGATAGCGCGAGCGGGGGCCCATGTCGCGGTGCGTCAGCTTGAACCACGCCCGGGCAAAGGCGTCGGCGAACTCTTCCGGGTGCTGGTGGAACCGCCGGGCGATGGGCTCGTAGATGGGGTCCATGCGCAACGCCAGGTCCGCCGTGGTCATGATGGTCGTAACCCGCTTGGACGGATCGTGGGCAGCAGGCACAAGATCCTTTTCGTCCGGGTTGACGGGGACCCACTGCCAGGCGCCGGCCGGGCTCTTGACCAGGTCCCAATCGTAGCCGAACAGCATGTCGAAATAGCCCATGTCCCACTGGGTGGGTTTCGGCGTCCAGGCGCCCTCGATGCCGCTGCCGATGGTGTCGTCGCCCTTGCCGCTGCCAAAACTGCTCTTCCAGCCGAGACCCTGCTCCTCGATGCCGGCGGCCTCGGGCTCAGGACCCACGTGGGTGGCAGGGCCGGCGCCGTGGCATTTGCCGAACGTGTGCCCGCCGGCGATGAGGGCGACGGTCTCCTCGTCGTTCATGGCCATGCGCGCAAAGGTCTCGCGGATGTCCCGGCCCGACGCGACCGCGCTGGGCATGCCGTTGGGCCCTTCCGGGTTCACATAGATCAAGCCCATCTGCACGGCAGCCAGGGGATTCTCCAGCTCCCGCTCGCCAGAGTACCGCTGGTCTTCGAGCCACTCGCCCTCCATCCCCCAGTAGATGTCCTGTTCCGGCTCCCAGATGTCCTCGCGCCCGCCGGCAAAGCCAAACGTCTTCAGGCCCATGGACTCCAGGGCACAGTTGCCGGCAAGGACCAGCAGGTCGGCCCACGAAATCTTGTGTCCGTATTTCTGCTTAATAGGCCACAGCAGACGGCGCGCCTTGTCGAGGTTGACGTTGTCCGGCCAACTGTTGAGGGGCGCAAAGCGTTGGCTACCGGACCCGGCGCCGCCGCGCCCGTCGCCCATGCGGTAGGTGCCCGCGCTGTGCCATGCCATCCGGATAAAGAGCCCCCCGTAGTGACCCCAATCGGCCGGCCACCAGTCCTGCGAGTCGGTCATCAACGCGTAGAGATCCTTCTTCAGGGCCTCCAGGTCGAGTTTCTTGAATTCCTCGGCATAGTTGAAATCCTCGCCCATGGGATTGGACAGGGGGGAATGCTGGTGCAGAACGCCCAGGTCCAATTGGTCCGGCCACCAGTCTCGGTTCGACGTGCCTCTGCGCGGTTCGGGACGCTTTTTCTCGTCATTCATAAGGTTCGCTCCTTTTCACGTAAGGTGGTCTCCTGTAAATTGTTCCGCAGTGCATCCAATGTGACAGCCATTTGTTCTCGGCTTGGAATGCCTCACCTCCTTGCCCCCAAGACTTGTTACGAGCTAGTAGTCAGAGATAACCGTTTTCCACAAGACGACAAAAAAAGAGGATGCACGCGCCTGCCTATGCATCCTTGCACTCCGGGCATAGCCCGTAAAAGTCGAGCCGATGGCCGACAATCTGATAGCCCGAGGATTGAGCGACTTCCTGGATCAGGCCCTGGTCCAGGTTGACCTCCGAATCCAGGATCTTCTGGCAACGGATGCAGATGAGATGGGGGTGGGGAAAGGGCTTGTTGCCGTCGTAGCGGTTGTCGTCACCACTGAACCCCAGCTCCAGCACCTCGTCCATCTCTTTCAAGACGTTCAGGGTCTTGTAGACTGTCGCCAGGCTCGTCGTGGGAAACTGCTCTTTCATTTGGTCGTACAACTGGTGGGCACTGGGGTGCCCGTTGCTGGCAGCCAACAGCCGCAGCAAAGCGATGCGTTGTGGCGTCAGCCGGTAATCTCGCTTCCGCAGCTTGGCCACCAATTCCTCGAACCTGGCTTGTGGATCAACCATATTGACTCCTTAGACGTATCCACGTTCTATAGAGAACCAACTTCCACAAGTATACCACACCTGGCCGAGCCTGGCAAATCGCGGCCAGGCTTCGGCCCAGATAAAACCGTGCATGCAATGCACACGCGGTGGGAGGCACTATCGCGCCGTCGTGATACTTATCGACTGTCAAAGGAGCCGGGCTGCAAGCACCCCGGCTCCCAAATCTCTGGACCTCGACCCACGGCTTCCCCTACCCTTCATCATCCCAGAGGAGCCGTCTCATTCCACGTACTGGACAAACGTCATAGCGCCGCTCAGAACCAGGGTCAGGCCGGCCAGGACGTGCGCGAGCCACGGAGCCACGATGTTTCCTGTGCGGCGAAAGATATAGCCGAAAACCAACCCCATCGCCGTCGTGAAGGCCAGGCCAAAGGCCGAGGCAATCGGCACGATTTGCGCCTCCTCAAACGGTGGGCAGAGGTGCCACACGGCAAATCCCACGGCCGTGACCAACAGCCCGGGCCATATCCCAAGCGCTTTCTCGAATCGAGGCTGCAGCCAGCCACGGAAAAAGAACTCCTGAAACGGCGACATGATCAGGAGCCAGAGGGGGATGCCCACCACCAGTTGCAGGCCAAAAAAGGGAGCGAGCTTGTGCTCGGTGGTAAACCAGATGATCACCATCAACAACGCGCCGCTGCCCGCGCCCCAGATCAGGGCCTGCCCGACGTTGCGCCGCGTGAATCCCATTGTCTTCCAGTCCCTGGTCAAGATGCCCCAGAGCAAAGGAAAGCCCAGCCCGCTGGCTACCACCAGCAGGAGCAGGGGGGCATACAGCCGGCTCAGAAGGCTCAGACCGCAGAAACCCAGAAATGCGATGACCGCCTCGGTCAGTGCCTTTCGCCTGGCATTATGCTCGCTTTTCGCTGTCGGAGCACCTGTGACCGCCATACTTGCCTCCGTTATCCGCTCGGGCCGTCGGCCAGATCGGCCTCGTTGCCCTCAGGCGTCACCGGCACCCTCTTGCGGGCCATCCGCTTCGCCAACTATTGTGCACAGGGAACCTGTCTTTCCCGCCTGCTCAAGGCACCCGGAAAGCCTCGCAGCGACTGATTACTGCTTCCAGGGATTGACTACCGTGACACCGCTGTGTGCAAAGTCGCTTTCGTTGCGCGTGACCAGCTCAAGCCCTCGTTGTAAACAAGTGGCAGCAATCAGCGAGTCCATGGCAGGCATGCGCCTGCCGTGTTCCTCCAGTTCGGCAGTCAATTGTCCCCAGACGAGCATCACCGAGGTGTCAATGGATAGAATCCTGCCTGTGAAGCGAACGAATAGTTCGTCTTCGAGCCACTTTACCAAAGCACTCCTGCGGCTCGAGTCAGCGAGTTTTTCGATCCCTCTCTTGATCTCGCCGATGGTAATCACGCTGAGGAACAGCCTGTCCTCATCAATGCTATCGACCCACTGCACAACGTGGTGATTTGGTTGCTTTGCGACCAGGTCAGAGATCACGCATGTGTCCAGTAGAAAGGTCATAGCTCCAGGTCTTTCCGAGCCTCGCTCTTGTCCCTATCAAGCTCCATCTCGACGCCAACAAGTGGTGAATCTCGAAAGAAGGTGGTGAGCTTGCCCCTGGAGGCGATCATCTTTTGGTACTCGGCATAAGATAGGACGATTGCCACTTCCACTCCGCGCTTGGTGATGATCTGCGGGCCATCATTCACTGCATTCTCCACGACTCGGCTGAACTTGTTCTTGGCTTCCTGTAGTTGCCAGGTGTGAATCATTTCGCCAACCTCCTATCCAGACTGTCTAGATTGTATCATGAAGGCTTCCGGCTGTCAAATTCACGGAGATGGACCGTCTCATGGGTCATGAGAATCTCTTTCTTTGCGCTTGAAGCCAGGTCAGGCTGGAGGCTGTGGTCGACAAGTCTGCCGCGGACATTGCTCCCCAAGGGTTGCCGCCCGAGACTTGACAAAACGGGCCTTGCGTTGCACAATAGAGGTGTCCTTGCACCCGATGCCGGCAGGACTCGCGACGGAGAACGATGGTACGATGAGCATTTTATGGCCCGATACGCACCCCGACCTGGAACGCTTGCAGGTTGAGCGGCTGCGGCAGATGCCGACGTGGCGCAAGATGGCTTTGATGTCCGAAATGACCCAGTCCGTGCGAACCCTGGCCCTGGCCGGCCTGCGCCAGCGCTACCCCACCGATACGCCTGCCCAACGTCGCCGCCGCCTGGCCGACTTGCTGCTGGGGCCAGAGCTGGCGGCGCGCGCCTATGGTCCTCCGCCTCCTCCAGACGAAGGCTAATGCTATCCGAAACGTCGGAGCGCCAGTGGCGCGACGCGCTGGGCGTGATCAAGGTACAGGGCCAGCGCCTCGACCGGACGTATATGCGCCAGATGGCTGTCGAGCTGGGAGTTGCGGATCTTCGGGATCGTGCCCTGGACGAATCCGGATGATCCGCAACTCCACGACGCCAGTTAAACCTTCTCCACCGGTTGTTGGCACTCGATGACATTGCTCGCCGATTCGCCATCCTGCCACTACACATAGACCTCGCGAGGTGGCCCGGCGATGCGATACCCGTTTGTTTCGATCCAACCCATCAACTGTCCCGATTCTCTACTCGCTGTTCACCCTGCCAACCGCGTGTACTCCTCTTTGCATCGCAGAGCACTATCGTGGACCCTTGGCTGGCCCGGATCAGGTGTCCTGGTCGCGACCCTCCTCGTCGGGCAACGGGGCCACGGGCAGCCAGACTGTCATGGTGGTGCCCTCTCCTTCGCGACTGTGGGCCTCGATCTCGCCGCCATGGGCTCGCACGATCTGCTGGCTGATGTAAAGGCCCAGGCCCGAGCCGTGTTCTTTGGTAGAGACCAAAGGCTCGAACAACCGCCGCTGGACGGCGGGCGACATGCCTACACCCGTATCCTGGACATCGATGCGTACCACGGCTCGCGCCTCGTGCGGGTGGTGGGGCAGCTCGCCGCGACTGGTGCGCAGGGTCAAGTTGCCGCCCTCGGGCATGGCGTCGACCGCGTTGAGGATCAGGTTCAAAAAGACCTGGTACAGTTGACCGGCGTTCAGTTGCACCGCCGGCAGATCAGGGTCGTGGATCTGGGAAATCGTGACGCGCTGACGCAAGAGCTCACTGTACGTGAGCTCGACGACGCCTTCCAGGATCTCGTGGACCTGGCCGAGCACGAGTTCCCCGTCATCTCGGCGATAGACGCTGCGCATCCGCTCCATTAGAGCGCGGATGTGGTTCACCGCGCGTGTCGCGATGGACAGGTAGCGGCTCACCAGCTCCGCTTCCCCCCTCTCGGCCAACTCCTCTCGGACCATGTCCAGGCTGCCTAGAAGCGCCTGGAGAGGGTTGTTGATCTCGTGGCTCAAGGATGCGGTGAGGCGCCCCAGGGCGCCCATCTTCTCGCTGAGGATGAGTTGGGCCTGTGATTCCTGCTGCTGGCGGAGCAGAGCGCGCAGCTCGGCATACAGCCGGGCGTTGCATAGGGCCTGGCCCACGCGACCGGCTGCAGCTTGGGCCAGGGCCACGTCTTCTTCGGTAAAGGTGCGCCCGCTCAGTAGCAGATCCGCGAGGGGCTCGTCGTCGTCCAGGGGCACGACAAGGACGTCACTACCCCAGGGAGCGACGGTCGCATAGACCGGACGCGTCCCCCGCAGATCTTGCGTCTGCCGGCTCAACGTCTCGACAAGGTCCTGCCACCTGTGATACTTGGCCGAGGCTTCGACCTGGATCCAGCCTTCGTCGAGAGTTAGTACCCGGTCGCCATCGCCACTCAATCCGTCGGTATAGCCGACCATCAATGCCTCGGAGGCGTGGACGACGGACGCCATGCGTTCCAGGCCGGTGGCGGCGACCTCGCTCGGGTCGAGGGAGCGCAAGAGAGCCAGGTCCAACTCGGCCAGCGCCCGGAGTCGGTTCAGCTGGCGGGCCTGATGGTACAGGCGGGCGTTGTATAGGCCCAGCCCTACCTGGTCGCCAATGGCCAGGAGCAAGCTCTCTTCCTCGTCGGTGAGGTCTCGTTCGCCATGCCACGCAAGGTGTAGCCAGCCGACGACCTGGCGATGGCTGGCCAAGAGCAGGCAGACGTGGCTCCTCATGCTGGCTCGCTCCAGAAAACCGCCGGCCACCTCCTTGCGGTGCACGACAACACGCGGTTCCTGGCAGCTTGGTCCGGCCGGCCACGCTTCCAGCTCCGCAGCCAGCTCTCCCGGGCCGATGTCCACCCCGCCAAACCCGCGGCTGGCCACGGCCCGAGGTGGATCGTCGCGGGACTCGCCGGCGGCGACGATCCAGGCGGCAGCCGCCCCAAACAGCGGCACCAGCACACCGAGGACGCTCTCGGCAAGTGCTGCCGGCTCAAGGGATGTGGCCGAGGCGGCCGCCACCGCGTAGAGTGCCGACTGCTGTTCCGAGAAACGCCGTAGTGAAGCCTCGGCCGCCAGGCGGGCCAGCTCGGCGGCGGCCCGCTCGGCAAAGACGGTCAGGATCGGATCCAGGTGAGGGGCGTGGACCATGGGCGCCTCGTCCATTGCCAACAGGACTCCCCAGACCCGGCCCGAGACGTCGTGCAGCGGCAGGGCCCGCAGGCTGTCCACCTTCCAGCGTGCAACGAAAGGATCGCCGGGGAAGCGGCTGCGCAGGCCCGAGGCGAAAAAGGTGGTCTGGCCAGCGGCAGCCAGGCCGCAGGCGGCATCAGTCAGGTCAAAACTACAGTTCTCGCTCCAATCGCCATCAGCCCACACGGCGACGGTGCGCATCTGGCTCCGCCTGCCGTCGAATTCGGCCAGGACGACGTACCGCACGCGCAGGAGGCAGGCCAGGTGCCGCATCAGGGTGCGCAGGAAATCATGGCCGATAACCGGCGCCGTGGCCTCTACGACGAGCCGCAGGGTCTCGCGCGTCTCGTGCTCCGCGGTCACGTCGCTCAGTGCCACCCGCCAGCCAGGCCGCCCCTCCTGGTCGACACCCGACACAACCCCCTGCAGACGCCCCCGGAAGGGGCTGCCGTCGCCCCGGACCAGGTTCAGCTCGGCCGTTTCCCGGCCGCTGGCCTCCAGGCGCACCAGGAAAAAGTGATAGGCGTCCTGGTCGTCGCGGGCCACAAAGCGGCGGAAAGGCTCGCCCACCAGGCCATTGCTTTCGACGCCAAAGAGGGACGCAGCGGTGAGGTTGGCGCGGGCGATGGTCCCATCGCCGCCGACGGTAACATATCCTACCGGGGCATAGTCGTACAGGCCGGCGTACTCGTCGCGGGCCAGCTCCAGCGCCAGTTGTGTCTCGCGCAGAGCCTGGTTTTGCAGCTCAAGCTCGATCTGGTGTACCTGGAGCTCGTGGGCCAGGTCTAGCAGGCCCTCGCCTGTCAAGCCTTCCAGGTCGGGTGCCTGCCTTTGCAGGATCTCTTCCGCCCGGCGCCGCAGGCGGCCAGACAAAAGGCTGTCGTCGCGGCGCAAAGCCGGCTCTTGCCCTTCCGGCCAACGGTCCGTGTCCTCAGTCGACATGGGCTACTCCTGCCCCCTCTCCTCCGCCCTCTTCGAAGGCCAGGAGGATGAGGTCCGGCCGGCCATCCGTGGCGTCGATGCGGCGGGCGTTGAGGACCATGCGCCGGCTGCCAATACCTTCGAATTCGTGATCGACCGCATATCCCTCCAGGGTGCTATCATGGGGGATGATCGTGTCCAACAGCTCTCGCAGGCGGGGAATGTCCCACTGGCGGTTGCCCAAATCGTAAAGCGGGCGGCCTATCGCTTCCTCGGGCTTGACGGCAAAGGTCCGGTAGAAGGCCCGGTTGGCCTGCCTGACCCGTAGAGCACCATCGAGCACCAGCAGGGGCTGGCGCACGGTCTCGACCACCTCCTCGGCCAGCGCCTGGCTGCGTCGCAGCGCCTGTTCTACCTGCTTTTGTGCCGTGATGTTGCTAAAGGTCACCACGACACCATCGATGGCATCCTCGGAGGTGCGGTAGGCCTGGATGTACATCGAGTACCATTGCCCGTCGTCGTCCTCCACCTCTTCCTGGTGCGGGATAAGGCTGTCGAATACCAGGCGAGCGGCGGCCAGCCAGTCTGCCTCGCGCAGTCTGGAAGCGATGTGGGCAACAGGCCGGCCCGTGTCGCCGGGCATGAGGTTGATGACCCGGGTGACCGCTTGATTGAAGCGGCGCACGCGAAACTGCCGGTCGAGAAAGAGGATGCCCACGTCGACGCCGGCCAAGAGGTTTGCCAGATCGTTGTTGACCACGTGCAGTTCGTCCAGCTTGGTGCGGAGTTGCGAGTTGAGGGTGGCGAGCTCCTCGTTGACCGACTGGGCTTCCTCTTGGGCTGTTACCAGCTCTTCGTTGGCGCTCTGCAGCTCTTCGTTGTTGGAGCGGGCCTCCTCGTAAGCGCTTTGGAGCTCCTCGACGGTGGATTGGAGGTACTCGCGGGCGGCCTGAAGCTCTCTTTCTAGCTCGACTTCACGCTGGCGGCTACCGGCCTCGGCCCCAGTTGCCGGCGGGAGAGCATCCGGCGCTGGGCGCGGTTCCTTCAGAATGACGAGGAGCAGACCCTTCAGGGCGATGACATGGTCGAGGGGCAACACGCTGACATCTATGCTTTCGGTGTGGCCCTCCAGCTCGAAGCGAACGTCTTGGAGGTACACCGGGGCTCCCTCGGAAGCAGCCCGGCGGATGGCGGTGATCAGAGGCATGCGCAGCGCTTCGCGCATCAAGCGCACCACGTGCCACGCACCCGCGTGGCCGCCTGCAGGCTCCAGGTACCGGCCGAGACGGCCATAGAGGAACACAACCTGGCCTTCGCGGTCGACGACGAGGCAGGGCGGCAGGTGATTTTCGAGGAGGAAACGCTCCACCACCTGGTGGCTGACACCCTGTCTCGGCACGGCGGCTTCGCCGGGCAGGTCTAGCGTGACCCTGCCAGAAGCCGACAGCAGAGCCATAGCACCGAGTTCTGCCCGTCCCTCCAGGCGGTGATAGATCCGCCACTTGCGGTCCACAGCCTCGAAATAGGGTGTCGACAGGGCCGACGTCTCGGATGTTCCCAGCAGAAGGTAGCCGCCCGGCTTAAGGGCATAGGCGAAAACGGCCATGACCGCTCGC
>DAOUHB010000113.1:0-4430 GCA_034428935.1 Anaerolineae bacterium | reverse complement strand
ATCAGGATGTTCAATTTCTCTCCATTCTTGCGGTTTCATCCCTTGCTCTTTTCCCTCAGCGGATGTCCGGGATGGCTTCAGGGGTCCGAATAAATTCGAGGGGAGTATAGCTTTTCGTGCTCGTTGTGTCAACTGGCAGGCGCTCGGCGATCCCGGGCGGCAGGGAAAGGCCGAGCAGGCGCTCGGCAAGCCCGGGCGGGCGGCCGGTCTTTTGACAACGCACCAGAACTGGCGTATACTATCCCCACCTACCATGGAGCAGTGCACGATAGGCTGTGCATGATGGGCTCGAGACAGCAGGCCACCATGTCCCGGAGCAAGGGGGAGCAGGGAATGAGCGACAAGGGGTTCCGTCTGTACGGCTACCGCTGGGTTGTCCTGGCCGTCTTCATGCTGATCAACTTGACGATCCAGATGTTGTGGATCGCGTATGCGCCCATCACCGGCCCGGCCGCACAATTCTACGGCGTGACGGACCTCCAGATCGGTCTATTGGCCATGGTGTTCATGATGGCCTTTATCCCGCTGTCGATCCCGGTCTCGTGGGCCATCGATACGGTTGGATTCCGGTGGACGGTCAGCGCCGGGGCGGTGCTCATGGGCGTGTTCGGCGTGCTCCGCGGGCTGGCCGGGGCGGACTATACGCTGGTCCTGTTGAGCACCATCGGCATCGCCATCGCCCAGCCCTTCCTGCTCAACGCCTGGACCAAGGTCCCCGCCCGCTGGTTTTCCATCGAGGAACGGGCCACGGCGGTGGGGCTGGTGACCCTCTCCAACCTCGTCGGCACCGCGCTGGGGATGGTGCTGACCCCCATTCTCATCGAGACGATGCCCATCCCCCGCGTGCAGTTGACGTACGGAGTGCTGGCGGCGGTGTCGGCCTTGCTGTTTGTCCTCCTGGCCCGCGAGAAGCCGGCCACGCCCCCCTGCCCGCTGGGCATGGAGGTCCGGGCCCTGATGCTCGACGGCCTGAAACACGCGTTTACGGTGCGCGCCTTCTGGCTATACCTGGCCGTCTGGTTCATCGGCATGGGGGTGTTCAACGGCATCACGACGTGGGTGGAGAGCATCGTCCGGCCGCGAGGCTTCACGCCGGCCGAGGCCGGGACCCTCGGCGCGCTGATGCTGGTGGGCGGCATCCTGGGGGCGGTCATCATCCCGCCCTTTTCGGACCGGCAGCACAAGCGCCGGCGATACCTTCTCCTTGGAACGATCCTGGCCATCCCCGGCCTGGTGGGGTTGACGTTCGCCGGCTCCTACTGGCTGCTGCTGGTCTCGGCGCTGAGCCTGGGGTTCTTTCTCGTGAGCACCAGCCCGGTGGGGATGCAATACGCCGCCGAGATCACGCAGCCCACCCCCGAGGGAACGTCGAACGGGATCATCCAGCTCTTCGGCCAGGCCTCGGTGGTCTTTGTCTATGTCATGGAGGCCATGAAGAGCGGCGATGGCTCGTTCACGCCGGCGCTGCTGCTGGCAACGGGCTTGCTGGTCGTCAGCTCGCTGATCATCACGCAACTTCGGGACCCGGCTTTTGGCCGGCCGGCGGAGCCGGCTGCCGCAACGACTTTGAAACCAACAACGCCGCCATAGCAGGTTATCGGAGAGGCGCTTGCTTGCAGGTTCGTAGTGGGCGATTTATCGCCAAAGAACCGCGCTAAAGCGCGTACTACGAACGGGCTCTCGACAGCCTGCAGGTTCGTAGTGGGCGATTCATCGCCAAAGAACCGCGCTAAAGCGCGCACTACGAACGGGCTCTCGACAGCCTGCAGGTTCGTGGTGGGCGATTTATCGCCAAGGAACCGCGCTGAAGCGCGCACTACGAACGGGCTCTCGACAGCCTGCTAGCAGAAAGTGGTAAAGAGCCAATGGCGGCGGACCCAGGTCAATCGCTCTTGATCCCCGGGATGATGTACTGGATGTTGCGGTAGGGCTTGACCTGGGGACCGACGTTGTCTTTCAGCAGGTTGCCGGAAATGTGCATCAGCGTGTCGTCATAGTCGCTGTCGATGCCCATGCTGGCCAGGCAGGGATAGTGGTGGTGCAGCAAGCCGGCTTCCTGCTCGGCATCGTCGGCCGAAACGCCGACCAGCCCCTGGGCCACGTGCCGGGCGCAGCCGCACACGGCGTCGCGCACGACTTCCGCGCCGGTGATGGTTTTCGTGTGCGGATCCAGGGTCAGGTGCACCTCGGGCCGCCCGAAGTAGCGGGCAAACTCCGAGATCCACGGGTCCTCGTACGGGATGCGCTTTCGCCGGGCGACCATATACTCGGTTTCCGTCAGCGAGCAGAGGGGCTTGGGCGTGACACACGTCACGCCGATCTCCTCCAGCCAGCCCCGCAACTGCTGAGCCAGCCCGCGCGGCAGCCAGGCCTCGTTGTCCACGGGGGCAATGACCGCCGTGGCCCCGGTCATGCGCGCGATGTCGGGCAGCAGCTCGGCCACGCCCGGATGCTCGCCAAAGGCCAGGATAAGGTCAGCCGCGGGCATGGCGTCGGGTAAAAAGTCCTCCGGATAGTCGAGGACCGGCGGCAGAACGGCCGGAGCCAGCCAGGTCTCGATGGTCCACTCCGAGGGACCGTGGGCGCGCACGTTTGCCACGTGACGGTGACCATAGTCACCCGACACGACGGCCAGGATGCGCATCGCTTTGGCTTCTCTCATCATATCTCCCTCTCTCGGCAAAAGTAGATGGCAAACTCCCGGTCGTCCTTGCGTGTGACCCAGTGGGAAATGCCAAGACTGGATGCCTTGTCCACGACGGGAGCCGGCATGAAGGGCGCGACGAGCTTGTAGATGTCGCCCCGGGCCAGGGTCTGCAGATCGACGATGACCTGGTTGACCGGCTGTTCTCCCGCGGCCAGCATGGCCCCGGCGTCCAGGCCGGTCACCACCCGGGCCTCCGAGAACCAGCCGGGCCGGTCCGTCGTGTAGGCCGCGGCATCGCCGGCCGCCAGGGGGTCCTGCCCCACCTCGGTTCTGAGGCGGTTGATCAGCTCCTCGACCGCCACGCCACCGATGGCGGCCGCCTGCTGCAGCGTCGTGATGCGGGCGATGGTCTTGCGCAGGACCGGGTTTCTCAGCTTCTCGAAGGCAGGCACGTAACCGATCAGGAGCTGTTCCAGGTGTGGAAAGGCCTCCAGCAGTTCTGCTACCTTTGTCTTGGGTGTAACGGTGATCTCGGGCATGTTCGACGTCCTCTACGCGTACGACAGGATGCGCTTTTCGCCTTCCAGCGCCCTGTAGCCGGTCAGGTCTTGCGAGACCTCCAGCGTGCCCAGATACTCGCCGTCTGCATCGCGGAGGGCAAAATACTCGATGTGAATCATCCTGCCCCCCATATTGATCCAGAACGGCGCCCGGTTTTGCCTGCCGCTTCTGAAATCCTCCAAGATCTTGTCCACGATGTGGGCGCTGGCCGGCGGATGGCACTGGCGCACGTCGCGGTTGAGGATGGCCCGGTTCCGCTGAAAGATGCGGTCGCTGCTCTGGGAAAAGTACTTGACCCGGTCATCCCTATCCACAAAGGTAATATCGACGGGCAGTGTATTCAGGACGGCCACCAGATCTTGCACCGAGAAGCTCCCGGTGGGCAACTGGATCCGGCCCCCTTGCAGTTGGGTGGCTTCGGGCGCGGCGGACTCTATCCCTGCCGGGGCCCACTCCACTGGGGGATCGTACAGGCAGTAGCCGAACTCGGGCGTCTGCTTCTGAATCTCGTACCAGTCACCGTCAGAGAGGGCGTCCATGAGCATGGGAAAGAGGATCTCTTCCTCCTTGACAATCATCTCGGCCACGCCCTTGACCGCCGGCTCCAGGACGAGCTCGCGCGAGGCCTGAAGCTCCTCCCGGGTGATGCCCGGCGTTTTCAGGACGTCGAGGCTGCCCCGCAGCAGGTCCCTGATCTCGTCGTGCTTGCCCCACATGACCTTGGGCGGCCCGAACACACCGGTCCGCTCCAGGTAGGGGAACAAAAGGTACTCCTTGCGCAGGTAGTGCTTTTCCACGTCCAGGAGCTGGTTAAAGAGGCCGATGAGATCCAGGATTGTGGCCTCCAGACGGTCGTCGCCGATGGCATCCAGGGCAGCGAACCGGGTGCGTGCCTGGTAGATCACGCCCCGCAGCGCCTTGTTTTCGTGCAAGAGAACGTCCACGGGGTGGCCTTCAGGGATCGATCGTGAAGCGCTCAGGTCGACGTTGCCATGTAGCACCGCAGAGTGGACGTCACAGAGCTTGAGCACCTCCTCCTGGGGCAATCCCTCCTCGATGAGTTCTTGCTCCACCTCCACGACCTCACCATAGGGGATCATGCCCAGGGTCCGGACGAGCTCCTTCTGGACGCTATCCTGCGATTCCCCGGCGTGGAGCTTGAGGATCAGCTCTTTCAGCCGCGCCTTTCTGAATCTGGAGTTGTCGATATTCTTGCTCACAA
>DAOUHB010000112.1:0-10879 GCA_034428935.1 Anaerolineae bacterium | reverse complement strand
ACCCAAGGCGGCGGCCAGGACGAGGGCAAGGATGGGCGGAATAAGGATGAGAGCCAGGACGCCCCCTTTGTTGGCGGCGCGGGCGTAGCGGACGGCGGGCAGGCCGGGGGCGCGCGTTTCCAGCTCCTGCCGCGCCGCCTCTTCCGCCTGCGCCTTCCACCCGCGCAGCAGCTCCACGGTGTACCGCTCGGGATCGCTGTCCACCAGCTTGTGGCAGTTGGGACAAAGCCAGATGCCGTTGTCAGGATGGCTGCGCTCCCGGGCGGTAAGGGATGGATCGTAGCGCGGTCCGCCAGGGGCGGCGGCCGTGATGTGGGCGGCCTGGCCAACGTTGACGGCCCTGGTGGGATCGGTGCGCGGGCCGGCGGTGCCCCGCCGGCAATCCGGATTGGAGCAATGATAATTCACCCGGCGGGCCAGGTTGTCTGCTGTTGCCTTGCTGAAGCCGTCTCCACTGCCTGGCATAGGCTGTGACTCCCCCAAGAGGAAAAACGAGAGCCCATCCCCTGGCACGGGACGGGCCGCTGTGTTCCGCGTAGCGTGTGCTCGCCTTGGCGCCCACCCCGCGCCGGGGTCAAGCCTCGGGATCTGCAGAGCCCGGGGCTGTTCATGAATAAGATTATAGCACCGTTCTCTCGCGACTGCAAGCTACAGTTTCAGGGGTCATCGGAAGTAATGGCCATGGGACTCTCGTCCCGCCGTCGCCCTTTGTTCAAGCGACACAGAAGGTTGTGGCCCGGAAACCATGTACCACTTTTCTATTAGCCCGACCACCGCGTTTTGACGTTGACAGCCCAGGCATCGTGTGCTATGCTGACGGCACGGATGCGCCACTGACCTGGCGAATCGAGCCGTGGAGGGAGCCATGCAGAAGCGATGGGGTGATGCCTGCCGTTCGACCGCCCGGACGCGGGGAGCAATCTCCCTGGTCCTTTTCTGGGCCCTGCTGCTGGCGGCCTGCGGCCCGGGACCCACGGCCGGCCCATCCCCGGCGGCGGGGGAAGGCTGGGACGTAGCCGGCCCCGGCGACGTCGGGCTCGACGCCGCCAGGCTGGACGAGGCCGCGGCCCTCATCCGCGACGGCACCTATCCCAACGTGCACAGCCTGCTCGTCGTCAAGGACGGCAAGCTGGCCTTCGAGGAGTACTTCACGGGCGACGCCTGGAGCCCGGCGGACGGCCAGGCCGGGGGCGATGCCGTGGAGTTTGACGCCGGCACGCTGCACTACATGGCGTCCGTCACCAAGAGCATCACCTCGGCCCTGGTCGGCATCGCCATCGACCGGGGGGCCATCGGCGGCGTGGACGAGAAGCTGTCCTCCTTCTTTCCGGAATATGCCGGCCTGCAGGAGGGCGGCAAGGAGGGCCTCACCCTGGAACACCTCCTGACCATGACCTCGGGGCTGGCCTGGAACGAAAACGAGCTGCCCTACTCCGACCCGACCAACGACTTTGTCCGGCTGTACCGCGCGCCGGACCCGGTGGGGTACGTCCTGGACAGACCCCTGGAGGGCGGGCCGGGCCAGGGCTGGAACTATAACGGCGGCGCCGTGGATCTGCTGGGCGCGGCCGTCGCCCGGGCCACGGGGCAGGGCCTGGACGCCTTTGCCGAGGAGCACCTCTTTGGCCCCCTGGGCATCGACGAGTACCGCTGGGATTTCGTCCGGACCGACTTTATCGATGCCGCCGGGGGCCTGCACCTGCGGCCCCGGGACATGGCCAGGCTGGGGCTGCTCTACCTCAACGGCGGGGAGTGGAACGGCCGGCGCGTCGTGCCGCGGGAGTGGGTCGAGACGTCGACACAGCCTCACGCCAGTGTGCCCGGGGGTGGCGAGTATGGCTACCTGTGGTGGAGGAGCACCTTCGAGCTGGACGCGGGCGCCGTGGAGGCCTTCTCGGCCATCGGCTGGGGCGGGCAGTGGATCATGATCTTTCCCGAGCTGGACATGGTGGTCGTCTTTACCGGGGGCAACTATGCGGGCGAGGACCCGGTGGAGCAGATCGTCGCCCGGCACCTGCTGCCGGCGGTGGAGGAGTTGAATCACTGAGGGGATGAAAAAGCTGAACGCACTGATGGGGCCGCGGCCCCATCAGTGCCCTCATCTTTTTCAGTGATTCAGTGGTTCTAGCACCCTCACCTTGACGCTTGCCCGCCCCCATGCTATACTCCCCCCAGAATGTTACCCTGCCCGAGAGGTGAGCCGTGACCATCGACCTGGATGCGATGCCGAAGGTGCTGGAGCTGTACCTGGAGCTGACGCAGTACCCCACGCTGGCGCCGGTCATTCGCCAGCGGATGCGCTCCGAGCTGTTTGCCCGGGGCGTCATCTCGCCGGGCGACTTTGAGCAGGAGGTCAAGCACAAGGCCATGCTCTCCCAGGACCGGGAGGGGCTGCGCGACCCCCTCATCGAGGAGCCGGAGGAGGTCTGGCAGGCCAGGGTGGAGCACTACCGCGAGAACCTCACCGACTTTTACTTCGGCCACAACCTGCCCCACACCCTCTTCGAGCAGATCGTCCGCGACGTGCTGGCCAAGCGGGTGCCCGAAGAGGACATTGTCCTGACCTTTAATCCCGAGCTGTCGCCCTGGTCGCTCATCTTTGAGCGCGGCGAGACCTACGAGGGGCTGCCCCCCGAGCAGCGCCAACGGGTGCGCCACCACCTGCGCGAGATCATTGTCGTGCTCACCAAGGGGCTGGTCAGCGACCAACTGGCCTTTGTCGGGATTGCCAAGGACCTCTTTGCCATCGCCGACCTGAAGAACATCCTCACCCGGCGCATCGGCCGGGGCAAGATCGGCGGCAAGGCGGCGGGCATGCTCCTGGCCTGGAAGATCCTGAACCTGGAGGGCGCCGGCCAGGACGGCGACGCCGATGCCGAGCTGGAGGATCTGCGCCGCCACGTGGTCATCCCCGAGTCCTACTACATCGGCGCCGACGTGGTCTATGATTTCATCGCCCTCAACAACCTCCACCACCTCAACGACCAGAAATACAAGTCGCGGGCCGAGATCGAGGCCGACTATCCCCAGGTACGCCAGGCCTTTATCGGGGGCCGCTTTCCGGAGCGGGTGGTGGACAGCCTGCGGGACCTCCTGGCCCAGGTGGGCGACCGGCCCCTCATCGTGCGCTCCTCCAGCCTCCTGGAGGACAACTGGGGCACTTCGTTTGCCGGCAAGTACGACAGCTTTTTCTGCCCCAACCAGGGCAGCCCCAAGGAGAACCTGAAGGCCCTTCTCCTGGCCATCAGCAAGGTCTATGCCAGCGTCTTTAGCCCCGATGCCCTGTTCTACCGACAGCAGATGGGCCTGCTGGATTACGACGAGCGCATGGCCATCCTGGTGCAAGAGGTGCAGGGCGAGCGCCATGGCGCCCATTTCTTTCCCACCCTGGCGGGCGTCGCCTTCAGCCACAATCCCTTTCGCTGGACGGCCAAGATCCGCAGCGAGGAGGGGTTCATGCGCCTGGTGTGGGGCCTGGGCACGCGGGCCGTGGACCGCGTCGCCAACGACTATCCGCGCATGGTGGCCCTCAGCCACCCGGGACTGCGGCCGGTGTCCAGCATTTCGGAGGCCAGGCACTATTCCCAGCACTATGCCGACGTCATCAACCTGGCGGCCAACCGCGTCGAGACGGTGCCCGTGGCCAGCCTGCTGTCCGTCGATTTCCCCTCGGCGCGGCTCCTGGTCTCGGTGGACCAGGGCGATTACCTGCAGCCGCCGATCTCGTACGATCCCCGGGTGACGCCCCATCAACTGGTGCTGACCTTCGAGAACCTGCTCACCCGCACGCGCTTTGTGCCCCTGATGAAGGCGCTTCTGCGCCGGCTGTCGGATGGCTTTGGCTGCAACGTCGACGTGGAGTTTACCGCCGACATCATCCCCGGCTATCCCGAGCCCGATTTCCGCATCCACCTGCTCCAGTGCCGGCCCCAGGCGGGCTACCACGCCGGGACGACGACCGAGATGCCGGCGGCGGTGACCGAGGCCGACGTCCTCTTTCTCTCCGACCGCCTGGTGCCCGAGGGACGGGTGCACCGCGTTCGCTACGCCGTGTACGTCGATCCCAGGGGCTACAACCGGCTGCCCGACGAGACGAGCCGGCTGGAGATCGCCCGCGTGGTGGGCCGGCTAAACCAGGTCCTGGCCGGCGAGCGCTTTATCCTCATCGGGCCGGGCCGCTGGGGGAGCAGCAGCGCCAGCCTGGGCGTCAAGGTCAGCTACGCCGACATCTATAACACGGCCATGCTCATCGAGATCGGGCTCTCTGGGGGGGCGTCGGCCGAGCCGTCCTACGGCACCCACTTTTTCCAGGACCTGGTCGAGTCCAACATCTATCCCCTGGCCCTCTACCCCGACGAGAAGGGCACGGTCTTTCGCTGGGAGTTCTTCCAGGGGGCGCCCAACGCGCTGGCCGACTTGCTGCCCGCGATGGCGGACCATCAGCGCCACGTGCGCGTCATCGACATCCCGGCCGTAGCCGGCGGCAAGCTGCTGGAGGTGATCATGGACGGGGAAAAGGGCGAGGCGCTGGGCTACCTGCGCACCTACCCGGAGGGAGGGACGGGCTACAGCAGCTCGATGTGATACTCCAGGAGCTCCACGTCGGGCCGGTTCGTCTCAATCCACTCCACGACTCGCTCCATCTGGCCGTGAACGTACTCGGCGCTGGACGACACGCCGCTGACGCCCAGCACGGCGCGCTGCCAGGTGTCCTGCGATTCGACCTCGGCGATAGAGACGTTGAACTGCTGGCCGACGCGGGCGATGATGGACTTGACGATCCTGCGCTTGCCCTTGAGCGAGTCGTTGCCGGGCAGCCGCAGCTCGATGGTGCAAACGCCGACGTGCACGATGCTACCACTCCCCCCAGACGACGTCCCAATCCTCGGCCGGGTGATTCGTCACGTTGGTCGCCCCGCTGCCGTCCAGGTTCATGATCCAGATCTCGGCATCGCCCGTGCGCCACGAGACAAAGGCCAGCCGGCTGCCGTCCGGGGACCAGGTGGGGTGGTCGTCGTCCGCGGGATCGTCCGTCAGGCGCACCAGGTTGCTGCCGTCGGAATCCATGAGATAGATCTCCCAGTTCATGTCCCGATCCGAGCTGAAGGCGATGCGGCGGCCATCGGGCGACCAGGCCGGGCTCACGTCCCAGGCCGGGTGCCGCGTCAGGTTGGTCATGCCGCTGCCGTCGGCGTTGACCACCATGATCTCGTAGTCGCCCGACCGGTCGGAGTCAAAGGCGATGCGCCCGCCGTCGGGCGAGCAGGCGGGACCAAAGTCCTCGGCCTCGTGGTTGCTGACGTTCACCCCGCCGCTGCCGTCGGGGTTCGCCACATAGATCTCCCAGTTGCCGTCGCGGCCGGTGGCATAGACCAGGCGCGGGTTGCTGCCCGGCAGCCAGCAGGGATCGTTCTCGTCGGCCGGGCTGTCGGTCAGGCGCAGCAGGTTGCCGCCGGTGGCGTCGACGGCATAGAGGTCATAGTTGCCGCCGCGGACCGACTCGAAGGCCAGGCGTCCCATGCCGTCCTGGGGCGGTAGCCAGGCGGGCCGGCTATCCTCCCCTACGGAGTTGGTCACCCGCGTCACCTGGCTGCCATCGTCACCCATGACATAGACCTCCAGGTCGCCGTCCCGGTCAGAGCTGAAGGCCAGGTAGCCCCTCGGCGCCGAGGTCGGGCTGGGCGTGGCGGTGGCGCTGGGCGAGGGCGTGGCGCTGGGCGAGGGCGAGGGTGAGGGCGTGGCGGTGGCCGTCGGCGTCGGCGAGGGCGACGGTGCGCCGGTGGCGCTGGGCTCCGGCGTCGGTTGGGGCGTGTTGGTGGCCGCTCCGGTGGGCGCGGACGTCGGGAGGGGGAGCGGCGTCTCGGAGGGCAGCGCCGGGGCCGCGGTGGCCCTGGGAGGCGTCTCAAGGGCGGCAGTCGCCTCGGGGAGCCCCGTGTGGCTCTCGGGCGCCGTGGCTTCGGGCGTCGCCAGGGTGCCGGGGCCCGGCGAGAGCGTCACGGTGAGAACGGTGGGCCGGATGCGCGATAGGGGGTGGTCCGGCTCGCTGGCGGCCGGCGCCGGCGGCCCGCCGCGGAGCGCGAGGAAGCCTCCGGCCGCCAGGATGGCGCAGACGGCCAGGGCCAGGCAGGCGGCCAAGGGCACCACCACGAACCAGAAGATCCTCCGCAACCGCACTCCCCGCGGATCGCTTGGCGGCACAGCAACTCCCCCTCCCGGGCGAGGCCCTTAGTCCCGGTCCCGGTCCCGGGCGCGGAACACGAGCTTGAGCGGGGTACCGATAAAGCTGTGGTGGCGCCTGATCTGATTCTCGATGTAGCGCTGGTAGGAAAAGTGCACCAGCTCCGGCTCGTTGACAAAAAAGACAAAGGTGGGCGGGTCCACGCTGGCCTGCGTGGCGTAAAAGAACTTGACGCGCCTGTTGCCCTTGTGGGGCGGCGGATGGCGCACCACGACGTCTTCCACCAGGCGGTTGAGCTCGCCGGTGGTGATGCGCACCTGGCGCTCCTGGTAGACCTCGTAGGCCAGGGGCAGCACCTTGTTCACCCGCTGGCCGGTGAGGGCCGAGACAAAGAGCACCGGCACGTAATCGAGGAACTGGAGGGCCGACCGCACCTGCTTGGTGTAGGCCTCCATGGTGTAGGTGTCCTTTTCCACCAGGTCCCACTTGTTGACCAGGACGACGACGCTGCGCTTTTCCTCCAGGATGTAGCCGGCCACGTGGGCATCCTGTGCCGTGACCAGGTCCTGGGCGTCGACCAGGAGGAGGACGACGTCGGCCCGGGCGATGGCTTTCATGGAGCGCAGGACGCTGAACTTTTCCAGGCCCCGCTCCACCTTGCCCCGGCGGCGGATGCCGGCCGTGTCGATGAGGAGCATCGCCTGCCCCTCCCAGGTGAGGTAGGTATCGGTGCTATCCCGCGTCGTGCCCGGGATGTCGCTGACGATGGCCCGCTCCTGGCCCAGCAGCTTGTTGAGGAGGGACGACTTGCCGACGTTGGGCCGCCCCACGAGGGCGATCTTGATGGCGTCGGGCTCCTCGACCTCTTCCACCACGGGCAGGGCGCCGGCCACCTCGTCCAGCAGGTCGCCGATGCCCAGGCCGTGGAGGGCCGAGATGGCATACACCTCGCCCAGGCCGAGGGCATAGAACTCGAAGGCGGCCTGCTGCCTGGCCGGGTTGTCGGCCTTGTTGGCCGCCACCAGGACCGGCTTGCTCGTCCGCCGCAGCACCTCGGCCACGTCCTCGTCGGCGGGCGTCAGGCCGTCGAGGACGTCCACGAGGAGGATGATGACGTCGGCCTCCTCGATGGCGATCTCGGCGTGGTGCCGGATTTCTGCGACAAAGCCGGCCGAGGCCACGGCCAGGGGCGCCACCTGGTCGCGGGGCGCGCGCTGCTTCTGGCTTTCGACGATCTCCAGCCCGCCGGTGTCCACGACGGTAAAGGGCACTCCGTTCCACTCGGCGTCGCCATAGAGCCGGTCGCGGGTGGTGCCTGGCAGGTCCTCGACGATGGCCTGCCGCTGGCCGATGATGCGGTTAAAGAGGGTCGATTTGCCCACGTTGGGGCGTCCGACCAGGGCGACGATGGGTGGAGGCATTATTTGTCCTTGGTAGCCTGCCGGCCGGGCTTCACCCTGGCCCCACAGGTCAGAGTAAAACCCGGCCGGTAATCGAGCGCCGCGAATCAGTCTCGCACAAAACCCATGCGCTCAACCGGTGGCTCGAAACCCTTCTTCGGTGGGTCAAAGCCCTTGTTGGGGGCCTGGATCTCACCGTACTTGTCCTCGTACTTGGCCAGGTTTTCGCCCAGGGCCCGGTGCAGTAGCTTGGCGTTCATGGGCGTCATGATGATCCGCGCATAGATCTTGGTCTTGGGCGCGTTCGGCAGCACCCGCGCAAAGTCCACAATGGTCTCTGACGCCGAGTGGCTGATCATCGCAAAGTTCGAATAGGTTGCCTCCAGCTCGGCGGGCAACTCGACCTGAATCGGCCGCCGCGGAGCAGGGGCATCTTGATTTGCCATCATTGGTCCTCTATCTAGGTCATGCCACCCTGGCATGACGTTTTTTGTCTTCGTTGACATCTGCTGCCGGCCCGTCAGTCCATGAATTCGGGCCGGCACACAGGCTATGCAGGCGCGGCCTCCCGGCCGCGCCCGCCCCGATACGCTCTTGCTCGTGCCCGCTAGAAGGGCAGAGCCTCGTCGTCAAAGCCGCCACGCTCCGGCGGTGCCTCGCCGACGGGCGCGCCGCCCCCGCCGCCGCCATCGCCGCGCTCGCCGAGGAACTTGATGGTCTGAGCCGTAAGCTCAAAGCTCGCCCGCGGCGTGCCGTCGTTGCCGGTCCAGACGCGCGGGTTGATGCTGCCATCGCTGGCCTCGCCCTGCACGGTACCTTCCACAAAGACCATCTTGCCCTTGGAAAGGTAGGTATTGACCGTCTCGGCCAGGCCCCGCCAGCATGTGACGCGCCACCAGGTGGTGACTTCCCAGTTCCTGCCGTTGTACGATTCTTTCCAACCGCTCGGGCAGGGCCGCTCGCCGCCGTTGGGCAGCTTTTTCGAGATGGTTTCCTTGGTAGCCAGCGAGAAGTTGGTCACCGGTGTCCCATCCGGAGTATAGCGCATCTGGGGTTCCTGCCCCACATGACCGATAAGCGTTACACGCTGAAACATCTCTTACCCTCCCCTTGATCTGTGCTGTCCGGTGCACCGCGTGGCGCAACGCCAGGACGCCACCACAGATCTTACCCGAAAATGGTGCAAATGTCAAAGGGCGAACGTGTTCCAAAGAAAGAGGACGCTGCGTCGGGAGGGTGCCGGCGCTTGGCAGCCGGTCCCGCCTGCTGTATAATCGGCTGCATGGAACGAGTAGAGCTTCTTGCCCCGGCCCGGGACCTTTGCTGCGGCCAGGTGGCCATCGACAGCGGTGCCGACGCCGTCTACCTCGGGGCGCCGCGTTTTGGCGCGCGCCAGAAGGCGGGCAACTCGCTGCAGGACATAGCCGCGCTGGTGGCCCACGCCCACACCTACTGGGCGCGGGTCTATGTCACGGTGAACACCCTCCTCCACGACGACGAGCTGCCCCAGGCGGTGCGGCTGATCCACGAGCTGTACGACCTGGGCGTCGACGCGGTGATCATCCAGGACGTGGGCCTGCTGGAGTCGGGTGCCCCCTGGGTGCTGCCGCCCATTGCCCTCATCGCCAGCACCCAGATGCACAACCACACGCCCGAACGGGTGGCCTTCCTGGAGGAGGTGGGCTTCCGGCGCGCCATCCTGGCCCGCGAGCTGAGCCTGGAGCAGATCCGCGCCATCCGCGCCCGCACGTCGCTGGAGCTGGAATGTTTCGTGCACGGCGCCCTGTGCACCGGCTACAGCGGGCAGTGCTACCTGAGCTATGCCATCGGCGGGCGGAGCGGCAACCGGGGCGAATGCGCCCAGCCCTGCCGCCGCAAGTACAGCCTGGTCGACGCCGATGGCCGGGTCCTGGAGCCGCCGCGCCACCTCCTCTCCCTGCGCGACCTGGCGCTGGACGCCGAGCTGGGGGCGCTGCTGGATGCCGGCGTTACCTCGTTCAAGATTGAAGGCCGGCTCAAGGACGCGGCGTATGTAAAAAACGTGGTGAGCTGGTACCGGCAGCAGCTTGACAATGCCCTCGCCGAGCGTGGGCTGGCCCGGGCGTCTTCGGGGCACAGCCACGTCGAGTTCGAGCCCGACGTCAACAAGACGTTCAACCGCGGCTACACGACCTACTTTTTGCACGGCCGCGGCGAGCCGCCCGGGGCGATCGACTCACCGAAGATGGTGGGCGAGCCGGTGGGCCGGGTGGCGGCGGTGCAAGGGGACCGGTTCATGCTCGATACCTCACTGGCCCTACATGGCGGGGACGGCCTGACCTGGTTCGATGCCGAGGGCGAGCTGACAGGCACACGGGTGAACGCCGCCGAGCCGGTGGGGGGCCAGGTGCGGGTGACGGTCGAGGACAGCGCGGGCGTTCACCCCGGGCTGGAGATTTTTCGCAATCACGACCACGCTTTTCTGCGGCAGGTGGAGCAAAGCCGGCCTCAACGCCGCATCGCCGTCCGGCTCAAACTGGAAAGCACGCCCGAAGGCTTTCGCCTCCAGGCCATCGACGAGGATGGCAACAAGGCCGAGACCACGCTGGCGGGTGTTCAAGAGCCGGCACACAAGCCGGCCCAGGCCGAAGAGACGGCCCGCCGCCAGTTGGCCAGGGCGGGCGACACGGCCTTTGACGTGACGCACGGCGAGCTGGCCTGGGACCAGCCCTGCTTTTTGCCCGTGTCGACGCTGAACGAGCTGCGCCGCGCGGGGCTGGCCCGCCTGACCGAGGTGCGCGAGGCGAACCGCCCCAGGCTGGAGGGCAAGATCGAGCGCAACGACGTGGCCTACCCGGAGAGCACGCTCACTTATCGCGGCAACGTGTTGAACCGGCAGGCGGCAGCCTTTTACCGCCGGCACGGCGTGGTCGAGATCGAGCCGGCGGCCGAGTCGGGCCTCGACATGCGGGGCCGGGTGGTGATGCGCACGCGCTACTGCCTGGCCCACCAGCTCGGCTGGTGCGCTGGGGACCGGAGGCGCCGCCCGCTGCGCGAGCCCCTCACCCTCGTGGACGAGGATGGCCGCCGCTACGGTGTTCGCTTTGATTGCCGGGCGTGCGAGATGGAGATTGTCTTCGAGCCGGACTGAGCCCCTCGCTGCGGGCCGGCACGGAAGCGCATCCCTCAGCCGGCGGGCGGCTGCCAGCGCCGCCGCTGCTGGCCGTAGCGCTCGCCGCCGTCCACGACAATGACCTCGCCGGTGATATAGCCGGCCTGCACCAGAAAGACGACGGCCGAGGCCACGTCTTCCGCCGAGCCC
>DAOUHB010000111.1:0-28603 GCA_034428935.1 Anaerolineae bacterium | reverse complement strand
GCGCGGTGAGGATTCATTAGAGATGGCCAAGAGACGTACGACGAAAAAGAAACCGGGAGGCATGGACCTCGGGGGCACGCTGCGCCCCGAGATCTGGGGCATCCTGCTGTTGTTGATGGCCCTGCTCACGCTGCTGAGCCTCATCCCCGTGGAGCGCGGGCGGCTGATGGAGAACTGGATCGAGCTGCTGGAAACGGCGGTGGGCTGGGGTGTGTGGCTCATGCCCATCGGCTTTGGCGCCGTGGGCCTGTGGCTCATCTTCCTCGGGCTGGGCCGGCAGATGAACCTGGAGCGGGAAAAGCCGTGGGGCGGAGCGCTCCTCTTTTTCCTGGCCCTGGCCTTGATGCACATGATCGCCGGCGGCGAGGATCCCCTGGCGACGGCGGCCAACGGCGAGGGCGGCGGCTACGTGGGCTACGGCCTCAGCCAATTGCTGGTCAGCGGCCTGGGCACGCCGGGCGCGTGGCTGGTCCTGGTGGCGCTGTCCATCATCAGCCTGATGATGCTCCTGGGGTTGTCGCTGGGCGAGATGTGGGCCATCCTGGCCAACGCCGTCGCCCGGCTGTTTCGCCGCCAGCCGAGCCTGCCCGGCATCCGCATCAACCGCCCCGACAGGCCGGCCGGCCTGCCCTCTCCGCCGCCGGCCATTTCCGAGCAACAGCCCGAGGGCATCGACGCCCGCCCGCTGGAGCCGGCCGGGCACTTGACTCCGCGGCAGCCGGGCAGCGTTTTTCCGCGCATCATCGGCGGCGAGCAGGTGTGGCGGCTGCCCAACGTGGACGACATCCTGGCCGACGCCGTCGAGCAGGAGCTGAGCCAGGCCGAGATCCGCGAGCGGGTGCGCATCATCGAGGACACCCTCAACAGCTTTGGCGTGCCGGCCAAGGTGAAGGAGGTGAACCAGGGGCCGACGGTCACCCAGTTTGGCGTGGAGCCGGGCTACATCGAAAAGCGCAACAACGAGGGCCGGGTGGCGCGGGCCAAGATCAAGGTCAGCAAGATCGCCAACCTGTCCAACGACCTGGCCCTGGCCCTGGCGGCCTCGCCCATCCGCATCGAGGCGCCGGTGCCCGGGCGCGACATTGTCGGGATCGAGGTGCCCAACTCCGAGATCTCGCTGGTGGCCCTGCGCACGGTGCTGGAGAGCGACAGCTTTCGCTCCATCAAGGGGCCGCTGCCCATCGCCCTGGGGCAGGACGTGGCGGGCAACGCCATCGCCACCGACCTGACGTCCATGCCCCACCTGCTCATCGCCGGCGCCACCGGCTCGGGCAAGAGCGTGTGCGTCAACGCCATCATCGCCTCGCTGCTGTGCAACCGCACGCCCGACGAGGTGCAGTTCATCATGATCGACCCGAAGATGGTGGAGCTGACGTCGTACAACGGCATCCCCCACCTGCGGGCACCGGTGGTCATCGAGCTGGAGCGGGTGGTGGGCGTCCTGAACTGGGCCACGCGCGAGATGGACAGCCGCTACAAGATGTTTAACCGGGCGCGGGCCAGGAACATCGAGGCCTACAACCAGGCACTGCTGGCCAAGGGCGAAAAGCTGCTGCCCTACGTGGTGGTGGTCATCGACGAGCTGGCGGACCTGATGATGGTGGCGCCCGACGAGGTGGAGCGGTCCATCTGTCGCATCGCGCAGATGGCCCGGGCCACGGGCATCCACCTGGTCATTGCCACGCAGCGGCCCAGCGTGGACGTGGTGACGGGCCTCATCAAGGCCAACTTCCCGGCCCGCATCAGCTTTGCGGTGACGAGCCAGGTGGACTCGCGGGTCATCATCGACTCGGTGGGGGCCGACAAGCTGCTGGGTCGGGGCGACATGCTGTTCATGGCCCCCGACTCGAGCAAGCTCCAGCGGCTCCAGGGCTGCTACGTGTCGGACAAGGAGCTGTCGGCCCTGGTGCGCTACTGGAAGGGCGTGCGCGGCACCCAGGAGGCGGTGCAGCCCGAGGCGGTGGTGCAGCAGCGGATGTGGGACGAGATCGAGGCCAGCCAGGCGCAGGCCGCCGGCGAGGACGAGCTGCTGCCCAAGGCCATCGCCCTGGTCCAGGAGCAAGACCGGGCTTCCATCTCGATGCTCCAACGCCGGCTGCGTATCGGTTACTCGCGGGCGGCGCGCCTCATCGAGACGATGGAGAAAAAGGGCATCGTCGGCCCCTCGCCCACCGGCGGCGGGTCGCGGCAGGTGCGCGAGGACACCGAAGCGGAGCACTGGCAGGAACAGAACCTGCCGCCCCTGTGACGCTGCCGGGGGTTTCGAGCTTGTGCCGATGGGCCGGGGTTGCCAGACCCCGGCCTTTTGGCTGCCGTTGCTGGCTCGCGCCGGGAGCGCCGAGCGCCAGCTCGGCAGGTTGCGCGTAGAGGGAAAAGCCGAGCCGGCGCTCGGCGATCCCAGCAGTATCGCACCAGCTCGGCAAGTTGCCGGCAGAGAAACGCCGAGCCGGCGCTCGGCGGTCCCAGCAGTATCGCACCAGCTCGGCAGGTTGCCGGCAGAGAGAAAAGCCGAGCCGGCGCTCGGCGGTCCCAGGAGGGCCGGCTTTGCAACACACTACACAATTGGCGGTTGGGCTTGCTTATCCGTACGAGTTGGGGTATAATGGCGTTGTTGGCCCGAAAGCCATTAAGCGCGGCGAAGGAGGTGAGCGATATCGAGCGATCACTCCGCAGTTTCGTTCCTGTAAATCTCGGCTACGCGACTCATTTTGCAAGGGAGGGGAAAATGCGCAAGGGTAGTTTTAGCATTTTGGCGATGCTGCTGGTCATGTCTCTCGTACTGGCCGGCTGCGGCGCCACACCAGAACCGACTGCAGTGGTGCAGGAACCAACACAGGTACCGGAGGCAACCACGGCCCCCGAGGCAACCACGGCCCCCGAGCCCACGGAAGCCGTCGAAGAGCCGACCGAGCCCGCGAGTAGTGAAGGGTTCCAGGTCGGCATGGTGTCGGACGTGGGTGGCGTGGACGACGCCAGCTTTAACGAGAACACGTGGGCCGGCCTGCAGCGGGCACAGGACGAGCTGGGCGTGCAGGCGCAGTTCATCGAGAGCCAGGCCCAGGCGGACTATGAGCGGAACATCACCGAGTTTGCCGAGCAGGATTACGACCTGATCATCACGGTGGGCTTCCTGCTGGCGGATGCCACGGCCAAGATGGCGGAGGTCTATCCGGACGTCAACATGGCCATCATCGACAACGCCTACGACCCGCCGATTCCGAACGTGGCGGGCATCGTCTTTAACGTGGACGAGGCGACGTTCCCCATCGGCTACCTGGCGGCCGGCTGGGCGGTTCTCCAGGACCCGGAGGACCCGCAGATTGGCTACGTGGCGGGCATGCAGATTCCGCCGGTGGAGCAGTTCATCGTCGCCTACGAGGCGGGAGCCAACTACTACAACGAGCAGAAGGGCACGGACGTCCAGGTGAAGGGCGTGTACGTTGGCGACTTTGAGGCACCGGACGACGGCAAGATCCAGGGCAACTCGCTCATCGACGAGGGTGTGGACGTGGTCTTTGGCTGCGGCGGCAAGACCGGGAACGGTGGCATCGCGGCGGCCAAGGAGCGGGGCAAGTGGGGTGTTGGCGTGGACGTCGACCAGTACTTCACGCTGCCCAACGAGAAGGACATCCTCATCACGTCGGTGATGAAGCGGCTGGACAACGCCGTGTTCGCCGTGGTGGAATCGGCCCTGAACGGCGAGTTCCCCGGTGGCAACGTCTTCGTGGGCACGCTGGAGAACGAGGGTGTGGGCCTGGCCCCCTACCACGACTTTGAGGGCGAGATCCCCGCGGAGCTCGATGCCGAGGTCCAGGAGATCGTCCAGGGCATCATCGCCGGCGACATCGACACCGGCTGGTAGTCGTCGCCGGAACCTTGAGAGTGATAGAGTGATCGGGGCGGTGCTGGGGCGACTCAGCACCGCCCGTTGCGATAACGGCGGATTGGCAGAATCTGCGGGTGAACCCCCCCCCATGGTCCGCACGTTCTGCCAAGCTGCGGTTGTGAGGCAATCCTGAGAAGGGAGCGATGATGGCCCCAATCCTGGAAGTGCGCAACATCACCAAGCGCTTTCCCGGGGTGCTTGCCAACGATAGGGTCAGCTTTTCTCTGGAACAGGGCGAGATCCTGGCGTTTCTCGGCGAGAACGGCGCGGGCAAAAGCACCCTTATGAACATCCTCTACGGCCTTTACCGGCAAGACGAGGGAGAGATCGAGGTCCGCGGCCAGCCCGTCGTCATCGACGAGCCCAACGACGCCATTGCCCTGGGCATCGGCATGGTGCACCAGCACTTTCAACTGGTCCCGGTCTTTACCGTGGCCGAGAACATTGTCATGGGCACCGAGCCGTCGCGCTTTTCGTTTTCGTGGCGAACGATGGGCATCGGCGCGGGGCTGAGCGCCCTCCTGTTCTTTGTGGGTGGCCTTTTTTCCCTGGAGAACATTGGCCAGGCACTGTTGGCCGCGGTGGCGGGTGGGGCAGCGGTGGCGGTCATATACGGTCTGGGACTTCTCCTCGCCTACCTGGCCCGCCGCCTGAGTTTCTGGCCCTATTTTGGCATCGTCGGCGTGGCAAGCGCCGCGCTGTTGGTGGCCCTGGACCTCGGGCTCGGGGGCGTGAATCGCGTGGCCCTGTACATCTTCCTGGCGTTGCTCTTTGCCGGGGTCACTTATCCCATCCTGAGGGTCATCGGCACCGCCCTGGACCGCCGGGTCGCCTCGCGGCGCATCCAGGCGCTCTCGGCGCAGTACGGCCTGGCGGTGGATCCCGAGGCGCTCATCGCCGATATGCCGGTGGGCATCCAGCAGCGGGTGGAGATTATCAAGACCCTCTACCGCGAGGCCGAGATCCTGATCCTCGACGAGCCGACGGCCGTGCTGACCCCCCAGGAGACGGAGGAGCTGTTCGAGATCATGCACGGCCTGACCGGCCAGGGCAAGTCCATCATCTTTATCACCCACAAGCTGAAAGAGGTCATGGCCATTGCCGACCGCATCGTCGTCTTGCGCGACGGCCGCGTCACCGGCCAGACCAAGCCCTCGGAGACGTCGGAAGAGGAGCTGGCGGAGATGATGGTCGGCCGCGAGGTGGCCCTGGTGGTCGACAAGGGGCCCGCCTCCCCCGGCGAGGTGGTGCTGGAGGTGACGGGGCTCCGGGCCCTGGACCAGCGGATGCACGAGACCGTGCGCGGCGTTGACCTGTTCGTCCGCGCCGGCGAGGTGTTGGGCGTGGCCGGCGTGCAGGGCAACGGGCAAACAGAGCTGGTCGAGGTCCTCAGCGGGCTGCGGTCGGCCAGCGCGGGCCACGTGCGCATCCTGGGCACCGATGTGACCAACGCCTCGCCGCGGCAGGTAACCGAGCTGGGCGTGGCCCACATCCCGGAGGATCGCCAGGAGGATGGCCTGGTGATGGCCTTTCCCATCGCCGACAACCTGATGCTGAACACGTACTACGAGCCGCCCTTTTCCAGGGGCCCGGAGATCCAGTTTGGAACGCTGTACAGCTATGCCGAGCGGCTGGTCAAAGAGTTCGACGTGCGCACGCCCAGCGTCTATCTTCCCGTCCAGAACCTCTCGGGCGGCAACCAGCAAAAGGTCATCGTCGCCCGCGAGTTCTCGCGGCCCATCAAGCTGCTGATCGCCGCGCAGCCGACCCGCGGGCTGGACGTGGGATCCATCGAATACATCCACCGCCGCCTCATCGAAAAGCGAGACGAGGGCACGGCCGTGCTCCTGGTATCGGTCGAGCTGGACGAGATCATGGCCCTCTCCGACCGCATCGCGGTCATGTACGAGGGCCGGATCGTGGGCACCGCGGACGCCGACAAGGTGACGAGGGAAGAGCTTGGCCTGCTGATGGCCGGTTCCGGCATCGAAGCCAAGCCCGCCGCCCCGGCGCTGGAAATGGTGGAAAAGGAGGGCAGGAGCGTTGGCTGATGAGGCTTCTCCAAGCAAAGTGACGCAGCAACCGTCCAACCGGCGCTGGCTGAGGCTGGCCATTGTGGCCATCCTGGTCGCCGCTGCCGTGCTACTCAGCAAATGGTTGGTCCTGGCGCTGCTCGTGGTCCTGGGCCTTTGGCCCCTGGCACTGCTGGCCGGCCTGCTGCTGCTCATCGTGGTCTCGATCTTCAAGGGGGGCTGGCCCTGGCTCAAGGGCTGGCTGGGGAACCGGTTGGGAGGGTTGTTGGTGCCCGCCCTGGCCGTCTTTACCGCGCTGCTCATCGGCGGCCTGATCCTGATGCTCACCGACCAGGACGTTCTCCTGCTCCTGGGCGACGGGCAGATCGGCGACGCCCTTTCGGTGGCAATCAAGAACCTGGGCAGGGCGTACGGCGCCCTGTACGAGGGTGCCCTGGGCAGCCCGGCCAAGATCGTGGAGGCCCTGGGACAGGTGGGTGGCGAGGATGGGCTGCGGCCCCTCCTGCGCGTGGTGCGCGGCCCGAGCGACACCCTGGTCCAGTCGGTGCCCTACATCTTTGCCGGGTTGGCCGTGGCCCTGGGCTTTCGGGCCGGCCTGTTCAACATCGGCGGCGAGGGGCAGATCGGCATCGGCTGGTTGGTGGCCGTCGTCGCCGGCTTTAGCTTTGCCAACCTGCCGGCCTTTATCCACCTGCCCCTGTCCATCCTCCTGGGCGCCATCGCCGCGGGCCTGTACGCGTCCATCGCCGGCATCCTGAAAGCGCGCACGGGCGCCCACGAGGTCATCACCACCATCATGCTCAACTATGTGGTCTATCGCCTCAGCGAGTGGCTGTTGTGCGGTCCCCTGGAGTTCACCCAGGGCACCTGCCGCACGCGGGACACGCTGGAGACGGCCTTCCTGCCCCGCTTCCTGGACCACCCGGTGACCGTCCACTGGGGCTTTGTGCTGGCCCTGGTGGCGGCGGTCGCCGTCGGCTGGTTCCTGTTTCGCACCAAGTGGGGCTTTGAGCTGCGGACGGTGGGCGCCAACCCCAACGCCGCTCGCTACAGCGGCATGAGCGTGGGCAAGACCTTTACCCTGGCCATGTTCCTGAGCGGTGGCCTGGCGGGCATGGGCGGCGCCGTCCAGGGGTTGGGCATCACCCACAACATTGCCCTGGGTTTCCAGTCGGGTTACGGCTTTGACGCCATCGCCCTGGCCCTGTTGGGCAAGAGCCACCCCGCGGGCGTGGTCGCGGCCAGCCTGCTGTTCGGCATGCTGCGCGCCGGGGCTGCCCGCATGCAGTCCGTCGCCAGCGTTCCAACCGAGATCGTGCAGATCGTCCAGGCCCTGGTCATTGTCTTTATCGCCGCACCGGCCATTATCCAGGCCCTCTATCGGCTGCGCGAGATGCGGGGCGAGGCCGTCCCGACGGCCGTGTTCACCCGCGGCTGGGGAAAATAGGGATAGAAAGATGGCTGTCCAATCAACTGCTGTCGAAAGAACGACTGGTTTCACGCTGAACTGGCGCAACCTGGTGATCGTGCTGCTGTTCCTGCTGCTGGGGGCCGCTTTCCTGGTCCTGGGCAACGCGGGCACCGAGCCCGGCGACACGGCAGCCTTCACCGACGAGTTCCTGGGCACGCTGTTCCGGGTGCCGTCGCGGCCGACGCTCTACGTGGCCGGCGCCATCTGCTTCTTTGCCGCCGGCATGCGCCTCTTTCGCCTGCTGTCCTCGCTGCGGTCCGTGGTCAACTGGATTGTGGTCTTGCTGGCCTCCTTTGCCTTTCTCGTCTGGATTACCAGCGGCTCCAGCATGAACCTGCCGGGCGTGGTCCAGTCCACGCTGACGGCCGCCACCCCTTTGACGTTGGGGGCCATGGCGGGTGTCTTTTGCGAGCGCGCGGGCGTCTTTAACATTGCCATCGAGGGCATGATGCTCGCCGGCGCCTTCACGGCCGTGGCCTTTGCCAGCATCTTCCAGAGCCTGTGGATGGGCGTGCTGGGCGCGTGCATCATGGGCGGGCTCATGGCCGCGCTGCACGCGGTCCTGTCCATCAAGTACAAGGTCGACCAGATCATCTCGGGCACGGTGATCAACATCCTGGCGGCGGGCGCGACCCGTTTCCTGAACATCCGCCTGCTGGAGCCGGCCGGGCTGAGCGATCCCGGCTCTTTTCCGGTCTACAGCATCCCGGTCCTGTCCGACATTCCCATCGTGGGGCCCATCCTGTTCGAAAACCAGCCGACGGTGTTTATCATGCTCATCTTGCTGCCCCTGGCGACCTATGCCATCTTTGGCACGCCCTGGGGCCTGCGCATGCGGGCCTGCGGCGAGCATCCCCGGGCTGCCGACACGGTGGGCGTGCACGTCAATCGCACGCGCTACATCAGCATTATCATCGGCGGTCTCATCGCCGGCATCGGCGGCGCCTACTTTTCGCTGGGCGTGGTGGGCACCTTCGAGGACGGCATGACCCGGGGCCAGGGCTTTGTGGCCCTGGCGGCCATGATCTTTGGCAACTGGCATCCGGTGGGCGCCTTCATGGCGGCGCTGCTGTTTGGCTTTGCCAACGCCCTGCAGGTCAAGATGCAGATCATCGCGCCCGTCCTGCCGTTTATCGGCGTGCCCATCCCCCACAACCTGCTGCAGATCACGCCCTACGTCCTGACCATCATCGTCGTGGCAGGGGTGGTGGGCCGTTCCCGGGCCCCGGCGGCGGGCGGAAAGCCCTACGAGAAACAATGACGGTCAAAGCGGCCGATCTCGCCGCCCTGCTGGGCGACCCACAGCGCCTGCGCGAGATCCTGGAGGCACACTACGGGCGGCCGGAAACGGCCGCCCTCTCCCCCTGGGAACGGGTGGAGATGGCCCTGGCCCATCGACAGCCCGACCGCGTCCCCTTTGACTTCTGGGCAGTGCCCGAGGTGTGGCAGCGGCTGCGGGCGGCCCTGGAGGCCGAAGACGAAGAGGTGCTGCGCCTGCTGGGCATCGACTGCCGCATGGTGACGGCGCGCTACGTGGGCACCCGGGCGCGCACCCTGCCCGACGGCACGGTCGTCGACGCCTGGGGCACCCACCGCCGCCGCGTGAGCAACGAGTTCAGCACCTACGAGGAATATGCCAGCCATCCCCTGGCCGAGGCCGAGACCGTCTCGGACGTCCTGAATTGGGACTGGGCCCGGACCGAGGAATGGGACGTGTCGGGCGTGCGCGAGCAGTGCCAGGCCCTGAACAGCGGGCTGCGCCACCACCTGCGCTACGAGGTGGGCGGCATCTTTGAGTGGTCGTGGGCCCTGCGCGGCTTTGAGCGTTTTCTCCTGGACCTGGTGGAGCAGCCCGAGGTGGCGGGCGCCATCATGGACCGTTTTACCGACGTCTATATCGAGAATACGCTGCGGGTCATCGAGGCGGCCGGGGGGCTGCTGGACATGGTCTACACCTACGACGACGTCGGGATGCAAAACGGGCTGCTGATCTCACCCCGCATGTGGCGGCGGCACATCCTGCCCCGCCACCAGCGCCTGAACGCCGCCATCCGCGGGGCGCGCTACCCGGTGCGCATCATGTACCACTCTTGCGGGTCCATCTACCCCCTCATCGGGCCCTTTATCGACGAGATGGGCATCGACGTCCTGAACCCCCTCCAGCCCCGGGCCCGCGACATGGACATGGCGCGCATCAAGGCCGAGTTCGGGGAGCGGCTGTCGTTCCACGGCGGCGTGGACATCCAGCACACCCTGCCCCACGGGACTCCCGCGGAGGTTCGGGACGAGGTGCAGGAGCGCTGCCGGGTGCTGGGCCCGGGCGGGGGCTATATCTGTACGTCGGCCCACTATATCCAGGGCGACACGCCCCTGGAGAACATCCTGGCCATGTACACCGCGCCCCGCGAGCTGCCCTCGACCTGAAAGTCGGCGGTCTCGACCCGGTTCGCCCGTACCTCCACGATGCGGCTGCCCAGGACCGCGCCGTCCTTTTCCACCTGGACGACGTACCTGCCCGGCTCCAGGACGATGGAGAAGCGGCCATCGTCGCCGGTGCTCTGCTCCTGGAGAAGGCTCTGTTTCTGGTAGAGGGAGCCCTGGTCGAGCTGGCCGATGCCCTGGAGGCCATAGATGGCGATGGTCATCCCCGCCAGCCCCTCGCCCTGTGCGTCGACGACTTGACCCTGCAGGGTGCCCGGGGCGTTCGGGTCGCCGCCGCAGGCGGCAAGGAGCCCGGCCAACAGCAGCAGCAAGAACAGGAGCGTGACGCGTTCAGTGCAGCGGTTCATGCGCTCTTCCTTTCGACGCTGGCAACGTGCCCGAGCCTGTGATGGTGCCCCGGCCCGGATGAGAGGAACCTACGCGCGGCCCGTCACGGCTCGGCCTGGATGCGGACAAAGGCAATGTCGCCGGGCTTGACGGTGACGGGCTGGACGTAGGACCGGTCGCCGATCTGCACCTTGACCAGGTAGTCGCCGGCGGGCACGTAGCCCAGGGCCAAGTTCTCGCCCAACTGATCGTCGGGGTTGATCTCCTCGTTGGCATAGGTCTGGATCTGGCGCCACCACTTGTTCGGCTCGGCGGCGCGGAAAAAGGTGACGGGCACCTCGGGCACGGGCTCGCCCGCGGCGTCCAACACCAGCCCGGCGATGACCCCTTGCCCCGGTTCGGGACGCAGCCACAGGACAGGGTTGCGGGTGCTGCCATAGTCGTTGCTACCCAGGCGCACCTCCAGGTGCACGTGGTTGCCGATGGCAACCCCGGTCATGCCCACCAGGCCCAGGACCTGGCCGGCCTCCAGTTGCTGGCCCTCCTCCACCAGGACCTCGGAGAGGTGAGCGTACAGCAAAAAGACCCGTTGCCCGTTAAAGGCCTGGTCGAGCTCCTGGATGACCAGGTTGCCGTAAAAGTCGGGCTTGACCCCGTACACGACCTCCAGGTCGTTGCCGGCGACAATGACCCGGCCGGCCGCGGCGGCCAGGACCGGGGTCCCGGCGGGATTGGTATAGTCGACGCCGTGATGGAGGTGATAGCGGCCGCCACCCGTGGCGCCGTAGGGAAAGTAGCTGCCCGGGTAACGGTCGCCCTCGGTCTCGGGGCCCAGGGGATGGCTGAGCCACAGGTGGTCGACGGCGGCGGCCGGGGTCGGCGTCGCCGTCCTTCCAGGACTCCCGATGGTCGTAGGCGTCGGGCTGGGCCGTGGCGTGCGGCTGGGTGTCGGCGTCGGGGTCGCCGTCGGCGTCCGGGTAGCGGTCGCCGTCGGCGTGGGGGTCAGGGTGGGCGTGAAGGTGGCCGTCGGCGTCGCCGTGGCTGTGGGCGTGCCCAGGACCTGGGGCTCGGCGGCGATGGGCGCGCCCCCCAGGCTCAGGACGATGGCCAGGCCCACGACGATGGTCAGGGCCCACGCGCCGATGGCGGGGCTGGCAGGCCGGTTGCTCACGCCGCCCTCATGCTGGGATCGGCCTGGGCGCGGGCGTCGCGAGAAGAGTGCGGGGTGCCGGGGAGGATCATGGCGCCCAGGAGATGCGCTCCCGCGTCCACTCGAACTCTCCGCCGCCGTAGCCGCCCCCCAGGTCAAAGAGCTTTTGCTGGTTGCCTCCGTCGGCGGTCATCACCCAGATGGCCCAGGCGCCGCCGCGGTTGGAGACAAAGGCGATGGACCGCCCGTCGGGCGACCATGTGGGCAGGCCGTCCTGGGCCTCGTTGTTCGTCAGCCGCTTGGCGGCCCCGCCCTCCATGCCCACCGAATAGACCTCCCAGTTGCCGTCCCGCGCCGACATGAAGGCCACCCTGGTGCCGTGGCCGGCCGGCGCCGTGTCGCTGTAGTGGTTTGTCAACTGCTGGTAGTTGCCGCCTCCGGCTCCCACCCAATACAGGCCGCACTTTTCGCCCCCCGTCGCAAAGTCGCAGCCGCTGTAGACGATGCGGCCGTCGGCCATCCAGAAGGGGTATTCGCCCCGGATCTCGGTGTTGTCAAAGCGGATCCAGTCCTGGTTCTTGCCAAAGATGTCGTGGACGATGCCCAGGCGGGTGATGCCGTCGCCCCACGAGCTGGACGAGTAGGCCACGATGGCCCCATCGGGCGACCAGGTGGGGAAGCTATCCTCGGTATAGTTGCTGACCTCCAGCATTTCGCCGCCGCTGGGGTTCATGCGCACCAGGTGCTCAAAGTTCGGTGCGCCGTGGCCGTTCACCGCCAGCATGGCCCCATCCTGGCGGAACTGTGGCTGGCGAAAGCCCTGGCCGATGGGGTTGCGGCCGGTTCCGTCGATGCGGCTGACAAAGAGCTCGTATTTGCCCAGCGGGGCGTTCCAGACCGTGAAGGCGATCTTGCCGGTGAGGGCGGCCGGCCTGGGCGTCGCCGTGGCGGGCGGTGCGGGCGTGTCGGTGGGCCCGCTGGGGGTCGGTGTCGCCGTCCTTTCAGGACTCGCGGTGGTCGTGGGCGTGGCCGTCGGTGTCCGGGTCGGGGTGGCCGTGCTTCCGGGAGTCCCGGTGGGCGTGGTGCCGGTGGCCGCCGGCGACGGGGTGCGGGTGCCCGCGGCCGTGGAGACGACGATGGGCGTCCAGGTGGGCGTCGGGCTTGCCTCGGCGTCGCCGGTAGGGCCGGCGGCGTCGGGGACGATGAGCACCTGCCCCGCCTTGATCAGGGCGGGGTTGGTGATGCCGTTGGCATCGGCCAGGGCATCGAGGCTCACGCCCAGGCGGGCCGCAATCTCGGACAGGGTCTCGCCGGCCTGCACCGTGTAGGTCCGGGGCTCGCGGGTGGCCGGCGTTTCGGTCCCGGCAACGTCCGTTGCGAGGGCGACGGCGCCGGTCGCGGACGACGCCTCGGGCGCCGACCCGGTGGCCGAGGCGCCGTCGCTCGTCGCCTGCGGCGTGTTGATCACGGCGCGCGTGGCGGCAGCCGTCCTTCCAGGACTGGTCGTGGGCGTGCGGCTGGGTGTCGGCGTGGGCGTGGGCGTGAACGTGGCGGTCTCGGGCCACGGCGTGAAGGTGGCCACCGGGACGACAGTCGTCTCGGCGGCCGCGACGGCTGTGGAATCGCCCAGGTCGCGGAGGACCAGGACCCAGGTCGATACGCCGGCGCTGACCAGGCAGGAGAGGACGAGGAATGCCACCAGGACGGTGCCCAACAGACGTGAGCCGCGCAGCCCTCCCAGGGGAGCCGTCCTTCCAGGACTCCCGATGGTTGCGGGCGGCGGTGCCGGCATGGCCTCGGTTCGAGCCTCTGTTGGAGCCTCGGGGTGCACCTCGACCGGCGGCCGTCGCCGGGGCCGTCCTTCCGGGACTCCCGCCGGTCGGCTGGGCGGCAGTTCGACGGCGGGTGGCGTTTCGGGCGCCAGGGGAACGGCGATGCCCTCGGGTCTGGGTGGTTCGGCATTCACCCAACCCCGGCCATCGTGCAGAAGCCAGCGACCGGTGCGCCCGTTGAGCATCCACTGGCGCCCCTCGTCATCGTCGACTTGTAACTGGGCGACCTGGGCCTGGAACTCGTCCTCGGCCAGCTCGCCTCGCAAGAATTGAGCTTCCAGGTCGCGGTATCTTGATTCCGCCTCTGCAAAACGCATGGTTCGCACCTCAGAGTTCCCTCGGGCAGGCATCGCGCATTATAGCACAGAACGGGCGGCAGTCCAAACAGGCGGTTTGGGACGTTGGCAGCGCCCGAGTGCCGCGCTGGCTACCCCCAGAGGGTTTCGACGACTGCGAAATAGGGCTTCAGGGCCTTTTTGATCTCGTCGTTGTTCACGAGGTTGTCGAGCAAGCGCCAGTCGGAGCTGTCCAGTTTTTTCTTGGGAGGGCGTTGGTAGCGCAAAAGGCCGATGGCCTGTTGAAAGAGATTGGCTGCCAGCTCGGCGTCGCCGTGCATGGCCCAGGCCACGCCCGAGAGGATCAGCATCCGGATGCCAAAGTGCTCGCGCAGCGCATCCTGCAACCACAGGAGGGCCGGCACCGGATCGCCCAGGCGCAGGACGGCTTCGACCCAGGCCTCATGGCCGTACTCGAACTCGTTGGGGTCTAGGTCGGCGATGCGTTGCCACTCTTTCCTGGCCTCGAATGGATTTGCCATCAGGCTGTGGATATGCCCGCGCCGCAGACCGGCGCGCAGCGGGTTGGGCTCGCGGTCGAGCATGGCGCGGGCCTCGCTATAACGGCCCGCGTCGGCGAGCATGGTCACGATCTCGCCGATGCCCTTGCGGGTCTCCTCATCGAGGGCTGCTCCCTCTTCCCAGGCGGCGACTGCCTCGTCGATCTGCCCCGCCGCCCTGAAAAACTCGAACCGCTCGCGATAGATTCCCGGCAGATCGGGGCAAGAGTTCTCCTCGCACACCTCCAGGGCATGGTCCAGGGCCTCGCGGGCCATGGCGAAACGGCCCTCGATGCGCGCTTCCTGTCCCAGGGTCAGCCAGCTCAAGTGATCGTCATCCGACTCCTCGGCCAGCGCCCGGAGGTCGGCCAGGCCGCTTTCCACGTCGCCCCGGGCCACCTGGAGGGTGGCTATCTCCCGCCGCCACATGCGCGCCTCCTCGGGATGGCTGTCCAGGAGCACGCGCACGACGTCGATGGCTTCGGAGTAGCGACCTTCGGGGCGCAGCAGCGAGGACATCTCCATCCGGGCAGCGCGGTGCAGGTTGCGCAGCTCGGGGCGGAGCTGCAGGACGCGGGGCGTGAGGCGGGCCAGCCGGTCCACCAGGCGCCGGTAAAGGTTGATGGCCTCCTCGACGTTGCCCGCGGCCAGGACGCTTTGCACCTGGGAGTAGAGCCCCTCGTAACTGTCGGCCAGGGGGACCTGTGTGTCGTTCATCCTTCATGCTCCAGCTTGGCACTGGCGGTTTTGCGCGACCGCACGTGGCGCAGGACGTAGTAGGCCAGGGCCAGAGCGATGGCGATGGCGATGGGGATGTCAAAGGGACGCATCATGGCCCGCAGCGTCTCCCAATGCTCGCCAAAGTAAAAGCCACCCAGGGCAAGCAGCGCGCACCAGATAAAAGAGCCGACAAAGCTATAGATAACGAACCGCCAGAAGCTCATGCGCACCACGCCGGCCGGGAAGGAGATAAAGGTGCGGACGATGGGCAGGAGGCGCGAGACAAATGCCGCCCAGTCGCCCCAGCGGGCAAACCAGCGGTCGGCCTTGGCCAGGTCCTCCTCGTGGACCATGATGTAGCGGCCATAGCGCTCCACCAGGGGCCGGCCGCCCCAGGCGCCCAGGGCATACGAGATCACCGAGCCCAGGGTGCAGCCCACGCCTCCCCACCAGCCGCCCAGCAGGAAGGCACTCCAGGCCGTCAGCCCCCGGGCCTGGACCAGCATCCAGCCCGACAGGGGCATGGTCACCTCACTGGGGATGGGGATGTTGGCGCTCTCAAGGGCCATGATAACCACCACGCCGAACCAGCCGATGGTCTGGAACAGGTTGGTCAGAAACGCAACGAGCTGGTGTTCTAAGGCTTCCACAGTTTCGAACCCTCGGTCACAGGTTGCCGGCCGGCGGCCTGCCGGGTGACGGGTCGCCCCGTCTGCCCCAGGATCGCGGCCGGCCGCACTGGCGCGTACAAACGCAAGATGTGATTATAGCATCACCACCAGGGCTTGGCAAATTGCCAGAGCGCGAGGGGATTCTGCGATTGTGCGATACGGGCGGCCGGGAGGGACAGGCGTGGGTGCAAACGGTTTTGACAGAGCGCTGGAATTGGCATACAATAGGCCGGCCGAACGACGGGGCAGGCTGCTCCTCGGGTTTTGGCCTTGCGTTTCACTCACAAAGGGGGTGCGTACCAGATGGGCAAAACGTTCGCGGAGAAGGTTCTGGCTATGAAAGCGGGGGTCGACGAGGTCGTCGCGGGGCAGATCGTAACCGTGAAACCCGACCGTCTCCTCACCCACGACAACACGTCGGCCATTGCCAAGACCTTTCGGAAGATCGGCGTGGACCGGGTGGCCGACCCATCCATGAACGTGATCATCCTCGATCACGTGGTCCCGGCGGCCAACGACACCTACGCCCAGAGCCACAAGGAGACGCGCGAGTTTGTTCGCGAACAGGGCATCACGGCTTTCTACGACGTTGGCGAGGGCATCTGCCACCAGGTGCTTCCGGAGCAGGGCCATGCCCTGCCTGGCATGTTGATCGTGGGCAGCGACTCGCACACTCCCAGCCACGGCGCCCTGGGCGCTTTTGCGGCCGGCATCGGCCGCACCGAAGCAGCGGCGGTCATGGCCACGGGCGAGATCTGGCTGCGCGTGCCCGAGACCCTGCGCATCGTCGTCGAGGGCCGGATGCCGGCGGGCGTGTCGGCCAAGGACCTGGCGCTGCGCATCATCGGCGACATCGGCGCCGACGGGGCGGATTACATGTCCGTGGAGTTTGCCGGGCCGGCCATCGAGGCCATGAGCGTCGGCAGCCGGCAGGTGTTGTGCAACCTGGCCGCCGAGATGGGTGCCAAGAACGGCTACGTGGCGCCCGACCAGGTCACCCGCGACTGGCTGGCGGGGCGCACCACGGCCTCCTGGGTCGAGATCCTGCCCGACGCCGACGCCCGCTATGCCCGGGTGTTGACCTACGACGCCGGCAAGCTGGTGCCCCAGGTGGCCAAGCCCCATCGCGTGGACAACGTGGTGCCGGTCACCGAGGTGCTGGGCACGCCCATCGACCAGGCCCTCATCGGCACCTGCACCAACGGCCGCATGGAAGACCTGCAGGCCGCGGCCGACATCCTGCGCGGCAAACACATCTCGCCCCGGGTGCGGCTGCTGGTTCTGCCCGCGTCGCGCGAGATCCTGCTGCAGGCCATCGAGGCGGGCATCATCACCGACCTGGTGGCCGCCGGCGCCACCTTGCTCAACCCCGGCTGCGGCCCTTGCCTGGGCGCCCACGAGGGCTGCATGGCCCCTGGCGAGCGGACCATCTCTACCGCCAATCGCAACTTCAGGGGGCGCATGGGCAGCCGCGACGCCGAGATCTATCTCGCCAGCCCGGCCACCGTGGCCGCTTCGGCGCTGCGGGGCGAGATCGCCGACCCTCGGCAGATCTAGCCGGCCGCCTGGGGAATTCGCCTGGGCGCTCCTGGCGTCGTCGGTGGCGCAAGGAGGAGAGCGCCGCAGGATGTCTCGAAGAGGAGGAAGAGCGTTGGAGAGCAAGATTTCTGGACGCGTGTGGAAGTATGGGGATGACGTCAACACCGACGTCATCTTTCCGGGCAAGTATACGTACAGCATCACCGATCGCCAGGAGATGGCCCAGCACGCGCTGGAGGACCTGGATCCCGAGTTCGTGAAGAACGTCCGCCCGGGGGATATCGTCGTGGCCGGCAAGAACTGGGGCTGCGGCAGCTCTCGCGAGCAGGCGGTCATTGCCCTGAAAGAAGCAGGCGTGGGGGCCATCGTCGCCCGTTCCTTTGCCCGCATCTATTTTCGCAACTGCATCAACGAGGGCCTGCCCATCGTCACCTGCGATGCCGTGGACGGCGTCGAGACGGGCGAAGAGATCACCATCGACTTTGAGGCCGGCAAGGTGACCACGGCGCGGGGCGAGTACAGCTTCCCGCCGCTGCCCGCCTCTGTCCTGGAGATCCTGAACGCGGGGGGCCTCGTCCCCCACGTCAAGAAAAAGCTGGCCCTGGCCTGAACCTAACCGAGGAGGAGGAAAGACCGTGAGCAAGTACAAGATCGCCTGGCTGCCGGGTGACGGCGTTGGGCAGGACGTGATGGAAGCGGCCAAGATCGTGCTGGACCGCATCGACCTCGATGCCGAGTACATCCACGGCGACATTGGCTGGGAGTTCTGGTGCCACGAGGGTGAGGCGCTGCCGCAGCGCACCCTGGACCTCATGAAGGAAACGGACTGCGCCATGTTTGGCGCCATCACGTCCAAGGGCAGGGACGTGGCCGACCTGGAGCTGGACCCGGAGCTCAAGGGCAAGGGTTACGTCTATCGCAGCCCCATCGTGCGCATGCGGCAGGTGCTGGACCTCTATATTTGCCTGCGCCCCACCAAGGCCTACGCCGGCAACCCGCTGAACTACAAGGACGGCATTGACCTGGTGATCTTTCGGGAGAATACCGAGGGCATGTACATCGGCGTCGAGTATGCCAGCGTGCCCGAAGAGTTCTATGCCGTCAACGGCATGGACAAGATCCCGCGCCACGCGGCCATCTCTTTGCGGGCCATCACGCCGGAAGGCTCCGAGCGCATCGTGCGCGCCGCCTTTGAGCACGCCGTCGAGCACGGCCGCAAGAGGGTGACCGCCGTGCACAAGGGGAACGTTCTGCGGCAGACCGATGGCGTCTTTATGGAAGCGGCGCGCAAGGTGGCGGCCGAGTACCCGGGCATCCAGTTCGACAACGCCAACATCGACGCCATGGGCATGTGGCTGCTGAAGAATCCCTTTAATTACGAAGTCATTGTGACGACCAACCTGTTTGGCGACATCATCTCGGACCTGTGCGCCCAGATGGTGGGCGGGCTTGGCTTTGGCTGCAGCGGCAACATTGGCGCCAACTATGCCGTCTTCGAGCCCACCCACGGCTCGGCGCCCAAGTACGCCGGCCAGTACAAGGTGAACCCCATCGCCACCATCCTGGCGGCCAAGATGATGCTCGACTGGCTGGGCGAGAAGGACAAGGCAGCCCAGGTTGAGGGGGCGGTGGCGGCGGTCATTGCCGAAGGCAAGGTGCGCACCTACGACATGGGTGGGAGTGCCGGCACGCTGGACGTGGCGCGGGCCATCGCCGGCAAGCTCTAAGAACGGGCGACCGGGCCCCCGGCTCGGAGCGCCCCGGCGAACACCAGGGGTGTGGAGAAGGGAAGGACACGAAGGTCCCCGCAGGCCTTCGTGTCCTTGCTATCCCCCCGAGGGCGACCGACGAAGGAGGTTCCCATGGACTTTGGTTGGAACGAAGAGCAGCGGCTGTGGCGGCAAAGCGTGCGCGATTTTGCCCAGGCCGAGATCGCACCCCGCGTGCGCGAGATCGACAGCCAGGAGCGGATCCCGCCCGAGATCGTGCGGGGCATGGCCCGGCTCGGGCTGCTGGCGCCCGTCTGCTCGGAGGAGTATGGCGGGGCGGGCATGGACTGGACCTTGGCTGCCATCGCCGCCGAGGAGCTGGGCCGGGCGGACATCAGCCTGGCCATCCCGGTGCTCTACCTGGTGGAGGCGGCCTGGGGGTTTGTCTTTGACCGCTACGGGCCGCCCGAGCTGAAGGCCGAGATCCTGCCCCGGGTGACGGCCGGCGAGGCTTTCCTGGGCATCGCCACGACCGAGCCGGGAGGCGGGTCCGACATCCTGGGGGCCTGCCGCACGCGCGCCGTCCGCCAGGGGGACGAATGGCTCCTGAACGGCGAGAAGGTGTTTATCAGCGGGGTGCGCGAGTCGCTGGAGATGGGCGGCATCCACCTGATGCTGGCCCGCACGGATCCCGACCCCGCGGCCGAGCACCGGGCCTTTACCTTCTTTGCCCTCCCCCTGAAGGGCACGGCGGGCATCACACCCACCTACTTTGACGACATGGGGCGCATGGGCATCTCGACGGGCGGCTTTGCCCTGGAAGACGTGAGGCTGCCGGCCGGCCACCAGGTGGGCGAGCTGAACCGGGGCTTTTACCACGCCATGGAGGGCTTTTCGGCGGCCCGGGTGCTCATCGGGGCCACGTGCGTGGGCGCTGCCGAGGCGGTCCTGGAGATGGGCATGGAGCACATCAAGGAGCGCCACGCCTTTGGCCGGCCCCTGGCAGCCTACGAGGGGATCTCGTTCCCCCTGGCCAACCACTATGCCAACCTGGAGAGCACCCGGCTGCTGGTGCAGAAGGCGGCCTGGATCCTGGACCAGAAATACGGGCCGGGCACCAGGAGCCACGGCGACGTCGCCCTGGCCGCCGCCCTGGCCAAGCTGCGAGCGCCCCAGGTGGGCTTCGAGATCATGAACGAGGTGGCCGACTGGTTCGGCGCCATGGCCTACACCAAAGAGAGCCCCATCGAGATGGGCATCCGCGGCATCCGCTCCTACTCTATCGGGGCTGAAGGCACAATGAACGTCATGCGCCTCATCATCGGGCGGGAGCTGTTGGGCAACGAGTACCTGCCCTACCGGTGGTAGGCAAACCGGCCGCCGGGGATCGGGGATCAGGAGGCTCGAATTCGAAGCAGAAGGAGAGGCGAAAGCGGTGAAGCGATATATCCTTTCATTGGACCAGGGGACAACCAGCTCGCGGGCCATCGTCTTTGACCAGGCAGGGCAGATCGTGTGCACGGCCCAGCAAGAGTTCCCTCAGATCTATCCCCAGCCGGGGCACGTGGAACACGACCCGGAGGCCATCTGGGACAGCCAGATGGCCACGGCACGCCGGGCGCTGGCCGGGGCCGGGATCGAGGCGGGCCAGGTGGCGGCCATCGGCATCACCAACCAGCGCGAGACGACGGTGGTCTGGGACCGGGAGACGGGCCGGCCCCTGCACAATGCCATCGTCTGGCAGTGCCGGCGCACGGCGCCCATGTGCGACGAGCTGCGCGCTGCCGGCTGGATCGACGCCATCCGCTCCAAGACCGGGCTGGTTGTCGACGCCTATTTTTCGGCGACCAAGCTGGCCTGGCTGCTGGCGGAGGTTCCCGGCCTGCGGGCCAGGGCCGAAGCGGGCCAGGCCCTCTTTGGCACCATCGATAGCTTTCTCATCTGGCGCTTGAGCGGCGGACGGCTGCACGTCACCGACGTCAGCAACGCCTCGCGGACGATGCTCTACAACATCCACACCCTGGACTGGGACGACGAGATCCTGGCCGAGCTGGACATTCCGCGGGCCATGCTGCCCGAGGTGCGGCCGTCGTCGCAGGTCTACGGGCAGGCCGACGCCGCGCTCCTGGGCGCGGCCATGCCCATCGCCGGGGCGGCCGGCGACCAGCAGTCGGCCCTCTTTGGCCAGGCCTGCTACGCGCCGGGCCAGGCCAAGAACACCTACGGCACGGGCTGCTTCCTCCTGCTCAACACCGGGCAGCAGGCCGTCCGCTCCGAGCGGGGACTGCTGACGACCATCGCCTGGCAACTGGGCGACGGGCAGCCGGTGACCTATGCCCTGGAGGGGAGCGTGTTCATCGCCGGGGCGGCCATCCAGTGGCTGCGCGACGGGCTGGGCATCATCGCCAACGCCGCCGAGACCGAGGCCCTGGCCGGCCAGGTGCCCGACAGCGGCGGCGTCTACTTTGTGCCGGCCTTTGTGGGGTTGGGCGCGCCCTACTGGGATTCGTACGCCCGGGGGACCATCGTCGGGCTCACGCGCGGCACCGACCGGCGGCACCTGGTGCGGGCCGCCCTCGAGTCGCTCTGCTACCAGAGCCGCGACGTGCTGGAGACCATGGCCGGCGAGGCGGGCATCCGCCTGCAGGCCCTCCGCGCCGACGGGGGAGCGGCAGCTAACAACCTGCTCATGCAGATGCAGGCCGACATCCTGGGCGTGGCCGTGCAGCGGCCGGCCGTGACCGAGACCACGGCCCTGGGAGCCGCTTACCTGGCCGGCCTGGCCACGGGCTATTGGCCGGGCGTGGACGAGCTCCAGGCCCAGTGGCGCGTCGATGCCCAGTTCGAGCCCGCCATGCCCGCCGAGGAGCGCGACAGGCTGTACAGCGGCTGGCAGCGGGCGGTGGAGCGAGCGCGGGGATGGATCGAGTAAAGTAAATTCCATATTTGGATTATATCATCTCGGGTGGGCGATGTCAATGCGCGCGTTTCGGTCTATTCCCCTGCTCCGACCGCCAGCGCCTCGGCCAGGCGGCCGGCCGTCTCGGGTTCGAGGAGAAGCGACTGCTGAATATCGAGGAGCGTAGCACGGCTGTAACGGCGAGCCATGCCATCTGCATCGAGCCTGAACAGCTCGAGTGCCAGCAAGAATTGGCCGGGATTGTGAATGACTACTCCCCGGAACGATCGCAAATCGAGCAAATCGCGGTCGCTGCTGACCAGGTAATGGGCCTCACCTTCCACGGCGCACGCCAGGAATTTGTCATCCCTGGGATCGCGGCACGCACCAGGCAGCGCCAGGATGCCCGGTACTGGCCAGGTATAGCGTTCGATTCCGCGGACCAGCTCTTCGAGGGGTGCCACGGCCAGGCGCCTGATCTGAGGCCTCGACACCACGGCTGCTAGCTCTGCGCGGGTGGCAGGTGATGAGAGCAGAACGTAGTGGTTGGCGCGCCAGTGAGCGACGACGCGCCGCATAATGTCTCCGCGCGTGAGCAGATAACTCACCAGCGAGCTCGTATCGAGGACAACGCGCAGCACGGTTCAGTCTGTCTCTGCCGCGTCTTCGCGTGCTTGCTCGATAATGTCCAGCACCTCTTGATCGCTCAGCCCGAGGTTCAGGGCGGCGTTTTGCCTGGCCGCGTCGTCCAGCCAGTCGAAGAACGCCTCTCGCTCCTCCCTGAAACGCTGGAACTGACGGTACTCCTCCACGTTGACCAAGACTGCCTGGGAACGCTCGAACGTGGAGATGATATAGGTCGCCTGCTCTTCACGCACAGCCTGCAGCACATCGGTCAAACGCTGCCGGAGTTCCGTGGCGCCGATCGTTCGTTCCAATCTAACCTCCACTCTGCGTGGGTTATAAGGTTAGCAACCATTATAAACTTATAGAGAGACTCTGTCAAGCGGGAGGTGCCGCGCTCGAAGCGGAACGGCTCCAGCGAGGCGACGATGCGCCGGATGGCCCGCTGCCGTATGCGTTGACAGGGGTTCCCCTTTTCAAAAACAGCATTTGCTCGCCGCGGATAACAATCCGCGGCTCTTCAGGACGGCGCTGGATTGTGATCCGGCGCGAGCACCAGGTTTGCATCAGGACAGCGCTGGACTGCAATCCAGCGCGAGGACTAATTGTTTTCCTCTTTCGTGGCGCCCGGCTGGGCATGAGAACGGCTTCGGTAGTGCTCCTCCGGCAGGGCGCGCAGCCGGGCGGCGGCCTGCTCGGGGGTGAGGTCGCGCTGGGCTTCGGCCAGGAGCTCGAAGCCGACCATGAACTTGCGCACCGTCGCCGAGCGCAGGAGCGGCGGGTAGAAGTGGGCGTGGAGCTGCCAGTGGTCCGCGGGCCCGCCGGCCTGCCCGAAGGGAGCGCCGTGCCAGCCCATGGAATAGGGGAACGAGGTCTCGAAGAGGTTGTCGTAGCGGGTCAGGAGCCGCTTGAGGATGGCGGCCAGGGCGTCGCGCTCCTCAGCCGACAGGTCGGGCAGGCGAGGGACGGGGCGGCGCGGCAGCAGCAGCGTCTCGAAGGGCCAGACGGCCCAGAAGGGCACCACCGCCAGCCAGTCGTCGTTCTCCACGACCACCCGCACGCCCTGTTCTGCCTCCAGCGCGGCATAGTCCGGCAGCAGGGGCCGGCCGTGCTCGGCCAGGTAGGCCCGCTGCTGCTCTTCCTCTTTGGCCGCCTCGTTGGGCAGCGCGTCCACCGCCCAGATCTGGCCGTGGGGATGGGGGTTGGAGGCGCCCATCATCGCCCCCCGGTTCTCGAACACCTGCACCCAGCGGTAATCGCGGCCCAGGGCGGCCGTCTCCGCGGCCCACACGTCGACGACCCGCCGGATGCTGCCGGGGTCCATCCTGGAGATGGTCAGGTCGTGGCGCGGCGAAAAGCAGATCACCCGGCAGGTGCCGCGCACGGTCTCGTACGTCTGCAGCGGGGCGTGGTCCTGGCCGGGGGGCGTGTCGGGCAGGAGGGCGGCAAAGTCATTGGTAAAGACAAAGGTGCTCTCGTACTCCGGATTGCGCTTCCCCCCGGCCCGCTCGTTGCCGGGGCAGAGGTAGCAGCCGGGGTCGTAGGCCGGCCGCTCCTCGGGCGGCCTCTTTTCCACCTGGCCCTGCCACGGCCGCTGTGTGCGGTGGGGCGAGACCAGGATCCACTCGCCCGTCAGCGCGTTCAGGCGCCGGTGGGGATGGTCGGATGGGGGCGAGATCCGCACGTCGGGGCCTACCCCTTCAGCGCCCCGGCCAGGATGCCGCGGATAAAGTACTGCCCCAGGGCCAGGAAAAAGACGAGGGGCACGATGAGGGTGATGAGGGCGGCCGCCATTTGCAGCTCGTAGTGGGCGACAAAGCTGCCCTTGATCTCGGCCAGCTTGATCTGGATCGTCGTCGTCCGCGGCGTGGCCAGGGTGAGGGCCAGCAGGAACTCGTTCCACACCTGGGTAAAGATGATGATGGCCGTGGAGGCATAGGCCGGCATGGCCACCGGGATCACCACCCGGAAAAAGATCTGGATCTTGGATGCGCCGTCCACCTCGGCCGCCTCTTCCAGCTCGCGGGGCACGGCCAGGAAAAAGGTGCCCAGCAGGACCGAGGCGAGGGGCACGTTCAGGATCAGGTAGCTGAGGATGAGCCCCCAATGGGTGAGGGCCAGGCCCGTCTCGGCGACGATCTGTACCAGGGGGATGAGGACCACCTGGTAGGGCAGGTAGACGGCGATGCCCACCAGGATAAAGAGCACGCGGGCAAAGGCCGATCGGGAGCGGGCCAGGTAATAGGCCCCCAGCCCGCCAACCAGCAGGCACAAGAACGTCACCGAAAAGCCAATGATGGCCGAATTCAGAAGCGACGGCAGGATCAGCTCGAAAGAGGTGACAAAATTCTCGATCTGGAGGTCTGTGCTGGGGATGAGGTATCGCCGGGCGCTGATCTCGGCGGGCGTCTTGAGGGAGGTGACGACGACGACGTATACGGGCAGCACGTAAGCTATGGTCAAAAAGGCCAACGTCAGCAGGACCAGGATCATCAAGGCGCGGCTTTTGGATTTCATTCAAACCACTTTCTAAAAGCATAGATCGTGTAGGGCACGACGACGATAAAGGCCATGAGAAAGATGATCACGCCCAGCCCGGCACCCATGGACACCAGGTGCTGTTGGAAGGTGGCGATGAGCATGAAGAAGGCCAGCACGTCGCTGGCAAAGCCCGGCCCGCCAAAGGTGACCACGTACACGATGTCAAAGACCTTCAGGGCCGAGATGAGCAGCAGCGAGATCAGCACCAGGATCCCGCCGCGGATGTTGGGCACGATGATCTGCCACAGGATGCGAAAGCGGGAGGCGCCGTCGACCAGGGCCGACTCGATCATTTCCTGGAGCTCGGTGGTGCGAAAGGAGGATTGCAGGATAATCACCGCAAAGCCCAGGTATTGCCACACAAAGATGACGATGAGCCAGTAGGTCACCGTGTCGGGATTCGTGATGTAGCGACCCCCCAGGACGGGATCGAGGCCCAGCCCGTCGCGGATGGGGTTGACGAGCCCCCGCAAGATGGTGTTCAGCACTCCCCGGTCGGGTTGGTACATCCACGACCAGATGGTGCCCGTCACGATAAAGGACATGGCCACGGGATAGAGGATCAGCGTCCGCGTGTAGGTTTCGATCCCCTTGAACGAGCCGATCTCCAGGAGGTAGGCGATAAAGAGGGCGAGCACCACGGTGGGGATCACACCCAGGACCAGCCACCGCAGGTTGTTCACGATGTCGGCCTGGAAGCGGGGAAGGCTGAACATGGTCCTGTACCACTTCAGGCCGGCAAACTCGTAGGTCGGCTGCACCCCACGCCAGTCGGCGAAGGAGACGTACACCGTCCAGGCCAGCATCCCATACAGGAGGATGACAAAGAGAAGAAGGGGGAGCAGGAACACGAGGAGCTCCGGGATCGTCATGCTCTCGCGCCGGCTCCGTCTCAGATTCGGTCTCCAGCGTTGCGTCAAGGGATCTCTCCTGACTGCGGTGCCTGCCGGTCCGGTAGGGACGCGCCGGACCTGGCACGTCCCTACCGGCAGGCATTCGACAGGCTCGCTCAACTAGCGCCCGAGCGAGAGGGGCAAGGGCCCGTTAGGGCCACTGGTACCAGGCTGCCTCTTCTTCCACCTCGTAGGTCTCGAAGAGGGTCGCTACCTGCTGGATGGTGGCATCGACGTCCGGCTCTTGCTCGGCCATGAAGGCGGCGATGACGATCCAGTACTCGTTCGAGAAGCTGGCGGGTGCGATGCTGCCGTGCTGGTCCAGGATCAGGTTTTCCGGGTTGTCACGCACAAAGGCCTGCATTTCCTGGCGGATGGGATCGGGGAACTCGCCCGGATCGATGTCGATGCGGGCAAACATGCCGCCCTGGGTGACGTCCGTCGGAATTTGCAGCTCGGGAGACGCCACCACCCGCAGCCAGTCCATGGTGGCATTGGGGTGCGGAGCGCCCGCGGCCAGGCCATACGTGTCGGGGTGGAAGAGGAGGATGCGCTCCGGCTCCTGCGGGAAGGTCACGGCGCCAAAGTCCTCGCCGGGTGTCCAGCCGTTGCTGATAAAGGCGCCGATGGCCCAGGTGCCCATGATGACCATGGCCGAATCGCCAGCCACCACCAGGCCCACCGACTGGTCCCAGGTCAGGTTGGAGTGGAAGGGATAGGTGTACTCCATGAGCTCGGCCAGGCGCTCCAGGGAGGTCCGGTAGGTCTCGTCGGTGGTGACGTCGATCTCGCCCTTGTGAAGCTGGACATAGTACTCGGGTCCGCCCAGTTCCAGGATGAGGCTATCCAGGACAAAGGCCGCGCCCCAGTTCTCGGTGGTGCCCAGGCCCAGGGGCGACTTTTCCGGATAGGCTTCCTTGATGGCTGCGGCGGCGGCCATCAACTGCTCAAAGTTCGTGGGCGGCTCCAGGTCCAGCTCCTCAAAGATGGCCATGTCGTAGTAGAGAATGTTCTGGATGTGCATGTTGAGGGGCACGACGTAAGGCACGCCATCCACCGACACCGCGCTGGCCAGGGGGCCGGGGATGACCTCGGCGTAGCCCAGCTCCTCCCAGAGTTCGTCCAGGGGTTCCAGGGCGCCCCCGTCGACGTAGGCCTTGAGCTCTGCGCCGCCCAGCGTCTGGAACGTGTCGGGCGGAATGCCCGCCGCCATCCGTCCCTGGAGCACGACGCGGTGGCTGACGCCGCCGCCGCCGGCCACGGGGTTCTCGACCACCTCGACGTCGGGATAGGCGGCGTTCAAAGCCTCAAACATGGCGTCGGCTGCTTCGCGCTCGCCGGGGCCGGTCCACCAGTGAAAGATCTCCAGCTCGCGGGCTTCCGGCTCGGGAGTGGCCGTCACGACCACTTCTTTCTCGACTTCCTGGGTGACGATCACCTCTTTTTCGACTTCCTGGGTGACAATCACCTCCTTCTCCACTTCCTGGGTGACGACGACTGTTTCCTTGACGATCTGGGGCGCCGGCGTCGCCCCACAGGCTGCGACCACGCCTGCCATCAGGATCAAAACGAGCAGGACAGATACTGACTTTTTCATCTTTCCTCCTTCTGTCTGGTTCCCTTTGCAACCTGTCAAATAACGCATCCCCCATCCGGTGTCGGGACCTCACCTCCTTCCTGCCAAAGCGCGCCCTCACTGGTATGAGGCTCTCAGGTCGATTGTCGAACCACTAGCTCCACGTCGAGGCGGATAGGCTCCAGGTCGGAGCCCGGGCCGTTCAACATCTCCAGCAGGCGGGTGACGGCCTGCCTGCCCAATTCGTACTTGTCGATGTGTACCGTGGTCAGCGGTGGTTGCACCATGGCGGCGAACTGGATGTTGTCAAAGCCGACGATGGCCACGTCGTCGGGCACACGCCGCCCCAGCTCGCGGCACGCCTGGATGGCGCCCACGGCGATCAGGTCGTTGTAGGCGAACACGGCCGTCACCCGGGGGTGGTGGGCCATGAGCCGGCGGGCCGACCGGTAGCCGCGCTCCACGTCGCTGTTGCACTCGTCGGCCACGATCCAGTCGGCGACGAAAGGCAGCCCGTGGGCCTGGAGGCCCTCGCGAAAGCCCTGCATCCGTTCCATGATCTGCAACGGCGCAGCGCGCCCGGCGAGCATGCCGATGCTGCGGTGCCCCTTGCCTGCCAGGTGGTCGACGGCCAGCCTGGCCCCGCGGCGGATCTCGTTCAGCACCAACGAGATGCCGGGTTGGGGCTCAAAGATACGGTTCACGACCACGAGGGGCCGCGCCGGGCCGGCAAAGGCCCGCAGCTTCTCGCGATTCTCCCAGCAGGGAAAGACGATCATGCCCCCCACGTTGTGGTCGGCAAGGGAGCTTAATGCCCGGAGCTCTTGTTCGGGGTCATAGTCCGAGTTGCAGAGAAAGACGTCATAGCCCTCGGCCTGGGCGGTGTCGAGGACGCCGCGGGCCACTTCGGAGAAAAAGGGGTTCGAGATGTCGCCGAGGATGAGACCCAGGGTGTCGGTGCGCTGGGTGACGAGGGCGCGAGCGACTTTGCTCGGCCGGTAGCCGAGCTCCTGTATTGTTGCCAACACCCGCCGGCGGGTCTCGTCAGAGACCTCTCCCTGCTTGTTCACCACGCGAGAGACGGTCTTGATCGAGACGCCCGCTGCCCGGGCGACATCACGCATGGTTGTGGCCACTTGTCCCCCACCTCGATCGGAACAAACCGCCAGAAACCAGGTTGGATCGGGCGATAAAACGGAGCGAGAACCGCGACGTCGCGGCCGACAGCGTTAACGACAACGCTGTCATTATATCATGGAGCCGGCGGCCTGTCAATACCCGGAATTTCGCGTGTGGTTGAAAGTTGAAAGGTGAACCATTTAAGGCTGAAAAGTGAACTCTTTCCAGTTGAAAAGTGAACCGATTGTGGTAGAGTCCCAGCAGGTCGATCTCGAGATGAGGAGGGACGAAATGACACAGCTGCACAAGCGGTTCACAGATGACCAGGTCAAGGTG
>DAOUHB010000110.1:0-25826 GCA_034428935.1 Anaerolineae bacterium | reverse complement strand
GGTCACCGTGCCCGCCCTCTCGAATTGCAGGTCGAGCTCGAACCGCTGGCCGATCTCCAGGTCGTCGCGGACGCCGATGAGCATGACGTGGTAGCCGCCAGGCCGCAGGGCCACCTCGTCACCGGCCGGGATCTCCAGGCCCTCGGGCAGCATCTGCATCTTCATGACCTCGCCCTCCATGACGGTCTCGTGGATCTCGACCACGGCAGCGACGTCGGTCTGGCCCCCCAGGAGCCGGTCGGCCTGCGGGCCATCGTTGACCAGCCGCATGAAGACGGCGCCCGTGCCCGGCGCGGCCATGCCGCCGCCCATGGCGCCCTCCGACCCGGCGGCCTGCATGTCGCCGCCGGCCATGGCGGGCCGCGCCCAGGCTTCTTCCACGCGCAGGCCGGCGCCCTCCGCCGCGCCGCACGCCGACAGGACCACGATCACAGTCAGCAGCAATGCGATGGACACGATCTTGTACATGGTAGAAGACACTCCTATCTCCTCCCGAGCGGATCTCCCTCCGCTCTATGGCACTCCCCTTCCGTCAGAATGAGGGGACGCCTGGCTCCCGATCCGCCGCGCGGGTCACTTGAGCAACTGCTGCACGTCGTGGGCAATGTCCTCGGCCAGGGTGCCATAGGTCTCGCGCAGGCGCCAGACCCCCTCGGGGTCGAGGACAAAGGTGGTCGCCGTGTGGTTGACCAGGTAGCCGAGGGCGCTCTGCGACGTGGTGTCCACCTCGTGGTAGACGCCAAAGATGTCGTACACTTCCTGGAGCTGCTCCGGCGTGCCCGTCAGCCCCAGGAAGTCGGGGTTAAAGGCCTGGACGTGCCGGCCCAATCGCTCGCCCGTGTCGCGCTCGGGGTCGACGGTCACAAAGACAAAGCGGGCGCGGCCGGCCTCGTCGCCCAACAGGTCGTGAACCTGGCGCCAGGTGGCCAGGGTCGTAGGGCACACGTCGGGGCAGGAGGTGTAGCCGAAGAAGAGGAGCACGACGTTTCCTCGCTGGTCGGCCAGGCGAAAGGGCTGGCCCGTGTGATCCTGGAGCGTGAAATCGGGCACGGGCACCGGCTCGTCCATCACCGAGCCGCGAAAGCTGGGCCCGCCGCAGGCAGCCAGCAGGCCGGCCACGGCGAGCAGGGCCAGGGCCCGGTCGATGGGCAAGGATCGGGACTGCATTCGCTGCGCTCGCTTTGCTCGTCTCACCTTCGCACCTCCCGGGTCGTGTAGGACCCCCACAGGAACACCAGGCCCGCCCACAGCGTGGCGGCGACGGCCAGGTGCAAGACGCGGGACCAGATGGGCAGCCGCAGCAGGACGTTGGCCGCGCCGAGGCCGCCCTGGAGCAACAGCAGCACGGCGAGGCCCAGCGCCAGGCCCCGAAGCCCGTGCCCCGCCCCGCTGCGCCACAACCAGGCGAGGGCCACGGCCAGGAAGAGGGCGACGCCCAGGGCCAGGGAGCGGTGCATCACCTGGAAGTGGACCAGGGCGCGGGATACCACCTCGGGGGCGCCGCACGCGGGAAAATCAGGGCAGGCCAGCGAGGCGCCGCTGCGCGTGACCCACGAGCCGCTCACCACCAGGATCAGGGAGGCGACGGCCGTGATGCCCAGCCAGGCTCCCAGGTAGCGGGGTCGCTCGGCGCTTTGCCCGCGGGCCGGGCGGCCCGCGGCCAGGTGCCAGGCCAGCAGGCCGACGATGAGCATGGCCGCGACGGTGTGCACCAACCCCGTCTGGGGCGGGATCTCCAGGACGACGTGCAGCCCGCCCAGGGGCACCTGCAGCGCCAGGATGGCGACGGCCGCCAGGGCCGGCCACGCCGGCTGCGCCGGGTCGCGGCGACGGCGCCAGGCCACGGCGCCCAGGAGAAGGATCTGCAGGGCAGCCAGGGCGCCCAGCAGCCGGTGGGTGAACTCGACCCATGCCCCGGTCAGGGCCGGCGGGATGACCCGCCCGTAGCACAGAGGCCAGTCGGGACAGCCCAGGCCGTGGCCCGTGGCGCGGACGATGCCGCCCATGGCCACCAGGAGCAGGGTGCTCGCCAGGGCCGAGGCGGCAAGCCAGCGGCCGGCCGCCGGCACGTCGAGGGCAGGCAGCCGGAAGGCAGCGACGCGGGAAAAGCGATCGGTCATCCGCATGGCACTAGCTCACAGAACGGCGTCCAGGCAGGCCATGAGCAACACCAGGGCCAGGTAGATATTGGACGTGTGGAACAGGGCGTAGGCCTGCCTGCCGGTGGGCTGCACCAGCAGCCGCAGATTGCGGGCCAGCATGTAGGCGCTAGCCGCGCCGATGGGCAGGAAGTAGAGCCAGCCCAGGTCGGGATGGGCCACCAGGGCCAGGGCCGCCAGGACGGTGCCAGCGGTGTGCAGCAGCACCCACCAGGCCGCGGGACGGGGCCGGACCTGCACGGGCAGCATGGGAAAGCTGCCCCGGGCATAGTCCTCGCGGTAGACGATGGCCAGGCTCCAGAAGTGGGTCGGCGTCCACAGGAAAACCAGCAACGCCAGGATGACGGCCGCCGGCTCGCTCCAGTTGCCCACCGCCGCGCTGCCGCTCAGGACAGCCGCGCTCCCCGCAAAGCCGCCGATGACGATGTTCAGGGGCGTGCGGGGCTTGAGCCAGATGGTATAGACCGGCACGTAGATGATGGCCCCCAGCAGCAAGAAGGCCGCCAGGGGAGGGTTAAAGGGCAGCACCGCCAGGGACGGCAACAGGATCATGAGCAGGCCGGCGTAGGGCACCCAGGCCGGCCGCGGAATGGACCCCGTGACCAGGGGACGGCGGTGCCTGGTGCGCGTCATGAGGGCATCCCGGTCCTTCTCCAGCCACTCGTTGAGGGCCGAAGCGCCCGAGGCCGACAGGCCGCCGGCCACCAGGAGCAGGGCCAGGGGGCCCAGGCCGGGCCAGCCCCCGGTCGCCAGGAAGGCGCCGCCCACGGCGGCCATGAGCAGCAACGCGACGATGCGCACCTTGAACAGGATGAGAAGGCTCTGCCGGAACGAGAGCGTGGCGGCGTTGCCGACCTCCCTGCTCGCCGAGGTCCGGCTGACAATTTCGGACAAACCCATTATGACTCCTCTGCTTCGTAGGTCCTCTTGCCCACGACCCGGGCGTAACCCGCCCCCAGGATCAGGGCAAAGAGAAAGAACTGGACGGCATAGCCCAGGTGCCGGCCTTCCGACAGGTCGGGCTGCGGCTCGGGCCGGTAGGGCAGCGAGAGCCCGGCGCTCTCCTGCCCCTCCCCTGGCGTCTGCAACAGGTAGACGGGCAGCAGGGGATAGGGCACCTGGGCCTGGATGGCCTGGACGTCGACGCGGTACCACTCGCGCTGCGGCCCCGGGTTCGCAGCAGCGGGGGCGTCGCCCCGGGGCGGCGGCTGCGAAGGCTGCAGGAAGCCGCCGACGGTCTGCGTGTCGGCCTCGTCGAAGCGACTCCACTCTTCGGGAGCCGAGTCCTCGAAGGGGATCCAGCCGCGATCGACCAGCACCGCCTCCTCCCTGCCCTCCAGGCGCAGGGGAGCGAGGAGGTGCAGGCCCGGCTGGCCCTCCCAGTTCTGCAGGGTCAGGGCCACCTGCTGCGAAAAGTCAAACTCGCCGCGCGCCACCGCTCGCTGGTTGGTGACCTCGGAGGGGTCGGCGGGCAGCGATTCGGCGTTCAGGTCCAACGGCGCGGCCGACAACTGCTCCACCAGGAGCGCGTTGCGCGCCTGGCGCTGCTCCAGCCGGTCGAGCTGCCACAGGCCCAGCCGGACGAGGACGGCCATGCCGGCCAGGACGACCAGGGTCGTCAGCAGCCAGCGCCGGCTGACCAGCGCCCGCAGGGGCAGCCAACGAGCCAGGACGTGGGCGCGGCTCACGGCAGCTTCTCCCGCTTTTCGAGGCCGGGTGCCATCATGTGCTCCTCGGTGGCCCACTCCGACTCGGGCAGGGGCTCTTTCCGCTCTTCGTCGCCCAGAATCTGGGCCAGGAAGACCAGGGCGGCGATGATGTACATCATGCTCCCCGGGATCCACATGATGACCCCGGCCAGCATCTGGTCCTGCATGATCGTCATGCCGCCCCCGCGCGCGATGCGCGAGTAGAAGGAATAGATGGGCTCGGTGGCAAACGAGATGGCCACGCCGGTGAGCATGTTGGGCGGCACGACCGAGAGGGCATAGGCCACCCGCATCCCCCGGGAAAGGGGTTTGTGGATATTGGGGGCCGCGCCGATGAGGTGCCACCAGAACAGCATCGCCGTGCCAAAGAAGGTGATGTGCTCCAGGTCGTGGATCAGGTCGCTCTCCAGGGCGGCGTCGTAGGCGCTGGGGTCGTGCCAGCCAACCAGGACGACGACGAAATAGATCCAGGTCAGGCCGGGCGTCGTCAGGCTGCGGATGGCGCGCCGGACGGTGGCGCCGGGCTTGAGCCAGCCGCCCACCTCGCGGCGCAGGACCGCCGGCAGGCCCCACATGGCCACGGGCATGGGGTTGGCGATCCACAGCAGCGGCGGCGCGATCATGACCAGGAGCAGGTGCTGGACCATGTGCATGTAAAAGTACTGGCTCGCCAGGGCGTCGATGGGCGACATGAGGGCCACGGCCACGACCAAGATCCCGGCCAGGTAGGCCACCGTGCGCCATGGGGCGACGAGCTTCTTGCCGCCGCGCCGGCGCAGGCGCCAGCGACCGGCCAGGTGCAGCACCACGGCCAGCCCCAGGGACAGGATGATCTCGAATCGCCAGCCCCAGGAGAGCAGGATTACGTCGAGGAAGGCATTCATCACGGGCCAGGAGGCTGGCAGCAGGCCCGCGGCCCGCTGCCAGCCGGCATCTCGCTCAATGGACGACGGTGCCCATGAGATAGAGGGCGGGATAGAAAAAGACCCAGACGACGTCCACAAAGTGCCAGTAGATGGCGCAGGCCTCCACGCCCCAGTGGCGCTCGGCGCTGTAGCGCCCCTTGCGACCGGCGTTCCAGACGATGAGGATCAGGATGACGCCCGTCAGGACGTGGAGGGCGTGCAGCCCGGTCATGCCAAAGAGCACGGCACCAAAGATGCCGTCCCAGGGCCGGATGTGCCCCTGCCACTCAAAGCCCACGACCCCCACGAGAAAGAGGGTGCCCAGGGCGGCGGTGATGAGCAGGCTGCTGAGAAAGGTCCGGCGATCGTCGTGGGCGACGGCCGACTCGGCCCGGTTCATGAAAAAGCTGCTCACCAGCAAAACGGCCGTCACCACCAGGCCCAGGATCTGGTCCAGCTCGGGCCTGGTGTTGCCCCACAGGTAAAAGCGCGAGGCCAGGAGCCCGCCAAACATGAACGACTCGGAAGCAAAGAACAGCCACAGGCCAAGGCGGTTGGCCCGGACCTGCTCGCGGTAGGTTCGCATGGTCTCGGCGCTCATCAGTGTGACTCCTCTTCGGCCCACACGCTGCGGACGTGCATGTAGTATTGCAGGATGATGCCCGCCTTGATCAGGGCAATGATGAACAGAAACACCGCCGAGCCGTCGGTGACCCCGGCGATGAGAAACTCCAGGCCGGTGAGCACGGCCAGGCCCACCAGGACCAGAAAGCCCAGCCGGTAGGCGGCCCTGCGCCCTTCCCGGGGATGGTTCTGTTTGGATTCTTGTGCCATGGGTGGTTCGCCTCCTGTGTTAATCGCCGGCCGCCGGTGCCGTCGACGGCACCTTTACGTAGCGCGAGCCGGGCAAGCCGTAATCGTAGGGGTCGCCGACGACCTGGATGGAGCCGGGGTAGTTCAGCTCGGGCACGGGCGACGGGATCTGCCACTCGGGCGAGCGCGAGCGCCAGGGATTGCGCTCGGCCACCACGCCCCGCCAGGCGCTCCAGGCCAGGTTGGCGATGGCGATGACCACCGACAGGCCGATGACAAAGGCGGCGATGGTGATGGCGAGCTGCCCCCCGTCGATGCCCAGGGCCGGGTCATAGTCGACGATGCGGCGGCGCATGCCCAGCAGGCCGACCTGCATCTGGCCCAGGCTCTGCACCCAGAAGGCGGGCGTCATGAGCCAGAAGTGGAGCTTGCCCAGCCGCTCGTTGTACATGCGCCCCGTCACCTTTGGGAACCAGTAGTAGAGCCCGGCAAAGAAGGGAAAGACGAACCCGCCAAACATGGTGGCGTGAAAGTGGCCGACGATCCAGTAGGTGTCGTGCAGAAACAGGTCGGTGGTGACGATGCCGTTGGGCGGGCCGCTGAGGCCGCCGATCAAGAAGACGGACAGGGCGCCCAGGACAAAGAGCATGGGCGTCGGGAAGCTCAGCTTGCCGCCCCAGATGGTGCCCACCCAGCTAAAGAACTTGACGCCGGTGGGGATGGCCACCAGCAAGGTGGAGAACATGAAGGGCACCCGCAAAAAGCTCTCCATGCCGGAGGTGAACATGTGGTGCGCCCACACCAGGAAGCCGGCCAGGGCGATGGCCATGCTCGAGAGGGCAACCCACTTGTAGCCAAAGAGGGGCTTGCGGGCAAAGACGGGCAGCAGCTCGCTGATGACCCCCAACCCGGGCAGCACAAAGACATAGACCGCCGGGTGGGAATAGAACCAGAAGAGGTGCTGGAAGAGGATGGGGTTGCCGCCCTGTGCCGGGTCAAAGAAGCCCATGCCCAGCAGGCGCTGCAACATGACCATGATGAACGACAGGGCAATGAGCTGGGTGGCGGTGAGGGTAATGACGTTGGTGGCCAGGATGCCCCACGACAGGATGGGCATGCGGAACAGCGACATGCCCGGCGCGCGCATGGTCAGGATGGTGGTCAGGATGTTGACGGCACCCGTGATGGACGAGATGCCGAAAAAGAATACGGACACAAAGTACATCTGCATGCCCAGGGGCGCCTGGGCGCTCAGGGGCGGATAGCCCGTCCAGCCGGTGTTCCAGCCGCCGACGACCATGCTGGCGAAAAAGATGAGGGTTGCCGGCACGTTGAGCCAGAAGGCCCAGGCGTTCAGGCGGGGGAAGGCCATGTCGTCGGCGCCGATGAGCAGGGGGATCAGGTAGTTGGCCAGGCCCGAGATGCCCAGCAGGATGGAGACGATCATGCCCCAACCGTGCATGCCGATCATCGTGTTAAAGACGGCGGGGTCCAGGAACTGGCGGCCGGCGGCGGCCAGCTCGACGCGAAAGATGCTGGCCATGGCCCCGCCCACCAGCAGCAAAAAGATCGACAGGACGATGTACTGGATGCCGATCACTTTGTGCGAATAGTCGACGTCAAAGTAGCGCATCCAGGCAGGACGGCCCCGGGGCGGGCCGTGGTGGAGGGGCGTCTCGTGGCCGCCCACCCATTTGAACCAATCACTCATGGTGCCGGCGCCGATCAGGAACGTGATGGTGCCCACGATGGCGCCGATGACGGCAGCCGGCTCGGCCTTCCAGGGTTCGAGGCCCATGAGAGCGCGGATGCCAACGACCAGACCCATACCCAGCAACGTGCCCAGGACCTGGGCCACGAGGCCCCGGACGATACCCAGAGAAAAGAAGGTCATGTCTGTCCTCCTCAACGGCTCAGAGTCTTGATGTATTCGACCATGGCTGTGATGTCTTCTTCGGGCAAGAAGTTGTAGGCGGCGGGCATGATGTTGGGAAAGCCGGCGACGACCTGCGAGCCGGGATCCAGGATCGCGCGGCGCAGGTATTCCTCGTCGGCGGTGACCGTCGAGCCGTCTTCGAGCTGGCGCTCGCTGCCGAACACTCCCTGCCACGAGGGGCCCACCAGGGTGGTGCCGTCGACACTGTGGCAGGAGGTACAGCCGTTATCCTGGACCATCATCGCGCCCCGCCCCGCCGGCGACGTGTCGTCGCCGGTGGGCTGGGCGACGCTCATGCCCTGCAGCCAGGCCTCAAAGGCGGCGGGCTCGACGACGACCACCCGGGAGATCATGGCGGCGTGGGCATAGCCGCACAGCTCGGCGCAGCGCAACCGGTAGTCGCCCGTCTCTGTGGGCTTGACGCGCAGCTCGGTCCACCTGCCCGGCACGGCATCCTGCTTGAGCCGAAACTCGGGCACCCAGAAGGAATGGATGACGTCGCGGGAGGTGATGCGAAAGAGGGCCTGGCGGTTCAGGGGCAGCCACAGCTCATCGGAACTGACGCCGGCATCGGGGTAGTCAAAGCGCCAGCCAAACTGAAAGCCGGTGACCTCGACGACGAGCTCACCTTCCTCACCGGCCGTGACCTCGGCCAGGTGCAGGGCCCCCCAGGTGGCAAAGATGATGACGATCACGAGGGGCACCAACGTCCACCCGATTTCCAGGGCAGTGTTGCCCGTAATGTATTGGCCTTCGCTCTCGTCGCCCGGCTTTTGCCGGAAGACGACTACGCTGTACAGGACAAGGACGACGATCAGCGAAAAGATAAAAGCAATGACATAGATCTGGGCGCGGAACATCTGGTCTACGAACGCGCCCTCCTCGCTGGCCAGCCCCGGTAGAAGGTTGGTCGAAGTCAAGAGCAGAATCACCAACAGGGTGACGATGACGACCAGGACGGACGCAACAGCTAGGTGTTTCACACTGTTCCTCCTCGATGGCGTGCTATGAGAGAAAAACGGCGTCAATTGTCGTGTTCGGGAACCTCAACTATGAGGCAGAGAGGCACGTCACGGCCACCGATGCCCGGAGAGCATCGTTGTCTCGGGCCAGATTATACCATAAGTGTGCCAGGACGCAAACTTCCAGGGTTTCTCTTGTCTATACAGAAGCGGACGGCGCCAGGTTGCAGAAGGGTCAAGCCTCGTCGGTCGAGCATAGAGAGCGCTGCGCCAGCAAGGCATGCTGGCGCAGCGCCGGGTGTACGGTCGTGGTGCCGGGCCCACAGACCGCCGCCACCGGGGATAACACCTGGCGTGGGCGCGGAGCCCGTCCAGGGCCCGGGGCCGGCGGCGAGCCCTGCTAGATCTGGAACTTGCCGTCGCGGGCAAAGAGCTGCCCGTCGACCCACACCTCGCCTCCCTGGCGGAGGTCGCAGATCATGTCCCAGTGGATGGCCGAGCGGTTCAGGCTGCCCGTCTCGGGATAGCCCGTGCCCACGGCCATGTGCACCGTGCCGCCGATCTTTTCGTCAAAGAGAATGTTCTTGGTAAAACGCTGGATGCCGGGATTGGTGCCAAAGGCAAACTCGCCCAGGTAGCGGGCGCCTTCGTCGGTGTCGAGCATGGCCAGCAGGAACTCCTCGTTCTTGGCGGCCGTGGCCTTGACCACCTTGCCGTTCTCGAACCACAGGCGCACGTCCTCCACCTCGCGGCCACCCTCCGACGCGGGATAGCTAAAGCGCACGTGGCCGTTGACGCTGTCCTCGATGGGCCCGGTAAAGACCTCGCCGTCGGGAAAGTTCTCGTGGCCGTCGCAGTTCACCCAGCTCCGGCCCTTGATGGACAGTGTGAGGTCGGTGTCGGGCCCCACCAGGCGCACTTGCTCCCTGGGCGTGAGCCAGTCCACGAGCTTTTGCTGGTCGCGAGAGACCTGCTGCCAGGCGGCGATGGGATCGGGCTCGTGTACCAGGGCCGCACCGTACAGAAAATCCTCGAACTCGGACAGCGACATCTCGGCGTCCTGGGCATAGGCCTGGGTGGGGTAGGCGGTGCCGACCCACTTGAGCTCCTTGTTCGCGGCCCGCTCCAGGAAGCGCTCGCTGATGGGCCTGCGGGCGGCCTGGGCCCGGGCCTGCTTGGCCGGATCGACGTTGCTCAGAGCCTTGGTGTTTGAATCGGTCCACACGCCGATGCTGACGTCGATCTCCTCGACGAGCTGCGCGGTGACCTTTGGGACAAAGTCCAACTGGGCATCGCCGGCGAGCTTGTAAAATATCTCGGCGGCCTCGTCGAGGGAAAGGCGCAGCCAGGGGTTGCCGCCGCGCTGCAGCACCCGGCGGTAGATGGCGAGGATAAGAGGCGCGCCGTCGGGCGTGCCTTCGATGCGCACAAACTGCCCGGGCTGAACGTCGACGGAGTAGTCGACCAGGATGCGGGCCATGGTCTCGACGCGGGGATCCATCATGATCTTGCTCCTCCTCTTGGCTTGAATCGGGACGAGGGGATTATAGCACCCGCAAGCCGTGCCGTCAAACCGGGTAAGGGTTGTTTGACTTATCCCCCCTCTTTTGTTACAATCTGGCTGCCGTCATGACGGCGAGATCAAGGAGGAGAATTGAACCGAGCGAGGCCCGGAACCATGCTACGCTGTGGCTCACCACAGAAAGCGCTCCGGCGTGGAGTACCGCCCGCAGCATGGATCCTGCTCATCGGCCACCTTGCGCTGGCGGGCTGCGGCCGCCTGATCCAGCCCCCCACAGCCACGACAGTGGCCGGTGTCACGGCGCTTCCCACCGACACAGCGCGCCCCACGGCCACGCGGCGGGCAACCTTTACGCCCGTGCCGGCCACACCCTCGGACACGCCGACGCCGACGGCGACGCCGACGCCGGTGATCTATGTCATCAAGGCAGGGGACACGCTGCTGCCCATCGCGCGCCAGTTCGGCGTCACGGTAGAAGACATCCAGAACGCCAACGGTATCACCGATCCCCGGCGGCTGAGCATCGGCCAGGAGATCATCATCCCCGCCCAGCCAGCCGAAGGGGGGCCGACGGCCGTGCCGTCGCCCACGCCCGTGGCCCTGCGCATCCAGGGGCTGGCCTTTCACCGCACACCCGTGGACAGCCTGTGGTGCCTGGGCGAGGTCGTGAACCTGTCGGGCCAGCCCGCCGAAGAGGTCCAGGTGCAGGTCTCGCTGCACGACGAGAAGGGCCAGTTGCTGGCCGCCGAGGGTGCCTTTGTCCAGGTCGACATCGTGCCGGCGGGCGAACGGGCGCCCTTTGCCATCCTCTTTACCGCGCCGCCCACGAGCTTTGCCCAGTATCAGACCCAGGTGTTGGGGGGCGTGCCGAGCACCCACCTGGGGCCGCGCTACCCCGACCTGAAGGTGGTGGAAGACCAGGGCGGCTGGCAGGAGGACGAGAACTATCGCGTGCAGGGCCAGGTGCACAACACGGGCCAGGCCGACGCGGAGCGCGTGCTTGTGGTGGTCACCCTCTACGACGGCGAGGATCACGTCGTCGCGGCGCGAGCGGTGTCCATCGCCGCGGATCTATTCCTGGCGGGCGCCAGGGCGCCCTTTGACGTCATCCTCACGCCCGTGGGCGACGTGGCTCGCTACGACGTGCAGGTCCAGGGCTGGTGGGTCGGCTACCAGATCCCGGAGCCCAGTGAGACACCTCTGCCCAGCGCGACCCCCTGAGACGGCACCGGGCCCCGGAGCAGCGCACCCTGGAAGGGCCGGCGGTGTTTTCCCAGAGGGAGACCGCAAGAGGGAGGAGACATGGGCACAGGGGAGAGCACGTCGGGGACCTACGATCTAAAGGTCCGGGGCTGGTATCGGGTGGCGCGGGGCGCCATCGGCATCTTGCTGCGCGTCCTGTCCCGGCTGGATGTCCAGGGCCGTGAGGAGATCCCGGCCCATGGGGCCTATATCCTGGTGACCAACCACCTCCACTGGCTGGACTCTCCGGTGGTGGCCGTGATCTTGCCCCACCGGGCGTATGTGTTTGCCGGCGAAAAGTGGGAAAAACACTGGCTGCTCGGTCCCTTCTTCCATTCGCTGGGCGCCATCTTTGTGCGGCGAGGGGAGGTCGACCGCCAGGCGCTGCGCCAGGCGCTGGCCGTGCTCCAGGGAGGTGGGGTGCTGGGCATGGCCCCCGAGGGCACGCGGAGCAAGACCGGCGGGCTGCAACGGGGTCGCACAGGGGCAGCCTACCTGGCCTACCGGGCCGGCGTGCCCATCCTGCCCGTGACCTGCACCGGGCAGGAGAAGGTGTTCTGGGCGCTGCGGCGCCTGCGGCGGGCCACCGTGCGCGTCCGGATCGGCGCGCCGTTCTATCCGCCCCCGGTGGAGGGCAAGGCCTCCAGCGCCCAGGTCCAGGCCTTCACCGACGAGATCATGTATCGCCTGGCGGCCATGCTGCCGCCGGAATATCGGGGCGTCTATCGCGACGTCGCCGATCAACGCCCGGACCTGGTCCAGGCTTATAGTTTCAACTCAACGAGGAGCTAGGTCATGGAACGACGAGGTTGTAGCCTGGGATGCATCATCACCGCACTCGGACTCTTGTTAAGCTGTTGCTTGCTGCCGTATCTTCTTAGCAGCATCTATGCCATCATAACCGCCCTGCTGGACGTGGAAGGCGTGCCCGCCTGGCTGTGGGGCGACTGGATCCACACCCTGGTGGGTGACAGCGGCGCGCTGTACATGATCCTTGCCGAGGGGCCCATCTGCTGCGTGGGTACCCTGGGGCTCGTGGTCATCATCCTGGGGCTGGTGCTGACCATCAGTGGCACCAGCGCGCCCGAGGAGCCCTACGCCGCGCAGGACGTGTGGTACGACGACGAGGACGACGACGATTAGGAGCTGAACCGGGCCAAGAAGGCGGCGCTTTCAGGACGAACCGCCTCCCCTCTCAACCTCATACATATATTTCCGAAAACAGAATCGGAAATACTTGACAGGCCTCCAAAGGCGTGGTAGGATGTGGTTATAGCCGTTCATCCTATCCGTCACAAGGAGGTCCGATGAAACACCCCAGTCGACGCAGGTGTAGCGCTACGACCCGGCGCGGCGAGCAATGCCGGCGGTGGGCCACCCGCGACAGCGACCCGCCCCTGTGCGTCGCTCACGCCGGCCGCGGCGCTGGCGATGCCCGCCATCCTGGAGACGAGCCCGGCGCCACCGTCCCGGGCCATTGCCTCCACGTCCCCGAGCGCAAGGAGCCGGCCCATGCGCCAAAACTGGACACCCTCAGCCTGGACGAAGAGATCTCGCTGGCCCGCATCTGCCTGCTTCGCGTGGCCGAGGCGCTCGAGGCCAACGGAGGGCTGACGGTGGAGCAGCGGGTCCGCCTCGTAAGCCTTATCTTCCGGGGAGTCAGCACCATCGCCCGCCTGCTCCGCGACCGGCAGGCCGTCTCGGACGAGGACCAGGAAGGCTGGTCGGCCATCGTCGACCGGGCAATGGAGGCAGCGGCCGCCGAGTTGGGGGTGAAGCTATGATCTGGGACAACCCCGTCCTCGACCGCATGATCGAAAAGGAGACCTTTGCCGAGATCATTGCCCGGCTGAACCCCAGCGAAACCGCGGTGGCCCTGCTGCGCGCCGATGGGCTGGACGACCAGCAGATCGCCGAAGCCCTGGGCATCACGCGCGCCGCCGTCCAGGCCCGGATCAAGCAGGCGGTGACGCGCATCTCGAACCAGGTGCCCGATGCAGCCCGCCTGCTCGCCGGCCGGGATCGCTATCAGAGCGCCAGCCGCCATTTTTCCATCCCTGAACAAGATGACCTGATCACGGCGGGCCACGCCGCCCGGATGTTGAGCTGCAGCAGCCAGACCATCCGCAACTGGATCACCGCCGGCCGCCTGCCCAACGCCCAACAGGCCTCCACGGGCCATTGGCTGATCCCATGGGCCGACCTGGAGCGCCTGACCTGAGCCTGGCGCCTCGCCGCATCCCCACTTGAACGGCGGAAGTGGCTTTGCTTCCTGGCAGGATATCAGGTATAATCACGGATGGGCCAGCAGGCCCGGAAACGAGGAGTGGGACGCAACAGGTTGCGGGCAATGGGCGAACAACTGATCCTCACCCACGAGAATACCGACTTTGACGGCCTGGCGTCGCAACTGGCCGCCTGGAAGCTCTATCCCCAGGCAAAGCCTGTCCTGCCGCGCCGCCCCAACCGGAACCTGCGCGACTTTTTGACGCTCTACTGGGACGAACTGCCCTTTGTTCGCTACGAGGACCTGGCCCGCCGGGCCGACGTGGACCGCATCATCCTCGTGGACACGCAGACGCTGGTCACGCCGCGGGGCATGTCGGACGAGACGCAGGTGCAGATCATCGACCATCACCCCCTGGCCCGCGACCTGCCGCCCAACTGGACCTACAGCGGCGAGCCGGTGGGCGCCACGACGACCCTGCTCCTGGAGCGCATCGTGGAGAGCGGCATCCGCGTGACGCCGGTGGAGGCCACGCTCCTGGCCCTGGGCATCTACGAGGACACCGGCTCCCTCACCTACCCGACCACCACCGTGCGCGATCTGCGCAGCATCGCCTGGCTGGCGGAGCGGGGCGCAAACCTGTCGGTGGTCAGCGACTTCTTGCACCACCCTTTGACCGACCAGCAGCTCGAGCTGTACGAGGCCCTCCTGGACAGCGCCGAGATCCACAACATTGCCGGCCACACGGTGGTCGTCACCACGGCCAGCGCCGAGGGATACGTGGAAGAGATATCGGCCCTGGCCCACAAGATCCGGGATTTGTACGACCCGGCAGGGCTCTTTTTGCTCGTCGACCTGGGGGAGCATCTGCAACTGGTGGCGCGCTCGACCACCGACGCCGTGGACGTGGGGCACATCGCCGACCACTTTGGCGGAGGGGGGCACACCCGGGCAGCGGCAGCCCTCATTCGCGAGATGGACCTGGAGACGGCCCGCCAGGCGCTGCTGGACATGCTGGAGCGGCACATCCATCCCCTGGTGACCGTGGGCCAGATCATGTCCCACGGCGTCCACACCCTGTCGCCCGAAACCACGGTGGAAAAGGCGGCCGAGCTCATGCTGCGCTACGGGTTCGAGGGGTTCCCGGTGGTGGGCGAGGGCGGCGAGATCGTCGGCATCCTGACGCGCCGCGAGATCGACCGGGCACGGCGCCTGCGCCTGGAGACCATGCCCGTCTCGCACTATATGACCAAGGGCGAGATCTGGATCGGCCCCGAGGACTCGGTGGAGCGCCTGCAACAGATCATGACCCAGCATGGCATCGGCCAGGTGCCGGTGGTCCAGGGCGGCGAGATCCTGGGGGTTGTGACGCGCACCGACCTCATCAAGCTGTGGGCCAGCCCGCCCCACCAGTTGCCCCGCCGCAAAGAGATCGCGCAAAAGATGAGCAAGGCGCTGCCCGGCCCGCTGCTGGAGCTGCTGCAGCAGGCCAGCGCCATGGCCCAGGAGATGGGCTATGGCCTGTACGTGGTGGGCGGCTTTGTCCGTGACCTGCTGTTGGGCGAGCGCAACCTGGACCTGGACCTGGTGGTCGAGGGCGACGCCATCCGCCTGGCCCGCAGGCTGGCGCGGCGGGTCAGCGCCCGGACGCGCAGCCACGGCCGGTTCGGCACGGCCAAGATCGTCCTGGAGGGCCGCGAGGCCGAGTTCGGCATCCCCTCCCTCGACTTTGCCACGGCGCGCCTGGAGTTCTATGCCCATTCCGCCGCCCTGCCCGAGGTCGAGCAAAGCTCCATCAAGGCCGACCTGCACCGCCGCGACTTTACCATCAACACCCTGGCCATCCGGCTGGACTCGGATCACTATGGCAAGCTCCTGGACTTTTACGGGGGCGAGCAGGACCTTCAGGACCGCGTGGTGCGGGTGCTGCACAGCCTGAGCTTTATCGAGGACCCGACGCGCATCATGCGCGCCGTGCGTTTTGAGCAACGGCTGGGCTTTCACATCGAGCCGCGCACCGCCGAGCTCATCGAGAACGCGCTGCCGATGCTGTCGCGCGTGACAGGCGAGCGGGTGCGCCACGAGATGCTCCTCATCCTGGCTGAGGACGAGCCGGAGCACGCCCTCAACCGCCTGGACGAGCTGGGCGTGCTGGAGCAGATCCATCCGCGCCTGGCAAGCGACGAGGAGACGGCACGCCTCTTTGCGCGGCTGCGCGAGGAGGTGGCCGCGGGCCGGTGGGACGTGCAGGCCGCCGAGAATGGCCTGCCCGCCCCGGCCCTCTACCTGGCGCTCCTGACCTGCCGCATGTCGCGGGAGGACGTGGAGGGCCTGGGCGCTCACCTGAAAGTCCTGCGCCAGGACCTGGCACTGCTGCGCCAGGTATTCGACCTGCGAGAATTGAGCCCGAAGCTGGAGGAGCCCCAGCTCAGGAACCGGGAGATCGACGCCACGTTGCGCTTTAGCAGCAGCCCGGCTCGCCTGATCGCCTGGCTGTGCGCCGGCTCGGAGAGGGTGCGCCAGAGGCTGTGGCTCTACGAGACCAGCCTGCGCCACGTCCAGCCCACCGTGGACGGCGAATACCTGAAGAGCCTGGGGCTACGGCCGTCACCCCTGTTCCGCCGCCTGCTGGATGCCGTGCGCAACGCGCGCCTCGACGGCGAGATCGAGACGGTGGAGGAGGAAAAGGAGCTCGTCGCCCACCTCCTGGCCGAGCGCGAGGAGAGTTAGGGTTGGCCGATGCCATCAAGCCGCGGCGCATCGTGGTGGTGGGCACCAGCGGGTCGGGCAAGACGACCATGGCCCGCCGCCTGGCGGATGGCCTGGGTGTGCCCCACGTGGAGCTTGACTCCTTGCACTGGGGGCCCGGCTGGACGCCGCCACCCACCGAAGAGTTTCGCCGCCAGACGGCCCAGGCCCTGGCCGGCGAGGCCTGGACGGTCGACGGCAACTACAGCAAGGTGCGCGACGTTGTCTGGAGCCGGGCCGACACCCTGGTCTGGCTGGACTATGCCCTGCCCGTGGTGCTGTGGCGCGTGATCTCGCGGACCATCCGGCGGGCTGTCAAGCGCGAGGAGCTGTGGCACGGGAACCGGGAATCGTTCCGCACCTCTTTTCTGAGCCGCGACTCGATCATCCTGTGGGCACTTGCCACCTACCGGCGCCGGCGCAAGGAGTATCCCATTCTCTTTGGCCGGCCCGAGTACAGCCACCTGCAAGTGGTGCGCCTGCGGTCGGTGCGCCAGGCGCGGCGCTGGTTGGAGGAGACGACGAGGGCGAGATGAGCAAACTCCGCACCCACGCCATTCGCGAGCTGGAAACACTCAAGATCCCCTTCACCCTGCTGGAGCACGGCCACAAGGCCAGCCACGCGCAAGAGGCGGCCAGCGAGCGGGGGGTGCCCTTGCAGCAGGTCGTCAAGACGCTGCTGGTGCGCCGCCCCGATGGACGCCACGTCATCGCCCTGGTGCGCGGCGACCAGCGCCTGAGCCTGAAAAAGCTGGCCCGCCTGGTGGAGGTCAAGACGCTGGAGATGGCGCCCGAGGAGGACGTGCCGCGCATCACGGGTTACCAGGTCGGTGCCGTCGCGCCCCTGGGGCTGCGGCGCAAGGACGTGCCCATCTATGTCGACCATCACATCGTCCAGGAGCCCCGGGTGAGCATCAGCGCCGGCCGGCACGACACCGGCCTGGAGTTGAGCAGCGAGGACCTGGTCCGCGCCGTGGGCGGCCGGGTGGCCGATCTCACAGAATGACCCCCATACCGTTCGATCGCCCGCGTTACCTGCGCATCGTGCGCTTTTTTGCCGGCGTGGTCGCCCATTTCATCCTGTGGGAGATCGTGCTGCGGCGCGTCATCGGCCGCCGGTTCGTGGAGCGCTCCCTGTCCCGGCGCTGGCAGCGCATCGCCCACCGCTACCGGTTGATGGCCATCGAGCTGGGGGGCGTGCTCATCAAGCTCGGGCAATTTCTCAGCGTGCGGGTCGACGTGCTGCCGAGGGTGGTGACGGACGAGCTGTCGGGCCTGCAGGACGAGGTTCCCGCCGAGGAGCTGGCCGACATCCTGGCCGTCGTGGAGGCCGAGTACGGCCGGCCGGCTTCCGCCGTGTTTGCCTTCTTTGCGCCCGAGCCGGAGGCCGCCGCCTCGCTGGCCCAGGTACACCGCGCCCGGCTGCAGGGCGGCGACGAGGTGGTGGCCAAGGTGCAGCGGCCCCGGATCGAGACCATCGTCGAGACCGATCTGCGGGCCATCCAGACCGCCGCCCGCTGGCTCGAGCGCTACGGGCCCATTCGCAGGCGCGTGGACCTGGACCGGCTGTACGACGAGTTCGCGGCGACGACCCGCCGGGAGTTGGATTTCGTGGCCGAAGCCGAAAACGCCCGGCGCTTTGCGGCCAACTTCCAGGACGATCCGGGCGTGCGCGTGCCGCGCATTTACGGCGAGGCTTCGACGCAGCGCGTGCTGGTCATGGAGAACGTGGCCGACATCAAGATCGCTGATTTCGCGGCCCTGGAGGAAGCTGGCATTCGCCTCAAGGAGGTGTCGGACCGGCTCTTTGACACCTACCTGAGGCAGGTGTTCGCCCACAATTTCTTGCACGCCGACCCCCATCCGGGCAACCTCTTTGTCCAGCCGCTGCCGCCCCAGGGCCAGGCCGGAGGCGATGGGTCCGGAGATGGGGACCAGGGACGGCCCTTTCGCCTGGTGTTCGTCGACTTTGGCATGGTGGCGGTCATCCCCGAGCGGCTGCGGCCCCACCTGAAAGAGATCCTGCTGGGCTTTGCCACGGGCGACGCCGCCCGCACGGTACGGGCCTACCAGGGGGCAGGCTTCCTGATGCCCGGCGCCGACCTGGCGCGCCTGGAGCAGATAGAAGCCGAGACCATGGCCCGCTATTCGGGCCTGACCCTGCGCCAGGCGCAGCAGGCGGCCATGACCGAGTGGCAGAGCCTGGCGAAAGAGTACCGCGACATCCTGTACCAGATGCCCTTCCAGTTGCCCACCGAGCTGCTCTTTGTCGGGCGAGCGTTGGCCCTCCTGTCGGGTATGGCCACCGCCCTCGACCCCGATTTCGATCCCTGGCAGGCCATCGAGCCCTTTGCCCGCGACATGGCAGCCCAGGAGGTCGGGCGCGACTGGCGGGCGATCCTGGGCGAGTTGGAAAAGATGGGCCGGCTGGCCCTGTCGCTGCCCGGGCAGGCGGACCGCTTTTTCCAGCGGGCAGCCCAGGGCGACCTGACCGTGCGCAGCGCCTGGACGCCCGAGGCGTCGCGAACCCTGCGCCGTCTGGAGACGGCCATCGACCGGCTGGCGGGCGCCGCGGTGTTTGCCGCGCTGCTGCTGTCGGGGGTGGCGGTCTATCTCGTCCGGGGTGCAGGGACGGTGAGCACGGTCCTCCTGGTCCTGGCCGGCCTGGCGCTGCTGTACACCCTCGCCCGCCGCTAGCCGCCTCAGAGGATGAGCATGGCGTCGCCGAAGGAGAAGAATCGGTAGCGCCGGCGAATGGCCTCTTCGTAGGCAGCCATGATCGTCTCTCGCCCGGCAAAGGCCGAGACCAGCATCAGCAGCGTGCTGCGGGGCAGGTGAAAGTTGGTGATCATGGCCTCGACCACGCGAAACCGGTAGCCGGGCACGATAAAGAGGTCCGTCGGGCCCGCGTGGGCCTGCACCGTCCGCCAGGCGCAGGCACCGCCTTCGTCCCCACAGGCGTCTCCCACCGCCGGCTGGCCCGTCGCGGCCGACTCCAGGGCGCGCACCACGGTGGTCCCTACGGCCAGCACCCGCCGGCCTTCCAGCCGGGCGCGGTTGATCTGCTCCGCCACGGGGGCCGTCAGCTCGTACCACTCGGTGTGGATCTGGTGGTCCTCGACCCGCTCCTCCTTCACCGGACGAAAGGTGTCCAGGCCGATGTGCAGGGTAAGATAGGCCAGCTCCACCCCCCGTTGGCGCAGGGCCACCAGCAGCTCGGGCGTGAAGTGCAGGCCCGCCGTGGAGGCCGCCACAGAGCCATCGACGCGACCATAGACCGTCTGGTAGCGCTCCGGGTCGGCCAGGGGTTCGTGGATGTAGGGCGGCAGGGGAACCACGCCCATCTCGTCCAGGAAGGCCTCCACGGGCACGTCAAAGCGCACCAGGCGGCCGCCCGACTCCAGCTCGGCCAGGATCTCGGCGCCGACGCGGCCGGCTGCCGGGGGCGCTCCTCCGGGCGCGGCGTGCAGCTCCAGGCGCAGCCCGGGCCGCAGACCCCTGCCGCGCACCAGGGCCTCCCAGGTGCGCTCGTCGTGGCGGCGGAGGAGGAGCAGCTCCACCTGGCCGCCCGTGCCCGCCTTGTTGCCAAAAATGCGCGCCGGGATGACACGCGTCTGGTTGAGGACCAACAGGTCGCCGGGTTGCAGATACTCTCTCACGTCACGAAAGAACCGATGCTCGACCTGGCCCGGCGTCCCCTCGCGGCGCACGACCATCAGGCGCGAGGCATCGCGGGGCTCCACGGGGGTCTGGGCGATCATCTCGGGGGAAAGATGATAGTCAAAATCGCGGGTCAGCACGCTATCCTGCTCCAATCACCCTCACCTTGTCGCTGCCGGCCGCCCGCCCCGCCCCTGCCAGATCCTTGAATGTGACCAACTGGATGTCGGGCCGGGCAAGGCGCTCCTGCACCCGTGGGTCCTGGAGTGCCCGCAGGTCCTCCTCGCGCCAGCCGCGATCGTAGCCCGGGTGGGCCAGGAGCTCGCTGGTCCAGCCATCGCGCAGGCCGTCGAGGATGGAGAGCAGATACTCGGGCGTGCGGTGGCCGGGCATGGAAAAGTGCTGGATAAACGTGTTGGGGCGAGGGATGCCGGCGCGGTCCACGCGGCGGCGGTAGCGGGCGCCCACGATGCGGACCAGCCAGGCAGGCATGCCGTTCTGGCGGGCGAAAATGGGCGCCATCTCTTCCAGGTCATCGCCAAAGGGCGCGCGGATGGGCACGCCGTATTCCCGGGCCAGATCCAGGGTAACCTTGAAGCGGTCGGGCCGCAGGTAGGAAATGGCGCAGTGGTTGTCCAGGTGGTCCGGCGGGCGGCCGGCGTCGGCCGTGAAGCGCTCGATCTGGGCGCGGAACTCGGCGCGTAGCTGGGCGGTGGTGCCGGCCCGCAGGCTGCGCAGGATCTGGAGGTCGTTCCGGAAGTGGCGGTCGGCGCCGATGAGGGCCGGCACGCGCTCGGGAGGCAGGAGGGGAAAGCCATCGTTCATGACCAGGTGAACGCCGGCCCCAAGGTCGGGATGGTCGCGCAGGTAGGCGGCGGCCAGGGGCCAGGCCGGCTGGTTGGTCATGCACGACGTGCTGGAAACCAGGCCGGCGCGGTGCAGGTCGATGATGCCGCGCACCACGCCGTTGTCATAGCCCAGGTCGTCGGCGTTGATGATCAGTCGCTTCACGCTGCCCCCCCTTCTCCATCCACCGGTTCGGCCTGCATGGACCAGGCACCGGCCTGGGTGATGCGCACGGGCACGAGCTGGCCGGCGCGGTCCTGCTGCCCCACGTCGAAAAAGACGAGCTTGTTGGTGCGCGTGCGGCCCCGCCACTTGCCCCGATGGCGCTCCTCCACCAGGACCTCCACGGTCTGGCCCACGAGCCCGGCATTGATCTCGGCCACAATGCGCTCCTGGAGGTCGTCCACGGCCTTGCGGCGGCGATCCTTTTCGCGGGCCGGCACGTCGTCGGCGAGGCGGGCGGAGGGGGTGCCGGGGCGCGGGGAATAGGCGGCCACGTGGACCATGTCGAAGCGGATCTCTTCCAGGAGCCGGTAGGTGGCCTCGAACTGCCCGGCCGTTTCGCCGGGAAAGCCGACGATGACGTCGGTGGCCAGGCCCACCCCGGGCATGGCCGCCCGGATGCGCGCCACGAGGTCCCGGTATTCGGCCACGGTGTAGCCGCGGCCCATGCGCCGCAGCACGGCGTCGTCGCCGGCCTGCACGGGCAGCTCCATGTGCTCGCAGACCAGGGGCAGGCGGGCGGCGGTCTCTACCAGGCGCTGGGCCATGTCGGCGGGATGCGAGGTGAGGAAACGGATGCGCGCCAGGCCAGACACGGCGTGCACGGCCTCCAGCAGGTCCGCCAGGTCGGGAGGACGGCCGAGCCCGCCGTCGTCCAGGTCGTGCCCGTACGAGTCGACGTTCTGGCCCAGGAGCGTGACCTCGCGCACGCCCCGGGCGGCCAGGTCGCGGACCTCGGCGACGATCTCGTCCACAGGGCGGCTGCTCTCGCGCCCGCGGCGCAGGCGGACGATGCAGTAGGTGCACAGGTGGTCGCAGCCGAAGCTGATGGGCACGCCCACGGAAACGGGAACGCGGCCCGGGTCGGGCTGCCGACTCTCGGGCGTGCGTCCGTCCGCCTTTTGTCGCGCCAGGTCCACCAGGGCCTGGACGTCGGAGGGCAGGATAAAGGCGTCCACCCAGGGATAGTGGTGTTGGAGCGAAGGGATTTCGTGGACGAAACAGCCCATGAGGGCCAGTGTCATGTCGGGCCGCCGGCGCTTGAGCCCGGCCAGGGAGGTCAGGCGCCCCAGGACCTTGTCCTCAGCGCTCTGGCGGACGACGCACGTATTCAGGACGACCAGGTCGGCGGCCTCGGGCTGGCGCGCCTTGCGGAAGCCCAGCTTTTCCAGCTCTTCGGCTGCCCGGCGCGAATCGGCCATGTTCATCTGGCAGCCTATGGTCCAGAGGTAATACTTCATCAGCCCTCAAACTCGAAATTGTTGTCGGCCAGGCGCAGGGGCGGCAAGCTTGCGTCCTTGGGCGACAGGATCGGATCGGCCAGGGGCCACTGCACACCGATTTCGGGGTCGTCCCACAGGATGCCACGGTCCAGCTCGGGGTCGAACTCGGCGGTGACCTTGTACAGGACGTCGGCCTCGTCGCTGAGGACGCAAAAGCCGTGGGCAAAGCCGACGGGCACGTAGAGCATCGTGCCCGTGCCGCCCGACAGCTCGCAGCTCAGCCACTGCCCGTAGGTGGGCGATCCGTGGCGGATGTCGACGGCCACGTCCAGGATGCTGCCGCGGATCACCGACACCAGCTTGCCCTGGGCGCGGGGGTGCTTCTGGTAGTGCAGCCCCCGCAGGACGCCGTGAGCCGAGCGGGAGAGATTGTCCTGGACAAAGGGCGACGGGATACCGCCGGCGGCAAAGACCGACGCCTTGTAGGTTTCCATGAAAAAGCCGCGGCCGTCGCCGAAACTGGTCGCCTGGACGAGGATGACTTCCGGCAGCTCAAGCCTGTGGAACTCGAAAGGCATGCGTGTTTCCCTCCTACGATGGCCGGCTCACAGCCGGGCCAGGATCTCGCGCCCGACGATGAGGCCGGACGCCGAAGCCTGTACCAGGCCCCGGGTGACGCCGGCGCCGTCGCCGGCGGCAAAGAGGTTGGTCACTTCGGTCTCCAGGTCACGGGTCAGCTTGAGCCGCGACGAGTAGAACTTGGCCTCCACACCATACAGCAGGGTGTGGCGAGAGGCGACGCCGGGCGCCACCTGGTCCAGGGCATCGAGCATCTCCAGGATGTTGACCACGTAGCGGTAGGGCAGCACCAGGTTGAGGTCGCCGGGTGTGGCCTCGCCGAGGGTGGGCCGGGTGATGCAGCGCTCCAGGCGCTGCCGGGTGGTGCGGCGTCCCTCGCGCAGGTCGCCCAGGCGCTGGACAATGATCCCCCCGGAGAGCAGGTTGGCCAGGCGGGCGATGTACTTGCCGTAGGCGATGGGCTCGCGGAACGGCTCGGTAAAGTTCTTGCTGACCAGCACCGCAAAGTTGGTGTTCTCGGTCTTTTTGTTGGCGTAAGAGTGCCCGTTCACGGTTAGCACGTCGCCGGCCCACTCGGTGACGACCTCGCCCGCGGGACAGACGCAAAAGGTGCGGACACGGTCGTCAAAGGCCGAGGAAAAGTACAAGAACTTGGGCTCGTAGAGTAAGTCGGTAAGGGGCTTGAGGATGTGGGCCGGCAGCTCGACGCGCACGCCAATGTCGACGGGGTTGACGCTGAGGCTGAGGCTCAGATCGCTGGCCAGGCGGCGCAGCCAATCGGCGCCCTCGCGGCCCGGGGCGACGACCACGTGGCGCGCCGTCAGGATCTCGCCGTTGGCAGTCTCCACGCCGCGGACCTGGCCGTCGTCGGTCAGGATGCGCAGGACCTCGGTTCGGGTGCGCACCTCGACGCCGCAGTCGAGGAGGGCGAGGTACATGGCCCCCAGGATGTCGCCGCTGCGCTCGGTGCCCAGGTGGCGGATGGGATAGTGCTGCAAGCGCAGGCCGGCCATGGCGGCCTTGGCCGCCACCTCTTCGATCTCGTCGAGGTCGCCGCTGTAGGGCTCGCCGTCGGCGCCAAAGCGGACCCAGAGGGCATCGACCTCGTCGACGAGGGCATTGGCCTCGGCCTCGCCGCGGATCTCGGCCAGGAGGCCGCCCACCTGGGTGGTGAGGGTCAGCTTTCCGTCGCTAAAAGCTCCCGCACCTCCCCAGCCGGTCACCAGGGCACAGGTGGCGCAGCGCATGCAGCGGCCCTGCTCGCGGGCAGGGCAGTGACGCTTGTCGAGGGACGGGCCCTTGTCGAGCATGAGCACCCTGGGCTGCGCCGAGCTCGTGAGGGCCAGCGCGGCCATGATCCCGGCCGGTCCGGCGCCGACGATGATGACGTCATAGTCAGGCTGCTTCATTCAGGTTCTCCTCTTCTTTTCCCCTGGCGGGTGCCGGGCCGGAGGCGATGGTCAGGATGGGCACGAACCCGGTCGAATCCAGGCCCACCCTGCCGGGAGGCAGGGCCGAGGCGCGGAGCAGGTCCCGTGCCTCGGCGCGGGTATAGCCGGCCCGCATCGACTCGTAGTAACCGCCGTAGCCCAGGTAGCTCCCGAAGGCCAGGCTGACGACGGGAATGCTGGCATAGGCAAAGAGCCGTTGGAACAGGTTCGGCTCGCGGCACACGTCGGCGAGGACGTAGCGCCCCCCCGGCGCCAGGACGCGGGCGATCTCGTCGAACACGCCCAGGGGGTTTCGCCAGTGGTGCAGGGCAAAAGAGCTGACGACCAGGTCAAAGCTGGCGTCGGCAAAGGGCAGGCGGTGCCCATCGCCCTGGGGCCACAGCGCCCGGCCGTCGAGGGCAGCACGGGCGCCGCGGCCCGCGGCCTGGGCCGCCATGTGAGCCGCCAGGTCGAGGCCCACCACGCGCAGCCCGGGCCGCCGGCGGGCAAGCTCCACGGGCACGTAGCCGGGCCCCGTGCCCACGTCCAGGGCCAGGCGCCCGGCGCCGCCGGCGTCGAGGGCCAGCACCGCCCTCAGGAAGCGGCGGTGAACACCTCGCACCAGGGGCAGCCAGGCGATGGCGCGATAAAGCCCGGCCAGGACCCGTGGTTCCACACCCGCGGTCTCGGGTACTCGCCGGGCAAGGCTAAAGTATTTCATGGGGCTATTGTAGCACGTATGGACGCAGGGCTCAAGTTTTGGCGCAAATGGAATGGCAGGAAATTGCACCAATTTATGTAATTTCTTCGATTGGGGGCTTGACACCGAACGCATGTTCGTGTATAATACAGTCGAACAGATGAGCTAGTGGTGGAATTAGGAAGGGAGGCCTGTAATGGCAAGGGACCTTTCTGAACGACAGCAAAAGATGCTCGAGTTCATCCGGACGTTCCTGGGGCAGAACCGCTACCCGCCCACCATCCGGGAGATTGGCGAGGACGTGGGCATCAGCTCCACCTCGGTGGTCAAGTACAACCTGGATGCCCTGGAGCGCAAGGGGTTCATCGAGCGCAACGCCGACATCTCGCGGGGAATCCGGCTGGCCGGAGCGGCCATGGACGAGCTGATGGACCGTGCCGCGGACGTCATCCGCATCCCTCTCCTGGGGCGGATCGCCGCCGGTGCGCCGATCCCCATCCCTGGCACCGATTTCGCGCCCTTTGGCTCCGACTCGACCATCGAGCTGACCCGCGACATCGTGAAGGACGAGAAGGGGATCTATGCCCTGGAGGTGCAAGGCAACTCGATGATCGACGCCCTCATCAACGACGGCGACATCGTGCTGATGCGGCACCAGGAGCGCGTGGAGAACGGCGAGCTGGCCGCGGTCTGGATCCGCGACCAGGAAGAGACGACCCTGAAGCGGTTTTACCTGGAAGGGAAGCAGGTGCGCCTGCAGCCTGCCAACCCCACCATGTCGGCCATGTACTTTGCCGCCGACAACGTGGAGGTCATGGGCAAGGTGCTGTGCGTCATCCGCCAGCTCAACTAGCAGCCGTAGCTCGCTGAGCCTGCCTTTGCAGGGTTCGAGTACCGGCGCTGCCTGCCAGCCGGGGGGAGCAGGCGGCGCCGGCGCGCGCCT
>DAOUHB010000109.1:0-3110 GCA_034428935.1 Anaerolineae bacterium | reverse complement strand
TTCTGCGGCTGAGCGCTATGCCCGTCTAGCTCCCGCTGACTGCCAGCGCGCGTGCCGCCCAGGTTCAAATCATCCCCGAGCCTGGATTATTTCTGCACGCCTTCACACGGCCTACGGTTAAATGGCTCTATGGTGTTGTTAAAGTGATTTTCGCCAATGTCCAGTTGATAATTGAAAGAACATCAGCGCGCTTCTTGGGCGATGAATCGCCCACTACCAACCGACAAGCGCAAGCACCTCTCCGACTACCTGCTGGTGGCCTGTCGAGAACCCGTTCGTAGTGCGCGCTTCAGCGCGCTTCTTGGGCGATGAATCGCCCACTACGAACCTGCAAGCAAGCACCTCTCCGACTACCTGCCAGCGGCCTGTCGAGAACCCGTTCGTAGTGCGCGCTTCAGCGCGCTTCTTGGGCGATGAATCGCCCACTACGAACCGACAAGCGCAAGCATCTCTCCGGCAACCTGCTAGGGCCGGGCTCCCCCCTTTGCGAACCCGATCTGTATCCCTGTCTATATCCTCGGCCTGTATCTCGATACATGGACAAGGCCGGGGCATTGTGGTATGTTAACTTTATGGCGAGCCCCGCCTCGTGGCGCGGGCTTTGTGCTGATCTGCCTGTCGCACCCCGTGGGCCGGGAGGCAGTCGAAAGGAGCGAGATGGCAAAGCTAACTGATAGACAAAAAAGACGAGAGATCGTGTCTCTGGAAGAGTCTCCCGTGTCCCGGGCTCTGTTCGCGGATGTCCGCTGGTCGTGGATCTGGCTTTTCGTGCGGCTGTACGTGGGGCTCACCTGGCTCCAGTCGGGCCTGGGCAAGCTGAGCAACCCGGCCTGGACGGGGAACGAGGCCGGCAGGGCCCTGACCGGCTTTATCCAGGGCGCCCTGGCCCAGACCGGGGGTCAGAATCCGCAGGTGCAGGGCTGGTACGCCTGGTTCCTGGAGAACCTGGTGCTGCCCAACGCCGCCCTGTGGGGCCGTGTCGTTGCTGCCGGCGAGACGCTCGTGGGCGCGGCCCTGATCCTGGGCATGTTCACCGGGATCGCCGCCTTTTTCGCCGCCTTCATGAACGTCAACTTTTTGCTGGCCGGCGCGGTCAGCCTCAATCCCATCTTGCTCCTCCTGTCCATCCTGCTGATCCTGGCATGGAGGACGGCAGGCTGGTGGGGCGTCGACCGCTGGCTGTTGCCCGCCCTCGGCACCCCGTGGCGCCCGGGACTGATATTCCGGGACGAGCCCAGGCCCGAGACGCCGGTGCAAGATAGAAGGACGACGGTCACCTAGAAGAGCGCCGGAGAAGCGGCGGAGGAAAAAAGATGGAACGAGACGAGTTTCGGCTTCCGGCCGGCACCCACATCGGATACGTACACCTGCAGGTCTCGGACCTCGAGCGCTCGCTGGGGTTCTACGAGGACCTCCTGGGCTTCAAGCGGGCCCTGGAAACCGAGCGCCCGGCCGGCGTCGCGGAGACGGTGGCCCTGTCGGCGACGGGTGGAGCGCCCTATCACCTGCTGTTGACCGAGCGGCCCCAGGCGCGCCCCAAGCCACCGCGGACCACGGGATTGTATCACATGGCCATTCGCTTCCCCACGCGGGTGGCCCTGGCCCGCGTCTTTGCCCGCCTGGTGACGCACCGCTACCTGCTCCAGGGGGCTTCAGACCACAAGGTGAGCGAGGCCATCTACCTGGCCGATCCCGACGACATCGGCATCGAGTTGTACGCCGACCGGCCCGAACAGCAGTGGCCCCGGGAAGGGGACCAGGTCGCCATGGCCACCGATCCCCTGGACGTCCAGGCGCTCCTGGCCGAGGCGTCCTTTGACGACGAGCCCTGGCACGGCATCGACCGCCGGACGGACATCGGCCACGTGCACCTGCACGTCTCGGATCTGGCCCGCGCCGAGGCATTCTACCAGGGCATCCTGGGGCTCGAGGTCACCCAGCGCGGCTATCCGGGCGCCCTTTTCCTCTCGGCAGGAGGCTACCACCACCATGTGGGCCTGAACGTCTGGGCCGGGCAGGGCGCTCCGCGCCCGCCCCTGGACGCCGTGGGCATGCTGTCCTTTGCCTTGCGCATCCCCGGCGAGGAAGCGTGGCGCGCCGTGCTGGCGCGGGGCGAGGCGGCGGGCCTGGAGTTTGCCGCGCGGACCAGCGAGCAGGGCACCAGCGCCACATTTGTGGACCCCGACGGCAATAGCGTCGAAGTGGCCCTGGAGGAGCACGGCGAAGAGGCATTGCAGGCCGAAACGGAAGAAGAGGTAGCCTGAGGTCATGGAGCTGGACGGCGGGTTCGACGCCTGGCGCGCGGCCGGGCACGAGCTGCTGAACGACTAGGCCCTCGCCAGGATCTCGGCGGCGACGCGCATGCCGCCCAGGGCCACGGCCGGAATCGACTGGCCGGGAAAGATGCTGTCGCCCACGAGCCACAGGCCGGGCGCCAGGCGCGGCGACCAGGCGCGCCACAGGCTCGTCTGGGGAAAGCCCCCGACCCAGCCCCAGGCGCGGTGGGTAAAGCGCTGGAACGTGACGGGCGTGCCGGGCAGCACCAGGCCGGCGGCCTCGCGGAGGCCGGGCATGGCCACCTCGGCCGCCTGCCAGACACGCTCCATGTACGCCTCCTTGCGCGCCTCGTAGGCCGGGCGGTCGGCGTCGTGCAGGTCCCACCACGGCTCGAGCAGGGTGTGGGTGCTGAGGGTCAGCGCGCGCTGCCCGGCGGGCGCGCGGCCCACGTCCCAGGCGGGGCTGAGGGACAGGAAGAGGGTGTTCCCCTCGCCGGGCGCGGGCCCGGAGCCGGGTGAGGCGTGGGGGCTGGCCGGCGGGCCGAGGACGACCTGGTGGTGCAGGGGAAAGGTAGGCGGCACCAGGCCGGCGTCGAACCCCAGGTAAACGACAAAGGCGCCCCACATGTCGCGGGGCCGCGCCGGAAGGTGGGCCAGGCGCGCAGGGGCATCATCGCCCAGGAGGGCCACGGCGTTCCAGGGCGGCAGGTTGACGACCACCAGGTCGGCGGCAAACGTGCCGCCCTTTTTTGTTTCCACGGCCACGGGCCGCCCGCCCTCGACCACGATGCGCGTCGCCTCCTGGCGGAACTCGACCCGCCCGCCTCCGCGGCG
>DAOUHB010000108.1:0-37070 GCA_034428935.1 Anaerolineae bacterium | reverse complement strand
CCCTCGACGCCGGGGCCAGGACTCTGGCAGGGCGGGAGCGCATCACCTACGCCAACACGACGGCCGACCCCATCCCCGACCTGGTCTTTCACCTCTACCTCAACGCCTTTGCCAGCCGCGACACCATCTTTATGCGCGAGGGCGGCGCCGCCCACCGCGGCCAGGCCTGGAGCCCCGACGCGGCAGGCTGGATCGAGGTGACGGAACTCCGCCTGGCCGGCGGCCAGCCCCTGGCGCTGGAAACGCTGGAGGACGGCACCCTGGCCCGCGCGGCGCTGCCCGAGCCCGTTGCCCCCGGCGAGGCCGTCAAGATCGAGCTCGAGTTCCGCGCCCAGCTTCCGCGGGTCTTTGCCCGGACCGGCTACGCCGGCGATTTCTTGATGGTTGGCCAGTGGTTCCCGAAGCTGGGCGTCTGGCAGGATGGTGCCTGGAACGCCTACCCCTTTCACGCCAACGCCGAGTTCTATGCCGACTTTGGCACCTACGACGTGGCCATCACCCTGCCTGCCGGCCACGTCACCGGCGCTACGGGCCTGCCCGTGGAGCAGGCGGACAACGGCGACGGCACCCAGACGGTCGCCTATCACGCCGAGGGAGTCATCGACTTTGCCTGGACGGCGTCGCCCGACTTTGAGCAGGAGAGCCGTTCCGTGGATGGCGTCGAGGTCATCTACCTCTACCTGCCCGAACACGCGCGGACCGTGGATCGCGTCCTGGACGCCACAGAAGCCGCCCTGACGCACTATGGCCAATGGTACGGCACCTATCCCTACCCCCGACTGACCGTCGTCGACGCCCCCGACGACGGGCAGGGGGCCGGCGGGATGGAATATCCCATGCTCTTCACCGCGGGTCCCATGAGCGCCCTGGGCGTCAGCCTGGACGTGACCCGCGGCGCCGATCGCTCCCTGGAGCTGGTGGTCGTGCACGAGGCGGGCCACCAGTGGTGGCAGAGCGTGGTGGCCACCAACGAGGCCGAGGAGCCCTGGCTGGACGAGGGCATGACCGAATACTCGGCCGTGCGCCTGCTCACCCGGTTGTACGGCCCCGGCCGCTCCCTCTTTGACAGTCGCGTGGTGTCGCTGGGCAGCCTCGACACCCGCCGCCTCGAGTATTTCCTCAGCCCTGGCGTGCCCATGTACGGGCCTGCCTGGGAGTTCGAGACCATGGAGTACGTCATCGCCACCTACTCCAAGCCCGCCCTCTCTCTCCTCACCCTGGAACGAACCCTGGGCGAGGAGACCATGCTCGAGCTGATGAGCACCTATTACCAGCGCCACCGCTTCGGGCATCCCACCACCGAGGATTTCCGCACCGTGGCGCAAGAGGTGACGGGCCAGGAGCTTGACTGGTTCTTTGACGGGCTGGTCTACGGCGACGAGGTGGTGAACTATCGCGTCGCCGAGCTGGAGCCCCGCAGCGTGACGGTCGCCCGCGAGGGCGAGTTGGCCGTGCCCACCGAGGTGCTGGTGACCTTTGAAGATGGCACCACCGTCCTCGAGCCCTGGGATGGCAGCCAGGAGGAGCAGACCTTTGCCTATCCCGACGGGCCGGCGGTGCGCAGCGCCGAGGTGGACCCCGAGGGCCGGGTCCTGGTGGACCTGCGCTGGGCCGACAACGGCCTCAGCCGCCAGGTCTATGTCGCCGATTGGCTAGCCGTGGCCGCGCGCCTGGTGTATTACGTTCAGAACGCCATGCTGGCGCTGGGAGGGTGGTAGCATGAACGGCTGGCGCGCTTTCCTCCGCGGCGTTTCCCTTGTCCTGCGCTATCCTCAGACCTGGTTGCTCCTCTTTGTGGCCAACCTGTTCCCGGCGCTGCTGCTGGCTGCGGTGCCGGCCCTGTCCCTCACCTCTGGCCTGGCCCGCCGCCCCGTCATCCAGGACGTGGCTGACGGCGTGGACGCCTGGTTCGTCCTGGAGAACAGCATGTCGGGCCTGGCCCAGATGGCCCTGGGGGCGCCGGTGGAAGCGAGCGGCGGTGTCTCCCTGAACCTCTTGGCCGTCCTGCTCCTCCTGGCCAGCCTGCCCCTGGCCGCCTGGCTGCTGCCCGCCTTCCTGGAGGGGGGCGTGCTGCACACCTTTCTGCAGGCAGGGCCCTTCCGCTGGCGGGCGTTCCTGCGGGCCTGCTGGCACTGGTGGGGCGTCTTCATCCTGCTGGCGGCCGTCCAGGGCCTGGCTACGATTTTCGTGTTGGCGCCCCTGGTCCTCTTTGCGGCAGCGGCGGGCGGCGCGGCCTGGCTCCTTCTGCCGGTCCTGGCCCTCGCCGTGGCCCTGGGCCTGGCCCTCATGGAGTACACGCGCATCCTGGCCGTGGCCCGCGACACGCGCAACCCCTTCCAGGCCTTTGGCATGGCCGTCCGCTTTGTCTTTGACCGGCGACGGCGCCCGGCCGTGTTCGTCCTCTACCTCGTCAGCCTGCTGCTCGTCGCCCTGCTCCACACCCTCTACCGCCTGGGGCTGATGCCCCTCCTTCCCCTCGAGTGGTGGCTGCTGGTGCTGGTCGTGCAGCAGTCCTTCATCCTCCTGCGCCTGGGCAGCCGGCTGGCGCGCCTGGCGGGCGCCTCAGCGCTGCTGCGCCACGCCGAGGGGGAGCCGGCCGGCCCGCTCCCCGTTGCCGGGACCGCCGCGCCCGGGTGACCGCCGTGATCCACACCGGCTGCTGCGGGTTCGTCAAGTCTCACGGGGCCTACTTTCAGCATTTCGGCCTCATCGAGATCCAGCGCACCTTTTACAAGCCGCCCATGGTCAAGACGGCCCTCCGCTGGCGGGAGGAAGAAGCGCCCCCCGGGTTTATCTTTGCCCTTAAAGCGTGGCAGCTCATCACCCACTCGCGCCACAGCCCGACCTACGCCCGGGCCGGGCTCGACATCCCCGAGACGGCGACGGGCCGCTATGGAAGCTTCCGGCCCACACCCGAGGTGCTGGACGCCTGGGAGCGCACCTTCGAGATTGCCGAGGCTCTTCGGGCAGCCGTCGTCGTCTTCCAGTGCCCCGCCAGCTTTCGGCCCACGCCGCAGAACGTGGACAACATGCGCGCCTTCTTCGGGCAGGCCCGTCGCGGCGATCTGGTGTTCGCCTGGGAGCCGCGCGGCGACTGGCCCGACGCCGACGTTGCCGGTCTATGCCGCGAGCTGGACCTGGTACACTGCGTCGATCCCTTCAAACGGCTGCCGGTGACCCCCGGGCTGGCCTACTTTCGCCTCCACGGCATCGACGGGTATGCCTACGACTATCGCTACAGCGACGAGGATATTGCTCGCCTCGAAGAGACGTGCCGGCCCTTTGACGAGACCTATGTTCTGTTCAACACCGCCTCGATGTGGGACGACGCCTTGCGCTTCCAGGCGCGCCTGGCGGAGCGGAGCGACTTTCGGAGGTAAAGCATGCGCAGTTGCATCGGGGCGGATAGCAGGCGAGACGGGGGCGCTCAGGCGGGGCTGCCCGGCTCCCTGGTCGCGGCGCGCAGGCCGCGCTCGGTGAGGCTCCACAGCCGGCCCTGGCCCTGCACCGAGCAACTGCCAATCGAACAGCCGTGGCATGACCCGCTGCAGCCATCCACGGAGCGCAGGTAACCCAGGCGGGCCAGGTTCTCCAGCATGGCCTCCAGCAGGGGCTCCGAGATGGACAGGGCCCCTGCCAGGTCCTGGTAGCTCTGGACGCCACCGCGTCCCAGTTGTCTCAACAGATCTTCTAGCATATTAGATCAAGTTCGCCGCCTGGTAGGCGACGATCCCTCCCACCAGGGAGATGACGAGGAGCAGGCCGACGCCCAGCCCCGTCCACCCCCAGCTCCTGGTCTCCTGGCGCATGGCAGCCACCGTTGCCACGCAGGGGATGAACAGGATTTGCACCACGAGAAAGGCCAGGGCGCCGGCCGGCGTCAGGGCGCCCGCCAGGGCCGTCTGCAGGCCGGCCGTTCCCGCCGCCTCCCCACCGGCGAACAGGACGCCCATGGTGGCGATGGCGTTCTCCTTGGCCACAAAGCTCGTCAGCAAGGCCACCAGCATCCGCCAGTCGAGGCCCATCAGGGCGCCCAGGGGCTCCAGGGCCCGGCCCGCGGCCGCCAGGTAGCTGGTTTCCAGTTGGCCATCGGGCAGCACCGACAGGGCCCACACGACGATGGACATGACGAGGATCAGGGTTCCGGCTCGCTTCAGGAACTCGCGGCTGTTCTGCCACACCTGGATGCCGATGGTGCGGGCGTTGGGCAGGTGATACAGCGGCAGCTCCATGATAAAGGCCGCCCGCTCGCCCCGGAGCACCCAGCGGTTGAGGAGGATGCCTACCAGGACCAGGACTGCCAGGCTGAGGGCCACCAGCCCCCAGGCGACGAGGGCGGCAGCCGCCCCGAAAAACACGGGGGCCACGAACACGATGACCGCCATCCTGGCCGCGCACGGCACCAGCGGCGCCAGCAGAATGGTGAGCAGCCGCGCCCGGGGCGAGTCGATGATGCGCGAGCCCGCCACGGCGGGCACGTTGCAGCCAAAGCCCAGGAAGAGCGGCATGAAGCTCTTGCCGTGGAGTCCCACGAGGTGCATGAACCGGTCCATGACAAAGGCCGCGCGCCCCATGTAGCCCACGTCTTCCAGCAGGGCCAGGACGGCGAAAAAGATGACCAGGATAGGCAAAAAGGTCACCACCGTGCCCACCCCGCCGATGGCGCCATCCACCACCAGGCTCCGCAGCCAGGTGGGTGCGTTCGCCAGCAGCCCCGAGGCGGCGCTCGAAAGGCCGCCCACCACGGTGCGCTCCAGCAGGTCTTGCAGGGGCGTGCCGACGGCAAAGGTCAGGCCAAAGACGAGGCCCAGGATGGCCGCCAGGATGCCCAGCCCCCAGATGGGGTGCGTGGCCCAGCGATCCAGGCGCTCGGTGAGGGTGATCTGGCCGGCCCGCGGGCGGGTGACGGCGGCCCGCACCATGCGCCCGACCCACTCGTAGCGGCCGCTGGCCACCGACAGGACCGCGTCCTCGTGGTCCATGAGGATCTCGTGGATGGCGGCCCACCGATCGGCGGGCAGGATCTGCTCGCGCAGCAGCGCGGTGATCTCGGTGTCGCCCTCCAGGAGCTTGAGGGCCACCCAGTCGGGGGGATAGAGGTCCGGTACGCAGCCGTCCAGCAGGGCCAGGACCTCGTCGAGGACCTGGCGATGATCCTCGCGGATCTCGGGGATACACGGCGTGTAGGGCAGCTCGCCCCGCACCAGGGCGACCACGGTCTCGACCAGCTCCGAAACGCCCTGGTTCTTGCTGGCCGACATGCTCACCACGGGCACCCCCAGGGCCGCCTCCAGCACCCGGGCCTCGACCTGCATGCCCTCAGAGGCAGCCACGTCGACCATGTTCAGGGCCACCACCAGCCTGTTGGCCAGGGGAAGAAGCTCGGCCACCAGGTAGAGATGCCGCTCCAGCGAGGCGGCATTGACCACCGTCACCACCACGTCCGGTCGCTCGCGGACGATGTAATCGCGGGCAATGACCTCCTCCAGCGAGTTGGCCGTCAGGCTGTAGGTGCCGGGGAGATCGACCACGTGGAGGGTAATGTCGCCGTGATGGTGAATGCCCGTCTTTTGCTCGACGGTCTTGCCCGGCCAGTTGCCAACGTGCTGGCTCAGGCCGGTCAGCAGGTTAAAGACCGTGGACTTGCCCACGTTGGGCTGGCCGGCAAGAGCCACACGCAAGGCCACGCGCCCGTCGAGAACGCCGGCCCCCTTGGTGACAGCCACAGAGGTCTGGAGATTATCGTCCATGCCCGTCACCTGGCAGGCGCTGCACGACGATCTTGTTCGCCTCGCCTCGGCCCAGGGCCACGCGCGTGTCGCGCAGGTTCACGATCAGGGGGCCGCGCCCGATGTTCTGCACGACCCGCAGCGAAACACCCGGGGTAAAACCCAGGGAGGCCAGGCGGCTCAGAAGATAATGTCCGCCCTCGATGCCCTGCACACGGACCGATTCTCCCTCTCGGACTGCGCTCAGGTTAATCGTCGTCGTCGTCATCGTCACTGTTGCCTATCCTTTCCCATCGACATTGTACGGGTGGTTCAAATTTGCAATTGCGACGCAATTGCAGTGCCACATTCCAAATAGATACGCCGCACAGGCGGCGAGTTTATTCTGAACGCTCCTCCAGGCACCAGGCGCAGTAGCCCGTAAGCTCCACCTGGGCTGTGGTCACCTGGAAGCCGTGGTCCTCGCAGGCCGCGGCCGCCGCCGCCTCAAAGGCGGCGCTGTCAACCTCGATGACGCGGCCACAACCCAGGCAGACCAGGTGGGAGTGCTCTTTCTTTTTGTCCAGCTCGTAGTGATGCTGCTCCCCCTCAAGGTGAAGCTCGCGCACGGCACCGGTTTCCTTGAGGGCACTGAGGGTGCGGTAAACGGTCGAGAGGCTGAGACGGGAGTCGCTGCGGCGCCCCCGCTCATAAATCTCCTGGGCGTCAAGGTGCCCATCGACGCCCGCCAGGACCCTCAGGACGAGTTGTCGCTGGGGGGTGATCCTTTTGCCGGCCTCTCGCAGGCGCCGCTCATATACTGGTACCAGGTCCTCCACGGTCCACCGCCTTTTACGTGCTATTGCGAATGAGTTGCAGTAAGGATAGTATACCACACTTTCGCCGCTTGTCAAGCAGGAAGACGTGCGAGATCAGGCGCGGAACACGTTGCGCAGCAGAAACAGGACGTTGGCCGGCCGCTCGGCCAGGCGCCGCATGAAGTAGGGATACCACTCTCGGCCGTAGGGCACGTAGGCCCGCACCCGGTAGCCCTCGTCGGCCAGCCGGCGCTGCAGCCCGGGGCGGATGCCGTACAGCATCTGGAACTCGTAGCGGTCGGGCGAGATCTGGCGCTCGCGGGCGTGCTCCTGGGCCCAGGCGATGAGGCGCTCGTCGTGGGTGGCAATGGCAGGGAAGGCACCCCACGCCCGCGCCTCGTCGCTAAAGAGTTGCTCCATCAGCCGGACAAAGTTCGCGTCGGTGTCCGCCTTGTCCGAATAGGCCACCTCGGGCGGCTCGTCGTAGGCCCCCTTGACCAGCCGCACCGAGGCCCCCATCTCGACGAGGCGCGCCACGTCGTCGGCGCTGCGGTACAGGTAGCTCTGGATGACGACGCCGACGTTCTTGTAGCGCGACCACAGCCCTTCGAAGAGGTCCAGCGTGGGCTGGACGTAGTCAAAGCTCTCCATGTCGATGCGCACAAAGCGGCCAATCTCGGCGGCGCGGGCCACGATGCGTTCCAGGTTCTCCGCCGCCAGGGCAGGCCCAAGGTCCATGCCCAACTGCGTCAGCTTGAGCGACACGCCCGAACGGAGATCGTGGCTGGCGATGCCCTCCAGCAGCTCGAGGATCTCGGTGGTGGCGTCGCGCGCCTCGTGCTCGCTGGTGACATTCTCGCCGAGGTGATCGAGGGTGGCCAGGAGGCCATCGCGGTTCAGCACCGCGACGGCCTCCTGCGCCTCCTCGAGCGTCTCGCCGGCAACAAAGCGGCGAACCATGGCCCGGGCGGGGCCAAAGCGAGACGCTGCCTGTCGCAACCTTTCGCTTTGGGACAGGGAGAGGAAAAAGTTGCGCATCAGGGGCATGGCGGTTACGCCTTTCCCAACACCGCCGCCAGGAGCGCCATGCGGATGTACATGCCGTTCTCCATCTGCCGGAAATAGGCAGCGCGCGGGTCGTTGTCCAGGGCATAGCTGATCTCGTTCACACGGGGCAGGGGGTGCATGACGATCATTCGCTCCTTGGCGTCGGCCATCAGCTCGGGCGTGATGACGTAATAGTCCTTCACCGCCTCGTACTGGGCCTGGTCGGCAAATCGCTCCCGCTGCACGCGGGTGACGTACAGAACGTCGATGTCAGAAATGGCGTCCTGGACGTTGTAGCTCTCGTCCACCTGGTGGCCGCACGATCGGATGTCGTTGAGGACGTCCAGGGGCAGGCGCAGGATCTCGGGCGAGACAAACGTCATGCGCGTGTCGTACAGGCACAGGAGCCGCGCCAGCGAGTGCACCGTCCGGCCATAGCGCAGGTCGCCGACCATGGCCACGTGTAGCCCGTCCAGGTTGCCCAGTTCCGAGTGGATGGTGTACAGGTCCAGGAGGGCCTGCGTGGGGTGCTCGCCCACGCCGTCGCCGGCGTTGATGATGGGCTTGCGGGCATATTCGGCCGCCACCTGCGAGGCGCCCACCTCCGGGTGCCGCAGCACGATGACGTCGGCGTACGACTCCAGGGTGCGGATGGTGTCGGGCAGGCTTTCGCCCTTGGTCACCGACGAAAAGCGCACCTCGTTGATGGGAATGACGCTGCCCCCCAGCCGCGACATGGCCGCGATGAACGACGAGCTGGTGCGGGTGCTGGGCTCGTAGAACACGCAGGCCAGCACGTGTCCTTTCAGCAGGTCGGTGGACCCCACCCGCTTGACCACGGCCCGCATCTCGTCGGCCACCGCAAAGATGTACTCCAGGTTCTCCCTGGTAAACTGCCGGACAGAGATAATGTCCTGCCCGTAAAAGCCGCTCGTCAGGTTGGGCGCCAGGCCCACCTTCTTCATGCCATTGGTCACGGTCGTCATCTAAACCTCCCTTATCGTTCCAGGGTTTGCTGTGGCTCGGGTTGCACCACCCGGCCGGTTCCAGGCGCCGACAGCACGCGCCCCTCTTCAAACGCCATCTGCCCGCGGACCACGACGCGGCGCACGCGCCCCCGGACGGGCATGCCGGCAAAGGGCGTCCAGCCGCAGCGGGTGTGCTGCGGCCCGTCGCCCAGGGTGTAGGCTGCCCCCGGGTCGACCTCCACCCAGGTGTCGGGCTGCGCGGGCAGCCGGAAGATACGCCGCGGCGCCTCGTGGGTCAGCTCCACCAGGCGCTCCAGCGACAGGCGGCCGTCAGAGACCGCCGTCAGGAGCAAAGGCAACATCGTTTCCAGGCCCGGCACGCCGGGCGGCGGTGTTGGTCCCTCCTTTTCCGCCCGGGTGTGGGGCGCGTGGTCGGTGGCCAGGCAGTCCACGGCTTCGAGGTTGGCCCATAGCGCCGCCACGTCGGCCTCTGTCGCCAGGGGGGGCCGCATGGCGCCATAGGGTCCCAGGCGCTGCGCGTCGGCCTCCCCCAGAAAGAGGTGGTGGGGCGCCACTTCGCAGGTGATGGCCATGCCCGCCGCCTTGGCGGCGCGGATGAGGGACAGCTCGGCGGCCAGGCTGACGTGGCACACGTGCAGGCGCCGCCCGTAACAGCGGGCAAGGCCGATGGCCATGGCCGCCGACGACCCCTCGGCGTGCACGGCAATGGGGCGCTCCGCGGGCCACGTCTGAAAGTGGGCGATGAGGGAGGCCAGGCTTTGGCCCGGCGCCGAAGGATCGTAGAGGCGCAGAGGCCCGTAGGTCGCATCCAGGTAGATCTTGAGCCCCACCGCCTGCCCGGCCAGCGACGCCGCCTCCGCCGCGTTGCCGGCGGTGGCGCCCAGGTAAAAGCCGACGTCGCACCGCGCCTTACGCGCGGCCGCCCGGCGCTTGGTCTCCAGGCCCGGGGCCCCGGTGATGGGCGGCCGGGTGTTGGGCATGTCCAGGACCATGGTCACGCCGCCCGCCAGGGCAGCCGCCGTGCCGCTGTCCAGGTCCTCCTTGGCCTCGCCGCCGGGCTCGCGGAGATGGACGTGGACGTCGATCAGGCCGGGCAGCCGGACTGTGGCCATGCCTCCTCCTCGCGGGCCGCGCCCTGGCGCCCCGCCGGCAGAGCGCAGAAAAAAAGGGCACCTGGGCGGGAAATGCTCCCCGCCGGTGCCCTGTTTCTGCCCCCGACTCCGCGTTGGATCTGCTTCCTCACGCTCCTCCAACCATCCCATTCAATTCGCCGTTCAATTCGATCGTGCTATTCTAGCACATTGCTTCGCTGCTGGCAAAAACGTGAGAGCCAAGGGTGGCCCCAAACCCTTGGCTCTCTATTAAAAGGAGGAGAAGAGATACCTATATCAGCATGGCCCATGATATCCCCAGAACGTATGGTCCTGCTCGGTTGCAGTTCCTGGCCCGAGGTTGCTCGCCCGCCATGGGCCATGCCACTTGTGATGGCCTGATAGTACCATATTCCAGGGGCCCGTGCTGGATGGGAACTACACGGATACCCTACGCTCACTCGACGGTCAGGGTGGGGGCGGGCCAAGGGGCATCGAGGACTTGCATCTCACGCCGTCTAATGGTAAAATCCTCGCTTGCGAACCAGTAGGAAGGACGACACGACCATGAGCAATGATCTCTTGCGATCTGTAAACGAAGAGCAGTTGAAACAGGACCTGGCCATCCAGTCTGATTTGCCCGACCTGCGCGTCGGCGACGACGTCCAGGTTCACTTTCGTATCGTCGAGGGAGACCGGGAGAGGATCCAGTTGGTGCGCGGTACCGTCATGCGCATCCGCAAGGGCGCCGGCGCCAACGCTTCATTCACGGTGCGCCGCATCGCCTCCCACGGCGTTGGGGTAGAGCGCACCTTCCCCATGCACTCACCGCGTGTGGAAAAGATCGAGGTCCTGCGCCATGCGCACGTGCGGCGGGCCAAGCTCTATTTTCTCCGTGGCCGGCAGGGCAAGGCAACCCGCCTCAGAGAAAAGCGTTACCCGCGGAACTAGCCCGCCAAAGATGCACACCAGGGGGCGCGCGAAAGGCGGACGTGCTGAACAGGACGCCCTTCTCGCGGCCCTTTGTTGTGTTTCTCCCCTCCGCCGGGCCCGCCCATGAACGGCAGCAGGATTCGGCAGCCCAGCCTCGACTGGGAGACGCGCCTGTGGAAGCGGGGCTACCGCCGGGTGGCGGGCCTCGACGAGGCCGGCAGGGGCGCCTGGGCCGGCCCCGTGGTGGCCGCGGCCGTCATTCTCCCCCCCGACGACGGCCAGTTGGCCGGGCACCTGCACGGTGTGTGCGATTCCAAGCTCCTCTCCCCCGCCCGGCGTGAAGCCCTCCTGGAGGTGATCTCCAGGCACGCCCTGGCGATGGGCGTGGGCGCCGTGGCCCCGGCCGCTATCGACGCCATGGGCATCGTGGCCGCCACCCGGCGGGCCATGGCCCTCGCCCTGCGCGTCCTCTGGCCGCCGCCCGAATGCCTGCTCATCGACTATTTGCGGCTGCCCGACGTGCCCCTGCCCCAGGAGTGCATGCCCAAGGGCGACGCCCTGGTGTTGTCAATCGCCGCCGCGTCCATCGTCGCCAAGGTCAGCCGGGACCGGTTCATGGCCGGCCTGGAAGGGGTCTTTCCCGGCTATGGCTTTGCCCGCCACAAGGGCTATGGCACCGAGGAGCACCAGGCGGCCCTGGCCTGCCAGGGGCCCAGCGCCGTCCATCGCATGTCCTTCGCCCCCCTCCGCCCGCCGGCTCCCGGCGAGCGCCGGGTGGGGGACCAGGCGTCCCTGTCCCTGGAAGCTGTCGCCATCGTCGGCAGTCAATCTCCGCGCGAGGCGTAACGGTGATCAAGGCCCTCTACCTGCTGCCCCTGATCTTTCTGGGGCTCTTTTTCTTCTACCCCCTGGCCGACATCCTGACCCTGAGCCTGGCGCCGGGTGGGCAGTTCAGCCTGGCGCCCTTTCGCACCCTGTTCACCGAGCCGTACTATGCCCGGCTGCTGGGCTTTACCACCGGCCAGGCAGCCATCTCCACGCTGCTGACCCTGGCCGTGGGCATGCCCGCGGCCTACACCTTTGCCCACTTCCGGTTCCGCGGCAAGTCGATCCTGCGGGCGCTGACGACGGTGCCCTTTGTCCTGCCCACCATCGTCGTGGCCGCGGCCTTTACCGCCCTCCTGGGCCCCCAGGGCCACGTCAACCGCATCCTCGCCGGGCTGGGCCTGGGACCGGTGCGCCTGCAGCACACCCTGACCCTGGTGCTCATCGCCCACGTCTTTTACAACGCCTCGGTCATCGTGCGCGTGGTGGGCAGCTTCTGGGCCAACCTCGACCCGCGCATCGAGGAAGCGGCCCGCACCCTGGGCGCCGGCCGCTGGCGGACCTGGCGCGAGGTGACCCTGCCCATCCTCATGCCCTCCATCGCGGCCGCCTCCCTCCTGGTCTTTCTCTTTACCTTCACCAGCTTTGGCGTCGTCCTGGTGCTGGGCGGCCCGCGCTGGTCGACCATCGAGGTCGAGATCTATACCCAGGCCATCCCCCTCTTTAACCTGCCGGTGGCCGCCGCCCTGTCCATTGCCCAGATGGTCTTTACCTTTGCCATGATGTCGGCCTACACCCGCATCCAGGCCCGAGCCGCCGTGCCCCTCAACCTGCGGCCCGGCAATTCCGTGCAGCGCCATCCCCCCGGCTTCTGGGCGGGGCTCGCCGCCTGGGCCGGGGTGGCGGGGCTCCTGGTCCTGGTGCTGGCCCCGCTGCTGGCCCTTTTCGACCGCTCCTTCTCCCTGGGCGGGGGCTATACCCTGCGCTACTACGAGGCCCTCTTTACCAACCCGGCCCGGTCCTTCTTCTTTGTTCCGCCCGCCGTGGCCATCCGCAACTCGCTCCTGGTGGCCGGCGGCACCGTCGTCCTGTCCATGGTCCTGGGGCTCATCAGCGCCTACCTGCTGGCCGGGCGGCCCGACCCGCTGCGCCGGGTTCTCGACCCGCTGTTCATGCTGCCCCTTGGCACGTCGGCCGTGACGCTGGGCCTGGGCTACATTGTCGCCCTCGACAGCCCGCCACTCAACCTGCGGGCCTCGCCCTGGCTCTTGCCCCTGGCCCACACGCTGGTGGCCTTTCCTTTTGTGGTGCGCAGCCTGCTGCCTGCCCTGCGCGGCCTGAACCCCCACTGGCGCCAGTCGGCCCAGGTTATGGGCGCCTCGCCCCCCCGGGTCGTCGTCGAGATCGACCTGCCCATCGTGGGCCGCGCCCTGCTGGTGGGCGCCGTCTTTGCCTTTACCGTCAGCATGGGCGAGTTTGGCGCCACGCTGCTCCTGGCGCGGCCCGCCTTTCCCACCATGCCCGTGGTCATCTACCGGCTCCTCGGCGCCCAGGGGATCCTCAACCAGGGGCAGGGTCTGGCCATGAGCGTGCTCCTCATGGTCGTCTGCACCGCGGGATTTGTCATCATCGAGCGCTTTCGCCTGGGCGATTTTGGAGAATTCTGATCGTGCCTCTCCTCGAAGTCAAATCCGTCGACAAGTCCTTCGGCGACACCCCCGTATTGCGCGACGTCTCCTTCACCGTGGGTGAAGGCGAGATCGTCTGCCTGTTGGGGCCCAGCGGCTGTGGCAAGACGACCATCCTGCGCATCGTCGCCGGGCTGGAGGCGCCGACGGCCGGCGACGTGGTCTTTGAGGGGCGCTCCCTGCGCGACGTGCCCATCCACGAGCGGGGCTTCGGGCTCATGTTCCAGGACTATGCCCTCTTTCCCCACAAGGACGTGACGGCCAACGTGGCCTTTGGCCTGCGCATGCAGTCGCTGCCCCGCGCGGCCACCGCGGCCCGCGTGGCCGAGATGCTGGCCCTCGTCGGCCTGGAGGGCTACGGGGCCCGCCGCGTCTACGAGCTGTCGGGCGGAGAACAGCAGCGGGTGGCCCTGGCGCGCAGCCTGGCCCCCGGCCCGCAACTGCTCATGCTCGACGAGCCCCTCGGCTCCCTGGACCGCGCCCTGCGCGAGGAGCTGATGAACGAGCTGAGGGCCATCCTGAAGCGGGTGGGGCTCACCGCCCTGTACGTCACCCACGACCAGGAGGAGGCCTTTGCCGTGAGCGACCGGGTGATGATCATGCGCGCCGGGCGCATCGTGCAGCGGGGCGCGCCCCAGGACGTCTACAGCCATCCCGCGTCGGCCTGGGTGGCCCGTTTCCTGGGCCTCAGCAACCTGGTGCCCGCCCGCCTGGTAAGCCGCCGGCCCCTGGAGATCGATACCCCCCTGGGGCTTCTGACCCTGGACGACGGCGAGCCCGCCCCGCCGGACGGCGAGGAGGCCACGCTCCTTATCCGCCCGGAGGCCGCCCGCCTGGTGGGCGACGAGGCGCCGCCCGGCGCCTCGGTGCGTGGCAAGGTGCAGCGCTGTTCCTTCCGCGGCAGCCACTATCTCCTGGAGATCGAGCACGAGAGCGGCCAGAGGCTGACCTTCGAGCTGCTCTTTGGCGCCGGCCAACTGCCCCGCCCCGGAGACGACGTCACCCTGGCCCTGCGCCCCGAAGCCCTCAGCCTCCTGCACGGCGAGGAAGAGATCGATGGCCAGGCCCGCACCTGAGCCGCGTGACGACGACCCCATCGAGGTCGAGGTCGTGCGCGAGGGGCGGCTGCGCAGCCGCATCCACTGGGAATGGCGCGGCAACCGCGTCCGCGTCCGGGCGCCCCGGGGCATCGGCCAGCCGGAGCTGGACCGCCACGTGACCGAGATCGTGGCCGAGGTCAAGCGGCGGCGCGCCCGGGTCCGCGCCCGCGCCGACTCGGACCTGGAGGCCATGGCCCGGCGGATCAATGCCGACTGCTTCGGCGGCGAGATCGAGTGGCATTCCATCCGGTGGGTGGGCAACATGCAAAAGCGCCTGGGGAGTTGCACCAACGGCGGCCCGACCGACGGCGACATCCGCATCAGCGAGCGCATCCGGGGCTGGCCGGAGTGGGTAGTGGCCTACGTCGTGGCCCACGAGCTGGCCCACCGCAAGTACTCTAATCACGGCCCGGAGTTCTGGGCGCTGCTGGGCCGCTACCCGCGCTCCGAGCGGGCGCGGGGCTTTATCCAGGGCGTGGCCTTTCAACTGGGCGAGGACGCCGAGGACTGGCTGTAGGCCCTCGTCGCCGCCCCTTGACCTTCCACGGCCCCTGTGCTATACTCCGGGCATAGCTCCGCAACGGGGCAATGGCTACGGGCCAAAGCTGGTGAACACCTCGCCTGCTGGCGCCCTGGCAGCGCGACTGAACCGGCCCTCCCGGTGCTCCCATGCGACCGCTGGATGGGCGACTGAACAAGGACTGGAACCGCATGTCTCTCAAGCCAGGCGATACACTTCTCAATAGGCAATATCAGATCGTGCGCCAACTGGGCCGCGGCGGCTTTGGCTTTGTCTACCTGGCCCAGGACCGGCTCCTGGGCGAGCAGGTGGCCCTCAAGGAGCTCATCCCGGCCCTCGTCGGCGACGAGGTCATCCTCAAGCGCTTCCTGGCCGAGGCCCGGGCCACCATTCGCCTCACCCACGAGCGCATCGTGCGCACCTACAACGTCTTTAGCGAGGCCGGCAACTACTATATCGCCATGGAGTACATGGCCGGCGGCGGCCTCGACGCCCGCCTGCAGGCCGGGCCTCTCCGGCCCGCGGAGGCGGCGCGCATCGCTGCCGACGTGGCCGAAGGGCTGCACTATGCCCACGGACGCGGCGTCGTCCACTGCGACCTGAAACCGGCCAACATCCTCTTTGCCGCCGGGACCGGCCGGGGGAGCGACAGCGGGGCCAAGGTCGCGGACTTTGGCATCGCCCACGTGTCCGACCAACTGCTGGACCGCACCTGGCACACCTCCCACGGCTTTGTGGCGGGCACGCTGCCCTACATGTCGCCCGAGCAGGCCGAAGGGGTGCGCGATGACCCACGCATCGACGTCTATGCCCTGGGCGCTGTGCTCTATCGCATGCTCACCGGCCGCTCCTACCTGGATTTTGACCAGCGCACCACCCCCGCGGCCCAGGTGGAGAACGTCATGCGCATCCGCCGCGACCAGGCGCCGCCGCCCAGCACCTACAACCGGGCCATCCCCCGCTGGCTGGACGCGGTGGTCCTCAAGGCGCTGGCCAAAGACCCTGCCGAGCGCTATGCCACCGCCGGTGATCTACGCCGCGCCCTGCTGCGACAGGAGCCGGCGGCCGCGGAGCCGGCCCGGCGGGTGGCCACACCCGTACCGGCGGCAGCCGCCGCCAGGGCCCCCAGAACGTCGTCGGCCCCCGCCGCCAGGCGGCCCTTGCCCCGCAGCGTCTGGCTCCTGGCCGGCGGCGGCGTCGTCGTCTGCCTGGTCCTGGCCATCGTCGCCGCCCTGCTTCTCGGCAACGGGGGTGGGGAGCCCACGCCGCCCGTCACGTTCGTCGTCGTCTCTTCCGAGGCGACAAACCCCGCCGTGGCCCCCACTGTCACGACAACGTCGCCCCCCACAGCTCCGCCGGACGCGACTCCCCTGCCCTCGCCCACACCTCCACCGCCCTCCACCCTGTACGCCGACGACTTCTCCGACGAGAACAGCGGTTGGGGCACGTCGGTGGACAACAACACCGAGGTGGGCTATGCCGCGGGCGAGTACCGCATCGCCGTCAAGCTCTCCGATTACATGGGCTGGGGCCAGGGGCCGGACCTGGCCATGGCCGACTACGAGCTCGAGGTCGACACCGTCCACGTGGCAGGCCCGCTGGACAACAACTATGGCCCCCTGGTCCGCTACCAGGACGAGACCGACGAATTTTACTGGTTCCAGATCAGCAGCGACGGCTACTACGCGGTGGATCTGTACCACCAGGGCGAGTTCTCCAACCTGGTGACCTGGGAGCCGTCAGAGGCCATCAACCAGGGCCTGGAGGCCACCAACCGCGTCAGGGTCGTGTGCCAGGGCAATCAGTTTCGCTTTTACGTCAACGATGTGCACCTGGTGGACGTGGCCGACGCCACCCTCGGCGGCGGCACCGTGGGCCTGGCCGCCGGCACCTTTGACGAGCCCGGCACCGTCATCCACTTTGACAACCTGGTCATCAGGGCCCTGGCGCCCTAGCGGCCCAGGTGGTAGGGCACGTCAATGATCACCCGCTGGTAGCCGAGCTGCCGGCGGCGGTAGAGGAGCGCCGTCTTGATGAGCCAGGTCGTCTGGTTGTGCAGCAGGTTCTGCCACCACCGGGCCGGGACGAACTCGGGCAGCACAACCGTGGCCAGTTGCCCGTCGTTGTGGCGGCGGTCGGTCTCGTCCAGGTAGTCGAGGAGCGGGCCGACGATGGAACGGTAGGGCGAGGGTTGCACCACGAGGGGCACGTCGGGCCACCACTCCATCCACCGCTCCCGCACCCGCTCCGCGGCCCCCGGCTCCAGCTCGATGTACACCCCCGTGACGTCCTCTGAAATGGATCGGGCAAAGGCCATGGCGATGATGACGCCGCGGTGTACCCCCGAGATGGGCACCACCACCCTGGGATGGGGCAACGGCGGGGTGGGCGGCGCCAGGCCACGGAGGGACAACTGCGCCGCCACCTGGCGGTAGTGCCTGCGAACCTGCCAGAAGGCGATGACCAGGATGGGAATCAGGGCCAGGGTAATCCACGCCCCCTGGAAAAACCTGTTGCTGGCGATGACGAGCACGGTGCCTCCCGTCGCCACGGCGCCGGCGGCGTTGAGCACGGCCTTGAGCTGCCAGCGCGGCCCCCGTGTCCGGTGCCAGTGGAGCACCATGCCGGCCTGCGACAGCGTAAAGGCCAGGAACACGCCCACGGCAAACAGCGGCACGAGGGCGTGCGAGTCGCCCCCAAACAGGACGATGAGCACGGCCGTGGCGCCCGCCAGCACCAGGATGCCGTTGGAGAACACCAGCCGGTCGCCGAGGCCGGCCAACTGGCGGGGCACAAAGCCATCGCCCGCCAGGATGGCGGTCAGCCGCGGAAAGCCGGCAAAGCTGGTATTGGCCGCCACGGTGAGGATGAGCATCGTGGCCCCCTGGATGAGCAGATAGCCTGCGCCCCCGCCCCACACCCGCCGGGTCAGCGCCGAGAGGATGGTCTCCTGGGGCCCGGCGACCACGGCCAGGGCCTGGACCAGCCCGGTGCTGCCCAGGAAGAGAAGGGCCATGAGCAGGGCCATGACCATCAGCGTTCGCCCGGCGTTGCGCGCCTCGGGGGCCCGGAACGCCGGCACGCCGTTGCTGATGGCCTCGATGCCGGTGAGGGCCGTGCAGCCCGACGAGAAGGCCTGGAGGATCAGCGCGATGGTCAGCGGCTGCACCGGGGCGGGCGCCACGGACGCCAGGGGCGCCGGCCCGCCGGCGACGAGGCGCACCAGCCCATAGCCCAGCATGGGCAGGTAGGTCACCAGGAACAGGTAGACCGGGATGGCCATGAGCGTGCCCGACTCGCGCAGCCCGCGCAGGTTCAGCAGGGTGATGAGGCCCAGCAGCAGGAGGGCGGCCGGCACCCGGTAGTCCCACAGGGCCGGAAAGGCCGAAGCCAGGGCCTCGACGCCGGCCGTGAGGCTCACGGCGGCCGTCAACAGGTAGCCGACCATCAGCGCCGCGGCGGCCACCAGGCCCGGCAGGGTGCCCAGGTTCTCGCGGGCGACGACGTACGAGCCGCCCCCCGAGGGATAGCCGTGGATCGTTTGAAAGTAGGACAGGGCGACGATGAGCAGCAGCCCCGTGATGGCCAGGCCGATGGGCGCCGCCAACGACAGGCCCGCGCTGCCGGCCAGCATCAGCGCCAGGTAGATCTCCTGGTTGGCATAGGCGATGGACGACAGGGCGTCGGGGGAAAAGGCAGCCAGGGCGCGCACCTTGTTGAGGCGCTCCTCGCCGAGCTGCTGCGTCGGCAGTGGATGTCCCACGAGAAAATGCCAAAGTCTTCCAAACATTCTCGTTCTCCTGCCCCGAGCAAATGCCGCGATGGAACTGCCAGGTGCGACGCTGCGATTATATACCCGGCGCTGAGTTTCTGCAAGATATCGACCCCTCCCCCGACCCCTCCCCTGCGAGGGGAGGGGAGCCTTTCTCCCCCCTTCCCTGGGAGGGAAGGGGGCCAGGGGGTTGGGTGTCTCCCCTTTCCCTCGCAGGGAAGGGGGCAGGGGGTTGGGTCCCCGTCAATTGTTCGATCCCACTTGACACCGGATAAGATTCGGGATAGAATCGATCCGCTTAACATAGGCATTCGTCGCACGGGGCACCCGGATAGCCGGGTGCTTTGTCAGTAACCGGAAAACACACATGAGCACGATTGAAGATGAGAACGGGACCAAAATCCTGCGTCGCACAACGGAATATGCCCCCCGGCAGTCCTGGCGCACCTGGCTCATTGGCCGGCCCTTGCCGACCGCCGACGCGCCCCATCAGACCATCCGCAAGATCGTCGGCCTGGCCGTTTTCGCCTCCGACGCCCTGTCGTCCACGGCCTATGGCACGCAAGAGATCCTGTTCATCCTGGCCTTTGCCGGGATGGCGGCCTTTGGCCTGGCTTTTCCCATTGCCGTCGCCATCGTCGTCCTGCTGGCCATCATCACCCTGTCCTACCAGCAGGTCGTGCGCGCCTACCCCAACGGGGGCGGGGCGTACATCGTCGCCCGCGACAATCTGGGAGAGCTGCCCGCCCTCCTGGCCGGTGCCTCGCTGCTGACGGACTATATCCTGTCCGTCGCCGTGGCCGTATCCTCCAGCGTCGCCCAGATCACGTCCGCCTTCCCGGTGCTGTTCGACTATCGCGTTCCCCTGGCCGTGGTCCTGGTGCTCTTTGTGATGCTGATCAACTTTCGGGGCGTGCGCGAGTCGGGCGCCGTGTTTGCCGTTCCCAGCTACTTTTTCCTGGCCATGATGTTCCTCACCATCGGCACCGGCCTGGCTCGCCACCTGACGGGCAGCCTGGGCACGGTCGTCGAGCCGCCGGCCCTGGAGGTTGCCGCCGCCCAGGCCATCACGCCCTTTCTCATCCTGCGCGCCTTTTCCAGCGGCACCGCCGCCCTGACAGGAGTGGAAGCCATCTCGACCGGCACCACGGCCTTTCGCGAGCCGCGCGGCCGGAACGCCGGCATCACCCTCATCTGGATGGCCGTCATCCTGGGCACCCTCTTTCTGGGCATCACCTACCTGGCCGTGCACATCCAGGCCGTGCCCTCCGAGTTCGAGACGGTCATCTCGCAGTTGGCCCGCACCGTCTTCCAGGGACAGGGCGCCCTTTACCTGGGCACCATCGTCGCCACGACCCTGATCCTGATCATGGCCAGCAACACCTCCTTTGCCGGCTTTCCCCGGCTGAGCGCTCTCCTGGGCGAGGATGCCTTCCTGCCGCGGCAGTTCGCCTTTCGGGGCAGTCGCCTCGTCTACTCGCGGGGCATACTGGTCCTGGCGCTCCTCGCCTGCCTTCTGATCGTCGTCTTTCAGGCCAGCGTCACCGGCCTGATCCCGCTGTATGCCATCGGCGTCTTTCTGTCGTTCACCCTGTCGCAGGCCGGCATGGCCCGCCGCTGGTGGAAGATCGGCCACATGGCTCCCGGGCAGGAGCGGCAGGAGCGGGCGTCGACGCTGCGCTACCAGAGCGGCTGGCAACTGCGCATGGCCATCAACGGCTTTGGCGCGGCCCTGACGTTCGTCGTCCTCCTGGTCTTTGCCGTTACCAAGTTCAGGGACGGCGCCTGGATCGTGCTGCTCTTGCTGCCCGCCCTGGTCATCATGTTTGCCGCCATCCATCGCCACTACCGCATGCTCGCCTCTCACCTTTCCCTGGAGGCCTATGGCGCCCCGCCGCCCATCACCCGCCATCGCGTCATCCTGCCCATCAGCGGCGTGCACCGGGGGAGCCTGGCGGCCCTGCGCTACGCCCGCTCCCTGTCCGACGACGTCACCGCCGTCTTTGTCTCCATGGACCCCGCCGAGGCCGATCGGCTCAAGAGCAAGTGGGAATTGTGGGGTGAGGGTGTGCGCCTCGTCATCCTCGACTCGCCCTATCGCCTGTTGCTGGAGCCGCTGCTGGACTATATCCAGCAGATCTCGGACCAGCGCCAGGCCAACGAAACGATCACCATCGTCGTGCCACAGTTCGTGCCCCGGCATTGGTGGAACAACCTGCTTCACACCCAGGCGGCGTGGATGCTGCGCCTGGCGCTTCTGTTCAAGCCGGGTATCGTCATCACCGACGTACCGTATCAAGTCGAGTAGTGTTTTAAAAGTGACCCTTGGCCCGGTCGATCCCGTCCAGGGATGGAGGGCAGGGTCGGAAAGCAGGAAATGCCTATGAACATCATCGTCGTCGGCTGCGGCCGGGTAGGGTCGGAGCTCGCCTACCGCCTCTTCCAGCGCGGACACAGGGTCGTCGTCATCGATCCCGTGCGCGCTTCTTTCGACAACCTTCCGCCCGACTTTCGGGGACAGACCATAGAGGGCGAGACCCTCAACCAGGACGTCCTGCGCCGGGCAGGCATCGCCCAGGCGGATGCCCTGGCAGCCACCACCAACGTCGATTCCATCAACGCCGTGGTGGCCCACGTTGCCAGTGAGGTGTACCACGTGCCCAACGTCGTGGTCCGCAACTACGATCCCAACTGGCGGACCGTCCACGAGACCTTCGGCCTGCACATGGTCAGCTCCACCAGTTGGGGCGCGCAGCGCATGGAAGAGATGCTCTACCAGAGCGAGATCCACACCGTCTTCTCGGCGGGCAACGGCGAGGTCGAGATCTACGAGTTCGGCGTGCCCGCGGCCTGGAACGGCGCCAGGCTGGCGGAGCTTTTCCCCGACGGTCCATGCACGGTGGCGGCCGTCACCCGCGCGGGCAAGGCCCAGCTTCCGTCGGACGATCTCGAGCTAGAGACCGACGACGTCATCCTCCTCAGCGCCACGATGGAAGGCATCCTGGAGCTGAGGGAGCGGCTCGGCCGGCGGAAGGAGGCCTGAATGTTTGTCTTGATTGCCGGGGGCGGGCGCACCGCCTCTCAACTGGCCAACCTGCTCCTCGGAGAGCGCCACGATGTACGCGTCATCGAGCCGCGCGACGAGGTCCTGGCTCACCTCCACCGCGAGCTGCCCACCGAAGCCATCCTGGTGGGCGATCCCACCTATCCCCACGTCCTGGAGCAGGCGGGCATCGGCGAGGCCCAGGTGCTGGCCGCCTGCATGCCGCGGGATGCCGACAACCTGGTGCTCTGCTTCCTGGCCCGCAGCCGCTACCAGGTGCCGCGCACCATCGCCCAGGTCAACAACCCGCGCAATGCCTGGCTCTTTGACGAAAAGTTTCACGTCGACGTCGCCCTCAACCAGTCCGAGATCCTGTCGCGGCTCATCGAGGAAGAGATGTCCCTGGGCGACATGATGACCCTCCTCAAGCTCCGCCGCGGCGAGTACTCGGTGGTGGAGGAAAAGATCCCGCCCGGCGCCCGCGCCGTGGGCAAGAGCATCCAGGAGCTGGAGCTGCCGGAACGGTGCATCATTGCCGCCATCATCCGCAAGGGCGAGATGGTCGTCCCGCGCGGCGCCACCATCCTGGAGCAGGGAGACGAAGTCCTGGCCGTTGCCGACCGCCAGGGTGCCGAGAAGCTGGCCGCGCTCCTGGCCCCCCCGGCCGGCTTTAATTCCAGGCCGGCCCGCCAGCCGGAAAAGGGATGATTGATTACAGACGGACAGCCCCCGAGCCCGCACAATGGTGGAACCGGCGCCCACGCTGCGGCGTCTTGAGGGAGAGGGTATACCCGGAGTGTAGGCGCCGGGCGCGCACCACGCCCGGCAACGGATAGAGGACGAGTCAGGATATGACCAGATCGACGGCACGACCCCAGCGCCAGCCGCCCACCGAGTGGCAAACGCGGCCGCTTCGGCGCGACGTTGTCCCGCCGCCGGCGCCCCCGGCCCGGCGGAGCCGGTCCCTGGCCTGGGAGGCTACCCTTGCCCTCCTGGCCCTGGCCATCGTCGTCGCCGGGGTGGCAACACTCCTGTTCCTCGAGATGTGGCTGGCCGACCGCATCGTGCCCGGCGTTTACGTCTGGGACGTGGACCTCGGGGGGCTGACCCGCGAGGAGGCCGCCGAGCGGCTGGCCGCCGACTTTTACTACCCCGCCGATCGCCACCTCACCCTGCGCCACGGTGACCGGGCCTGGCCGGTCGATCCGGCCGACGTGGGCGCCAGTCTGGGCGTGCAGGCCACCGTCGACAGCGCCATGCTCGTGGGTCACAGCGGCAACCTGTCGGCCCGCCTCCGCGAGCAGGGGGCCGTTCTGCTCAAGAGCCGCCTGGTGATGCCCGTCTTTGCCTTTCAGCCGGGGGCAGCCGAGATGTTCTTGAGCGAGATGGGCCGCGAGATCAACCGCCCCCTGCAAAACGCCACGCTGCGCCTGGGCGACGGCCTCCAGGTGGAAGTGATCCCCGGCCAGTCGGGCCAGGAGATCGACGTGCAGGCCACGAGCCTGGCCCTCCAGCAGCGCGTCCGGCAGATGGCGGGCGGCGAGGTGCCCGTCGTGATTCGCGAGAGCGAGCCCCTGCTGACCGACCTGTCGGCGGCCCAGGCCCGGGTGCAGGCCATCCTGGCCGGCCCCATCACGCTGACCGCCCCCGATGCCGGGCCGTGGACCATCGCGCCCGAGACGCTGGCCGAGTGGCTGATCTTGCGGCCCACCACGGGCGCGGACGGCGGCGCCACCCTGGCGGCGAGCCTCGACCCCGGCCACGCGACCGCTTTTGTGCAAGAGATTGCGGCCCAGGTGGCCATCAGCCCCACGAACGCCGAGTTTCGCTTCGACGAAGGCGCCGGTGTCCTGGTGCCCGTGGTCGACAGCGTGCCCGGCCGGAGCCTGGACGTGACGGCCACGCTGAGCCTCATCGAGAGCGCGGCCACCGGCGGCCACGAGCGGACGGTGCCGCTGCCCCTGGTGCCCGTCCGGCCGGCGCTGGCCAACGAGGATGGGCCGGCGCTGGGCATCGTGGAGCTCATCGGCGAGGGTGTGACCCGCTTTGCGGGCTCGACGGCTTCGCGGGTGCAGAACATTATCGTCGGCGCCCGGCAGTTCGACGGCGTCATTGTCGCGCCCGGCGAAGAGTTTTCCTTCAACCACTACCTGGGCGAGGTGACGGCCGAAAAGGGATACGAGGAGGGCATTATCATCTGGGGCAACACGACCCGCGCCGACGTGGGCGGCGGGCTGTGCCAGGTGTCGTCAACGGCCTTTCGCGCCGCCTTCTGGGCCGGGGTGCCCGTCACCGAGCGCTGGCCCCACGCCTTTCGCGTGGCCTACTACGAGCCGCCCCTGGGCATGGACGCTACGATCTATTCGCCCCAGGTGGACCTGAAGTGGGTGAACGACACGGGGCACCACATCCTCATCGAGACCGCCGTGGACGAGGCCAACAAGACGCTGACCTTTCGCTACTATGGCACCAACCCGGGCCGCACCGTCGAGATCGACGGCCCCCACGAGGCCAATCCCGTGGCCCACGGCCCGGCCGTCTACCGGGACGATCCAACGCTGACCAAGGGAGAGACCCGGCAGATCGAATGGGCCAAGGATGGGCTGGACGTGACGGTTTACCGCGTCGTCAAGGAAAACGGCGTGGAAACCAGGCGCGACACCTTTTTCAGCCGCTACCGCCCCTGGCAGGCCGTTTTCCTCGTCGGCACCAAGTAGGGGGAAACCTCGCGCAGAGCCACGGCGGAGCACCTCACCATCCGGGAGGTACTCCGCCGCGTGGAACTCAGGCCAGGCGGACACTGCGCCGGCGGACGACCATGCCCGTCGCCAGGAGGGCGACGCCCATCACGGCCAGGCCGCCGATGATGAGCGGGGCCGGCAGGTCGATGCCCGTGCCGGGCGGCAGATCCTCGTAGCAGCCGGGGTTCTGCTCGTCGATGGGGCAGGTGCCGTCGGCGTGCAGCAGGCGCACGCGGTACCGCCATTCACCACCGGCAGCGCCGGTGCAATCGCAGCACATCTGGTAGACAATGACCGTCGGCTCCTCGCCGTCCTCCGGCCAGTCCACCCGGTCGGCCAGCAGGGGGCAGACTTCCGACTCGACCTGGAAGTTGGCCTCGCCGAGGGCCTCGCTTTCGCCACAGCAGTCCTCGATGTCGGGGTGGTTGAGGATGATCGGCTGGCAGCCGCTGCCCGTGCGGGTGAGATCTTCAAACTCGCGGTTGATCACGATGTAGAACGGCGGCGTTTCAGAGACACAGGGTATGTTGGGATCGTCCGGGCACGGCACGTCGCTGGCATAGCCCACCAGGGGCAGCAGCATGGCCGAAAGCAACAAGAGCAATCCCGCAATTCGTAGTGTGGAACGCATCTCTACCTCCTTGTGTTTGGGGCGCCCGGCGGTGACCAGGCGCGAGAAAAACGGTACCGGGCAGACTGCCGGCCAGCGTCAGTATTCTCTGAGCCTCAGTCCTTGCGTAGGATGCTGATGACCACCTCCTTTCCCTCCGGCCACGAACCTCACTGGCTCTGGCTGCTCTCCCGCACCTCGTACAACTCTTGCAAGTGCCGACGAATCTGGGTCCTGGTCCCCTCGTCGCCGGCCGTGGCCAGCGCCCGCTCGAAGGCGGAGGTGGCCTCGGCCAGGCGGCCCAGGGACTTGTAGGCCAGGCCCAGGAAGAAATACCCCTGGGGATGGGCGCCGTCGAGGGCAACGCCACGCTGCAGATCGGCCAGCGCCTTTTCGGGCTGCCGCGCGTCCAGGGCCACCACCCCCAGGACGGTGTAGGCGGCGGCCAGGTTCTCGTCGTAGGCCAGGGCCTCCCGCGCCGCGGTGGCGGCCTCGTCGGCCCGGCCGGCCTGGTAATAGGCGACGGCCATGTTGGCCAGGGTCGTCGCCTGGGGCCCGCCCAGGGCCAGGGCCAGGCCATAGTGCGCCAGCGCCTCGTCTTCCTGGCGCAGGGCCTGCAAGCTCAGGGCCAGGTTGTGCTCCACGGCGGCGATGCCGGGCTCCAGCTCCAGGGCCCGGCGGAAGGCCGCCACGGCCCGCTTGTGGTTGCCCTGCCGGGCATAGATCAACCCCAGGTTGTTGTACGCCTCGGGCAGGTCGGGCTCCAGGGCACGGACCTGTTCGAAGGCCCTTTCGGCTGCCGCCACCTCGTCGCGGGCAAAGTAGAGGTTGCCCAGGGCCAGCAAAGGGTTCACGTTGGTGGGCGCCAGCCCGGCGGAGACCTGCCACGACTCTTCAGCACACCGGGTGTAGCCGCCCTCGTGGCACCATTGCCCCAGGGCCATGGGAGCCAGTGCCAGGGCGCTGCGCCCGGCCGGCACCCGGAGGATCGCCAGGGCCAGCAGCAGGACCAGGAGAAGGGCGCCGCCTGCTTTGACCAGGCGCCACAGGCCGGCCCGCCGCTCCTCTTCCCGATAGGCCCTGAAGACCCCCTGGACGTCTCCCTGCCGCAGCAAGGCCAGCTCGCAGCGGGTGAGGGCTTGTAGGGTCGCATGACTGGGGCGGCTTTCGGCCAGCATCGCCTCGCCAAAGGTGCTGCCCGCCAGCAGCACGACGGCCACGCGAGCAGTCGCCCGGGCGCCGACGTGCACGGCCACCTGTCCCCGCACCACCACGCCCAGACAATCGGCCCGGGCGCCGCGCGGCACGATGACCTCGCTGGGGTTGTAAACGCGTCTGTGCATCCCGCGCGCCAGGCGGTGCACGTCTGCCGCTCTGAGGCCCAGGCGCCCTAGCCTGTTGCGCACGATGTCGTGCACCTCAGCCGGGCTCAGCCGGGTGTCCTCCGGCTGGCCGGGGAGCGGCATCGCCTCGTCCGTATCGCGTGCCATGGCTCTCCCGCCCCACGTTTCTGGCTGCAGTTTAACATATATCATGTAAAATGTCAACCCGGGGCCCCGGAGCATGTGCGGCGGGGTGCCGGTTTGACGCCCGGCGAGGATGGGGGTATAATTTATGTATGGAACTTGCCCGGTGGCCGAAGGGTCTTCCCACATCGCCGGCACACGCCCAACGGGCGCAGCGAGCCCGGCTGGCGGCTGTGGGCCGTGCCCTGTCCAGCGTCCTGCTCTTGCTCGGCGGTCTCTTTCTTCTGGCCGCCGTCCTGTATGGCGTCTACTCGGTGCTCAACACCTGGCTCATGAACCAGGACCGCTACCTGCGATCGCCCCAGTTGGCCGCGCTGGCGGTGCCGGCCATGACCTCGACACCCACGCCCACGCCGACGCCCACCCTGCCGCCGACCATCACCCCGACCCCCACCCCCATTCCCTCGCCGACGCCCACCCCGAGGCCCACGCCCCCGCCCGGCCCGGCCCAGATCCGCATCCCGGCCCTGGGGATCACCCGCTCCATCGTGACCCTGCCCCAGGTGCGCGACGGTCGCACGGGGACCTCGACCTGGAACGCCGAGACCCTGTTCCGCCCCGGGCGCGGCGACCTGGTGGGCCACTGGGAAGGCACGGCCTTTCCGGGCGAGCAGGGCAACATGGTCCTGGTCGGCCACAACTACGGGTACGGGTATAACGGCGTCTTTGTGCGCCTGGGCAGCCTGAAGGTCGGCCACAAGATCCACGTCGTCAACAACGCCGGGCAGACCTTTACCTACAGCGTGACGCAGGTGCAACACGTCCGCTGGCGCAAGAAAACGTTCCAGGAGCTGACGCAGCACCTCAACTTGCTCTCACCCGGCGGCCCCGAGCGCCTCACCCTGGTCAGTTGCGCCGGCGCCGAGATCGAGCCCTTTCCCGAGCGCGTTTACGTCGTCGCCGAGCCGGTCCGCTGAGGGAGCCATTCGATGCCAGGGCGAGCAGGCTTGTGGAACCGAAGGGAAGGCGGAGGGCAGGCGGCATGCGGCCACGGCTCCTGATCGTCCTATCGATCCTGTTGGCGGTCGTCGGCTGGTGGAGCCTGTACGTGCTCACCGGAAGCACGCGGCCCGAGATGCCCGGCGCCCTGTCGCTCTTTCTGGCCATGCTGTTCCTGGCCGTGACCGGCACCGTGGCCCCCGCCGCGGCCTATCTCAACCGCCGCCTGGCGCCCGCCGCCACCAGCCGCGATCCCTGGCGCTTCCTGCGGCACAGCGCCTGGGCCGGCGTGTGCCTGGCCGTCTATGCCTGGCTCCAGGTCCACCGCGCCCTGAACGTGGGCTATGCCCTGGTCATCGCCCTCATCTTTGTGGCCTTCGAGGTGCTCATCGTGCGCCTGCGAAGCGAAACCTGACAAGGGGAACGACATGACTGTCGAAGCGGAACTGCGCAAGTTGCCCAGCGTCGACCGGCTGCTCCAGCAGGCCGGCGTGGCCGCCCTGGAGGCGCGTTGGGGCCACGACCTGGTGGTGGAAGCCGCCCGCGACGCCCTGGATGCCGCCCGCGAAGCGGTCCGCGGCGGCGCGCCCTGCCCGGAGCTGGACGCCCTGGCCGCCCGGGCCGGAGAGCTGCTGGCCGAGCGCTTGCGGCCCACCCTGCGCCCGGCCATCAATGCCACGGGCGTCGTCATCCACACCAACCTGGGTAGGGCGCCGCTGAGTGCCGCGGCCCGGGCCGCCATGGACGCCGTGGCCCTGGGCTATTCCAACCTGGAGTACGACCTGGAGGCCGGGCAGCGCGGCTCGCGCTACGTCCACGCCGAAGAGATCCTGTGCCGGCTCACCGGCGCCGAGGCGGCCCTGGTGGTCAACAACAACGCCGCCGCCGTGCTCCTCATGCTCATGGCCCTGGCCCAGGGGCGCGAGGTGATCATCTCTCGCAGCCAGTTGGTCGAGATCGGCGGCGGGTTTCGCATCCCCGACGTGATGCGCCAGAGCGGCGCCCGCCTGGTGGAGGTGGGCACCACCAACCGGACCTACATCGACGACTACGAGGCGGCCATCGGCAGCGAGACCGCCGCCCTCATGCGCGTCCACCGCAGCAACTTTCACCTGTCCGGCTTTGTCCACGAGCCCGATCTGGCCGAGATGGTGGCCCTGGCCCGCCAGCGCGACGTGCTACTCATCGACGACCTGGGCAGCGGCACGCTCCTCGACACCGCGCCCTTTGGCCTGGTCCACGAGCCCACCATCCAGGAGAGCGTGGCTGCCGGCGTGTCGCTGGTGTCGTGCAGCGGCGACAAGCTCCTGGGCGGCCCCCAGGCCGGCATCATCCTGGGCCGCGGCGACTTGATGGCCCGCCTGCGCCGGTTCCCCCTGACCCGCGCCCTGCGCGTCGACAAGACCACGCTGGCCGGCCTCCAGGCCACGCTGCGCCACTATCTTCTGGGCGAGGCGCCGCGGGAAGTGCCGGTGTGGCGCATGATCGCCCAGACGGAGGCCAAGCTGGAGGAGCGGGCCAGCCGCTGGCTGGCCGCCCTCCGCGAGCGCGGCGTGCAGGCCGACGTGCTGCCCGGCCGGTCCACCGTCGGCGGCGGCAGCCTGCCCGGCGAGACGCTGCCCACGCGGCTGGTGGCCCTGGCCGTCGAATCGCCCGCCGCCGTCGCCGCCCGCCTGCGCGCCGGCGACCCACCCGTCATCAGCCGCATCGAGGACGACCGCCTCCTCCTCGACCCCCGCACCGTGCTGCCCGAGCAGGAAGAAGTCTTGCTGGCGCGGGTCGCCGCGGCAGCGTAGGGGCACGGAGCCCGGAGTGTTATGGGTGTTGTGTTGTTTATGAACGGTCACGCCGGGGAGTTGCACTATGGTGACAAGGAAAGCAGGATTACGATGATCGTGCTTTCCTAACCGCCTTTAACCAAAACGCCCGAGTTGTTCAACCTCGCCCTTGCAAAGGACCTGCCTGCCACGGCCCCGGCGCATTTCTCGCACAACTCTTGACATGAGAGCCGAATTGCATTATACTGTTTGTCAGGATAATGCAATCCGAAAAGGGGGCTGTGAGGTGACACATACGCACATCAGCATCGGCCAGGTAAAGAGGGACATCTCTGACCTGGTAAACCGCGTCGCTTACGGAGGGGAGAGGATCATCTTAACCTCCAGGGGCAAGCCCAAAGCGGCCATCGTCAGCATGGAGGACTATCATCGGCTGGAGGAAGAGACAGCAACGGCCAGGCTAACCAAGTGGGAGGCCTGGGTCGCACGGAGCGATGCGCTGGCAGCCGACATCCTGGCGCGGCGTGGCGGTGAGCCGATTGACGTGGAGGCCCTCCTGGCTGCCGTGCGGGCCGACAGGGACGAACGCGATGCCCAAATCCTTGGTAGTTGATGCCAGCCTGGCCATCCGGTTGATCTTGCCCGATCCGCGCCGCGATGTGCTCCGGGCGCGAATGGAACAGTGGCTGCTGGAAGGCTACGAGTTGGTTGCCCCTGACTTGTGGCTGTACGAAATGACAACGGCCCTGTGCAAGGCGGCCTTTTTTGGTCTCATCACAGCCGAGGAGGCAGAAGACTCCCTGCCGCTTGTGTCCGAGTTGGCGATTCAGCTTGTTCCCGCCGACGCCGCACAGGTGCACCTGGCCTTTGCCTGGACACGAAAGCTGAACCGCGCCGCTGCGTACGACAGCTTTTACCTGGCGCTGGCCGAGTCTCTGTCGTGTGAGATCTGGACGGCCGACCAACGGCTGTGCAACGCCGTCGATCTTCCCTGGGTGCGCTTTGCCTTCGAGAGCCAGATGCCGGATTCTTGACCGAAACTCGCTGTTCGAAGGGGCCATGCCATGATCGGATAGTGGATGCTGACCAGAATCGAGCCGCGGAAGCACGCCCCTCAGCATCCTGCGCGACCCGCAGCCCGCCCGCCGCTTGCCGCCCCCGATGAGATGTGGTAAGATACGATGAGTTCCTCTCTTGTGCACCGCCGCACCCCTTGTAGCGCCGCGTGCTGCGCCCGGCTTTTTTCAACACAAACTAAGGAGGCAGGAAGGTGACACTCGCGTTTCGGGGTCCCGGACGGGTGCCGGTTGTGCTGTGGGTGAACGGGGAGCGGGTCACGGTCCAGGTGGAGCCGCACCGCACGCTGCTTGACGTGCTGCGCGACGAGCTGGGGCTGACGGGGGCCAAACACGTCTGCGGCGAGGGCAACTGCGGGGCGTGCACCGTGCTGCTGGACGGCGAAACCGTCTATGCCTGCCTGACGCTGGCCATCGACTGCGAGGGCAGCGAGGTGCGAACCGTCGAGGGGCTGGCCCGGGACGGCGCGCTCCACCCGGTGCAGGCGGCCTTTATCGAGCACGACGGCTACCAGTGCGGCTACTGCACCCCGGGCCAGGTGCTCGCCGCCGTGGCGCTCCTGGAGCAGGAGCCCAACCCCACGGAAGACGAGATCCGGCTGGCCATGTCGGGCAACCTGTGCCGCTGCGGTGCCTACCAGGGCATCGTCGACGCGGTGCGGAGCGCCGCGGCGGGAGGGCAGGCCAATGCCCACACTTAAGAAGACGACCATCGAGTTCGAGGGCCAGACGTCGGAGCGGGAGGTCATTGTCCCGGACGAGCAGCCGGAGCCGTGGGGCGACGACGCCAGGCTGCGCGTCGTCGGGCAGGCCCTTCCTCGGGTCGATGGCCCGGCGCGGGTCACCGGCCAGGCGATGTACACCACCGACGTGCGACTGCCGGGCATGCTGCACGCCACTATCCTCCGCTCACCCCACGCCCACGCCCTGGTGCGCGCCGTGGACAGCGCCGCGGCCGCCGCGATGGACGGGGTGCACCTGGTGTGGCACCGCCGGCAGCCGCCGCCCGTGGCCGAGTTTGGCGACCGGCCCATTTTCGGCGAGGAGGCCGCCTTCCAGGGGGCTGAGGTGGCCCTGGTGGTAGCCAGCAGCCTCGAAGTGGCCCGGGCCGCCGCGGCGGCCATCCGCGTCGACTACGAGGTGCTGCCCTTTGCCGTGGACCTGGAAGCGGCCCTGGCCGGCGACGCGCCGCGCGTGCGGCGTGACGAGGCAGGCAACCTGGTCGACCCCGAGGGGGACGCCTACGAGCGGGGCGACGTGGCGCGAGGTTGGCAGGAGGCGGAAGTCACCGTCGACCTGACGATTACCACGGCGGCGGCCGTCCACTCGGCGCTGGAGCCGCACGGCTGCGTCGCCCGCTGGGAGGGCGAGGAGCTGACGCTGTGGGAGTCGACCCAGGGTGTCTTTGCCGTCCGAAACCAGGTGGCGCGCGCCCTCGGCGTGCCGCTGGGCCGGGTGCGGGTCATCTGCGACTTTATGGGGGGCGGCTTTGGCGCCAAGCAGTCGCCGGGCACGCACACCATCCTGGCGGCCCAGGCCGCCCGGGCCACGGGCCGGCCCGTGCGCCTGATCCTCGACCGGCGCGAGGAGCAGCTCGTGGGCGGCTACCGGCCGGCCACCCGGCAGCGCATCCGCCTTGGCGCTCGCGCCGACGGGACGCTGACCTGCATCGAGCACGAGGCGTGGTCGCACATGGGCGCCCACGGCGACGACGGCTTCTCGACCACCGGCCCGACGCGGACCCTGTACGCCTGCCCCAACGTGCGCGCCGTCGTCTGGAACGTGCGGGCCAACACCGACGAGGCGCGGGCCTTTCGCGCCCCGGGCTACGTGGAGGGCAGCCTGTCCCTGGAGTGCGCCATGGACGACCTGGCCGCCAGGCTCGGCCTCGACCCGCTGGATCTGCGGCTCAAGAACTATGCCGAGACCCATCCCCAGGGCGGCACCCCGTACACGACCAAGGGCCTGCGCGCCGCCTACGAGCAGGGCTCGGATCGGTTTGGCTGGCGGCAGCGGTGCGAGGCGCCGCGCGCGGCCGGCCCCGGCAGCCCGTGGCGCCGCGGCTGGGGCATGGCCAGCCAGATCTGGGGCGGGGGCGGCGGACCGCCGGCGCGGGCCATCGTCAAGCTGCTGCGCGACGGCAGCGTGGAGGTGCTGGCCGGCGTGCAGGACATCGGCACGGGCACCCGGACGGTCCTGGCCCAGATCGCGGCCGAGGAGCTGGGCGTCGATGTGGGGGCCGTGCGGGTGGTGGTCGGCGACACGCTGCCCACGCCCTACGGCCCCACCAGCTCGGGCAGCCAGACGCTGCCCTCGGCCGGGCCGGCGGTGCGGGCCGCGGCCCGCGACTGCAAGCGCCAACTGCTCGACCTGGCGGCGCAGATGCTCGACCGGCCAGGGACCGGCGCCGACCAGCTCGAGGTGCGCGACGGCGCCATCGTCGACCGCGCCGATCCGGCGCTGCGCCTGCCCTTTTCCGACGTGGCCCGCAAGCTGGGTGGCTATACCCTCGTCGGCGACGGCGCCCGGGGACCGAACCCGGAGGGCCTGAAGACCAACACCTTTGGCGCCCAGTTCGCCGAGGTGGAGGTCAACGTCGAGACCGGGGAGGTGCGCGTGCGTCGGGTTGTGGCCGTCCACGACGTGGGGCGGATCATCAACCCGCTGACGGCGACCAGCCAGGCCTACGGCGGCATCGTGCAGGGCACCAGCTATGCGACCCTCGAGGAGCGGGTCCTGGACGGCCAGCTCGGCCTGGACCTGAACCCCAACCTGGAGCACTACTACCTGCCGACGATCATGGACGTGCCGCACATGGAGGCCGGCTTTGTGGATCTGCCGGACCCACGGCTCAACACCATCGGCGCCAAGGGCCTGGGCGAGCCGCCCATCATCCCCACCGCCCCGGCCATCGCCAACGCCGTGTGCGACGCCACCGGCGTGCGCCTGACCGATTTTCCCCTCACCCGGCGGCGGGTGCTGGACGGCCTGCGGGCCGCCGAGGGCAGCGTGGAGGAGGGAGAGCGACGATGAAACCTTTTGCCTACGCCCACGGCACGACGGTCGACGAGGTGACCGGCGCCCTGGGCGCCGCCTGCCGCCCCCTGGCCGGCGGCACCGAGCTGCTGCGCCTGATCAAGGGCGGCCTGGCCACACCGGAGCGGGTGGTCGATCTGAAGACGATCCCGGGCCTGGCCGGCATCGAGCGCCGCGCCGATGGCTGGCACCTGGGCGCCCTGGTCACCCTGGCGCGCCTGGCGAGCGAGGGGCAGGTGGGCCACGAGCGCTCCGTGCTGGCCCAGGCCGCCGGCGCGGCCGCGTCGCCCCAGCTTCGCAACCGGGCGACCCTGGGCGGAAACCTGGTGCAGCGCCCGCGGTGCTGGTACTTTCGCGACCCCCTCGTCCACTGCTGGCTGAAGGGCGGCGAGCGCTGCCTGGCCGCCGACGGGCATAACGAGCGCCATGCCCTGGCCAGCACCGGGCCGTGCCACATCGTCCACCCCTCCGACCCGGCCCACGCCCTGGTGGCCCTGGACGCCAGCGTGGTGGTCGCCGGGCCCCGGGGGCAGCGGACCATCCCCATGGCCGACTTTCTTCACATGCCGCGCCAGGAGGCGTGGAGCGAGACGGCCCTGGCCCTGGACGAGCTGATCGTCGACGTGGCCATCCCGCCTCCGGCCAGCAGCGCGCGCGGCACCTACGTCAAGGCCGCCGAGCGGGCGGTGTGGGATTTTGCCCTGGTGAGTGCTGCGGCGCAGGTGGCGTTCCAGGGGCCGGTCGTGGCCGCCGCCCGCCTGGTGCTGGGCGGCGTGGCGCCCGTGCCGTGGCGGGCGTCGGACGCGGAGGAGGCGCTGGTGGGTCGCAGCCTGGACGACGCGGCCATCGCCCGCGCCGCCGGAGCCGCGACGGTGGGCTTGCACCCCCTGTCGCGCAATGCCTACAAACTGGACCTGGTCCGCGGCGTGGTAGCCGAGGCGCTGCGCCGCCTGCGCTAGGCGCGGTTGGGCCCGCAGCCACCGGGCCACGCCTGCTCCCCTGCTCCCGCCCGGCCGATGGCCGGGCGGTCTGTTTCCGGATGGGATCGTGCCGCCGGCCCGGCGGCGTTTTTTGAAGTAACCCCCCTGTTGTTTTCCCGCCCAACCTGTGCTATAATCAGCTCCGCGGCGCGCGACGCGTGCGCAGCCGCGAGATTCAAGGTAGAAAGGGACGTTATGAGTATCTGGAATGCCATCCGGGCAGTTCGCCAGAACCACGCGCTGGAGCATGCTACCATGCACGTGTTGAGCTGGCGCAATCCATATTTGCAGTTGATGGGCCGGAGTACGGCCAGGGGGTTCATGATCTATGGCCAGGTCGATACGCAAGAGTTGGCCAACGCCACCAGTGAGGCCCTCGCCCGCCTGCAGCGCGGCGAGGCGCACCTGGCCGTCCACCCGCGCTGCGGGACAAACCTGGCCGTCACCAGCCTCATGGCGGGCACTGCCGCCTTTGGCACCAGCCTGGGCCGCACCCGCTCGCGCTTCGACCGGCTGCCGGCGGCCCTGATGGCCGCCACAATCGCCGCCCTCATCGCCCAGCCGGTGGCCCACCGCGTGCAGGAAGACATCACCACCTCGCCTCACGTCGACGGCCTGCACGTGGAATCCATCACCCGCGAAGAGCGGGGCAACTTTATCAGCCACAAGGTGGTCACGGGCCGGGGCTAGTGTTTTACGTCTTCCATGGGGAGAACCAGTTCAGTCTCCAGGAGAAATTGGCGGGGCTGCGCCGCCGGCTGGCAGGCGGCGACGCGGCCATGGCCGACCTGAACACCAGCATCCTCGAAGGCAGCCGCCTGTCCCTGGGGGAATTGCGCCACGTCTGCGATGCGATCTCCTTCCTGGCCGACCGTCGCCTGGTCATCGTCCACGGCCTGCTCTCCCGCCTGGCGCCCGGCGACCGCGGCCAGGAAGAGGACGCGCCGCAGAAGGAGGAGCAGGATTGGAGGCGCCGCTACCTGCAAGAGCTGGCGGACTACCTGCCGCGCCTGGCGCCCACCACCCGGCTCATCTTTGTCGAGAATCAATCCCTGCGCCCCAACCATCCCATCCTGGAGTTGGCCCGCGAGCAGGACAAGGGGTTCGTCGAGCACTTCAAGCTGCCCGGCGACCGCGAGCTTCCGGGCTGGATCCAGCAACGAGCGCGGTCCATCGGCCAGGGCCAGGGACAGCTCAGCAGCGAGGCGACGGCCATGCTCGCCACCCTCATCGGGCCCGACCTGCGGCTGCTGGACATCGAGATCGAGAAGCTGCTCCTCTACGCCGGCGACCGCATGGTGACCACCGAGGACGTGCAACTCCTGGTGAGCCACGCCCGCGAGGCCAGCGTCTTTGACCTGGTGGACTGTGTCGGGCGCCGCGAGACGGGCCGCGCCCTGCGCCTGCTGCACCGCCTGATAGACGAGGGAGAGCCGCCCCTCAGGCTGCTGGCCATGCTGGCCCGGCAGATCCGCATCCTGATCCAGTTGCGCGAGGTCTCTGAGGACGAGAGCGATCCCCGCGAGATGGCCCGCCGGCTCAGGCTGCACCCCTTCGTGGTGCAAAAGGGACTGTCACAGGCACGGAATTTCGAGCTGGCCCAGTTGGAGGCGGCCCACGAGCGCGTCGTGCAGACCGACTGGGCCATCAAGAGCGGCAAGTCAGACCCGGTCCTGGCCCTCGACATGCTCGTCGTGGGCCTGACGCGCGCCTGACGCACCGGCCCGTCCGGCTGTCCCTCTCCGCCGGCCTCCGTCAGAAGCGCCAGCGCTGTGGGGCGGGCCGGAGCACCCGCAGCCCCACCCCCGCCGGCTGCGCGCGGGCGCGCCGCAGGTGCCACGTGCCCGCCTTCAGGTCCTGGTAGATCTCAAAGATGCCTTCGGGACAGCGAGCCTGGAAGAACCTCCGGTCGCGCCGCCTCCATCTCCGGGCCGGCACCACCCAGGTGCGCTCCACGGCGTCCACGTGGTAGCGGCGCCCGCGCCAGCCAAAGACCGCCGGAAAGTAGCGCCAGCGGTGCTGCATCACGTCGATCGCTTCGTCGTAAAACTTCCAGGCCATTCCCCTCTCCTTATCTTCAGCGCCAGGCTTCGGGATCCGATAGCTCGTGCTGGGCATCCACCAACTGGAACTCGCGCCGCATGGGCGGCGCGGCCTGGGGCCAGTAGCCGGGCATGCCCGGCGGCAGCGCCTGGGGCGCTCCCCCCTGGACGATGACCACCGGCGGATAGGCCTGCGCCCCCGCCTCACGGCGGTCCTCGCCCCCTCGGCGCTCGCGTCCCAGGACCAGGAGCAACAGCAGCGACGCCGGCACCGAGGCCAGGATGCCGCACGCGATCCCCACCACCACGGCCATGGCTTCGGCGCTCATGCGCTTGCCGATCATGACCGCCAGGGTGATGGCAAAGGCCAGCCCGACGATGATCACGATGTGCTTCAATCCCAGGCCGTCCTGGCCCAGGTCCATCCCTCTCTCTTCCCGATCCATGCTCCAACCTCCAGCGCCGCGACACAAATGCGCGGCGATGACTCTCTACTCGTCTCCCAACAGGTCATCGGTGACGGTTCGCAGTAACGGCTGCAGCCGTCCAAAACCACTGAAGTCGTTACTACTAGCCAGAATTGTTCCCTTCTCCCGCTAGCGCGCAATCTTGAGCCGGGCCCGCAGGGCCGCCAGGCGGTCGCCGTTCCCGCCCCGGCTCGTCCCCTCGGCCCCGCCCGTGCCCGTGGCCGCCAGCCGCGGCCGCGACGACGTCCCGGCGCGCAGCCCCGCCACCAGCTCCCGTACCTGCCCCTCGCCGATGTAGGCCGCCTGCATGCGCGTCACCTCGCCCTTGGCCACCACCAGGA
>DAOUHB010000107.1:0-36763 GCA_034428935.1 Anaerolineae bacterium | reverse complement strand
TGCTTCCCCACGTATCATCGCTGCTTGGCTCCCTCGCGCCTTGCGGCGACCCTCATACACTCCGCTTTGCCAGATTGCAGCAGCAGCCTCTGCCATCCAAGTTGCCGGGATCATGCCTTGGTTCGCCTCTCAAACTCCCGACTCCCCCAAAATCAGAATTGCTGCCTCGCGGCCAGCGGCCTTTGACAGACCTGGACGGGTATGCTATACTTTCAGCGCTGGGCAGTGCATGCCTGGCAGCCCATGGAGGGAGGAGCCGAGAGCGATGTGGACTCCGATCCCACGTCCACTTTTTGAAGCAGGTCTCTGACCCCGCTAGCCCACCGCCGGCGGCCGTGTGCCGCCGCTCATTTCCGTGTCCCTGATCGCGTACAAAACCGAATCGACGATGCAAGCCTGCAAACGCGGGGGCCGCGGAGGCAACAGGTCCCTTTGTTTGCCCATTACTATATTTACAGGGAGGAACCATGATTCGACCGAAGTTGGAGTTCCTGTCGCCCGACACGGTAAAGCGGGCGATTGACGAGGCCTACGAGCTGCTCTGGGACCCGGGCGTGCGGGTCCACTATGATGAAGGGCTGCGTCTCCTGGCCGACGCCGGCGCGTCCGTGGACATGCAGTCGCGTGTGGCCCGCATCCCGCGCGAGCTGGCCGAGAAGGCGGTCGAGACGGCGCCAGGCTCCTTCTATCTCTACGACTTTTTCGGGGAGCCAAAGGTGCATTATGGCGGCGACGACATCCACTACGATCCCGGGTCGGCGGCCATCGAGATTGCCGACTACGGGGCCAAACAGTCTCGCGTGCCGACCACCGTGGACTGCGAAAACTATGTGAAGGTGGCCGATGGCCTGCCCCAGATCGACGCCGTGGCGACGTCCATCGTCTGCGGCGACGTGCCCCAGAGCATGGCCGACTGGTACCGGCTCTACCTGCTCCTGCTCAACGCCCGCAAGCCCATCGTAACCGGCACCTTTGCCATCGAAAGCTTTGCGATCATGCACGAGCTGCTGGTGGCCATGGCCGGCAGCGCCGAGGCCCTGGCTGCCAGGCCGCGGGCCGTGTTCGACGTTTGCCCCTCGCCGCCCCTGCTCTGGAGCGACATCACCTGCGCCAACCTCATCGACGCGGCGCGCGCCGGCGTGCCGGCGGAGTTGGTGTCCATGCCGTTGACGGGTGCCACCGGTCCGGCGACGGTCATCGGCTCGGCGGTGCAGCACGCCGCCGAGTGCTTGAGCGGCATTACCATCCACCAGTTGGCCAAGGCCGGCAGCCCCATCGTCTGGGGCGGCTCGCCGGCCTCCTTTGACATGCGCACCGGCACAACGCCCATGGGCGCCATGGCTACCATGATGCTGGACTGCACTTACACGCAGATCGGCAAGGCCATCAAGCCCGGCGGCCTGCCGACCCACGCCTACCTGGGCATGTCGGACACCAAGATCGTCGACACGCAGACGGGGCTGGAGACGGCCTCAGGCGCCATCCTGGGGGCCCTTGCCGGGGTGAATATGATGTCCGGCCCGGGCATGATGGACTTTGAGAGCTGCTTCAGCTTTGAAAAGCTGGTCATCGACTCCGAGATCGTGGGTATGGCCAAGCGCCTGGTGGCCGGCGTGGACGACACGGCCGAGCCCCTGGCCCTCGACGTAATGCGCGAGATCGGCCACGCGGGGAACTTTCTCAAGAGCAAGCACACCCGCAAGTACTTCCGTCGCGAGGACTATATCCCCACCGACGTCATCGACCGGGACTTTCGCCAGACCTGGTTCGACAAGGGTGCCCTGGATGCCAACGCCCGGGCACACCGCCGGGTGCAGGAGCTCATGGCGTCCTGGGAGCCCCTGGGCCTCGACCAGGCAAAGGTAAAAGAGCTGGAAGCCATCGCCCAGCGCCATGCCCGGGCCAATGGGCTGGACAAACTGCCCGAGCGCAGCATCAAGTAGCGGAGGAGATCCCCATGACAGAAGAGCTGTTCAAGAAAATGGCCCAGGCCGTCATCGACGGCGACGAGGAAAGCGCGGCCGATCTGGCCCAGCAGGCCCTGGACACGGGCATCGACCCATTGGAGGCCATCAACCAGGGGTTCACGCCCGGCATGGACGTGGTCGGCGAGCTGTATTCCTCGGGCGAGTACTTTTTGCCCGACCTGATCCTGGGCGGCGAGGCGATGAAGGCCGCCCTGGCCGTCCTGGAGCCGGCGCTACAGGCCGCGGGCCAGGAGCGCAAGGTGTTGGGCACCGTCGTCCTGGGCACCGTCAAGGGCGACATCCATGAGATTGGCAAGGCCCTGGTGGGCTCTATGCTGTCGGCCAACGGCTTCCTGGTCCACGATGTGGGCATCGACGTGGAGGCCGACGAGTTCGTGGCCCAGGCGCGGGAGCACAACGCCGATATCGTGGCCCTCTCGGCGCTGCTGACGACCACCATGCTCCACCAGCGAGAGGTCATCGAGCACCTGTCCGAGGCCGGGCTGCGGGAGCGGGTGAAGGTCATGGTCGGCGGCTCGCCCGTGACCCAGGCGTGGGCCGACGACATCGGCGCCGATGGTTTTGCCGAGGACGCGGCCAACGCAGCGGTGGTGGCCAAGAGGCTGATGGGTATCCAGGCTTAACGTGACATAACCTTCCCGCACGATGGCCGTGCGGGCAATGCAAGGGCTCTCCTTCAATGGCGCAGGAGAGCCCTCTTTTTTGCATGGGGCCAGGCGCTCGGGCCTGGCCGGCTCGGCCGGCTCGGCGAGCGTTCTTAGCCGGCAGAGCGCTGCGGGGCTTGCCCCGAAGTCAGGCCTTCAACGTGCGGCAGGTCGGACTTGGCTGCCAGGCGCCGCGCGTCGGCGACCGGGTTACGGCCGGTGGCGTTCTTGTAGGCCAGGTAGCCACCGCCGGCCATGAGGCCCAGGCCGCCCAACGAGCGCCGGGAGAGGCCGAACCAGATCAGGGCGACGCCTCCGAGGACCGCCAGCCAGCGCTCGAGGTCGCTAATCCCCAAGGTCTTGGACCATTCCGACTTCACTCGCGTATTCGTGGTATACTCTGACATTCCGTCCTCCAAAGTCTTGTCGACAGGCACGACGCCTTTCGTTTAGATCATTGTAGCACGAAACGTCCTGTACAACCGGCGTGGATAGGTTGGGTTGGGTTGGAAAAGCGTAAGCAAGGCTATCCTCCGGTGTGGGGCTTGATGACCTGGGTGGCCGTCCGGCTGGCCATGCCGGTGGCGATGGCGCCATAGAGCGGGCGGAAGGCAAGCTCTTCGCCCAGCCGCACCGCAGGATCGGCCTCGGTGACGTCCAGGACCAGGTGATCGGAGCTGGCGCCGACGATGATCACCCCAGGCCGGTGCGGCACCAGGCTCTCGATGACCAGGTCCTGCCGGCCGGCGGCGACGATGGCCCTTCGCCGCCGGCCTTTGTCGGGCCACACGGGAACCTCGCCAAAGGCGTTGGGCGCCACCGGCCCCTCGGGCGTCGACGGCTTGGTTTCCACCTCGATGACGGGCGCCCAGACCACAAAGGCGTCCTGGTGGGGCATGGCCGTGGGCCAGTCGCCCGTGCTGTCCACCTCGCCGATGAGGATGGCGCCGCCCACGCGCAGTTGGGTCGCGCGGGCGGGCATCTCGCCGCGCAAGAGCAGTGCCAGGCTGGCCGAGTTGCCGGCCGAGATGGTGGGCAGGCGCAAGCCCAGGGCCCGCTCCACGTCTATGGCCAGGTCGACGGCAAGCTGCGTGTTCTCCCGGGTGGGTAGCACGCCGCCGATGCAGGTGACGTTGACCCCCAGCCCGGCCAGCTCGATGTGGGGCAGGCCGGCCATGGCCCGGGCAACCTCCAACACCCGCTCGGGCATGACCCCCTCGCGCCGGTCGCCGGCCTCCACCATGAGGATGACCCGGTGATCCACGCCCTGGGCCTGTGCTGCGCGCGACAGGGCGCCGACCGTCTCCACCTGCGAGTTCAGGCTGGCCTGGGTCAGGCGCACTACCTCGTCAACCTCGTCGAACGACGGCAGGCGAAGCATGAGGATGGGGCAGTCGATGCCCGCCTTGCGCAGGCGACGCACGTTGTCCAGGCGCGACTCGGCCAGAAGGCCGGCGCCGCCGGCCAGCATGGCCCGGGCCACGGCCGGATGGCCGCAGCAGGCCTTGGTCACCCCCGCCAGCTCGATTCCCTGGGGGGCGCACAGCGTGGCCACGGCCTCGGTGTTGCGCCGAATTCGCTCGCAGTCGACCTCGATGCGCATGCTACGGGCCGGCTTATTTGCGCCGCGAATAGGCGGCGACGATGTCGCGCAGTTCTAGCTGCGTAGCCTCGGGCAGGGCCGGTGGCTTGTGGTTGGCCAGGATCTCGCGCACCTTTTGGCGAGCGACCTCGATGCGGTTGTGCTGGCCCTTGTCGAACCATTCATCGTAGCTGTCGCGGTCGCTGATGAGGGGCAGGGACAGGGCCCGGCGCATCTGGCGCACGGTGTGCTGCTGGTCCATGTAGACGCCACCGGCGCCCAGCTCTTTGGTCAGCTCCATGGCAAAGGCCTCGTCGGTCCAGTCGACGCCGCCCAGCAGGCGCCGGAGCATGGCCCCGATCTCGGCGTCGATGATGAGCTGCTCGTAGGTCAGCAGGTTCGAGCCGTCCAGGAGCCCCAGGCCAAAGAGGATGCTGGCGCCGGCCAGGGCCGGGAAGACGTAGGAGAAGGTATTCTCCCAGGCGGCCTGGGCGCCGGGTATCTTGGCGCTGGTGGCGCCGGCGCCGACGATGGAAGGAATGCCGTAAAAGCTCGCCATCTTGGCGATCATGGTGCGTAGCCAGATGGCCTCGGGCGAGGTGGCCGTGTAGGCGCCCGTGCGCAGGTCGATGGTCGCCGGGCCGCCAGAGTAAAAGACCTTGGCGCCGGGCGAGGCGATCTGCAACAGGGCCAGGGCGCTGATAACCTCGGCATTGATGATGGGCAGGGTGCCGGCCAGGGTCACAGGCGAAGTGACGCCCGTGGTGGGCATGGGGTACATGCCCACCGGCACGCCAGCCGCGGCAAACTCCAGGGCCGCCTCGATGCCGCCGTGATCCTGGGTGAGGGGCGAGATGGTGCACACAAAGTTCGAAAAGATGGGCCGCTCCCGGAGTTGTTCCCTGCCACCGGCGATGGCCGCCCCCATCTCGATCTGGCCGCGGGCTTCGCGCGCATCGGTCACCGACTCGGTGAGGACGTGCTTGCCCGAGTTGAGAAAGCAGGCCTCCAGCTCGTGGAGGCAGATACTCAGCGCCGGCACGTCCTGGGCGCTGACCGTGGGGCTGACAATGTCCACCGCCTCCAGGTAGTCGGAGATGAGGGCCATGTGCGCCACGTCGGCCTTGGTGGAGCCGCGGCGCACGCCGGTCTCGAAATCGAGGGTCAGGGCCGCGCAGCCGTCCTGGGAATAGTAGGTATGGCGGCCGTCGATGATCCGGTCATGGCGCGGGTCGCGGGCGTGCAGCGTGAAGGTCGCCGGGGCCTGTTTCAGGGCCGGCTCCACGATACCGGCCGGAATGCGGACCAGGTCGCCGTCAACCCTGGCGCCCGCACCGTGCCAGATCTCCTTGGCGCGGTCGGAATAAAAGCGGACGCCAGTGGTTTCCAGCAGCTCCAGGGAGCGTTGGTGGACCTCTTTCAGCGCCTCGTCGTTCCCAAACAGCAGTTCTTTGATGGTCAGCAAGCTACCCACGTGCGATTCCTCCTCCATATGCTTTGTTTGCTGCCCTCCGGCAGCGAGGTGTGGCTGGTTCTTCTGTCTTTTTGCTCCTGGCTGCTGGCCGGCCGTCACGGCCAGAAGACAGGCTCGATGAGTGCGGGCGCGACGCCCAGGACTTCGGTTAGCTCCTGCGAAAGGTTTCCGATGTGACGGCGCATCTCTTCCTCGGCAGCGCGGGCGTCCCGCGCTTCCAGGGCGGCCACGATGGCCCGATGCTCGTCCAGCTCGCGCGCCAGGCGTGCCGGCGCCAGCGCTTCCTGGCGGCGCATGCCCTCGTACAGCATGACGCTCGGAAACCAGCTCCACAGCGACTCGATCTGATGGACCAGGTAGCGATGCCCGCTGGCACGGCAGATGCTCAGGTGAAACTCGGTGTTCAGCTCGCGGCGGAGGCCCATCTGTTCCTGGCTGTCGCAGCCCTCGGCGCGGCGCAGCAGATCCTTCAGGCGCTGAATCTCGGTCGCGTCGATGGCGGGGGTGGCAAAGCGCACGGCCAGGCTCTCCAGCACCAGGCGGACGGTGAACATGTCCGCGACGTCGGCGGCGGTGAACTCGACCACGCGCACGCCGCGGTAAGCGATGCGCTCCGCCAGGCCCTCGATCACCAGGCGGCGCAAGGCCTCGCGCACCGGCATCTGGCTCATGCCCAGCTCCCGGGCGAGGGCTTCCTGTCGCAGCCACTGGCCCGGCTTCAGGCGGCCATCGATAATGGCATCGCGCAGGCGAAGAAAGGCAACGTCGCTCAGGGAACGATAACCGTCGGGTGCTTCCACAAGACGTCCTTTCGCCTCCTCATTTTGGATATTATATCCAATTTGTGCCGGCTGTCAAGCGGTAGGGCGGGAGTGGCCTCGCCCGACTGGCCACGTGACCAGGAACAGGACTGCCAACGTGTACAGGCACAGGACCGGCCAACAAGCCGGTGCATTGTCAAGGGATATGTGTTACTATCGTGGCGAGTGACAAACGGGCAGGATGTGCGTCACACCGGATTACGAGGAGGTAACCTATCATGGAGTACGGAAAGCTTTTGAGTCGGGCCTGGGACATCGTCTGGAAGTACAAGTTCCTGATCATCCTGGGCATCCTGGCCGCCCTGGCCGGCGGATTTGGCAGCGGCGCGTCGGGCTCCAGCGGCGCCACTTTTGAGGGTGACCAGCCGCACTTTGCGTTCGATATGCCCTGGGGGGCGGGCCATCACACGCTGGCCCCGTTATGGGTCCTGGCCATCGTTGCCATCGCCCTGGTGATTGGGCTGGCCCTGTGGGTCGTTTCCATCATCGCCCGCGGCGGACTCGTCGCCGGGGCCGACGCGGCCAGCCGGGAAGAGCCCACGAGCTTTGGCCTGGCGTGGCGGGCCGGGTGGGACCGGGTCTGGACACTGCTGGGCATTGGCCTGATCCCCGGCCTCGTGAGCCTGCTCCCGCTTGTCCTGGCCGTTCTGGGCTGGTTCGCCTACACGAGCAACCCTACAATGCAGATGGGAACCCCGATGGCGCGGAACGTGCTCATCCTTGGAAGCGCCCTGGCCTGTCTCATCGTGCCCGTGGCCATCGCCTTCGAGATGCTGCGGGCCCTGGCCGAGCGGGCATGCATGTTGGAAGGGCTGGGTGTCCTGGCGTCCTATGGCCGCGCCTTCAGGGTCGTGGTCGACAACCTGGGCTCGGCGCTGGTCCTGTTCCTGCTCCAGATCGCGGTGATGGTCGTCGCCTTTGTCCTGCTGATCGTGCCGGGCATCATCTTGCTGCTGTGCTGCCTGTTCTGGCCGGTGATCCTCGTCCTGGAGGGTGCCGTGACGGCCTACTTTTCCACGATGTGGACGCTGGCCTGGCGGGAGTGGACCGGCGATGCACCGGCAGCCAACATCCTACCAGGCGGCGACGTGGCGGGCTAACCGGGGAAAAAGGGCCGGGCGGCAACGGGCAGAGAGGCTTGTACCTGGCCATCTGACCAGGATCAAGACTCCCCAGGTGCCCGGTGTGCCTGGGGAGTTCTTGCTCTATACTGAGACCGGCGCGAGATGCGCGCCAGACCTGAATGACGGGTTGAGGAGTTGACATGCGAGTCATATTGGCGGACGATAAGGCAAAGGTGCGTTCGGCGCTGCGGTTGTTGCTGGAGCAGCAGCCAGGTATCGAAATCCTGGGCGAGGCAGTCGATAGTACGGGCTTGCTCGACTGGGTAAAGGTTGTATGCCCCGACCTGGTGCTCCTCGAGTGGGAGCTGCCCGGCCTGCCGGCCGCCGCGCTGCTGCCCCTTATCCAGTATCACTGCCCCGGCGTGCGGCTGATGGCCATGAGCAGCCGCCCCGAGGTTCGCCGCGAAGCCCTGGAGGCCGGAGCCGACGTCTTTATGAGCAAAGGCGACCCGCCAGAGCGGCTCTTGACGGCGCTTGACGAGCTGAGGGCCATCAAGGAGGCCGAAGAAGAAAGGTCCTGACGGTTGGTGCGCTCGACGTAGTAGGGCACCCGTTTCAAAGAGGAGCTGGGACATGATAGAGTTGAACAGCCACGAAGCAATGATTCTGGCCTGGAAGCCTGGCCGGAATGCCGAAACCGCGCGACGGCTCTATCGCCGGGTGCGAAGGCGTGCCTGGCTGGGGCGGCTGTGGAACTCGCTGGTGGGCAAGCCGGCCTGCCTGCTGGATCTGGGGCAGGTCAAGGGCCAGCGGCCGCTGCAGAGCCGCGCCGACGCCGGCCTGCAAACGGTGGCCATCAAGCAGATCCGGGGCAGCGTGGGGCACAGCCACGACTTCGATGCAACGTTCCGGCCCCTGGGCGCCGGCACGGAGCACCGCTGGCTGCGCGTCGCGGCCGAGCTACAAGCGGGCAAGCCCCTGCCGACCGTGTGCCTGATCCGGGTGGGAGATGTCTTCTTTGTCCGGGAGGGGCACTGCGCGGTCTCGGTGGCCCGGGCCTGGGGGCGAGTGTGGATAGATGCGGAAGTCGAGGTCTGGCAGCTTGCCGGGCTGCTGCCCGGGGACGAGAAGGCGACGGCCCATGGCCGCGCGAGCGGCAGCCGGGCCGACGCCACCAGGGCAAAGCAACCCGGAATTGTGTGATCGCGGCAAGTAGAGTAGAATGACACCGGAGGCCGAGGGATAGATGGCTCGCCGCCGAAAGCCGGCGAGCCGGGAAGAAGGCCGAGGAGGAGTGGACCGTGAGCACGGCCGTGTGGTGGATCCGCCGCGACCTGCGCCTGGGTGACAACCAGGCCCTGGCAGCCGCCCTGGCCCGGGCAGAAGTCGTCATCCCGGCATTTATCCTCGACCCGGCGCTGCTCCACTCGGGCTACGCCGGCGCCAAACGGGTGGCCTTTCTGTTCTCCGGCCTGAGCCAGCTTGACACGGAGCTGCGGGCGCGGGGCAGCCGCCTCGTGGTCCGGAGGGGCGATCCGGTGGCCGAGCTGCGCGCCCTCCTGGCCGAAATAGGCGCGACGGCCATCGTCGCCGAGGAGGACGTGTCGCCATATGCCCGGGCCCGGGACCTCCTCGTGGGTCGGGAACTCCCATTGCACACGACGGAAGGCCTGGTCGTTCACCGGGCCGGCGTCATCCACAGACCGAGTGGCGCTCCCTACACCGTCTTTACCCCCTTTGCCCGTGCCTGGAAGGCGCTGGTGCCCCCGGCGCCGGACGACCTGCTGGCGCCTCCCCGGGCGCTGTCGCCGGTGCCGGCCGTGGAGAGCCTGCCCATCCCCGATTCCCCGGCCTTACCTGCATCCGTTCCCTTCTTGGCGGGCGAGGCGGAGGCCGCGAGGCGTCTGGATGCCTTTGCCACGGGCGACGACCCGCCCGTCTACCGCTATGCAACGGGCCGCGACCGGCTGGACCTGGCGGGCACCTCCGGGCTATCGCCCTACCTGCGTTTTGGCATGATCTCGGCGCGGCAGGCGGTGGTTGCGGCGATTGAAGCCGCCGGAGCGGCACGGAGCGCCCCGGAACGCCAGGGCGCGGAGACCTGGCTGGATGAGCTGATCTGGCGCGAGTTCTACGTTCACATTCTCTACCACTTTCCCCAGGTGCGAGGATCGAGCTTTCGCCCGGAATACGAAAGCATCGCCTGGGAAAACGATGCCGATGACTTTGCTGCCTGGTGCGAGGGCCGGACCGGCTATCCCGTGGTAGACGCCGCCATGCGGCAGTTGGTCGAGACCGGCTGGATGCACAACCGGGCGCGCATGATCGTCGCCTCGTTCCTGGCCAAGGACCTGCTCATCGACTGGCGATGGGGCGAGCGCTTTTTCATGCAGCACCTGGTGGACGGCGATCCGGCGGCCAACAATGGCGGCTGGCAATGGGTTGCCGGCACGGGCACCGACGCCGCGCCCTACTTTCGCATCTTTAACCCGGTGCTACAGGGCAAAAGGCACGATCCCGACGGCGCCTTCGTGCGGCGCTGGCTGCCCGAGCTGGCTTCCGTGCCGGACCGGTACGTCCACGCGCCGTGGACTATGCCGGAGGACCTCCAGCGCCAGGCCGGCTGCATCATCGGGCAGGACTACCCCGACCCCATCGTGGACCATGCCTGGGCCAGGGAGCGAACGCTGGCCGCGTATCGCCAGGCACGGGAGGCCGTGGCCTGATCCGCGCCGGTCCTAACGATACCCCTCCGCCTGCAGGTTGAAGAGCCGCGCGTAGTTGCCGTCCAGGGCGATGAGCGCGGAGTGGCTGCCCAGCTCGACGATCTTGCCTTCGGACAGGACCGCGATCCGGTCCGCCATGCGGACGGTGGAGAACCGGTGGGAGATGAGCACCGCGATGCGGCCTTCCATCAGCTCGCCGAACCGCCGGAACACCTCGTACTCGGCCTCGGCGTCCAGCGCCGACGTTGGCTCGTCCAATACCAGGACCTCGGCCTTGCGCATGAAGGCGCGGGCCAGGGCGATCTTTTGCCACTGCCCGCCCGACAGCTCCTGGCCCTTTTCCCAGCGCCGCCCGAGCATGGTGTCGTAACCGTGGGGCAGTTCCTCGATGACCGGGCAGGCGCCGCCCCGTTGCGCAGCGTCCTGGATGCGGTCCAGGTCATCGAGGGCATCCACCTGGCCGAAGCCGATGTTCTCCCGGACGGTAAACTGGTAGCGGACATAGTCCTGGAAGATGACGCCGAACCGCTGGTGAAGGGTGGCCAGATCGTACTCGCGCAGATCCACGCCGTCGAGGAGCACCTGGCCCTCCGTGGGGTCGTAGAGGCGCGTGAGCAGCTTGATCAGGGTCGTCTTGCCCGCGCCGTTCAGCCCGACGAGGGCGATGCGCTCGCCGGGGCGAATGTGGAGGTTGATGTCGCGCAGCACGAACACGTCAGAGCCCGGGTAGCGGAACGAAACGTGGCGAAACTCGATCCCCTCCCGGATGGGGGCCGGCGCGACCCGGCCGTTGGGTGGCGAGAGCAACTCCGGCTCAAGCTCCAGGAAGGTTAACAAGTTGTCGAGAAACAGGTTGCTCTCGTAGAGACGATTCAGGCTGTCCAGGAGGGATCGAATCGAGCTCTGGGACTGGCGAAAGATACTCAGAAACATGGTCATATCGCCCAGGGTGATGAGTCCGGCCACGGTGCGCAGGACGATCCAGGCATAGCTGCCATAGTAGACCACGTTGGACAGCAAGCCCCAGGCCAGGCCGGCGACCGTGCGGCGCTCGGCAATGGCCCGGTCTTCGAGATAGAAGCGCGTGAACAGCTCCTGGTAGCGCCCGAGGAGAGGGTCGCCCAGCCCGAAGAGCTTGACCTCTTTGACCGAGTCGTTTCCGGTCAGCAGGACCTCCAGGTAGTTCAGGAGGCGCGCTTCGGGTGCGCGGCGGCTCACAGCGCGAAACGCGCGGGTGGCGTGTTGGGATTGAGAAAGAAACGAGGGGATGGCGGCGACAAAGACTATGACCGCCAGCCAGGGACTGAAACGCACCAGGAGGGCGACCAGGGAGATCAGCGTGATGATCTGTTGGACCTGCTGCAGGGTCGAGTTGACAATGTTGAGAGCGCTCACGTCCGCCTGGCGGCGGGCATTCTGCAAGGTGTCGTAAAAGATTGGATCTTCGAAAAAGCGCAGATCCAGGCTGATGGCCTTGCGAATGATCATGCTGTTGACGTAATTGGTGAGTTTTGACTGGAGGGTCCGGTCAAAGAGGCTGCGCACCTGGCTGGTGATGGAACCGGTCACCAGGAGGCCGAACTCCAGCGCGATGTACGGCCCGACGTAGCGGAGCCCATCCATGGGATCCATGCCCTGGGCGATGGCGCTGACGATCGAGTCGATGATCAGCTTGCCGGCCCACGCCTGTCCGGCGGGCAGGACGGCTGCGACGAGCGTGAAGGCAATGCCCGCCAGGGCCGAGTACCGGCCGGCGGCCCACACAAGGCGAAACGCTTCTGGCGTATTGCGCAGCGCGAGCCAGAACTCGCGAACCTGGTTGCTCAGGCGGGCGAGCAAATTACGGGGCTGGTCTGATGGAACGGAATTGGACGTATTCACGGGACCTCCGGGTTAAGTAAAGGAGCACCACCATTGCCCACTTACCCTGGCACTCGCTTTGCGCTGGGGTCGTGCCTGCGGCCGAGCAAGGGCCACGAGGTCATCAACAGTAGTACGCGCCCATTATACCACCTGGGAAGCGGGAGGGCAAAACGGGATGGGCCGGGCAACCGGCTGTTCCGTTGAATGTAAGAAGCCCCACGTGCCGATCCAGCGCGCACACTGCCGGCACCTTGGCGGCCCTGCCCAGTTGTGATACAATGTCCCCAACCCGCAAGGAGGAGGGACATAGGACAACATGGGATATAAATATGCAGTGTTGGGTGCGGGGCGCCAGGGCACGGCCTGCGCCTACGACATGATCAAGCTGGGCGAGGCCGAGAGCGTTCTCCTGGCCGACCAATCGCTGGCCGCGGCCGAAGCGTCGGCCGGCCGGGTCAACGGGCTGCTGGGCACCGACCGCGCTCGCCCGTGCCAGCTCGACGTGACGGATCACGCCGCCCTGGTGGCGACCCTGAAGGGCATGGACGCCTTTCTCAGCGCCGTGCCCTACTTTTACAACCTGGCCATCACCCGCGCGGCGGTCGAGGCCGGGGCGAGCATGTGCGACCTGGGTGGCAACACCGACGTGGTCCGCCAGCAGCTCGAGCTGGACGAGGCGGCCCGGGCTGCGGGCATTAGCGTCGTGCCCGACTGCGGCCAGGTGCCGGGCATGGGCACCAGCCTGATGGTCTATGCCATGAGCCTGCTGGACGAGACCGACGAGGTGTTCATGTGGGACGGCGGGCTGCCACAGAATCCACGCCCGCCCTTTAACTACATGGCCACCTTTCACATGGCCGGTCTGACCAACGAGTTTGCCGAGCCGGGCCTCTACTTGCGGGAGGGCAAGCCGGTGCTGGTGCCGCCCCTGGAAGAACTGGAGATGGTCGACTTCCCGCCGCCCATCGGCAGGGTGGAGGCTTTCACCAGCAGCGGGGGCGTGTCGACCATGCCGTGGACCTTTGCCGGCAAGCTGCGGACGCTCCAGAACAAGACTATCCGCTACCCGGGTCACCTGGCCCAACTGCGGGCCTTTTATCATCTGGGAATGTGGGACACGGAGCCGGTGCGCGTCGGCGAGCAGGAGGTGGTGCCCCGCGAAGTGTTTCACGCCCTGTTTGCCCCGCGGGTGACCTTTCCCGGCGACCGGGACGTGTGTGCCATCCTCATCCACGCCCTGGGCCGCAAGGATGGCCAGCCGGCGCGGGCTGTGGTGGAGGTCATGGATTTCTACGACGAGGAGACGGGCTTTACCGCCATGGAGCGCAGCACCGGCTGGGATGCGGCCATCGTGGCCGCCATGATGGCCCGCGGGCAGGTCCCCTGCGGCGCCGTCCCCCTGGAGCTGGCCGTGCCGCCGGACCTGTTCGTGACCGAGCTGGCCCGGCGGGGCATCGAGGCCAGGGCGCGGGTCGAAGCGCCTCCATCGGAGTAGCCGGGCCGCGGGGACCTGCTGACCTGCTGAAGGAGGGATATGGTCGATCTGCTGAGACAGGTGCGACAGACCATCGACAGGTACGATCTGATCCGGGCCGGCGAGGGGCTGGTGGTCGGTGTGTCGGGCGGGCCCGATTCGCTCTGCCTGCTGCACGTCCTCCGGCGCCTTGCGCCCGAGTACGACCTGTCGTTGCACGCCGCTCACCTGCACCACGGGCTGCGCGGCGCCGACGCCGATGCCGACGCCGAGTTCGTGCGCCGCGTGGCGGCTGCCTGGGGGCTGCCCCTGGCCGTCGAGGCGCTGGACGTACCGGCCCTGGCCCGCGACGAGGGCCTGGCCTTCGAAGAGGCGGCCCGGCGGGCCCGCTACGCCTTCCTGGCCCGCACTGCGGCGGCGGCCGGCGCCCGGACCATTGCCGTGGGCCACAACGCCGACGACCAGGCGGAGACGGTGCTGATGCACTTCTTGCGTGGTTCGGGGCTGGCCGGCCTGCGGGGCATGCTGCCTCGCACCCCCCTCGGCAGCTACCGCCTGCTCTCCAGCGGCGAGGGCGGTGGCACCGGCGGGGAGGGGCTGCCCGGAGCCCTCGACCTCATCCGCCCTCTGCTGGAGGTGCCTCGCACCGAGATCGAGGCTTATTGCGAGGAGCAGGGCCTGGAGCCGCGCTTTGACCGCTCCAACCTGGACACGACCTACTTTCGCAACTGGCTGCGGCTGGAGGTGATCCCTCTCCTGGAGCAGCACAACCCACAACTGCGCGCCGTGCTGGGCCGCACTGCGCGGGTCCTGGCAGGAGACTATGACCTGCTGCGGAATTTGCTGGACGAGGCCTGGCCGCGCGTCGTGCGCCAGGAGGGAGAGGACGAGATTGTCTTTGACCTGGCCGCGTGGCGCGCGCTGCCCACGGGCCTGCAACGCTCGACGATCCGCGAGGCCATCCATCGCCTGCGCCGCTCGCTACGCAATATCAACTTTGTCCACGTCGAAGACGCCCTGCTCGTGGCGCGCGACGGTACCACGGGCGACCGCGCCACCCTGCCCCGGGGCCTGATGCTGGCCGTCGGCTACGACCGCGTGACCGTGGCTGGCGAGGCCCGACTCGGGCCGCTGCCCGACTGGCCGCTCTTGCCCCCGGAAGGCGAGCCCGTGGCCGTCGCCGTGCCGGGCATCACGCCATTGCCGGGTTCCGCCTGGGTGCTGGAGGCGGCCCTGCTGCCCCGCGCCGGCCTGCCCGCCGGCTGGGAGGACAATCCCGATCCCTGGCGCGCATACCTTGACGCCGGAGCGGCCCGCCCGCCCCTGTGGCTGCGCACTCGCCGCCCGGGCGATCGGTTTCAGCCCCTGGGCATGGGCGGGCGGGCGCCAAAGCTGGCCGATTTCCTGACCAACCAGAAGGTGCCCCACGCCGCCCGCGACCGGCTGCCGCTGTTGGTGGCGGCGTGGGGCATCGCCTGGGTGCCCGGCCTTCGCCTGGACGAGCGGGCGAGGGTAGTCGACTCCACGGCCGAGATCCTCGCCCTGCGCTTCTTGCGCCCCTAGGCGCGGCCGGTTACGCCGCAGCGCGCAGTCCGCCAGATTGCGAGCCGAGGGTCTCTTTTAGAAAGGCCTTGACCTCGTGCACCGGCACGGCCAATCCCAGGTCGGGGCCGGCCATCATGGTGTTGATGCCCACCAGGCGGCCCTGGGAGTCGACCAGTGGCCCGCCCGAGTGCCCCGGCCGCAAGTGCAGGCTGACGGCAATCCAGTCGCGGCCGGAGAGGGGCATTTCGGGCAGGTGCCGGCCCGTGCCGGCCACCACCCCTGCCGTCGCGGCCCCGGTCACTCCCCAGGGATGGCCTACGGCCAGTAGCCACTGGCCCGGCCGCAGCCCCCGGGAATCACCCAGCTCGATGACCGGCAGGCCGCGGGCCTCGACCGCCAGGGCGGCAATGTCGCGTTCGGCGTCGCGGGCCAGTACCCGGGCGGGCAGCGTGCGCCCGTCGGGCAGGGTTACCTGCAATCCGCGGCGGCTGGCCACGTGGGCGTTGGTCAAGATCAGCCCGTCGGGGTGCCAGATGGTGCCGGCTCCTGCGCCGGCGCGCCCGTTGCGGATCTGCACCAGCGCCTGGCAGGCCTGCTCCACGGCACGGGCCATGTCGTCGTTCCATCGATTCAAAAGGTCGTTCATCACCAACCACAGCTCCAAGCTAGGGACGAGCGCCGATGACGACCCCGATCTCCTGGATCTGCCCGCCGCGCAGCAGGCGGATGCGGGCTTCCTGGCCGATCCGCTCGCCGCCCAGCGAAGCCACCAGGTCGTCCATGTGCCGCAGCGGCTGGCCGTCCAGGGCCACCAGGGTGTCTCCCAGGAGCAACCCCGCCGTGTCGGCCGGTCCCCCGGCATTCACCGAGGCCAGCAGCAGGCCCGTCTCCTGGCCCAACTGCTGGGCGATTGCCTGGGGCAGGCGCACCGGCTGCGCGCCGACGCCCAGGTATCCGCGGCGGACGCGGCCGTGGGTCAGCAGGCTCTCGACTACGCGCTCGAGGGTGGGCACCGGCACGGACAGGCTGACCCCCCGGAGCAGTGCCGAAGTGTTCATCCCTACCAGGCGCCCGCCCACGTCTACCAGGGGGCCACCCGAAAAGCCGGGATACATCACCACGTCGGTTTGCAGGTAGCGGTCCACCAGGCCGCCGGCCGGCGTGCGCCATTCTCCACCCAGTGCGCTGACGATGCCCAGGGTGGCCTGCGCGGTGCGGCCCGGCCGGCCCAGAGCCAGGACCAGGTGGCCCACGTGCAGCTCTTGCCCCGCCGTCCGCTCGACGGCAACGAGCCCGGGCGCGTCGGTGCGGAGCACGGCCAGGTCGGTGCTCGGATCGCGGCCCACCAGCCGCGCCCCGGCGCTATTCCCATCGGGCAGCCCGATGCCGATCTCGTCGTCGGCGTGAACCACGTGGTGGGCCGTCAGGATCACACCCTCGGCCGACCATACGACGCCGCTGGCTGCCAGCCGCCGGCGCCCTTCGACACGCACCACGCTCCGGCCCGCCGACTCGACGATGCCGGCCATGGCGTCCGATAAATTGCGCAAAAAATCACTCATGCTGTCCTCCTGTTAGGTGTCTGCCGACAGCATACCAAAAAACCAAGCCCGGCGCATCCCCCAAAAGCGCAGCTCTGTACCTGGAAAAATGGGTAGGTTTCCCGCAAGGGGTGGGGTCAGAGGAGGAGCAGCCCGTCCCTCAGGGCCTGGACGACAGCCTCCGTCCGGCTCTGGGCGCCGAGCTTGCCCAGGATGGCGTTAACGTGGAACTTGACGGTGTGCTCGCTGATGCCCAGCTCCTGGGCGATGGCCCGGTTGGTCAGGCCGGCAGCCAACAATTGCAGGACCTCCAGCTCGCGGGCGGTCAGCGCCTCTGGCAGTCCTGGTGTGGCCTGGCCGAGCGGAGGCGCGGCTCGGGCAGCCAGGCCCGGATCGAGGACCAGCAGGCCCCGGGCCGCGCCCTCCAGGGCGGCGGCGAGGGCGCCGGCGGGGGCGTCGCGCGGCAGCAGGCCCCGCGCACCGGCTGCCCGGACGGCGCCGGCCTGTTCGTCGCCGGGCAAGAGGGCGACGACGGCCAGCCCGGCCTCGGACAGGGCGGCCACCTGGTCCAGGGTGTCCTCCAACCCGGCCTCCGGGTCCCAGCCCAGGTCCCAGAGCACGGCCTCGGGCCTGTAGACGGCCGTCTCGGCCGCCAGCTCGGTGCCCGGGGCCGTCTGGCCGGCGATGGTGTAGCCTGCCTGGCGCAAGTGCGTGGCCAGCCCTGCCCTCACCAGGGGATCGGCGGCGACGACCAACACGCGCAGACGTCTTGCCTCGTCGTCCTGTTCCGGGGGGATGCCTTCTTTCTTCATCGACATAATCGCGGAACCCGACGCCTAGAGCGGCTCGATGGACAGGTGCTCCACGTCCATCCATTGCTCGCCGCGCACGCCGAGCCGGCCGTAGCGCAGCCGGCCCCAGGGTGTCGCCACCAGGAACTGGTTGTCCATCCACAGGACAAAGCCCAGTGGACCGCGGGGGGCGGGCGCCACCAGTATCGTCTCCTCGTCCACGCTGAACCGAGCCTGCTCCCGGCCCCATTCCAGGATGTAGGTCTGCCAATCGCGCATCTCCACGTCGAGGAGGGCTTCGCCAACCTTCAGGGCGCGCTGGATGGGCGGCCAGATGCGGCGGTAGAGGGTCGGCACGTTCATGAGGAGCATGGCCGGCGGGGTGGCGGGGGCCAGGAGCAGGCTGGCCGGGCGCCAAGCATCGATCGCCGCCGCTTTCCAGCCATGGCCTGGCACCTGCAAGGCAAGCTTCATGTTGGAGGGCGGCGAGGCGAAAAAGAACCAGGCAGCCCGGGGCAGGGCCGGCAGGCGCAGGCTCGTCATCAGGAAGGGGTCGTTCCAGAAGCCAAAGCCGGCCGTGCCTCGCAGTTCATCGTGGGAATGGGAGAAGCGGGCGCGGACGGTGAGGCGCAACGGCGGGCGCCAGGGAAAGCGGTGGCGGTGCAACCCCTGGTAATCATCGATCTGCGCGTTGGAGTAGGCCCGGCTGGTGGCCCCGGACAGCAGAAAGCGCTGCGCCGATCCGGCCGGCTCCAGCCGGGCCCGGCCCACGACCTGGCGCTGCCAGCGCGGGCCCGGTCCCGAGGTGAAGGATTCGTGTATGGTGTCCATCTCGTTCTCGCGGGTCCATTCTACCACGCGGAGTACGGAAAAGCAAGGGAGCGTCGCGCGACCCGCCGCTTGCGCGATTTGACACAGGTCCGATCCGAGTGTATATTAGATTCAAATTCTCGAATATTCAGAGAGAGCATCGATGGTCAAGATGGCGGGAGGCGCTGGCCTTCCCCCCGCTTCCGCCCGAGACGCTGGCCGGCTGCCCTTGCCCGCGCTGCCAGGGGGAAGCGTAATCGTCTTGACGATCGAGGATAAAATCGAGCAAGGAGGCTGACCGTGGATATATTTGTTCTGGACGAGATCCAGTTTCGGCCCGACGTAGAGGCTTTGAAAAAAAAGCTCCGAGTCCGGGATGGAGGAGAGTGGGGTGGGCGGTTCACGCGCCTGATCCAGGAGGCCGGAGCAGTCGCCCGCCCCCGGGCGCTGTACGGCGTGGCTTACATCGACGACAAGAGCGAGGACAGCGTCGTCGTCGATGGCATCACCTTCAAGAGCAGGGTGTTGAGGGTCAACCTGGAGCAAACCCACCGGGTCTTTCCCTATCTCGCCACGTGCGGGACAGAGCTCCACGAGTGGGCCGCCGCCCAGGACGACGTCTTGCAGCGCTATTATGCCGACGAGATAGCCGAGGCAGCACTGCGCCAGGCAATGGCCTTTCTGCGGGCGCACCTGTACGAGAGGTTTCGCCTGGGCCGCCTATCCACCATGTCGCCCGGATCCCTGCCCGACTGGCCCATCCAGGCGCAGCGACCACTCTTTGCCCTGCTGGACAAGGCGAATGAGCTACTGGGCGTGCACCTCACCGACGGCCTGCTGATGGTCCCGTCCAAAACAGTCTCCGGCATTTGCTTCCCGACGGAGCAAACCTTTGCCAGTTGCCAGCTCTGTCCGCGGGATGGTTGCCCATCGCGGCAGGCGGCCTACGATGCGACCCTATACGACAAGAAGTACCGGGTGGAAAAGGTCGAGTCCTCGACACAAGAGGAGCTTCTGTGAGGGAGAATCGTGCTCATCGAAACGTATGACCTGGAAGTCTTTACTCCGCCGTGTCACCCGGAAACGGATCGGCTAAGCGCCATCGCCCGGCCGGGGGTCGACCTGCGCGAGGCGCTGCCCTACCTGAACGCCATCCTGCCGGGCGCGGTTTACAATGCAGCGGCGGCTGCCTTGCTCTGGAAGAAGGACAGTCACAACGTAGCGTTTCACGCTGACCGCATTGCCGTTGGCAACGTTCCCGATCGCGAGGCGGCGATCGAGGAGCTGGAGAACCTGATCGAGCTGGTGAACAGAACGTGGGAACGCCGTGCCGAGATCGAGCCGAGCCACGAGTCGCGCCGGCGGCCGGGAATGATGGACATCTACAAGCTGTTGCCGCGCACCAACTGCAAGGCTTGTGGCGAGCCTTCCTGTTTCGTCTTTGCCAACAAGCTGGTGGCGGGCCAGGCGCGATTGCCTGACTGCCCGGTGCTCGACGAGGCACGATATGCCGAGCAGCAGGCGGCGCTGTTGGACATGTTGGGATAAGGGAACTCGGAGGTTGCATGAGTCCGAAGAGAGTGTTGTTCCTGTGTACCGGTAACTCGGCGCGCTCGCAGATGGCAGAGGGCATCGTCAATGCCCGTTTTGGCGACGAATGGCAGGCGGTCAGCGCCGGGACCGATCCGGCCGGCTACGTCCATCCCATGGCCCTGCGGGCACTGGCCGAAGTGGGCATCGACCACCAGGGACGCTCCAAGAGCGCCGGTGAGTTCCATGGTCAGCCCTTTGACCTGGTGATCACCGTCTGCGACGACGCGGCCGAAAACTGTCCTTTCTGGCCTGGACTGGGCCGGCAGGCGCATCTGGGCCTGCCGGACCCGGCCCGGGCCACGGGCACGGAGGATCAAGCGCTGGCTGCATTTCGTGCCGTGCGCGACAGGCTCATGGCCGAAATGCCCGCCCTGCTCCGGCAGGCAGACGAGGGTTCCGCCTGGGACCTGAAGCTGACGCCCGGGCAGTAGATCCACCCTCGCTCTCTCCCCTTCTATCTGGCGCTGCGACCTGCTTGCCGCCTATCCGCTTTTCGGTTATAATGCGTGCGTGTCTCGCCCGGCCGGTGCCGGGCATTTTCGACGGATAGGTCACGGAAAGCATGGTCGACGCTCGATCAAAGGCCACGAGGCCTGACAAGCGGCCCTGGGCCGCGGTTGCCGGCCTATTGATGGTCACGATAGCGCTTGCTTTCGGCCTGGGCGCTTGTGGCCAGCCACGGCCGGTGCGCGTGGCGCTGCACGCCGACGGCCAGGAGCAGATCCTGCGCGTCACAGCGCCCTCCGCCTGGGCCGTGCGCGACCTGCTGGATGCCGCCGGCGTCAGCCTTGGGCCGCTGGATCGCGTGGAACCGGATCTCTACGTTGGGGTCGCCGACGGGATGGACGTGGTAGTGACCCGAGTGGAGGAGCGGTTCGAGGTCGAGCGCCGGCCCTTGCCCTTTGCCCACAAAACGGTGCGCAACGAGGCGGTGCCCGAGGGAGAGCGGCGCCTGCTCCAGGCCGGCAGCAACGGCGAGGTCGAGATCACCTACCAGCTTACCCTGGAGAACGGCGTGGAGGTGGCCCGCCAGGAGGTGCGCCGCGAGGTAACGGCCCAGCCCGTGGACGAGGTGGTGCTCCTCGGCGTTCAGGGCGAGCTGGCGACGGTTCCCATCTCGGGCACCATCGCCTATCTCTCGGGCGGCAATGCCTGGTTCATGCGCGAGTCGTCCGATCTGCGGCGCAACATCACCGGCTCCGCCGACCTGGATGGCCGTGTTTTTGCCCTCTCGCCCGACGGCAGCCGCCTGCTATTCACGAGGGGTATGGCCGGCGACGAGGGGTCTCCTCTGAACTCCTTCTGGCTGGCACGCACGTCCCTGGTGGGCGAGGATCCGCGGTACATGGGTGTCGTCGGCGTGGTGTGGGCCGAGTGGTCGCCCGATGGCACCCGGGCCGCCTATTCCACGGCCGAGCGCAGTGGCGGCGTGCCGGGCTGGAAGGCCAACAACGACCTGTGGATCATCACCCTGCCCGAGGAGGGCACAGGTGGACAGCCTGCCTTCGAGATGGTCCTGCCGCCTACAGCCGACATTCCCTACGCCTGGTGGGGCCGCAGCTTTGCCTGGTCGCCCGATGGGCGCTACCTGGCCTACGCCCAGGCCGACGAGGTGGGGATCGTGAGCGTCAAGGACAAGGTTCCATTGCCGCTGGCGTCCTTTGTCCCGTACCGCACCCGCAGCCACTGGGCCTGGGTGCCGTCCGTCTCCTGGTCGTCCGATGGCTACCTGGTCTCCTTTGTCGCGCACGAGGGTGACCTGGAGGGCTTGAGCCCCGAGGACAGCCCCATCTTTGGCCTGTGGGCGGCCAGCGTCGACGGCAAGGTCCAGGTGCGGCTGAAGGAGGAGGTGGGCATGTGGTCGGGGCCCCGGTGGGCGCCGGCAGGGGGCGAGGCCGGCGATTTGATGGCCTTTGGCCAGGCCCAGAGCCCGCGCAACTCCGAGGATAGCCGCTACGAGCTGTACGTGAGCGATCGCGACGGCAGCAACGCGCGCCGCCTCTTTCCGCCCCAGGGATTGATGGGGCTCATTGCTCCTGCCGTCGCCTGGTCACCCCGTGGCGACGCGATGCTCGTCGAGTACGAGGGCAATCTCTATCGAATCGACGTAACTTCCGGAAGCCTGGATCAGCTCACGGCGGATGGGCAGAGCACGCAGCCGAGGTGGGCGCCATGAACAGAGCCCACGGGCGGCGTCTGCTTCTCGCAGGCCTGGCGCTCATCCTGTCCCTGGCCCTCGCCGCGGCGGCTCTCCTGTTGTGGTGCGCCCTGGCGCCCCAGCAGGGGGAGGTCCTCGACGTCGTGCCCCTGGCTGCCGACAAGTCGTTGGGTGTCAATGCCGACCTGGGCGGTGTGGATGCCTCGGTCGTGGATGGTCAGATGCGCGTAATAAAGGGGTACGGCTTCCATTGGCTGCGGTACCGCTTCGCCTGGGACGAGATGGAGCCCCGCCGCGGCAGCTACAATTGGGAGGAGAGCGATCGGGTGGTGGAGGCCGCGCGGCGGCAGGGCCTGTCCGTCATCGCCTTGCTCGATGGCGCCCCCGCCTGGGCCCGGGCCTCCGAAGATCGCGGCAGTCGATTTGCCCCTCCTGTCGAGGTCCGCGACTATGGCGACTGGGTGCAGGCGTTCGTCGAGCGCTATGGCGACGTCATCGACCACTACCAGATCTGGAACGAGCCGAACATCGCACCCCATTGGGGCAGCCGCGAGGTGGATCCGGCCGCCTACGCGCGCCTGCTCCGCGAGGGAGCCATCCGGATTCGCGCCGGCGACCCGGAGGCCGTGGTGCTGGCCGCCGCGCTGGCGCCAAACGTCGAGCCGGGCGGCGCCAATATGAGCGACGTCCTCTTCCTCGACCGGCTCTACCAGGCGGGTGCGGCGCCCTGGTTTGACGTGGTCGCCGGCCAGATCTACCCCTTCGATCTACCGCTCGAACACCCGCCCGCGGCCGGGGAGCTGAGCTGGCGCCGCCTGGAGCTGCTGCGCCAGGTGATGCTAGACCACGGCGACGACGAGACGGCCGTGTGGGTTGTGTCGTGGGGCCTACCCCGCCCGCACTCCATGGAGGAATGGGAGCCCGTCGCGGAACAGATCACCCGTGCCGTGCAAGGGGCACGGCTGGACTGGCCCTGGCTCGGGCCGATGCTCTGGGCTGCCTGGACGAGGAACGATCGCCCCGTCGAGTATGCCCTGCTGACGGGTTTCGGCCGCGGAACGACGACGGGGCCGGCCCTGGACGCCTTGAGCGGCCTGGCCGGGGCCCCGCCCGTTGCCTGGCCCGGCGTCTATCCTCCCAACCACGCCAGCGGGCAGTACGAGGGGGCATGGCACGTCACGCCCCTGGCGGCCGACATCGGCGCCACCGGCGATCGCCTGAAGGTGATCTTTCACGGCACGCGCTTTGACCTGCGCCTGCAGCGCGGCCCATACCGCGCCTTTCTGTATGTCACCGTGGATGGAGCGCCGGCCAATGCTCTGCCCCGCGACGAGCTGGGTCGCGCCTACGTGGTGCTCTACGACCCCCTCAACGGCAGCGAGTCGCTCACCGTGGCCCGCGACCTGGCCGACGGCGAGCACACGGTCGAGATCGTCGCCGAAGGGGGATGGGGGCAGTGGGCCATCGCCGGCTGGGGGGTGGCCCGCGAGGCGCCGCCCAGGGGGCCTGCGTGGCTGCCGCCGGCCTTTGCGCTCGCCTCCCTGGCGGCCCTCGGCGCGGCGGTTCTCGGCGTAGTGGCGCCCGGCGCAGGCGCTCCGGCGGCAAGGCGCTGGTGGCGGACGCTGGAGGCCCCGTTGTCCCGGTTGGCGAAGGCATGGCTGGATCTGGCCGCCAGGGCCGAGGCTGTGGGCGACGGCTGGCTGCTGGCGGCGATGGCCGCCGTGGCTTTCCTGCTCTACCTGGTGCCCGGGTTGCTTCCCAGCCTGGCCTTGCTGGCCCTTCTGGCCCTGCTCCTCCTCCTGCGGCCCTGGCTGGGGCTGCCGCTCGTTGCCCTGGCGCTGCCCTTCTACCAGCCCGGCAAGCCGTTCCTGGGCAAGGTCTTTTCCATGGTCGAGATCCTGACGCTGCTCACCGCCGCCGCGTGGGCCGTGGGGCTCGTCGCGCACCGCCTGGGCGCGGCCGGCCGGCAAGGCCGGGACCAATCGTCCGGGCCGGCCCTATCAGCCCTCGACGTGGGCGTCGCGGCCCTGGCGCTCCTGGGCATCCTGTCGCTGCTGTGGGCCGAGGAGGGCCGCGTTGCAGCGCGAGAACTGCGCACGGTGGTCCTCGAGTCGGCACTCTTTTACGCCCTGTTGCGGGCTCTCATCCGCCACCGCGCGGCTGCCTGGCTCGTGGTCGATGCCTGGGTCCTGGGGGCGAGCATCATCGCCGCCGTGGGCATCGGCCAATGGGTCCTGGGCGAGGGCGTCATCACTGCCGAGGGGGTCTCGCGGGTACGGGGATTTTACGGCTCGCCCAACAACCTCGCCCTTTACCTGGGGCGCATCTTGCCCCTGGCCCTGGCGCTGGCCGTGGCCGCTTTCTGGCGCGCGGGGCAGCGAGCAGGGGAGGGGGCATCCTCATCCCGGGCAACGGACCGTGAGGGCAGGCGGCGCTGGCTCTACGCCGTGGGCGCTGCCATCATGGGCCTGGCCCTGTTCCTGACCTACTCCCGGGGCGCGTGGCTGGTCGGCGTGCCGGCTGCCCTCGTCTTCCTGGCGGCGCTGCGCGGGCGCCGGACCCTGGCCGTGGCCGTCGTGATGCTGCTTCTGGCAGGGGTGTTGTTGCTGGCCCTGGCCGGCACCGAGCGCCTGACCTCGCTCCTCGAGACGGAGCAGGGCACCACGTTCTTCCGCCTGCAGCTATGGCGCTCCAGCCTGGCCATGGCCGGCGACCACCCCGTCCTGGGCGTGGGCCTGGACAATTTCCTCTACCAGTATCGCAGCCACTATGTCCTGCCCACCGCCTGGGAAGAGTTCAACCTGTCGCATCCCCACAACCTGATCCTCGACTTCTGGCTGCGCCTCGGCCTCGGCGGGCTGGCCGTCCTTGCCTGGCTGCTGGCCGGCTTTTTCCGGCGCGGCCTGCGGCTGCACCGCATCCTGCCGGCGGGGCCCGATTCCCTCCTGGTGGCGGGGCTCATGGCCGGCATGGTCAACTTTGTGGCCCATGGACTGGTCGACAATGCCTTTTTCCTGGTAGATCTGGCGTTCGTTTTCATGCTCATGCTCGCCTTCGTCCAGCTTCCTTTCGCGGCTCCTGAATCAGCGGCCGAGTCGACGAGCACCGATCTCGGGGATCCCGGGTCTCCGAATTTGCATACAGATGGAGGACAAGAAACCGCATGCGTATCCTGATCACCGGCGGCGCCGGCTTTATCGGCTCGCACCTGTGCGATTACCTGCTGGAGAGCGGGCACGAGGTCATTGCCATGGACAACCTCGCCACCGGCTCGACGGACAACATTGCCCACCTGGCGGGCCACGATCGCTTTCGCTTTATCCACCACGACGTGACCAACTATATCTATGTTGAGGGCCCCCTGGATGCCGTGCTGCACCTGGCCTCGTTGCCCAGCCCGGTGGACTATCTCAACTTTCCGATCCAGACGCTCAAGGTCGGCGCCCTGGGCACGCACAAGGCCCTGGGGCTGGCCAAGGCCAAGGGGGCCCGCTTCTTGCTGGCCTCCACGTCAGAGGTCTACGGGGACCCGCTGGAGCATCCCCAGTCGGAGGACTACTGGGGCAACGTCAATCCCGTGGGCCCACGGGGCGTGTACGACGAGTCGAAGCGCTTTGCCGAGGCGCTGGCCATGGCCTACTACCGCTACCACGGGGTCGAGACGCGCATCGCCCGCATATTCAACACCTACGGGCCGCGGATGAGGCTGGACGACGGCCGCGTGGTGCCAAACTTCTTGCGGCAGGCACTCCTGGGCGAGTCCTTGACCGTGTACGACGAGGGCACGCGCACCCGCAGCTTTTGCTACGTGTCCGACCTGGTGGAAGGAATGGTCCGCCTGCTCATGTCGGGCGAGGTCTATCCCGTCAACCTGGGCAACCCCCGGGAGATGACCATCCTGGAGTTTGCCGAGAAGGTTCTGCAGGTCACCGGCAGCCGCTCCGAGATCCTGTTTCTCCAGCCCAAGGACGAGCGCACCAAGGACGATCCCATGGTGCGCCAGCCGTGCATCGACAAGGCGCGGAAGGCGCTGGGCTGGGAGCCTGTCGTCTCGCTGGAAGAAGGGTTGGGCAAGACCGTTGATTGGTTCCGCGTCCGCCTGGGCCAATAGAAGACCGGAGTGGCAGGCCGTCGCCGGCCTGGGCCTGGCCGGGCTGGCGGCCCTGGCCATCGCCCTGCTGCCCCTCACCTGGGCGGTGCTGCTGGTCGTGGGCGCTATCGTGGCCGTTGCCACGCTGCTGCAGCCCATGCTGGGCGTCTTGCTCCTCCTGCCGGCAGTGCCCTTTGGCTCCCTGAGGCAAGTGCGCCTGGGAGTGATGAACGTCGGGCTGGCCGAGGTGCTGCTGGCCCTGGCTCTGGCGGCCTGGCTGTTGCGCCAGGTGGTCCTGCGGCGCACCCGCCGCGAGACGCCGGCGCAGTCCTTGCCGCGGTCCCTGCCCTGGCGCTGGCCGCCCCTGACGTTCCCGCTGGCCCTCTTCCTGGGGGTGGCGCTTCTATCCACGGCCGGCGCCGTCTCGACGCAGCACAGCATCAAGGAGCTGATCAAGTGGATGGAGATCCTGGCCCTCTACCTCGTCGTCTCGTACGAGGTGCGGAGCGAGGCGGGAGGGCGATGGGTCCGGCCGCTGGTTGCGGCGCTGCTGCTGGGCGGTGCCCTGGCGGCCCTGCAGGGCATCTACCAATTCCTGTTCCAGGTGGGGCCCGAGGCCTTTATCCTGCCCGGCGGCTTCATGCGTGCCCATGGCACCTTTGAGCAGCCAAACCCCTATGCCGGTTACCTGGGCCTGACGCTGCCCGTCGCCGTTGGCCTGGCCGCTGCCTGGCTCTTGCGGGTGGATGGTCGCCTGCCTGCCCGCTGGCTGTTCCTGGCCGTGGGCTGCGGGGCGCTCATGCTGGCGGCTCTCATCATGTCCTGGTCGCGGGGTGCCTGGCTTGGCTTTGCGGCAGCCGTAGGGGCCATGATCGTCGCCGTCGCGGCGCGGAGCGGGCGAGGGGCCGTGCTCGCCATCACGCTGTTGGTCATCCTGGTCTACGTCCTCCTGGCGGGGGGAGTGGCTGTGCTGCCACCCTCCATCGTCGCCCGCTTTGCCGATCTGGGACCGCAGCTCGGGCTGGGTGGCTTTGCCGAGGTACGTGGCGCCGAGATCACCGACGCGAACTTTGCCGTCCTGGAGCGCATGGCCCATTGGCAATCGGCACTGGCCATGTGGACGGATCATCCCTGGCTGGGGGTCGGCATCGGCAATTATGAGCCGGCCTATGCCCGCTACGCGCTGCCCCTGTGGCCCCACGCCCTGGGTCACGCCCACAACTACTATCTCAACGTCGCTGCCGAGAGCGGCCTTCTGGGCCTGCTCGCCTATCTCCTCCTCTGGTCGCTGGCCCTCCTGGCTGCGTGGCGAGCGGTGCGCCGGGCGAACGGCTGGTCCTTTGGCCTGGCCCTCGGCGTTCTCGGCGTGCTGGTACACCTGAGCGTGCACAACGTCTTCGACAACCTGTACGTCCACGCCATGTACTTGCAGGTTGCTATCTTGCTCGCTCTGCCTGGAGGTCGTTCTTGGGAAACATCATAACCACCATCGAGTCCCATCCCCGCCTGAACCGTTGCCTGTGCCGCGTGCCCCTCGTGGGCCGCATGTGGCGCAAGCTGTGCGGCAACCCCAAGGAGTTGGATCGGTTCGCCAAATTTGCCATCGTCGGCGCCATCGGGGCGGTGGTCGACTTTGTCGTGTTGAATATCATGAAGGTGGTCTTTGAGAAGCTCGGGCTGGGTGTAGGCTGGGAGCCGTCGGTGGATCCCCATAGTGTTCAGTTGGTGGCCGCCAATGCCATATCCTTCACCATGGCTGTGCTGAGCAACTTTACGTGGAACCGGCTGTGGACCTTTCCCGAATCGCGCGAGCGGCCCCTGGGCTCGCAGCTGGGCCAGTTCGCCGTGGTCAACCTCGTGGGCCTGGGCATTAACACGGTTCTCCTGTTGGTCATGGACCAGTACGTCTTTCAGCACCTGGTCAGCGCGCGACTAAGCTACAACCTGGCCAAGGCATTTGCCATCGCGGTGGTGCTTTTCTGGAACTTTGGGGTGAACCGGATCTGGACGTACCGTGGCATCAAGTAGCGTGCGGGCTTGACGGTGTGAGCACAAGAGGCGGATGGTGATGCGCATCGGCATCGACTACACGGCGGCCGTGCGCCAGGGGGGCGGCATTGGCCGCTACACGCGCAACCTGGTGCAGGCCCTGGCTGCGCAGGATCAGCACAACGAGTACGTGCTTCTGGCGGCCGGCGGTTGGGGGAGCGGCGACAGCCGGGCAGGCTGGCCGCCCAACTTTCGCCTGCGCTCCATCCCGCTGTCCGACCGTTGGCTGAACATAATCTGGCAGCGCGCGCGGCTGCCGCTGCCTGTGCAGCTTGCCAGCGGGCGCCTCGATCTTTACCACTCGCCCGATTTCGTCCTGCCGCCGGTGGGCCGGACGCCCACCGTCCTCACGGTCCACGATCTGTCGTTTCTGCGCGTGCCCCAATTCTTTGTGCCCGCTTTTCGCAGCTACCTGGAGGGGGCCGTGACGCGGGCGGTGCGCCGCGCCAGCCACATCCTGGCCGACTCGGAGAGCACGCGCCGCGACCTGGGGGAGCTTCTGGCCGTGCCCCCAGATAAAGTCTCGGTCCTCTACCCGGGGGTCGAGGAGCGATTCCGGGCCGTGGAGGATGGGGAAATCCTGGCGCAGGTGCGCGCCCGCTACGGCCTGCCGGAGCGTTTTGTGCTGGGCGTGGGCACCCTCCAGCCCCGGAAGAACTTCCAGGGGCTGGTGGAGGGCTTTGGGCGTCTGGTGGCCGCGGGCCACGATCTGCCTGATGGCCTGGGGCTGGTCATCGCCGGCGGCAAAGGTTGGCTCGAGGAGGATCTGCTGGCAGTGGCGGCGAGCCACGGCGTCCGGGAGCGCGTCGTCCTGACCGGCTTTGTGGACGATAGAGATCTGCCGGCGCTCTACACCCTGGCCTCTGTCCTGGCCTTTCCCTCGTGGTACGAGGGTTTTGGCCTGCCCATCCTGGAGGCCATGGCCTGTGGCACCCCGGTGGTCAGTGCGGACAATTCGTCGCTACCCGAGGCGGTGGGCGATGCCGGGTTGCTGGTCGATGCAGGCCGCCCGGACGAGCTGGCCCGCGCACTGGCCAGCTTGCTGTTGGACGAAGGCCTGCGCGCCCGGCTGGTGGAGGCCGGCCGTCGCCAGGCGAGCCGCTTCACCTGGGAACAAGCTGCCCTGCAGCTCCTCGCCGTCTACCGCAATGCTTCCAACAGGGCAGGCTCCCGGGTTCATTGCCCACCCGGTAAGGAGAAGGAGCAATTGAACGGCGATGAACGTGTGGGATGATCATCCGGTGCTCAGGCTGTTGGGCGGCGGCCTGGTCCTGGTCGTCTCTCTGTTCCTGGCTGCCTTGCTGGCCTGGCAGCTTGCCCGGGACCTTGCCATTTGGGTCCTGGGCCGCGACGTCGAGGCGGAGGTCGTCGACCTTTGGGTCGAGCAGGTGGGCGCGCAGGACGAAGGTGAGCTGGACTTTCAGTACTACATGACATACCGCTTTGCCACGTCCGGTGGAGAGACCATCACTGAAACGACGACCTTGAGCGTGGCCGAATGGGCGGGCGGCTACGAGGAGGGGGGGCGGGTAGGCGTCGTCTATTTCCCGCCCTATCCGAAGCACAACCGCCTGGATGACTCGCGCTTTGTTCCCGCGCTGGCATGCAGCTACGTGCCGGCGATCCTGGTAGCGGTGGCCCTCGTGGTAGCCGGCTGGCAGCTTTTCCGCCCGGCAATCCAGGAGCCGGGAGGGGAGTGGGAGGTAGAGGACGAAAAGGAAAGAGAAAATGCAAAAAGGATTTAAAGGCTCTCGGATCATCATTTCGCATAGCCAATGCACCTAAATACGATGAAGCCGAACGCTTGTTCTATTAAGGGGAAATAGGCTATGCGAATGTTTGCTGGCCGGTGGCGTCTCGGCCTGGCCGCCGTCATCGTCTTCAGCCTGTCCCTCAGAGTGTGGGGCAATGGCTTCGGGCTGCCTGCCTTCACTCATTACCACCCGGACGAGCATGCCCTGGTTGATCGGGCAACGGCCATCCTCCAGACGGGTGATTGGGCGCCGAAGCGCTTGAACTATCCTTCGTTCTATGCCTACGTCCAGGTGGGGGGGCTGGCCGCGTCCTATGTTCTGGGCGAGGCCCTGGGCCACTGGAAAGCGATGCCGGATTATCCCTTGCCCCACTATTTCCAGGTCGCCCGCGCCACCACAGCCCTGTTCGGCACCCTCACCGTGGTGGTCGCGTACCTGGCGGGGCGCTCGCTCTTTGGCACCCGGGCCGGGCTCCTGGGAGCGGCACTCCTTGGCGGCAATTATCTTCACATAATCCATTCGCACTACGCGACGCTGGACGTGGCGGCCGGCTTCTGGGCGGCCCTGTGCCTGTTTTTCTCGGTTGCCTGGTGGCGGCGTGGTGGGGCGCTGCCGGGGGTCATCGCCGGGTTGTGCGCTGGGCTTGCCGGAGCGACCAAGTATAACGCTGCCCTGGTCGTGGTGGTGGCGCTGGCCGTCCCGCTCCTGGAGGGCCCGTCAGCCAGGGGCCTGGCCCGCCTGGCGCTGCCGGTAGGGGGCTTGGCCCTCGGCTTTTTCGGTGGCAATCCCTTTGCCCTGGCGCACTGGGACCGTTTCATGGCCGGCCTCTCGTCGGTCCTGGGTCACTATGGCACCGCGCAGCCTGGCTTCGAGGGGCTGGGCAACTGGCGGTGGTACCTCGGCATCCTGTTCACCTCGGCCGACGCAGCCGCGGCTGCCCTCTGCCTGGCCGGCCTGCTGACCCTGGCGGTGCGCGATCCGCGGTGCGGGCTCTTGCTCCTGTCCTTCCCGCTGGTCTATTTTGTGCTGGTGTCGAGCTTTGTGGTGCGCTTTGAGCGAAACCTGATCCCGATCCTGCCCTTCCTGGCGCTGGCGGGGGGCTGGCTCGTGGATGCGCTTGCCGCTCGCACGATTCGCCACGGCCTGGCCGCGAACGCGGCTGCGGCGGCGGCCGTGCTGCTGGTCCTGGCTGCGCCTCTGCTGGCCGGCGTGGCTTTTGATCGGCAGCTTGCGGGCACCGACCATCGCGAGGTGGCCGGCCGCTGGCTGGAGCAGAACGCCGAGCCGGGATGGCGCATCGCCATCGAGCACTATGCCATTCCCTTCGACCACAGCGCTTACGACGTCACCGACGTGGTGCGCATCACGGACCACGACCTGGCCTGGTACCGACAGCACGGCTACGACCTGCTCGTGGTCAGCGACGGTGTCTGGGAGGTTCTGCGCCGCCAGGCCCGGCACTATGGCGAGCGGCTGGCGGCCTACGACCGGCTGGTAGCCGGGACCGATCTCCTGGCCGAGTTCGTGCCAGCACCGCCCGCGCTCGTCGTGGCCGGGTACCCCTCCGTGGGCGTCTATCACTTTGCCCCGGTGCGGATCTATCGTCTTGTAGAGGGAGGATGAGATGTCCCGATCGATACTCCTCGAGATCCTGAAGCAGCGCTCGGCTCGAACGCTCCTGGACAGCACCCAGGCGCCGGAGGTGGTTAGCGCCGATCTGCCGGCCTTTCCCTTCCTGGCCATGGTGGGCCAGGTGGAGATGAAGACGGCGCTCTTGTTGAGCGTCATTAATCCGGCCATCGGTGGCGTGCTGCTCATCGGTCCCCGGGGTACCGGCAAGACCACGGCGGTCCGTGGCCTCGTCGACCTCATGCCCCCGGTGAGGCGCAGCCTGTGTCCCTATGGCTGTGAGGAAGAGGCTGCCGAGACGTGGGGCCTCGACGCCCTGTGTCCCGATTGCGCCGCCCGGATGGCCCGGGGCGAGGAGCTGACCGGGCTGGAGCGCATGCGCTTTGTTGAGCTGCCCCTGAACGCCCGCCTGGAAGACGTGGTGGGGGGTATCAACGAGCGCCTGGCCGTGGAGCAGCAACGCGTGCGCCTGGAGCGGGGCATCCTGGCCCACGCCCATCGCAACCTGCTCTACGTCGACGAGGTCAATCTCCTGGACGACTTTATCGTCGATGCCATCCTCGACGCAGCGGCCCAGGGCCGGGTCGTCGTGCGCCGCGGCCCCCTCAGCGCTCTCTATCCTTCCAGCTTTGTCCTGGTCGGCTCCATGAACCCCGAGGAGGGGCCCCTGCGCCCCCAGATCCAGGATCGCTTCGGGCTGCGCGTCCTGGTCGACGGGCTGGCCGACCCGGGCGAGCGCCTGGAGGTCTATCGCCGGGTACGACTCTTTCGCGAGCATCCCCATCGCCTGGCTGCGAGCCTGGCCGCAGAGACCGTCTCTTTTGCCGAGGGCGTCGGGCGGGCGCGGGACCTGCTGCCGTCCGTCCAGCTCTCCGCCGAGGCCGAGAGCCTGGCGCTGGAGATGGTCCGCAGCCTGCAAATCGCGAGCCATCGTGCCGAGATAACCGCCCTGGAGGCCGCCCGGGCGTGCGCCGCGGCCGACGAGCGGGCCGTGGCCACGGTGGAGGACGTGGCCCTCGTGGCGCCGATGGCCATGCGCCAGCGGCGCAGCGACTTCATGGAGCAGTATTTCGAGGCGGCCCGGACCGAGGATCGCGAGATCCAGGAGGCATGCGCGGCTGCCAGGAAGCAGGTGAGCCCATGAGCCTTCCTACGAACCTTGGCGCTGCGCGTCCTGCCGCGCGACCCGGTGGCCTGCTGTTGATTTTGCGCTTGCTCTTGCCCCTGGGCTGGCTCCTGGCCGCCCTTGGCTACTACGGCCCCTGGGTGGCCCACACGACGGCCGCCCTGAGCCTGGGGGGCGTGGACATGGCCGAGTTTGTCAAGTTCCTGCCGCCGGTCCAGGACGGCTCGCTGCCAATCGTGCGCCAGCTCTTTTACCTGCCGCCCCTGGCTGTGGTCGTCTCTGTTGCCCTGTCGGCCTGGTCGCGCACCCTGCGGTATCCCTGGCCCCTACGCTGGCTGTTCCTGGCAGCGGCCCTGCCGGTGAGCCTCCAGCTCTTGCCGCCCGCCTGGTCGCCGTCCAGCCTGCTTGGCTCCGAGTTTCGCCTGCAGACGGCCGCCCTGGGTGGCTGCTGGCTGTTGCTGGCCCTTTCCTGGCTGCTGGGACGGCTGCCGGCCTGGGTAGGTGGCAGCCTGACCGCCGTCCTGGCCCTGGTCGCCGCGTCGCTGCCGGCCTGGCAGTTCGAGCTGGCCAAGCCGGCCATCAACGCCGTGTACGGCCGGCCGCCGGCCGTGGGTTGGGGTTTCTGGGCCGGGATCGCCGGGCTGGTGATCCTGGCCGCCGCGGGCGTTGGCCTCGTGGCGTGGGCCTTCCGTGGGGATAGCAAGCTGTGGCGCTCTACGTAGACTTCCCGCCGCCGTCCCAGTATGCGGGGGAGTGAGGGTTCGCCATGCTGGGCATTGACTTCTGGGTACAGGCAGGCCTGTTGGCGTTCGCCCTCGCCGTCACGCTCCTGGCCGACTGGCTGGTTGCTCGCTCGCAGGGTGAGCGCCTGTGGCCCGATCGCAGGCCGCTGCGCCTCCTCGACGATTGGCTGGGGCGCCTGGTGTGGGTGGCCCTCATGTTCGCCTGGGCGGCGATTGCCGTTCGTTACCTGGAGCGCGCCGGACACCCGCTCCCGGGTTACGCTCTGGTAGCCCTGGCGGCATTCCTGCTCTCCCTGGTACGCGCGCTTCTTTACCGGCGGACAGTACAGCCGGTAGGGCAGGGAGATCGCTTCCCGGTTATAAGCCAGCGCCCGCGGTGGCGCGACCTCTTGCACGGCGCCATCTATGTCCTGGCGGCCCTGGTGCTCCTGCTGTTGCTCGTCTGGGTCGCCGGTCAGCGGCTGCAATGGCTGGCACTTCTCGTCCTGGCGCTGGGCGCCTTGTTGCCCGACCTGGACAACCAGGCGTCGCTATTGGGAAGGGCTCTGCCCTTCCTCTCCCGACCCTTGCAGGATACGCTGGGCACCCGCCAGGCGTGGCACACGCCCGCCGTGGCCGCCGGCCTGGCCGTTCTCGGGCTGCCGCTGCTGGCCGTGGGTGGCTGGCAGGCCTGGATCGCCCTCCCCCTTGGCTTCCTGGCCCACCTGCTGGTGGACCTGTTCAGCCCGAGGGGTGTGATGCTCCTGTGGCCCCTCAGCCGGGCGCGCCACTCGCTCCTGGGCGGGCCCCTTGCCGAGCCTGGGGGCCGGGTTGAGCGCTGGCTGGCGGCGGTGCTGGGGCTGGCCGGCCTTCTCCTGGCCCTGGTGGTGGGCGTGGGTGCCGAACCACCGCCGCCCATCGTCGCCCCCTCCTACGAGCAAACGCTGGAGCGCTACTATGCCCTGCGCGGCCGGAGCCAGGTCTTTGCCAATGTCCAGGGGACCTGGCAGGCTTCCGGCCGGCGCATGGCCGGCACCTTTGAGGTGCTCAACGCCGCGGGCCCGTCCTATATTCTGTTGGATAGGTACACCGGGCAGGTGTTTTCCGCCGGCCGCGCTGCTGGTGACAATCTATACCTCAACGGCATCAGCCTGCAGACCGGGGAGGAGGTGCGCGTCAAGCCCGCCGAGATTCGCCTTGCCGGCGAGCCGCTGGCCAACGCTCTGCCGGTGCTCTACCAGATGCAGGCCGAGCCTGGCGTGCAGCACATCTATGTCTCGGGCGAGCTGGTGCTGGCCGCGGGCTCGCCGGCCCCGCCTGTCGCCCTCGACCAGGCGAGCCTGCGCCGCGTCCACCAGCTTGACGAAGGGCATTACGGCCTGCGCTACCTCACGGCTGCAGAGTTTATCGCCATGGCCGGGGCACTGCAGGTGGAGGCGGCAGACCTGCTCGTGGTCGGCACGTACACGGTCGCGGCCAGCGGGCCGACGGCAACGCCGCTGCCCCTGCCGGCCGGTGGCGGGGAGGTGGCCCCATGACCGGCCCGCCGCCTCGCGGACTGAACCGCCCTTTGCTGCAGTACGGCCTTTTTGTGCTGGCCCTGGCGCTGGTCCTCATCCTGGCGGCGGTGCCCATCGTCGCCAGCGACCTTTTCCGCCAGCCCTATTCGCCGGCCTGGGAGACTGTCAACCAGGCGCTGGACCGGCTGCGCATCGATCCCTATCCCGTCGGCGGTGGGGCGCCGCCGCGGTTTCCCTATTGGCGTGACCCGGCGGACGCCGGCATCTACCATCGGGACGTGACCCTCGTTACGGCTGACGGCCTGGCGCTGGCCGCCTGGTACGTGCCTGCGGTTCGTCCCCCGGGCCCCCAGGGGTCGCCCAGCATCCTCCTGACCCACGGCCTGATGGACCAGAAGTGGACCATGCTCCAGCTCGTACCGTGGCTGCACGAGGCAGGGTACAACGTCATGATGTTCGACTTTCGGGGCCATGGTGAGAGCGACAAGGAGCCCACGACCATCGGCCGCCTGGAGGCCCGGGACGTCCAGGCAGCCCTCGACTGGCTGGAGGCGGAGGGAGTGGGGGACCGGGTCGGCGGGCTGGGCATGAGCCTCGGTGCCGCGGCCCTGGTCAACACCGCTGCGCAGGATCCGCGCCTGGATGCCCTGGTCCTCGATAGCCTCTTTGCCTCCTGGGCCGATACCGATTTTGCCCGGGACTATCGCCTGCCCCCGGAGTGGCTGGTGCCCGGCGTCCCGAGTCCCGTCGAGCTCTTGCCCGGCGTGCACCTGCCTGTGTTTATTATCCACGGCACCGCCGACATCCTGACACAAGAAGCCCACGCGTACCGGCTGTACGAGGTCGCCAACGAGCCCAGGGACGTGTGGATCAACGACTCGGGACACGCCTGGTCCGCCTGGACCTATCCGGAACTCTACCGTGACAAGGTCCTGGCCTTCTTTGGCGAGCACCTCGCCGCGCCCCGCTGACCTCCCCCTGCCCCTGAAAGTTGACATAATCACATGTATGGCCATAGGACGAAGCCAGGAATAGATCCTGTTCCGTGCTCCTGCTCTCCGCTATAGTACACGCAAAGGAGGCCGCCGGCCTGCGGTCTTTTGGCCAACAGGGTGGAGCAGAGAATCTGGACTGCTGGGCCCAGGGGACGGCAGGAACGGGACGAGAGGGGAAGGACATGAGGAACGACAAAGCCCTGGGGAAGCCACCGGCGGCGCATCCGAGGATATTTCCCTCAATGGGCGCGGTGATCCGTCAATTCGGCGCTCACAACGGCTCTGAGCCCATCAGCCCATCTGAGGCCTTGACAACCGGCATTCTCCGTGCTATACTATGGTTCGTCTAAGATATGTTGTGCGAACCGTCTTTTCAGAGTGTTGCTGATGCCGTATCCAGCTCTCCCGCGGCCGCGTTTTGATCCCTGGAAAGCCCCCTGCCCCGTCGTGTCGGAAAACGGTCGGTCGCTTGAACTGGATACCGCGAGGTCCTGCTGGGCGCATCCTTTGGCCCGGACAGAGCACCAGGGGAGCTTTGCCATGGGGCTGCTAACCGGCGATGTGCGCGCTTCTCCCCCGCCCTCCCCTGCCGGCACCCAAGAGGTTATGTAGACGCAGATTATGTGTAACCAATTAATCTTTATGTCAATACGTTTGGAGGTGAGCCATGACCATCCTTGAGGGCATCGAACAATACCTGGCGTACGTGCGTGCTTCCCAGTCGCGGGGGACGGCGCGAGCCTATGCCACGGGCCTGCGCCATTTCCAGCGCTACCTGCAGGGACTCTCTCTGCCTCCCGAGAC
>DAOUHB010000106.1:0-3410 GCA_034428935.1 Anaerolineae bacterium | reverse complement strand
CTGCCCGGCCGGGCGCCACGAGGGATGAACCTGCGGGCTCATTTCGCAGGAGGGAGGAGCGGACCATGTACTGTCAGAAGTGCGGGACCACCGTCCAGGATGACGCGGCCTTTTGCATGGCCTGCGGCTCGCCGCTGGCGACGCCGGCGCCCGAGGCGGCGGCAGGGGAAGAGACGCTGCGGCTCGCCCGCTACTGCACGCGCTGCGGCGCGGCGCTGCGAGAGCAGGACGCCTTTTGCGGGCGCTGCGGAGCGCCGGCCGTGGCGCCCGGGGCAGGGAACGGCCGGCGGTGGCTGGCCCGCTGGTGGCCCGTGGCCGCTGCGGCCGCTGCCCTGGCGCTCCTGGCGGTCGTCGCCGGCATGGGCTACCAGGCGTGGCGCGACGGCCGGGAGCTGCGGGCCCACTACCGGGCGGGCCTGGATGCCCTGGAGGCGGGGGACGCGGAGCAGGCCGTGGCGGAGCTGGGCTGGGTGGTGGCGCGCTCGCCCGAGGACGAGGACGCCCGGGCCGGCCTGGAGGCGGCCCGCGAAGCCGCGAACATGGCGGCGCAGTACGAGGGGGCGGCGGCCGCCTGCGACGAGGGCCGCTGGCAGCAGGCCATCGAGGCCCTGGAGGACCTGCGGGCGCGGGCGCCGGCCTACGAGGCCACGGGCGTGGACGACCTGCTCTTCACCGCCTATTCCGGGGCCGGGCAGGCCCTGGCCGCCGAGGGACGCCTGGACGAGGCGGCCGACCACCTGGACCACGCCCTGGCCCTGCGCCCCGACGCGGCGCTGGAGGCGCAAAAGCGCCTGGCGGAGCTCACCGGCGAGGGCCTGGCCTGCCTGGCGGGCAGCGATCCCTTTGGCGCCCGCGACGCGCTGCAGGCCGCCGTCGCCCTGGACCCGGCTTATCCCGGGGCCGCGGCCGGGCTGTACCGCGCCCGGGTGGGCTGCTGCGAAGCCCTGGCCGCCGGGGGGCGCCTGGACGAGGCCGAGGCCGAGTGCCGGGCCGCCGTGGAGCTCCAGCCCGAGGGGCCCGAGGCGGCCGCGGGGCTGGCGCGGGTGGCCCTGCTGCGCACCCCGAGCCCCACGCCCACCCCGCCGGCGACGGCCACCCGGACCCCCTCGCCCACGTCCGAGGCCAGCCCCACGCCGGAGGCGACGCCCACCCTGACCCCGACGCCCAAACCCAGGGCCCCGGCGACGCCCAAGTGCCGCAACGCGGCCAAGGGGCTCATCGGCTTCAAGCGGCAGACCCGCTGCAACGCCAAAACCGGCGACGGCTGCGGCGCGGTCACCATCTGGGTCATGAACGCCGACGGCACGGGCCAGGCGCCCATGTGCAACCGGGCGGCCTACACCTGGGGGCTGGAGCGCGACCGCACGTCGCCCGACGGCGCCTGGCGCGTGGAGGTGCGCGGGCGCAGGGCCGACATCGCCCAGGTCTATAGCGCGGACGGCCGCGAGGAGATGATCATTGTCAACAACCGCAAGGACTGGGACCCGGTCCTGTCGCTGGACGGCTGGTGGCTGGCCTGGGTGACCAACCGCAACGCCAACGACGAGATCTATATCAAGACGCTGGACCCCGGGGACCAGAACCAGCGGCGGCTGACGGTCAACGCCTGGGAGTGGGACAAGCACCCCTCCTGGTCGCCCGACGGCCGGCGCATCGCCTTTTACTCCAACCGCGCCGACAAGCTCAACGAGGCCACGCGCCAGATCTGGGTCATGGACGTGGTGAACGACCAGGGGACGAACCTGCGCAACCTGAGCAACCGGCCCGACATGGTGGACACGGACCCGGTGTGGTTCAAGTGGGAGGGGATGCCGTAACAAAGGGAACCGCGGGGGCAGGCTGAGCGTCCTCGATCAAGAGTCCTGCAACGCGTGACAGGAGGCTTGCCATGTCACGACCGGTCTTATGCCCGGCTTGTGTCGGCGGCGCGCTGGCGTTCCTGGCGGCGGCGCTGGCCTGCCTGGCTGCCTGCGCGTCCTGGCAGCCGGCTTCGACGCCTGTTCCCACCGCCCCGGCGGCGGCCGCCATGCCCACCAAACCCCCTGCTGCCGCGACGCCAACCGCTTCGGCCGCTCGCCCCATTCCCACGGCGTCCGCCACGAGCGCCCATCTCTCCACGCCCACGGCCTCGGCCACGCCCGTTCCCTCCGCCACGCGGCGGCCCACGAGCGCCACCCGCTTCCCGCCGCTGCCCCCGCCCGGCACGGCGGTCCCCTCGTCCGACGGCGGCTTCCTGGTCTATGCCGAGCAGGGGGAGGGGCACGAGCAGCCCATCCGGCTCGTGCAGGGCACGGCCACCCGCGTCCTGGCCCACGGCAACGGCTTCCAGCTCTCGGACGACGGCCGGTCTATCGGCTTCACGCGCGGCTTTCCCGAGGAGCTGTGGATCGCCGAGACGGTGGGCCTGAACGCCAGCCTGGTCTACACGGCCCCCATGGGAAACCCCCTCATCCACTCGGCGACCTGGTCGCCCGACCGGTCGACCATCGCCTTACGCTTGAGTGCTCCAGCCTCCCCGGCATCCCACGACGCGGGAGAGCTGTGGGGGCTGGACGTGGCCACAGGCGACGTCCGGAGGCTGGTGGACAGGGGAGGGCACCGCCACGAGTTCTCCCCCGACGGCCGCTGGCTGGCCCTGGCGTCGCCCTTTGCCACCCTGGCCTCCCATGGCTCCGTCGCGCGGTTGGACCTGGCGTCAGAGACCCAGGAGTTGCTCTTTGATTTCGTGGAGGTCGCCGACCTGGCGTGGGCGCACGACAGCAGCGGCTTTGTGGTGGCCCTGAGCAAGGGAAGCGGCCTTTGGACCGAGACAGAGACGTGGTGGGTGCCCACTGGCGGGCCGCCGGAGAAGCTTGGCCTCCTGCCGGACGCCTGGGACGTGCATTGGCAGCCGGGCGGCGGGCGGATGGTCTACCGGAAGGGGGAACCTGGCGGGGTGAGCCACCTCTACCTGGCCGGGGCCGACGGCAGCGACGAGCAACTCATCCCCGATTCGGAAGAGATGTCCCTGATGTTCCAGCAGTGGAGGGGGTATCCCGCCTGGTCGCCCGACGGCCGCTGGCTGCTGACCATGCGCGAGGACGGCAGCCACTACCTGGTGGACGTCGAGACCCTGGCGATCTATCCCCTGGACGTGGAGCAGGTCTACGGCTGGCCCGGCATCGACGAGTACCTGGTGGCCGCCGTGCCCGACGGGCGCCTGGAGGACTACTGGCAGGGCGAGGCGATGCCGGTGGACGTCTACCGCTGCGCGCCGTTGGGGGCGTGCGCCTGGCTGGGGGCGGTGCCGCGATGGGCCCAGGTGGGGTACGGGCGGCCGTGAGGGGGGAGGCGCCGCACCATGTGCCCGACCCGACCCGAAGGGGAAAGTGCACGTAGGTTGGCAGAAGCGACCGGGCGATCGGAATCAA
>DAOUHB010000105.1:0-18168 GCA_034428935.1 Anaerolineae bacterium | reverse complement strand
CTCCGCATCTGGGAGCCAAAGATGATGTCGCGGATACGGTCCACCTCGGCGATGGAGTGCTCATCCGGCCTGACTTCGGCGCTCTCCTGGGTCATGCTTCTCCTCCTCCCGGTTCAGCAGCCGGTACTGGGGTATGCTACGTCATTATACCCCGGATCACGTTTTTGCGCAAGCCAAAAAGTTTTCCGAAACGGGCTCGGTGCTATGATAGCCGGCTACTCCCCAGCAAGCTCCCCGGGGATCGCTAGATCCCCGGGCTGGGGTAGGCGGGGGATCTGCCGATCCCCCGCGTGCCTTGTCAAGTGAACATGCGACACCCCTGTTTTCCGAAACGGGCGCTTGGTGTTATAATAGAGGCAGAGGGGGGGATCCATGGAGTACGTCAGCCTGTTGCTGGTGGATGACGACGCCGATTTGTTGCGCATGCTGGAGCGCCGCCTGGAGCAAGACGGCTACAATGTCATTGCCGTCGAGGGAGGGAGACAGGCCCTGCTGGCGCTGGAGAGGCACCTTCCGGACCTGGCCATCGTCGACCTGCTCATGCCCGAGATGGACGGGTTCCAGGTTGCCGAGCAGATCAAGAAACGCGGCGATCTGCCCATCATCTTTCTGACCAGTGTCGGCGACACCCAGACGCGCGTCGACGCCATCCGCCGCTATGCCGAAGACTATGTGCTCAAGCCCTTTGACTACGGCGAGCTCCTGGCGCGGGTGCAGCGCGTGCTGCGCCGCACGGCGGGCAGCGCGTCCCTCTCCGAGCCGCAGGTCGTGGTCGATGGCGACCTGAGCCTGGACCTGACACTCCGCGAGGCGTACACGCCCTCCGGGGTTGTCAAGCTCTCGGTCACCGAGGCCAAGCTGCTCTATCACCTGGTGCGCAATGCCGGGCAGACGCTGCCGGTGAGCGTCCTGGTGGCCAGGCTGTGGGGCTATGCCGACGAGACCGGGCCCGAGGCGCTGCGTGTGGCCGTCCATCGCTTGCGCCACAAGCTGGAGCCGGATCCGGTTCATCCCCGCTACATCCTCACCGACCGCGAAGTGGGCTATCGGTTCGTGGAGCTCGAACGGCGCTAGCTCAGCGCGCGATGGGAAACGTCACGTAAAAGGTGCAGCCGCTGCCCGGCTCGCTGGAGAGCCAGATGCGGCCGCCGTGCAACTCCACCAGGGCGCGGGTGATATAGAGGCCCAGGCCCGCCCCGCTGGCCCCGGTCTGGGTCGCGTTGGCCGCCCGGAAGAAGCGGCTGAAAATCCGGTCCTGGTCCTCGGGCGCAATGCCCACGCCGTCGTCGGCCACCGACAGTTGCAGGAACCCTTCCTCGGCCGCGGCCTCGACGGCGACGTGGACGTGTCCTTCCCGGGGCGTGTACTTGATGGCGTTGGCCAACAGGTTGCCCACGATCTGGGCCGCACGGTTTGGGTCGCAAATGACCTCGGGCAGCGCCGGGGCGGCGCGCAGTGTCAACTGCTGCCCCCTGGTCGCCGCCTGGGGCCCGAACTCCTTGATGGCCCTCCCCACCAGGGCGACGAGGTCCGTTGGCCGCGGCGACAGGCTCAGGTGTTCGGCGTCGATACAGGTCACGTCCATCATGTTGCTGATGAGGTGCAAGAGGCGCTGGCTGCTGTTCTGGATGATGCCCAGGTAATCGCGCTGGGTTGCCATCAGGGGGCCCACGTCCTCGTCGGCCAGCAGCTCGGCACATCCCTGAATTGCGGTCAGCGGTGAGCGCAGCTCGTGGGCCGCCATGGACATGAAGGTTGACCTGAGCTCGTCCAGCCGCCGAAGCTCGGCGTTGGCGGCGGCCAGATCCTCGTTCTCGTTGACCAGTTGGTCCTGGACGAGGCGCAGCTCGTTGCGGCGCTGGGTCAGTTGTTGCTGCAAGAGCCCGGCCTGGGTCGAGTCCTGCACGATGTGGAGCAGGCCCAGGATTTGCCCTTCCTCGTCCCGAAGGGGCACGTCGACCGTGGTCAGGTAGTAGGTCTCGCCGTCGGGGCTCTTCCGGTTGATCCAGGCCAGCTCAAAGCGCGGCAGCGCGCCCGACAGGAGCTCTTCCAGGGCTGCCTCAGCGCCCGACAGCTCGGGCACCAGCTCCAGCAGCGGACGGCCGATCCAGGCGTCCGCTCCTTCTTCCAACACCCCCAGATCGCCTGCGACCTCGGTTATGCGCAATTGCCTGTCGGTTACGACGTATGCTACCCGGAGATCCACCAGCAGGCGCTGGGCCAGGGGCGACTCCAGCCCGGCCTTGCTCGTGTCACTGTCCCACATGGGCCTCACCTTTCTGAAGACTGCCTCCGCCACGGCCGGCGCCCTCGCCAGGGGGGCTCGGCTGTACGGGGCGGCACCTGGCAGAAATCGCTCACACACCTCCGCCCCAATGCCCGGTATATCTTTCTTTGTACCACACGCACATTACGCCTTAAATTACACCTCCTGCATCCACCAGCTTGACAGGCCAAAGCAAATTCGCTATAATCCCTGCATCATGTGATAGGGTGATATGATGACATGAAGACAGTGACCGTGAATTCGGCTGCCAGGCACATCGAGCGCACGTACCGCTTGCTTCTGAGCCTGTCGTGGTTTGCCACCGGGCTGCCCATGGCCGTGGGCTTTTTGCTGGCGCAGGCCCGCGGGCTGGATTTGTTCGAGCTGGGCCTGGTGCTGGCAGCCTATTCCTTGACCATCGTCCTCCTGGAAGTGCCCACCGGCGGCCTGGCCGACACCGTGGGCCGCAAGCAGGTCGCCCTGGTGGCCTACGCCTGCTCTTTTCTGGCCGGCGTATCATTCCTGTTCGCCATGTCGTTCCCGGCGGTGCTCCTGGCGTTCGTCCTCAACGGCGCCAGCCGCGCCCTCAGCTCGGGAGCGCTGGATGCCTGGTTCGTCGACAGCTACCAGGCCGCCGATCCCCGGGCCGGGCTGCAGCCGGCGCTGGCCCGGGCGGGCAGCGTCTCGTTGCTGGCGCTGGGCGCGGGCAACCTGCTGGGGAGCGCGCTGCCACGCCTGCTTCCCGGGCTGGCGCCGGAGGGCACGGCGGCGCTGACGCCCCTGGCCGCGCCTCTGGTGGCTGCCGCCGTGGCCTGGCTCGTGCTCCTCGTCCTGGCCGCGCTGCTGGTGCACGAGGGCGCGCCGCCTGCCGGCGCACCGGCCCGCACGCGTTCCTGGCTGGAGGGCGCGCGCCGCGTGCCCGGCATGGTCCGCGCCGGCCTGGCCGTCAGCCGCTCGAGCCCCACCATCGTGCGCCTGCTGGCGGTGTCCTTTGCCAGCGGCCTGGTGCTGACCAGCCTGGAGGCCCTGTGGCAGCCCCACTTTGCCGGGCTGCTGGGGGGCAGCGAGGGCCGCACGCTGCTCTTCGGGCTGATCATGGGCGGCAACTTTTTTGCCGGCATGGCCGGCAACCTGCTGTCCACCCCCTTGCTGCGCCTGCTCAAGGGGCGCCACGGGCTGGCCGCCGCGCTCTTTCAGGGGCTGCGCGGCCTGGGCCTCGTCTTTCTGGCGCTGCAGGTGGCTCCCGTGCCGGCGATCCTGCTGTTCTGGTGGGTGTACCTGGGCATGGGCGTTGTCAACTCGCCCCACGCCACCATGATGAACGCCGAGATTCCGTCGGAGCAACGCTCGTCGATGCTGTCCCTGGAATCGCTCGTCGTCTACCTGGGCAGCATCCTGGGCAGCGCTGGCCTGAGCTACCTGGCCGAACAGACCTCCGTCGGCTTTGCCTGGTTTGCCGGAGGGGTGGTATTGGTGTTATCATTGGGCCTGTACCTGAGCATCGACGCCCTGCCCGGGCGAGAGGAGAAACGCCATGTCTCAAGCCTCACCCTTGTCGAGCCCGATCAAACGGCAGACGCTGGCTGAACAGGTCGCCGGGGCCATCCGTGAGTCCATCCTGCTTGGCGACCTGGAGCCGGGGGCCGGCCTGCCCACCGAGGCCGAGCTGGCGGCGCAGCTCGGTGTGAGCCGCAGCGTGGTGCGCGACGCGACGCGCATCCTCATGGCCCAGGGCCTGGTCGACGTCCAGCACGGCAAGGGCGTGTTCGTCACCGGCTCTCAGACGGAGGCCTTTGGCGAGGCCCTCCTGCTGGCCCTGCGCCGGGCCGGCGCCACGGCCTGGGACGTGGAGCAGTTCGAGCAGCTGCTGCTGCCCGAGGCCGTGGCCCTGGCGGCCACGGCGGCGACGGACGAGGACGTGGAGCGGCTGACGGCTGCGGTGGACGCCTACGCGGCCCGCTTTGCCGACTACCAGTCCCGCTGGGCCAGGGGAGAGACCACCCCTGGTGAGCGCGAGCATCTGCGCGAAGGCTCGCGGTCGGTCATGCTGGCAGTGCTAGACGCCACGCACAACGAGGTCCTTCGCCAGTTGGGGCCGGCGCTCCTGCGCCTGCGCGCCCTGCGCAGTTGGGTGGCCGAGGACGAGGGCCCCGTCCGGGCGGCCGAGGCCGCCACGCGCGCCGAGACCGCCTACCTGCAGGCGATCCTGGAGGCCGTTACGCGCCGCGACCCAGAACAGGCCCGGGCGACGATGCGGAATCTGCTGCGGCTGCCCCCGGAGGCCATCGACGCCATGCGCCGCACGCCGGCCGGCGAGACACCCGTCATCCCGGTGTCCATCGCGCGCTGGACGCGGCAGCTCCGGGAGACGTGAGGGGGGAGTGGCTTGCGGCGGCACCGGAACCTTCCGTGTCCCCGTTGACTTGCAGGTCGTATTCTGCTATACTGTGGTTGATCTTGCGCACAAGGAACATCACCGTCTCGCGGCCGCCTGGAACAGCCGGCGACGTCGTGCCGGGCGGCGAGCCTTCAGTGCGGACAGCGAGCCAAGCCCACGGCCAGACGAACTGCCATAGCAGCCGTAGCAATTTCAGAGGAAGGGAAGAAAGTACATGGCTGCGTGCCTGCAACCAACCATCCCCTCGTGGTGGTGCGACAGATGAGCCGCCGTCGATACCAGGTGCGCTATCCCCGGCGGCGCGTCATCCGCAGCGTGTTGAGGGGGCTGAACCGGGTTCTGTTTGCCCTCCTGACGCATCTGGAGGTCACGGGGCGCGAAAACCTGCCCGAAGAGGGCCCGCTGTTGGTGGCCTTGAACCACTTTTCCTTCACCGACCCGGCCGTCATCTTGCGCGCGGTCCCCTGGCCGCTGGAGGTGCTGGGTGGGTTCCGCCTGCCCAACTCGCCCTTCTGGGGTGGCTGGATCTTGAAGTTGTGGGGCTACCTGCCCGTCCACCGCGGCACCGGCGCCCGGGATGCGCTGCGCCTTGCCGAAGACGTGCTGGCCCAGGGCGGCGTGGTGGGCATCGCCCCCGAAGGTGGGTCGTGGGCCACGGTGCTGCGGCCGCCACGTCCCGGCGCGTCCTTCCTGGCCGCGCGATCTCACGCCAGGATCTTGCCCGTGGGCATCGACGGCAGCGACAAGATCTTTGCCTGCCTTTTCAAGGGCCGGCGGGCGCGCGTCACGGTGCGCATCGGCCAACCCCTCGGGCCGTTCTACGTGAATGGGCGCGGGCAGGAGCGCCGCCGCCAGTTGGACGAGCTGGGCCACCGCATCATGCGCGAGATAGCCAACCTGATACCGCCCGAGCGCCGGGGCTACTACTCGGACGATCCGGCCGTCCGTGCCGCCGCCGAGGGAACCGAGGTCTATCCCTGGGAGGGCGTGGCCGAGCTCTGATCCGGCGGCGCGCTGCTTGAACGTCAACGGGCCCTGCCTGCAGGCAGGGCCCTTGGGCGTGTGTCACCCAACGGGTTGCCGATTCTCGCTTCTTTGCCTTTTTCTCGTTGTGGTGCTATACTCGTAGCGCGCCTGAGGGACCATCCTGGGCGATGGCGTTGCAGGATGGCGCAAGCCGAAGGCCGCATGGCGATCAAGGATGCTCACTGTAACGATGACGTTTTGTCGACGATGGAACCAACCGTCGAGCCCATTCGGGGCTCGGGCCAGGCCGCACAGCGCTGGCCGTTTTTGCTTTGGGGGGGCGGTCTCCCCTGGACCGCCCTGGTGAGCCCCATGACCCCCGACGATGCCCTTCTCGTAGCGTTTTCCGAGCTGGCTCCCGATTACGAACGGACCATGAACCGTGAGCTGGAGCAGTACCTCGGGGTCGGCTACCAGGCCTTTGTCGAGGGGTTGCTGGACCGGGCGGCCGTGGGGCCTGACGATTGGGTGCTGGACGTGGCGACGGGCACGGCCCTGATCCCCCGCCGGCTGGCTGTCTCCAGGGACGGCCACGGCAGCGGCCGGGCCGTGGGCGTCGACATAACGCCGGCCATGCTCAACGGAGGGAACAGGGCCATTCGTGCCGGGAACCTCTCGGCCACGGCGTTCCTGGTCGGCGGTTCGGGCATGGAGCTGCCGTTTGCCCCGCAGGTCTTTGACGTCGCCGTCTGTGCCTTTGGCACGCACCACATGGACGCGCCCCGCCTGCTTCGGGAGACGCGCCGCGTCCTGCGGCCCGGCGGGCGGCTGGTGCTGGCCGAGGCGGGCGCGCCCTCCTACTGGCGCACCGTTGCCGGCCGCCTGGTGCTCAAGGTCATGCTCTCGGCGTTCGGCCTGACCCAATCGAGGTCCAGAAACCAGATCGAGGAGGATGCCTTTAGACAGATGCACACCGCCACAGAATGGCGCGCCATGCTTTCCAATGCCGGTTTCGGTGCGATCCAGGTGCGCGAATTGCGCGCGCGCCGTGCCTGGTATCCTCGCGCCCTGACCATGTACGCAGAGGTTGCATAGATCGAGCTTGCCGGGAGGACGTTCCAGGCAGGGGTCGCGACAAAAAGGAGAGATGCGAATGGAAAAGCCAGCAGACTTGATACGGCAGGGCCGAAGCGAAGAAGTATGGAAGCGGTACTGTGGCTTCCTGGACATTACCCTGGAGCAGTTTATGGATATCCAGGAGCGGCTGCTGCTTGAACAGTTGCAGCTCATGGGCCGGTCAGAGTTGGGTCGGACGATCATGGGGGAGCACCCCCCGCAAAGCGTCCAGGAATTCCGCGAGCGCGTGCCGATTACGACCTACGAGGACTATGCCTTCTGTCTCGACGAGCGGAAGGAGGACCTTCTGCCCGAAAAGCCGGTCGCCTGGGCGCACACCTCGGGGCGCTCGGGCAGCTACAAGTGGTATCCGTGCACGGCCCGCTCCTTTGCCAAGATCGGCGAGGGGGTGCTGGCCTGGCTGATCCTGTCCACGACCAACCAGCGGGGAGTGGTGCGCCTGGAGCCTGGCGATATCCTGGTCTACAACGTGGCGTCGCGGCCGTACATGAGCGGCTTCGGGGCCATGAGCCTGGCCGAGCTGTTCGAGATGCGCTACGTGCCGACCGTCGAAGAGATGGAGCAGATGAGCTTTCAGGAACGCATCCAGGCCGGCTTTCGCATGGGCATGCGCACCGGCATCGACGTCGTCGGCTCCATCAGCTCGGTCCTGGTCAAGATCGGCGACGAGTTCTCCAAGGGAGCCTCGGCCAAGGTCTCGGCGGCCATGCTCCATCCGGCCGTGCTCGCGCGCATGGGCCGCGCCTGGGTCCGCAGCCGCCTTGCCCGCCGCGCGATCCTGCCCAGGGATCTGTGGCGCGTGAAGGGGATCATGGTCAGTGGGATGGACACCGACATCTACCGGGATCGGATCCGGGAATACTGGGGGGTGGAGCCGACGGAGGGCTATGGCATGACAGAGGGGCCGGCCACCATCGCCGTGCAGGCCTGGGACCGCAAGGGGCTCTACTTTCTGCCCGACGTCTCTTTCCTGGAGTTCATTCCCGAGTCGGAGTGGACGCGCTGGCGGGCGGACGAGAGCTATATGCCCAAGACGGTCCTGCTCGACGAGGTGGAGCTGGGCACGCGCTACGAGGTGGTCCTGACCAATTTCTACGGCGGGCCCATGATGCGCTACCGGCTCCACGACCTGGTCGAGTTTGTCCGCTATCGCGATGAGGACGAGGGGATCGAGCTGCCCAGCATGACCTTTGCCGGGCGCGTCGCCGACCTCATCGACCTGGCCAACTTTACGGGGCTCATCGACGAGAAGCTGATCTGGCAGGCCATCGCCAACACGGGCATCCCCCACGAGGAGTGGGCGGTCCGCAAGGAGCTCCTGGGCGAGCACGCGGGCCTGCACCTGTACATCGAGCTGAAAGAAGACGTGGCGGCCGAGGACGTGGCGCAGCGGGTGCACGAGCAGTTGATGGACTTGAACCCCTTCTACGTGGACCTGGTCAGCTTCCTGGAGATCCGGCCCATGCAGGTGACCGTGCTGCGGCAGGGCACGTTCCAGCGCTACACGCAGAAACAGATGGCCGCCGGGGTCGACGTCGCCCACCTGAAGCCGCGGCACATGAACGCGCCCGATGCCGTCATCGCGGACTTGCTGCATGCCGGCGACGGGACGGGCGGATGAGGCGCGGCAGGCGCGCCGGAATCGTCGGGGATGACGAATCAATGATGGGGAACCGATGCTAGAGGTCCGTTTCTGGATCCTGACCCTTACACCCCTGCTGACCCTTATCACCTACCTCGCCCTCGGAAATGTGGTCCTGCGGCGGGCGGTCAGCTCTCGCCTGCAGCGCATGTTTGCCATCTATCTCCTGGCCATGGCGCTGTGGAGCCTTGGCTCGGCTTTGCAGCGCCTGGACCCGGGCCACATCCTCCTGTGGAACAAGGTGACGACGGGCAGTGCCCTGGCCATGCCGCTTTCCTTCTGCGGCTTTGTCCTGGTGTTCCTGGATCAGAAGCTGAACAACCTGTTGCGGGTGGGTATCGCCGCCGGCGTGGTGCTGCAGGTGGCCAACGCCTTTGGCCTCCTGGTCCAGGATGTTGCGCTCCTGGAAGGCGGCTTGTTGAGCTTCAAGCTGAGGCCCCTGGGCTACCTGATGTCGTTCTGGACCGGCTCCTACCTGATCCTTGGCGTCATCTGGCTGGCGCGGGCGCGCGAGCGGACGTCGAACCCGGTGCAGCGCAACCGCATCTTGTACCCCCTCGCCGGCGGCACCATCGTCCTCGCCGGCGGGCTCAGCAACCTCGTCGACGTAGTGTCCACCTATCCCGTCGACCACGCGGCCAACCTGCTGAACGCCATCCTGTTGACCTATGCCATCCTGCGCTACCACCTGGTGGATATCTCGCTCGTCGTCCGGAAAGGGCTCCTCTACACCATCCCGACGGCGATCATCGGCGTTGCCTACTTTCTCATCGTCGCCCTGGCAACCAGCCTCTTTCACGCCCTGACGGGACTCCAGATATTCATCATATCCCTCCTGGTGGCGGCCATCGCCGCCGTGGCGGCGCAACCCCTGCGCGATCGGGCGCAGCTCTGGATCGACCGGCTTTTCTTCCGGGAAAAGTACGATGCCAGCCTCATGCTCCAGGATCTCAGCCGCACGACGGCGTCCATCCTGGACCTGGATCTACTGACGGGCATCATCCTGGACGGCATCACGTCGACGATCCACATCCGCATGGCGGGGTTCTTCTTGCGGCAGGAGGGCAGCGGCGAGTTCCGCCTGGGAGCCCAGCGCGGCCTGGAGCACCAGGGCCACCAGCGCCTGCGAAACGATCACCCCCTGGTGAGCTGGCTGTCGGAGCACGACAATGCCCTGGACCGTGGGGAGCTGGATCTCTTTCCCGGTTTCAAGGCCCTTTGGGGCGAAGAGATGCGGGCCCTCACCGCCCTTGGGGCCGAGCTGTTTGTGCCGCTCAAGGCCAAGGGCGAGCTGGTGGGCATTCTCGCCCTGGGGCCCAAGCTCTCCGAAGAGCCGTACAGTGCCGACGATCAGCGCACGCTGACGACCCTGGCCAACCAGATCGCCACCGCCCTGGAAAATGCGCGCCTGCACGAAGAGACCCGCCGCCGGTATCGCGAGCTGGTGTTGTTGAACCGGATCATTGCCGCGTCGGCCACCAGCCAGAACCTGGAGTCGATGCTGCACACGGTCTGCCAGGAGCTGGTCCTGGCCTACAGCGTGGACTGGGCCTGGGCCGTGGTCCTCGACGCCGATGGCAGCAGGGCGTCGGCGGTAAACATCCCGGCCATGGCGCTGTCAGCCCTGGCCAGGGGAGTGGTGCAGTCGACCGGCACGTTGGCCTCCCGGCCCGGCGAGGCCGCCCAGCCCACGGCCTGGACCCTCGAAGCCAGCGCCGACCCGCTGCTGGCCTACGTCCTGGAGCGCCAGAGGCTGGTCGTCGTCCATGCCTTCCAGGCCGACGTGCAACTGGCTCCCGTCCGCGAGCAGATGATATCCTTTGGCATGGCCAGCCTGCTTGCCCTGCCCCTCTCCGTCGAGGGACGGGCGGAGGGGGTGCTGTGCCTGGCGTCTCGGGCGCCTCGCGAATTCTCGTCCCACGAGATCGGCCTGGCCCTGCGTGTGGCCGAGCAGTTGTCGGGCGCCCTCGCCCGGGCCCGCCTGGTCGAGACCCAGCAGCGTTTGAGCACGGTCGTCGAGCAGTCGGCCGAGGCGGTCATGATCACCGACGTCGACGGCACCATCGTCTACGTCAACCCGGCCTTCGAGCAGCTTTGCGGCCACGCCCGCGCCGAGTCCATCGGACGCAACCCGAAAGAGTTCCTGGACGGCCAGGGAGAGGGCACGCTCTACTGGCAGCTCGCCCGCTGCATGGAGGACAAGGAGGTGCAACAGGGCCGGGTTGTGAGCAGGAAAAAGAACGGCGACACCTACACCGTCGACGCCATCGCAACCCCCGTGCGAAACCAGGCAGGGGAGGTGGTCAACTATGTGACGACCATGCGCGACGTGAGCCGCGAGATGCAACTGCAGGAGCAATTCCGCCAGTCGCAAAAGATGGAAGCCCTGGGCCGCCTGGCCGGCGGCATCGCCCACGACTTTAACAACCTGCTGACGGTCATCCACCTCTCCACCCGGCTGTTGGAGCAGCAACTGGACCCGCAAGACGCCCTGTGGCCCCACGTGCGGCGCATCGGCGAGACCGGGCAGCGGGCGGCCGCCCTCACCAAGCAATTGCTCAGCTTCAGCCGGCGGGAGGTCGTCGAAACCCAGGTGCTCGATCTCAACCACCTGGTCGAGGACATGAGCGGCATGCTCGAGCGGATCATTGGCGAGAACATCCGGTTCGAGATCTCCCTGGCCCCCGACCTGGCCCCTATCCGCCTGGACCCGTCGCAGGTGGAACAGGTGATCATGAACCTGGTGGTGAACGCCCGCGACGCAATGCCCGAGGGCGGCAGCCTGCGCATCGAGACGGCGAACGTGCGCCTCGACAGCGCCTACGCGGAAGTGCATCCCGACATGGAGCCGGGCACCTACGTCCTGCTGTCCATCGCCGACACGGGCGTGGGCATGACCGACGAGGTGAAATCGCACATCTTTGAACCCTTTTTCACCACGAAAGAGAGGGGACAGGGGACGGGCCTGGGCTTGCCGACCGTGTTCGGCATCGTCAAGCAGAACAAGGGCCACATCCGGTTCGAGAGCGAGGTGGACCAGGGCACCACGTTCACCATCTACCTTCCCCAGGTGGAGGCCAGGGAGGACCGGGTGCTGCGCACCGTCCGGCCTTCGGAGCTGGCGAGCACGCCCCCGGGCGCCGAGACGATCCTCGTCGTCGAGGACGCGGAGGACGTGCGAGAGCTAACCGTCCAGACGCTGACGGCCCACGGATACCGGGTGCTGGCCGCCAGCGATGGCCTCAACGCGCTGCAAATCAGCTCCCAGACCGAGGGGCCCATCCACCTGCTCCTCACCGACCTGGTGATGCCCGGGATGGGCGGGCGAGAGCTGGTGAAAGCCCTGTTTCCGGTGCGCCCCGAAATGCGGATCATGTACATGTCGGCCTATGCCGACCTGCCCCTGGTGCAGCAGGCCATGTCCGACCCGTTCATCGCGTTCCTGGCCAAGCCATTCACCGTCGAGGCGCTGACGCAAAAGGTGCGGGCCCTGCTCGAGCGCCAGGCGTAGAACTCGGGTTCTCCCGTTTGCCTTTTCCACGGCACCGTGGTATACTTGTGATGTAAGGTACAAAGCCTCGCGGCTCTGACCCGGTCTCGGGGGAGCCCAGGCTCATCGAGCTATCATCCGCGATCCTTTTTCCGGCCCCGTGAGATCCAGCCGGCCAGGGGCAGCCGATACACTTCTGCCATCTCGCGCTCGTTGCCGGCGACGGCAACGCCAACGTTCGAACATCATATGCTCAACAGGAGGTTTCGATGAACAAGCAAGGACGCTGCGCGTTGGCCCTGTGCGGGGGGCTGTTGGCCCTGATCCTGATGGCCCTGGGGACGACTGCCCGGGCCCAGAGCGGCGTGCTTTTCGTGGCGCCGGATGGAGACTGCGGCGCGGCAGGGCCGTGCTTTGCCTCGGTCCGGGAAGCCGTCCTGGCCGCCAGCAGGGGCGACACGGTCAAGGTGGCCGAGGGGACCTACACGGACCCGCGCCTCGAGGTGCAAATTACCAAGGACCTGGCCATTATAGGCGGCTTTGCCACCACCGACTGGCAGACGTCCATGCCCGATACACGGCGCACGGTGTTGGACGCCGGCCCCACGGCGGGCCACCGGGTGATCCGGGTGCAGAGCTCGAGCGACGTCACCGTCCGGCTGGAGGGGTTGGTGGTGCAGCGGGGCAACTCGGGGCTGGCGGCCGACGGCGGGGGCATCTATGTCGTCAACGGCAACGTGACGATCCAGAACTGCGAAATAGTGGACAACACTGCCACGGGGACCGTCGGCGGCGGGGGCGGCGGGGTCTTTTTGGAGGACGGAAGCCTGACCATCGTCGACTCGATCATCCGGGACAACCATTCCGGCCGCCACGGCGCGGGCCTGGGGGCGCGCCACGGCACGCTCCTGGTGACCGGCAGCCTCATCGAAAGCAACACGTCGACGGACATGGGCGGCGGGGCGATGCTGAACGGGGCCGATGCCACGCTGCGGAACAACACCATCCGCGGCAATTCGCTCATGGGCGTGTTTGTCACGTCGGGCACGGCCGTCCTGGAGGACAATGTCATCGAGGACAACGATTCGACGGGCAACGGGGGCGGCATCGGCCTGGACGGCGTGCAGCCGCCGAGCGTCACGGCGAGCCGCAACGTGATCCGGGGCAACGCGGCGGCGTCGGGCGGCGGGGTGGGCATCAGCGCCGGCACCATGGCGCTGTACAACAACGACATCATCAGCAACACGGCCACGTCCGACGGCGGGGGCATCGCCGCCTGGGCCAACGGCAGCCTCATCACCCTCGTCGGGAACCGCCTGGCGTACAACGTCGGCGGCAGCCAGGGTGGCGGCGCCCTGTACGTCGCCGACGGTAACCTGAAGCTGGAGAGGAACGCCGTCATGCACAACCAGGCGCCCGGCACCTTTGGCGGGGCCATGGTCATCGCCGGCGGCCACGTCGACGGCATCAACGACGTCATCGCCAACAACTCTTCCATGGCCCAGGGCATCTACCTTTCGGGCGGCAACCTCGTGGCGCGGCACTGGACCCTGGCCAACAACGGGGATTTCGCCCTGTGGGCCAACGGCGGCAGCGCGCGGCTGACCAACACCATCGTCTCGTCGCACACGGTGGCCGGCTACTGGGGCGCGGACGTCGTCGCCGACCGCACTCTCTTTTACAAGAACGGCACCCGCTGCGGCAACGGGGCGTCGTGCACCAACTATATCACCGGCTTTCCGGCCTTTGCCGACGAGGAAGCGGGCGATTTCCACATCGGCTCCCAATCGCTGGCCATCGACGCCGGGATTGACGCGGGCGTGCGCAACGACATGGACCGCGAGCCTCGCCTTGGCACACCCGACATGGGCGCCGACGAGTACTGGGCGCCGGGGGCCCTGAAGTCCCTCTACCTGCCGCTGGTCCTGCGCGCCTCGCCGTAGCCCGGCCCGGAGCGCAACCTGACGTGTCGCAGATTTGACTTGTGCTGCCCAATGATGGTACACTGCTCACGGTCACCGCGGACCCCACGCACCGGTCGAGTTGCCGGCCCCGTACGAGGCCGGCCCAGATGCTACGGAGCAGGGAATGACTACCATCAACGATTTGAGCCTTAGAATCGCCGGCGCAGCCGGCCAGGGAGTGGAGTCCAGCGGCGCGGGGTTTGCCCAGGCGCTAGCCCAGGGCGGCCTTCACGTCTTTGCCCTCCAGGACTACATGTCGCGCATTCGCGGCGGCCTGAATTTTTTCGAGCTCAGGGTCCACGAATCGCCCCTCTATTGCCACGACGATGCCATCCACATCCTCCTGGCGCTCAACGAGGAGGCGCTGCAAGCCTTCTGCGACGACGTCGTGCCGGGGGGCGGCATCATCTACGACCAGGACCTGAAGGTGGATGCGGCCGCCGTCGCCGGCGGCCCCGACCCCCTCCGGAACGCCATGCCCGTGCCCCTTGTGGAGATTGCCAAGGAGCACGGCGAGCGGGTGATGGCCAACACCGCGGCCCTGGGCGCCGCGGCCGGCGTGACAGGCTATTCCTACGAGCGCATGGCCGACGTCATCCGCCAGAACTTTCGGCGGAAGGGAGGCGAGGTGGTGGCCGCCAACCTGCGCGTGGCGCGGGCCGCCTATCTGTATGCCGAGGAGCGCTATGCCGCCGACTTTCCCTGGAAGCTGGCCGCGGTGCCCGACGTGCCCCGGCGGCTCCTGGTGGGCGGCAACCAGGCCTTTGCCCTGGGCGCCCTGGCCGGCGGCTGTCGCTTTGTGTCGGCCTATCCCATGACGCCCGCCACGTCCATCATCGAGTGGATGGCCAGGCACGAAGAAGAGTACGGCGTGGTCACCAAGCACGCCGAGGACGAGATCGCCGCCATCTGCATGGCCATTGGCGCCAACTTTGCCGGGGCGCGGGCCATGACCGCCACCTCGGGCGGCGGTTTTTCCCTCATGGTCGAAGCGCTGGGGCTGGCCGGCATGTGCGAGGTGCCCCTGGTGGTTGTCGAGGCCCAGCGCGGCGGCCCGTCCACCGGCCTGCCCACCCGTACCGAGCAGAGCGACCTGCTCTTTGTCCTCAACGCCAGCCAGGGCGAGTTCCCCCGCCTTCTCCTGGCGCCCGGCACCATTGAGGAGTACTTTCAGTGCGGCTGGCGGGCCTTTAACCTGGCCGAAAAGTACCAGACGCCGGTTCTCGTCCTCTCGGACCAGTTGCTGGCTGCCTCTCTGCGCACCCTGGACCCCGGCGCCCTCGACCTGGAGAGCGTGGTCATCGACCGGGGCAAGCTGTTGGGCAGCGAGGAACTGGATGCCCTGGCCGAGCCCTACAAGCGCCACCGCTTTGTGGACGACGGCATCTCACCCCGGGCCGTGCCCGGCCATCCGAAGGCCGTGTATGCCACGGCCAGCGACGAGCACGACGAGTTCGGCCACATCACCGAGGACGCCGAAAACCGCCGGCTTATGATGCAAAAGCGGATGCGCAAGCAGGAGGTGGCCCTGCGGGAGATGGCGCCGCCCACCTGCTACGGCCCCGACGGGGCGCCCATCGTCCTGGTGGGCTGGGGCTCGACCTACGGCGTGCTGCGCGAGGCCGTCGACCGGCTCCAGGGCCGGGCGCGCCTGGTCCACTTTTGCGACCTATGGCCCTTCCCGGCCAGGGCGGCCCGCCAGGCCCTCAAGGGCGGCAAGCTCGTGGTCGTGGAGAACAACTATACCGGGCAGCTCGCCCGCTTCTTGCAGGGCGAGCTGTGCATGCCGATCCATCACACCATCAGCCGCTACGACGGGCGCCCCTTCGCGCCCGGCGACGTGCTGGCGGGCCTGGAGGAGGTGGCCTGATGTCCGTCGCTCAGCCCGTCACTCAGAAGGACTACGCGAGCCCCGTCAAGCCCACCTGGTGCCCCGGGTGCGGCGATTTCGGCATCCTGGCCGCGGTCAAGGGGGCGCTGGTGCAGGCCGGCCTGGCGCCCCACGAGATCCTGGTCGTCAGCGGCATCGGCTGTGGCAGCAAGCTGCCCGACTATGCCAACGTGAACGGCTTCATGACGCTCCACGGCCGGGCGGTGCCCATCGCCACGGGCGCCCGCCTGGTGAATCCCGGGCTGAAAACGCTGGTCGTCCACGGCGACGGCGACGGCATGGGGCTGGGCATGGGCCACTTTGTGCACGCCGCCCGGCGCAACGTGGAGATCGTGGACCTGTTGCAGAACAACCAGATCTATGGCCTGACCAAGGGCCAGTATTCGCCCACCAGCGATCCCGGCTTTGTGACGAGCACCTCGCCGGCGGGCGCCCTGGACCTGCCCGTGTCGCCGGCGGCCCTGGCCCTGGCGGCGGGGGCCACCTTTGTGGCGCGGGGCTTTGCTGGCGACGTGAAGCAGCTGTCGGGCCTGATTGTCCGGGCCCTGGCGCACAAGGGCTATGCCCTGATGGAGATCCTCCAGCCGTGCGTCACCTTTAACCGCAAGAACACGTACGACTGGTATCGCGAGCGGGTGTACGACCTGGAGGGCAGCGGCTACGATCCCACGGACCGGGCCGCCGCCTTCCAGAAGGCGCTGGAGTGGGGCGATCGCATCCCCCTGGGCGTCCTGTACCAGGTCCGGCTGCCCACCTACGAGGAGCAGGTGGCCGGGCTACGGATGGGGCCCGTGGCGACGCGCCGCCTGGAACCGCTGACCGCCGAGCAGATGGAGCGGCTGCGCGCCGAGTTTGGTTGACCGGAGCCGGCGCGGGCCGGCCTGGATCCATAGACCTTATCAAGAAAGAGGAGGTGTAGCAATGGCGTACGTGATTACGGAGCCCTGCATCCGCGATGGGAGCTGTGCCGAGGTGTGCCCCGTGGAGTGCATCGTGCCTGGCCCCGAGGGCGATGCCCAGTGGGGGATGGCCTACTGGATCGATCCCGACACCTGCATTGACTGCGGTGCCTGCGCGCCCGAGTGCCCGGTGGACGCGATCTATCCCGAGGACGAGGTGCCGGAGGAGTACAAGGACTGGATCGACAAGAACCGCAATTTCTACACGGAGGGTCCGGGCTACTCGGCCGCCTGATCCTTGAATCCACGAGGGGGCCGCGGCCATTGCCCGGCCCCCTCGCTCTTTTGCGGCCCCGGTCGGAGCATCGCAAGGACCAACTGGGAGGCGAAGGCCGTAGGGCCTGTCAGCTCTGCAGCGCGGCCAGCACCTCGCGGCTGTGACCCTTGGGCGTCACCTTGGGAAAGACCTTGACGATGGTGCCCTCCTCGTCGACGATGAACGTGGAGCGCAGGATGCCCTCGTAGGACTTGCCAAACATCTTTTTCTCCCCCCATGCCCCGTACATGTCGGCTACCCGGTGGTCGGGATCGCTCAGCAGGGCAAAGGGCAGGTTGTACTTGGCCTTGAACTTGTCGTGGGACTTGATCGTGTCGGGGCTGACGCCCAGGACGGCGGCCCCGGCGGCGACGATGTCGGAATGGTCGTCGCGGAAGGCGCACGCCTCGGCCGTGCAGCCCGGCGTGTCGTCCTTGGGATAGAAGTAGAGGACCACCTTCTGCCCGCGGTAGTCCGATAGGCTGACCTCCTGGCCGCCGTCGGACACGAGGGTGAAATTGGGTGCGGGATCGCCGGCTTTTAGCATCGTTCCCTCCATCGAGTATTTGTCGATTATTGTACACCGAATGGGGGCGGAGGGCAAGGGGGAGGGCGAGGGGTGCGGTAGGGCGTTGTCAACGAATGGGAAACGAATAAACGAATCTGGCGTGTTCTCATTCGGTTATTCGTTTCTTGATTCGTTGGCAGGGGTATCGGCGCACTCCCCGAGCCTGCAACGCGGTCGCAGGGCCATCGCATTCGCTGCCCCGGACGTGCAATGCACTTTTGCCCACCGGTACAGGCGATGCAGCCGCGAGGACCTGCGGGTTCGTGAAGGGCGTTCCCGGCCTGTGGAAGTGCATTGCACCTGGCCCAGGCGGTTGCCCCGCGAGAGGTTCGCTCCCGCCGGCAACGTTTTGGGCAGATGCTCGACGAAGAGACGTTAAACCAGAGTCACCAAATCGTGGTTGTGGCTGGCTCACTGGACAACAGCACGGAGCGCATCATCACCTACCTGACGGAGCGTGGCACCTCCATCAACGTGCTTTGCTTCCAGGTCTTCTCATATGGCACTGAGCAGTTGCTCAGTCGGGCCTGGCTTCTCGACCCGATTCGTACCCAGGCCAGTGGCGCAACCCGGCCAGACGAAGCAAGCGAGCCGTGGAACGGCGAGTTTTACTGCTCCTTCGGAGAGGGCG
>DAOUHB010000104.1:0-26755 GCA_034428935.1 Anaerolineae bacterium | reverse complement strand
CGGAGAGGGTGTTGTGGACAGCACACATGACACCCTCTCCACTTGTTGCTACGTAGGGGGATGGACCCGTGCCTTCCACAGCGGGAAGCGGCTCTGCAGGCACTTCGTTCAGAGCCAGCCATCGGCTGCTATGAGGGATAGGGCTGGTAGCGCAACAATACGATCCCATTCCTGAACGCCCTTTGTTCGACGAGCCTTAGGTTGGTCTTGGGAACGTCTTTGAAGAGCGGCTTGCCCTCACCGAGAATGATAGGTACAACAATCAGCACATATTCATCAATGAGCCCGAGGTTGGCGAGCTGTTGGACGATGGTGCCGCTCCCCAGAATTGTAATATCCTCCTCTCGCTTCAGATTCCGTAACTCGCCCTGGTCCATTTGACGAAACACCCTCGTATTCTTCCAGTTCGGCTCGTCATCAGCGCTCTGAAGCGATCTTGAGAAGACGATCTTCGGGCTGTAGTTCATTACCTCAGCCATTTGCGGGTCCATTTTCATTGCGGTGGGCGTGGGCCACCAGCTCTTCATCATTTGATAGGTTGTGTGGCCGAACATCAGCGTGTTATGTGACAAGTCGGCATGCTCCTGAGCGTACCTGTTCCACTCGTCGTCATGGACCGCTTGAAACCAATCGATCTCGCCGTTGGGCCCAGCAAAGAAGCCGTCAATAGTCACGTGGTTGAATACCGATATCTTTTTCATGTGGATGCTTCTCCTTTAGCGAAGGAAAGGCAGGTAGGGCCATACCCGCCAGCTAGCTCAAGTCCTTGGCGATCGATAGCCGCTCCTCGGCATACCAGATGCACAGCCATCTCCACCTTCAGCCCGTTCACGCCAAGTCGTACAGAGTCCAGGATATCCTGGGGCACTTCCAGCCACTCCTCGTTGTAGCAGTCGACCGTCGCCTCTGCCAGTAGCGCATCGAGCCTTGCCGCCTTGTTCATGAACACCTCGCTATAACCTCTGGCAGCCCGGGCAGATGTAGCTCGCCGTGCTACCCGTCTTGATCTTTTGCACGACGGTGCCGCAGCGCGGGCAGGGATGCCCCTCCCGGTAGCCCACCTCGAAGCAGTTCCAGCTCCCCTTCTGGCCGTACAGATTCTGCTCGTAGGCAAAGCCTCCCTGGTCGATGCTGTCCTGGAAGTTCTGGCGCAGAGCCTGGTACAGCGCCTCGATCTCCCCGTCAGTCAGGGTCGGGATGGGGCGCAGAGGATGGATGCGTGCCTTCCACAGCGGGTCCTGGACGTAGACGTTGCCGATGCCCGCCACCCGCGACTGGTCCAGGAGAAAGGTCTTGATGGCGCCGCGCCGTCCGGTCAGGAGCGCCCGAAAGTCGTCGAGGGATAGATCCATGAAGTGCGGCCCCAGCTTGCCCACCATGGGGTGATCGGCCGGGTCGGCGGCAAAGTGGGCGTAGCCGAACCACCAGAAGTTGATGGCCAGGCACGCTCCATCGGCCAGGTCGAGAATCAGCCGGACTTTTTCGGGCAAGTGGTCTCGATCCGTCAACAGGATTTCGCCCCCCATCCCCAGGTTGAGCAGCAGCCAGCCCTGGGTTGTCCGTACCTGTAGCCATTTGCCATGAGGCGTGACCGAGAGAATCTCGGCACCAGTCAACGCTGAACGGAACTCGGCCTCTGGCACATTCAGGCACTTGGGCTGGAGCACTTCGATGGCGCTGATCGTCCTGCCGACCAGCTCCTTTTGCATATCATGGGCAAAGACGGTGATCTCGGGTAGCTCGGGCATGAATCCCCTCCGGTTCAGCAAACATGCGCTCTTTATTGAGCAGCATCGCCAACGACAAAGGCTTCGAGCGCCTGAAAGTAGGCAACCTCGCCCGCCCACATCAGATCGTTGTGACCGGCGCCAGGGATCAGGACCAGGCGTTTGTCGGCGGCTGTTGAGCGGCGGTATAGCTCCTCGCCGTCGCCGGGCGGGATGAGTACGTCGTTCTGGCCGTGGATGATCAGCGTGGGCGTGCCGATCTGGGCGATCTTGGCTGCGTTGCCAAAGCCATCGCGCCCCTCGTCGGCGCCCTGCACCCACAAGCCCAGCCGGGCCAGGAGCGCAAAGGTGTCGGCGAAACCGCTCTCGACGACGAGCCCGGCCAATCGTATGCCGGCGTGCCGTGCCACTTCTATGGCCGCCGCGCTGCCTAGCGAGCGTCCCATGACGTACAGCCTGGCAGGCATCAACCCCCGGTCGGCCAGCAGGTCGTGCAACGAGTCGAACACGACCACCGCGTCGGTCAGGAGATGGTTGGCCGTGGGGTTGCCACCGCTCACGCCATAGCCACGGTAGTCGGCCACCAGCAGGCTCATGCCCAGCCGGTTGTAGACCGGAGCCAGGTCGTCATAGTCGGCCGCGATCTCGCCGTTGCCGTGAAAGTACAGGATCAGCGGCGCTTCCGGGCCGGCGGGGTAGAGACGGCTACCGACGTGGATGCCGGCCTCAACCTGGACGGTGAGCACCTGAACGTTCGACGGTCCATGCTCCCATGCCTCCTCCCGCCGGGGATAGAACAGCACCTGCGTCACTTCGGGCCGATCGATAAGCCGTTGGGTCGCCATCAGTTATCCACCTTGAGGGGCACCCTGCCCGCAACGTTGAGCAAACAGGGGATGCTGGTTTTCTCATTGCGCACGGTGATGCCGACCCTGCATCTGATCTTGTCCACGGTCAGCCTCCTGCCAAATGAGGATCACGGCCCCAGGTCCAACACCCGGACGTCGTCAAAGAGCGTGGCGCCCCCCTGCACGGCTACCGGGTGGTAGCCTTTCAGGAACAGCGTCAGCGCCTCGCCCGTGGCCCGAAGCGTGACCTGCGTGTGCACCCAGGCATCCTCTTGCGTCTCGTCCCACGGATACCAGACTACCGAGTCCCCTCGCCAGTCCTCTCCACCGCCAAGGTCCACGCCCAGCGACAAGACCACCGCCGAGGCGCTGCGAATGTGCTTGCCCCAGGCCTCGATGCGATAGCGATGCCCGGGGATGGTCTGCGCCCGGCGGAAGATACCCCCTTCTGCGTTGATAAAGTCAAAGGTGATCTCTTGCGAGCGCTGGCCGCTGTGCACATTGTCCAGGTTCTTGTTTTCGTTGAGGCAGGACGATGCCGGATTCCCGGGCGACACAAAGGCCGACCAGCCGGACGCTACGGCCCAGCCCGGGCAGTTCTCGCCCAGGGGCGAGGACCCAGCCACAAAGCCGGCCTCCATGTCCCACTCACCCCCTTCGCGCGGCGGCAGCGGGGGTCGAGCCGCTGGCACCGGTGTCACCGTCGGCTGCGGCGGATTGGTGGGCGAAGGCGCAGGCAGGGTGGCGGATGCAGATGGCGGCTCGGCTGTGGGCGCGGGAAGCGGCTCGGTGGCCGCCGGTAGAGGGCTGCTGGTGGGCGTTGGCGGCAGTGGCGTGGGTGGAACAGGGGTCGGCGAGTCGGTGGGTGCCGGAGTCGGGCTCAAAGTGGGCTGAGGCGTGGCCGTTGGAGTAAAGGTGTTTGTAGGCAGGGCCAAGGCGATGCGCGTCCGGGTTGGGGTGGGCGCCGGGCGCGCTGGCGTGCACCCTGCGGCCAACAGGCCCAGCACACTGAACCAGAATAGAAAAAGGTAAATGGATCGTTGCTTTGCCAATCTCTGGTGCCTATACACAGGTTATTGTATGCCACTCCAGGTCATGCCATTATACCTCGTGATCCATCTGTGGACAAACAGCCGCCCATGACCGGATCTGGCCGGCCGGTGGTCATTCCAGACGGGTCCGGGCCACATGGTAGCTAGTGCTTCCACCAGGCAGCCGGAGCCGTTCGCCCGTCTTGGGCTTGTACCAACCGACGACCACGTCGTACATCCCTGGCGCCAATTCGGCGGTTGAGGACAGCGTGCGCTGGTCCAGCACGGGCGCGCCGACCTGCCAGAGGGTGGTCGGCAAGTGACCGTAAAAGTTAGCCGGGCCGTCGTGCTGCGCCACGCGCTCGCCTGCACTGTTCAACAAGTGGACAAAGGCCGTATAGTCCTGTTCGACCTGTACCGTGGCCCGCCAGTGCAACCGCAGATCCAGATCGTCGCCCGGCCGCAGCCGAGTTGGGTGCGATTCGAATCCGACAAGCGCCAGGCGCCCGTCGAACTCGACATCTGCCCGCTGCTTCAGCGGCGCACCGGTGTCCAACGCGCGGACCCGGCCTTCGTGCCAGTGGTAGACGCCGAGCCGCAGCCAGGTGGAGCCGTCCATAGCGTAGGCCGGCTCACTCGACGCTTCCAGCCGCACCGGGAGCCGGCGCCCGGCGCCGTCCAGGACTGCAACGCCGAGCCGGAACACCGGGCCGATATCCCAGGGCATCATCTCTGTCACGACGACTTCGCCGGGCCGCCAACGCTCGGGCGGATACCAGATAGGCTCCACCAGCGGCCGCTGATCGGGGGTCTCGATGACCTCGCCGCCCTCCCCAAGCCAGAATGGATAGAGCCTGACCGAAGGCACGGCCGGGTCCGGCGTCTGCGCAGCAGCGGTTCGGGTCCAGTACAACCGCAGGCCAACCCGCCGCCATTGAGGGACGTTCATCACGTCATAGCCCAGCAGGCACCACTGCCCCCCGAACTCGGCCTCCACCCGGACCTGGGGCTGAGGGTCGTCGACGCGGGCAAAGTCGTAAAAGTCGTCGGGTAGCTCGCGCAAGCAATCGCCACTGGCTTCATCACGCCGCGCCAGGAGCACGTAGCCATCAGCGGCATCCACAATGCACCAGGCCCCGCTGGCGATGAGGTCCTCGTACCGCTGCCGCAGCCGCGCGGGGTGCATCTGCGCGTAGGAAGCGCCGTCCATCAGCACCCAGGTGGCATCGTCGACCCTGGGCAGTTGCAGGATGCGCTCCCGGTGATCCAGGTGGGGGAACAGGGGAGCCGTCGTGGCCAGGACAGCGTCGGGCGGGATCTGGGGGGCGAAGCGGGTTTCGAGCAGGCGGTGATGGTCGGTGACCTGGGGCCAGTCCAGGTTCCTGGCCAGCGGTGTGTAGCCGTGGAAGCGATGGTAGCCCAGGCTGCCCGCCAGCACAACCGCCGCGCCGAGGACGGCGGCTGCCTGCCCGCGCTGCCGGCGGCCCGCCAGCCGGGCAAGGCGCGCCAGGCCGACGGCCGTCGCAGCCATGAAAAAGGGGACCACGGGCGCCGTGTAGTGATAGGCGTCCGAGATCATGGCGTCGTAGCTGCTGAGCAGATTCGCTGCCATGATTGGCAAGCCCAGCAGCAGCACCTCGGGGGCTAACAGGGATATGAACAGGCCACCCGAGGCGAGCAGCCCCAACAAGTAAGAGACTCGATCCGGCTGGCTGACCGTCCGCCAGACCAGGCCCGGATCGGTTAGCACCGTTCGAATGATGGCGCCGGGCGAGTCTCCGAACGCGGCATAGCGCTCGAAGTGAACAGACTGATCGGTGCCATACTCGATGTGAGCATACTGTGGCGTGATGACAAACACGGCGACGGCACACCAGGCCAGGCTCACAGCGGCCAGCGCCAGGCCTTGCCTGCGTGCTTTGCCGATGAACAAGAGCCACAGCCCGAGCATCAGGGTCAACAAGGGCATCTCTTCTTTGACCATCATGACGACTACCGCCCACAGCCACATGGGACCATACCGACCGCGGCGAGCATGGTACAAGGCGAGGAGCATGGGCGTCACGACCAACGTCGTGGCATGGAACTCGGTCAGGTTCGCCGCCTGGAGCCCGGGAAACAGGAGATAGACCAGGGCCAGGACCAACCCGGCCAGCCGCGCAACCGAGGCCGAGCAGCGAGCGCCAAGCAGCTCGTCGCGGGCCAGCCAGTAGACCGGCAGCGCGCCCAGGGCGATGGCCGCCGTCTGGAAGATCAAGAGCGCCCGCACGTTTTCCCAGACCAGGTAGATGAGCGACAGGGGAACCAGGATTGGCTCGACGTGATCGGTCAAGCTGATCATCTGCTGTCCGCCGTCGGTGCGGATCAAGAACTGGCCGTGGAGGGTGTTCCACAGCGTCTGGTCAAAGTGGCCCAGATCCGCCCGGTTCGTCAGAAAGGCATCGTGCCTGACGATGGAAGAGGCGGACATATAGGCCGCGTAGGCGACCGTCGCAAGGCAGACTGCGACCAGTGTCCAATGGACGCCGAGCCGTGGCTGCTTTCGTTCCGTCATGGCCGGATGCTCAAGGCGACCAGACGCAGAACTCGTCACTGGCCGGATGGTTGCTGATGTTGGTCCAGGCCCCAGAGGCCAGATCCAGGATGTAGACCTCCTTGTTGCCGCTGCGATCGCTGTAGAACACCAGCCGCTGGCCACCGGGCGCCCAGTCGGCCAGCCCCTCAGCACTCTTCGGCGAGTTCGAGACGTTGCGGGGCTGAGAGCCGTCGCTGTTCATGATATAGACCTCAAAGTTGCCGTCCCGCTTGGTATTGAACGTGAGCTGCTTGCCGTCGGGCGACCAGAAGGGATAGCGGTCCTGGCCCGGCGAATTGGTCAAGTTGACGGCACTCGAGTCATCTCCGCTGGTCAGGACAGCCTGCACGTCGAGGACCCAGACGTCCTCGTTCCCGGAACGCTGGGAGGTAAAGGCGATCCTGGAGCCGTCGGGCGACCAGGCAGCGTAACGATCGTCCGCCGGGTGCCGCGTAAGCTGCGCCAGACCGCTTCCGTCCGCGTTGGCGATCCAGATGTCCCAGTTTCCGCCGCGGTTGCTCTGGAAGGCGATGCGCTGGCCGTCGGACGACCAGGTGGGCCAGCCCTCACTGCCCCCGTCGTCGGTCACCCGGTGGGCCTCGCCGCTCTGGCCGCTGGCCGGATCGAAGGGCATGACATAGATTGCCCCGTTGCCCATGCCCCATTTGCCAGCCGCTGTATCTCGAAAGGATACAAAGGCGATCCGGCGCCCGCCGGGAGCCCAGGCCGGAGCTACGTCGTCGGCCCAGGAGTTGGTGAGGTTGGTTAACCGTGAACCGTCGGGGGCCATGGCCATGATCTCGTAGTCGTTGTTTCCGCCGCGCTGGCTCTCGAAAGCGATCCATTGCGGTCGCGGCGTGGGCGTGGCCGTGGGCGGTGGAGGGGTGGCCGTCGGCGGCACCGGTGTGGCGCTCTCGGTCCAGGCAGGTGTGGGCGTCTGCGTCCAGGTAGGCGTCGGGGTGGCACTGGCCGCAAGCTCGGGCAGCTCGGTGGGCGGTAGGGACGTCGCCGTCGCCGAAGGGATGAGCGTCCGTGTCGGCGGAACCTCCATGGCGGATTCGGTGGGCGTCGCCGTGAGGGTCGCCGTGGGCGGAAGTACGGCCGCACTCGTGCTCGTCACGAGTTCGACAGTAGCCGTAGGCGTGTCTCGGAACAGACGGGCCACGCCAGGAATGTTCTGGGCCGCGTAGGCAAGGCCCAGGCCCCCACAGGCCAGGAACAATAGCACCGTCAGGGCGCTTATGGCGATCCATCTTTTGCGGGTCATCTTTCTATTTGTCCTCCTCTGCCCAGCTCGGGACACAAGCACGGTGTCCTCGCGTGCGGCTGTCGAGGACATCCTCGGCAGGATCTGCTTCTCCGCAGTCATCAGTTCTGCACCGGCTCCCCACGGTGCAGCGCGGGGAGCCGGCTCCGTTATCGCCTCAAGGGCACCCATCCACGCGAACCGGCAGCGCAAACGGTGCGGGACAAACAAAAAGCCAACACTCGCCTGCTGTTGAGGCGTCGTGTTGGCTTACCTGGCGGCTGATCTGCTCCCGATCAGGGAGCCCATCCTCCTCCTTGTCCGCCACGCGGTGGCTATGCGGTTGACCTTCAGCAGTCTAGCACAAAGGCACCGGTCTGTCAAAAGAGCGCGGCAGGATGCTCGCCTTCTTGTGCAGCATAGCGAATACAGAGCCTATGTCCCTATCGATGAAACCGAGCCTCCAGATTCTCGGCCAGGGTCAAGACGATGATGCGTTCTCCTGTTCGTATGCTAAGGTCGCTGTGCAAGCTGACCATCGAGGCGCCTGTGAGGCCCTTGACTGCCTCTTCCAGAACTCCACGGCTGTTTTCTATCAGCCGAGTTCGCATCTGCTTGAGCAAATGCCGCCCGTTCGGATCCTCGACCAGTCTATCCTCGGCAGGGGTCAGCACGTCTCTGAGACGAATCAGGATAATATCCTCGACGATCCAGACGCGTACCTCGCTGGGTCCCCGTCCCATTTGCTCCCGCTCAAACGTGGTGACCATAGCCGCTATCTGGGACTCGACCTGGCCTTTGGTTTGCACATCAGACATGTTTTCCTCCTTGTGTTCGAGAGCTACCAGGTGCGTCTGAACTCAACATGCCAGCCACAGTGAGAAACGGGTCGCCACTGGCCTGAATCGTAACGCTGTTGACAGCTCTCTTTCTGCTTGTTTATCAGTCCTGGTCCCCCGGGAAACCATTCACGTTGAGAAGGGGGGTCTGGGGACCGTCGCCGGGCGGCTGGACCACGGAGAACGTGCCATCGGTCTCGAGCACGACGCCGTGGACGCCGTCGATGGAGGCGATGCCCGATTCACGGATGGCGGCCCAAACCTCGGCCTCCAAAACGCGCTGCCGGGTCATCGCATCCGGCAAAAACTGCCCGCGGTAAAACAGGAGCGTGGGCTCGGCCTTGACGACCTTGCGCACAGCCGGCCAGCGGACCGACAGCCACGTCACGACGAGTTGCAGGAGGATAAGCACAGCAAAAGCGGCGATCCCCTGGACCAGCGCCACGTCCTGGGAAAGCAGGATCGTGGCCATGATCGAGCCCAGGGCGACGGTGACCACCAGGTCAAAGACATTCATCTTGGACAGCGTGCGCTTGCCCGACACACGCAGCAAGGAGACCAGGGCCACGTAGGCCAGCACCCCCATTACCACCGTGCGCAGAACCGCATTCCAGGAGTTGAAAAGCACGAGATGACCTCCTTTCTGCACAGGCTGACACGGCCGGAGACGTGGCTGGCCTGCATGACAACTCGATGTGCGTCGTGGCCGACCCTGCCTGCATGCTATGTTCAAGTTATGTCGTGCCAAGGAGGCAGGGCCGGCTGGCACAAAGAACCCGCGGGACACAACTGTGGCAGACGTCCATCGCCGCCCCGGAAGAGATTATACAATGGCCTTTCGTTTTTCGTCAAGGGGCTGCCGGCCGGCATCAATGGCCGGCTCAGGGCGCGGTTCGAGGCCGCAGCCTGGCAAGGAGCAAAAGATCTGCTGAAGGAGCCACGCCTCTTGACATCATTCCCCTTCACGGCTATACTGCTTCCTGCCGGGTTCTCTCCGCATATCCTGGCGGGATCGCGCCCGAAGGGCACGTGAGGGGTAAAACATGAAACAGGACCCCGAAGACACACCATACCGCGTTGCCGTGGCAATTGGTGCGAAGGATGAGCTGGATTCGCTGATCAGGATCGGCTGCGACCTCGCTGCGGCCCACGAAGGGCGGCTGTCCATCCTGTCGGTGACGGCTTCTGGCCAGAAGCCAGACTGGCTGGACATCCCAGACGGATGCACGGCCTCCATGGGCGTTGAGGAGGCTTCGGTCACCGTTCTCGCCGGAAGCGACGCGGGCACCGAGATTCTGCGCGCCATCCACGACGAGCCCCCCGACCTTCTTCTCATGGGCTGGCGCGGCCAGCCTGGCAAGGGCCGGTACCTGCTGGGGAGGACCCTGGACCACGTATTCGGCCAGGCACCGTGCGACATTGCTGTGGTGCGGCTCGACAAGGACGGCGGCCTACCCGAGGGCTCTCTGCGGGATGCGAGCCGAATCCTCATCCCGGTGGGCGGTGGCCCCAATGCCGGGCTGGCCCTGGAGTTGGCCCTTGCCGTCGCCCGCCAGGCCGAGATCACGGCGTTGAGCATTGCCCGTCACTCAATGGGCGACGTAGGCCTGTCCCTCAGCCGCGAGAACCTATCAAAGGAGCTGTCTTCCTGGCCGGGCGAGGACCGTCTCGAAAGCCGCGTCGTACAGGCGCAGACGGTCATCCAGGGGATCCTGGACGAAGCAGAAGAGGGCTACGAATGGGTGATGATGGGCGCTAGCGACGAAAGCTACCTCGACCGGGTCCTCTTTGGCAACGTCCCGCAAAAGGTAGCGGCGGCGAGCCCCGTTCCGGTCATTGTCGTGCGGCGCCAGGAGGGGCAGGTGGACGCGCTGCTGCACGAGGTCGGCTGGCGCATGGCCCACCTGCTGCCCTCCCTCGACCGCGAGCAGCAGATAGATGTCTACAAATCCATCCGCAGCAGCGCCCGGCCCAGTGTCGATTTCTACATCATGATGGCCCTCGCCGCCGCCATCGCCACGTTTGGCCTGCTGCAAGACAGCGCGGCAGTCATCATCGGCGCCATGCTCGTCGCACCCCTGATGGCCGCCATTTTTGGCCTGAGCCTGGGCATCGTGCGCGGCGACCTGCGCCTGCTCAAGCGTGGGACAACGGCCATCCTGCGCGGTGTGCTGCTGTCCGTCATCGCCGCCATTGCCATTGCCCTCATCACGCCCAACGCCACGCCGCAGAGCGAAATTCTGGCCCGCACCCGTCCGAGCCTCCTCGACCTGGGCGTGGCACTGGCCTCGGGCGCTGCCGGCGCCTATGCCGTCTGCCGGAAGGAGGTCTCGGCCGCACTTCCAGGCGTGGCCATCGCGGCCGCCCTCGTTCCGCCCCTGGCGACCGCCGGCATTGGCGTAGCCCTGAGGGAGGGGGAGATTGCCGTCGGGGCGATGCTCCTGTTCTCCACCAACCTGGTGGCCATCATTGCCGCGGGTGGCCTCGTCTTCTTGTGGCTCGGGTTCCGGCCGGTCGGCGGACAGAAGACCCGGGCGCAGATTTTTCAGCGGGGCGCCCTGGGAACGGGTTTCCTGCTCCTGGCAGTCACCGTCCCCCTGGGCATCCTGACGGCCCAAACCGTACGCGAGTCTGCCCTGAACCGTGCACTGGACCGGGCAATTCGCTTCGAGGTGGCAGCCATGCGGGGCGTGGAGCTGAGCGATTGGGTGCAGTTGGAGGACGGAGGAGACACCATCAACATCGAGGTTCGCGTTCGCTCCCGCCGCACGGTAACGCACCAGGAGGTCGTCGACCTGCAGGAAAGGTTGGCGGGCGAGGTCCAGCGTCCCATCGCGCTGTTGCTGACCGTCATTCCGACGACCCGCCTGGACCCCCTGACCCCGCCGACGCCCACCCCCACGCCAATCAGCACCGTGTTTCCCGCCGTGCTGATGACGCCGCCAGCCGACTCCGGCGATTGAGTCGAGGGCCGGCGGGGGTTGGCTGCGTAGTCTACTGGTCGAAAGTCTAGAACTCGATCAGCGCCGCGTACACCCCAAATCCGGCGCCAAAGCTGCACATTACCCCAATGTCACCCGGCCGCACACGGCCGCTGCCGCTGCTGTTGCCATTGCCCGCAACGTGGTCCAGGACAAAGAGCACCGACGCCGACGACATGTTCCCGTACTCGTACAGCACCTTGCGCGAAGGCTGAACCGCCTCGTCGGGCAGTGCCAGCGCCTGCTGCAAGGCGTCGATGACCTTCTGGCCGCCGGGGTGCAGGATCCAATGGTCCACGTCGCGCCGGGTGATGCCGCTCTCGTCCAGCAGGCGGCCGATCACTTCTTCCGCCCGCCTGGCACCCACGACCGGCACCTCCACACTGAGGACGTTCCGCAGCTTGGACTGCTCGGTGCGATAATAGAGGTGCTGGCGGTCCTGGGGGTACAGTCCCGAGGCAAAGCCTTTCAGGCAAGGCCCCTCCTGCCCGAGCCGGTTGGTCAGCACCACCGCCGCGGCCCCATCCCCAAAAAGCGCGTTCGAGATGAGCAGATCGGGCGCCTCGCCGTGAAAGATGGTGGCGCTGCAGATCTCCACGGCAATGGATAGGACGTCGTGATCGGGATGGGCCTGGAGGTAGTTGTAGGCCGTCTCCAGGTTGGGCACCGCGCCACCGCAGCCCATGCCCTGCAGGTCGTAGGGGCGGATCTCGGGCCGTAGCCCCAGGGCTTCGCTCACGTAGCTCGTCAGCCCCGGGCACAGGTACCCGGTGCAGCTATTCACGACGATACCGTCTACGTCTTCCGGCGCCAATCCGGCCTCGGCCAGGGCGCGGTTCGCCGCCTGCACCGCCGTGCGGACCGCATACCTCTGGTAGCGCGCGATGAGCTCATCCTGGCTGTTCCGCAGCACGTCGCCCAGCGACTCCATGCCAAAGTGCCGGTAGCCGATAGAGTTGTTTGCCACAAAGACGCGTTGCAGCAAGGCCCTGGCCTTCTCGGACAGGGGCAGCATATTCACGTAGGCCTGGTAGCTCTCCTCCTGCGCTACGCGCAAAGGGGGAGTCGCCGTCCCCAGGCCCGTTATCCGTACGTCGATCACTTCTGCCTCCTATTGCTCGACAATTGCGCTGGCCGCTCTGCTTCGGCCACACCGCCTCGACCGGTCTCGCCCGCCGCACCGCCGTGGCGCGGCGAGGGCGACTGCCCTGCGTGGACGTCGCTCAACCGCCGGTGGTACGCGAGACAGGAGGTTCGGGGAAAAGTGGCCTGCCGATCCTGCACGGCGTCCTGCGAGGGTATACCCTGCTCGTCGTGGAGCCGGACGCGAAACAGGCCGCGGATATTCCGTTATGCAAAACCGTTCAGCCAGATATTATAACACATATCGGCGTTGCGGACCAAAAGGTTATTGCCGGTTGGCGACAACCTCGGCATAGTAGCGGCCCCAATGGGGCTGCCGCCCGTCCACGTCGGTGAAGCCATACTCCTCCGAAAGGCCCCACGTGCTGAGCGCCTTGCCCGACTTGTCCATGATGTCGGGATCGGCGGCGAGGGCCGCAACGGCCCGCCCGATGTAAATCGGCGTCTCTGACGCGATGAAATCGGGCTCCTTCTGGGCGCCTTCCCGCCAGTTGTCCTCCGTCACCCCAAAGTGGTCGAGCATGGCCTCCGATCGTAAGAAGCCGGGGGTGAGGGCCACGGCCGCGATACCGTGGGGCCGCAACTCCTCGGCCATGGCATAGGCCAGGCGGATGGCCGAGACCTTGGCCAGGTCATAGAACAGGTTGCCGCGATAGTCCATGGTCTCCCCATCGGTGATCTCGACGACCAGGCCCCGGCCGGTCTCCAGCAGGAGGGGCACGCCAAAGCGGCTGGTGATGATGTGCGAGTGCACCGCGCGCTGTTGCATCAGGAGGCCCTTATCCAGGTCCAGCTCCCAGAAGGGCTTGCCCCACTCGCTCAGCTCGTCGCCCCCCCACACGTCATTGACCAGCAGATCGAGGCGTCCCTGCTCGGCCCGTACCCGGTCAAACAGCGCCCGCACCTCTTCCGGAACCGTGTGGTCCACCCGCACGGCGATGCCGAGGCCTCCCCTGGCGGTGACCATCTCGGCCGTCTCGTCGATGGTCTCGGGCCGCCCGGCCAATTCAAAGGCCCCGCCTGTTCGTTGCGGCCGCCCCGCCCGCCCGGCGCGGGTGCTGCGCCCCGTGCAATAGACGGTCGCCCCCGCCTCGCCAAGCATCGTGGCGATGCCACGCCCTGCACCCCTCGTCGCCCCGGCGACGACGGCGATCGTACCCTGCAGTGATCCCGCCATTTCTCCTTCGCTTTCCAGAGGTCCAACGGCCCCGGGGGAGTCGTGCCGGTCGCTCGCACATCCCGTCCGGGGCCGATCCTTGCCCGTGGACTGCATCCTACCACAGAACAGGGCAACGAGCAACCGGAATTCCTTCGGGTTTCGTCGCAAAAGTTGGAAGCGTGGAACCTCTTGCCCCGCCCGTACGTCATTTGCCCTAGAACCAACAGACGCAAGAGCGGCCTTTTGGCGTATGGCGGTTCGTCTTTCCGTCGCTTGCAGCAATCAGCCGATAGTGCTAGCATGAATTCTGGAAACTATGGGCTGTAAGGCAAGCGGGCGGCAACACATCCGGAGGTCGAGAGCCGCCGGCTATTGGGAGGAAACGTGGAACCTGAAGAGTACGAATACTATGGCCTTATGGCCACCACCTGGGACCTTTTTCGAGGCGACACCTCGGGCTGGGCGGACCGCTTTTTCTTTCGCGATCTGATCCTGCAAAGCGGCCAGCCCGCCCTGGACGTCGGCTGCGGCACGGGCCGCTTGCTCCTCGACTTTGCCTCGTCGGGCCTGGACGTGGACGGCGTTGACATCTCGCTCGAGATGCTCGACCTGTGTCGCGGCCGCGCCGCGGATCTGGCGTTGAGCCCCGGGCTCTACCGGCAGGCAATGGAGGAGCTGGACCTGCCCCGGCGCTACCGCACCATCATCGTCCCTTCCAGCTCTTTCCAGCTCGTGTTAGAGCCCCGGCTGGCGGCCGAGGCCATGCGCCGCCTCTACGCCCACTTGCTGCCCGGCGGTGTATTGGCCATGCCATTTATGACAATCTGGCAGGAAGGCATGCCCCTGGAAAAGGACTGGGAACCAAGCGGGGAGCAAGTGCGTCCAGAAGATGGCGCAGTAGTGCGCCGCTGGTCGCGTAGCCGCTACGACCCACTGGAACAACTGGAACACACGGGGGACCGCTACGAGGTGCGCCTCGCAGGAAAAGTCCTCGCCGTCGAGCACCACCATCGCTCGCCAGCGACGCGGGGCTATAGCCAGGAGCAGGCGATCAAGTTGTACCAGGACGCCGGTTTTCGAGACCTCCAGATCTACCATGAGTTCAGCTTTGAGCCGGCGAGTCCCGGCGATAGCATATTCACCGTCGTGGGAACACGAAAGGAGTAGACAACGTGAAGAAACCGCCCTCGAAATGGGGATTGGCGTCCCTGGCCGTCCTGTTCCTGGCCCTCAGCCTTATCATTGTAGGCTGCGCGCCCTTTGGCTCTTCGGCGCGCCTGCGCGTCACCAACGCCGGCACAGTGCCCATTCAGAACCTGGTCGTTCTCTTTCCCGATGAGCGGATCGAGTTTGGCGATGTACCCGCCGGCGCGACCACCGAATACAAGACCGCTTCCAACGGCGTCTACAGCTATGCCGCCTACAGCTTCGATCTGACCGGCTCGAACGTCGGACAGCCGGTAATCGATTGGGTCGGCGAGGAGCCCATGGAGGGCGAAGCATTTACCTACGTCATCGACTTGGACCCGAGCCGTGAGCCCGTGTTCCTGATCCAGTTGCACGAGGTAAAGCGGGACGAATAGGGTCTCTCCGCGCCCTGAACTACAGGTTGGCGCGCAGCCGGTAACCGACGCCGGGCTCGGTGAGGATATAGTGCGGCCTCGCCGGGTCCGGCTCGATCTTGTGCCGCAAGTTGCTGATGTTTACCCGCAGCATGTGGGTCTCTTGCTCGTAGCCCATGCCCCACACCTCGCGCAAGAGCTGGCGATGGGTCAGCACCTTGCCCGCGTGGCTCACCAGCGTGCGCAGCAGGTCGTACTCGGTGGGCGTAAGCTGGATCTCGGCACCCGCCACCGCGACCAGCCGCCGGCCCAGATCGACGGCCAGCTCGTCGACGACAAACACCGGCTCGGCCTGTGACTGGCTTGCCCGGCGCAGCGCGACCCGCATCCGGGCCAGGAGCTCGCCCGTGCCAAAGGGCTTGGTCAGGTAATCGTCGGCGCCGGCGTCGAGGGCGGCGATCTTGTCGGCCTCCTGCCCCCTCACCGACAGGATGATGATGGGGATCCGGGTCCATTCCCTCAGCAGGCGGGTGACCTCAACGCCGTCCACATCGGGCAGGCCCAGGTCCAGGATCACCATATCGGGCCGCTCGGCAGTGATGGCCTCCAGCGCCGCCCTGCCCGACTCTACCTCGAACACCGTGTAGCCATGGGCGGATAGAGAGGCGCGCAAATACCGCCGAATGGCTGCCTCGTCGTCCACGACCAACACGCGCACGCCGTTGGGTGTCATCAGTCTTTCTCCTCCGCCTCCCCGAGGGGAAGGGCAATGCGCAGCACATTGCCGCCTTCGGGGCGGTGCTCGGCCCAGATGCGCCCCCCGTGGGCCTCGACGATGCCCTTGCAGATGGACAGGCCCAGCCCGGTACCGCTCACCTGCCTGGGAACCTGGACGCGGTAAAACTTGTCAAAGACGCGATTGAAGTCGCCGGCCGGGATCTGGGGGGCATTGTCGGCCACGTCTATTCGTGCTTCATCCCCGTCCACCCAGGCCCGCAGCTCGATGGGCAGGTCGGGCGGCGAGTACTTGTGGGCGTTGTCCAGGATATTGACCAGCACCTGCTCCATGAGCACGAAATCCATGGGCACCATGGGAAGGTCGGACGGAACATTAACCAACACCGGGCGGCTGGCGAGCCCCTCGCGCAGGTGTTCCATAGCAGCGCCGACCAGGTCCTGGACATCACAAGGCTCGAGCACGAGCCTGAGGGCGCCCGCTTCGATGCGCGTCATGTCCAGGAGGTTGCCTACCAGGCGATTGAGCCGTTCGGCCTCCTCCCGGGCATTGTCCACCAGGCTGCGGCGGTAATCCAGGTCCAATCCCTCCCCGTCCTCTTGCAGGCTGCTGAGGGCACCGACGATGGATACCAGGGGCGTGCGCAGGTCGTGGGAGATCGAATTGAGCAGCGCCGTCTGCAGCCGTTCCGTCGCCTGCAACACCTCCGCGTCGGCCGCCAGCTCGGCCAGGTGAGCCCGCTCGATGGCCAGGGCCGCCTGGCTGGCGAACGTGTCCAGGAACTGGCGCTGCTCCACCGTCAGAGGGTTGCCCAGGGCATAAGGTTGCACGGCCAGAACGCCGATCACACCCGAGGCGGTGCTGAGGGGCATGAACCGTGCCCGTGCTGTTGGCGTGTACTCGGTGCCCCGGCCAGCTTCCCTGCGGTTCCGGTAGGCCAACAGGGCCACGTCCAGTTCGCCCGTTTCCAGGGCAAAGCCCGGGCTGGCGCCCGTCAGCTTCAAGGTATCACCTTCCACCAGGAACACGGCCACCTGGCGGCCAAAGGTCTCGCTCACGTGATCGACGACGACCTGCACGATGGCCTCCATGTCGAGGGCCACAGCCAGGTCGCGGCTCAGGGTATACAGCGCCGCGTTCTGCGCGGCGCGGCGCTCGGCTGCCTGCGCCTGCTCCCGCACGCGGGCGGTAAGGCTGGAGATCACCAGCCCGACGATGAGGAGGGCTACAAAGGTAAAGATCTCCAGGGGATCGGACACGGCCAGAGTGAGCCGCGGCTGGACGAAAAATAGGTCGAATGCGAGGACGCTGAGGATGGCCGCCAGGATCGAGGGCCCACGACCCAGATAGACGGCCGCGGCGACGACGCCCAGGAGGTAGAGCATGACCAGGTTGACAGGCGAAAAGAGGCGCCGCACCAGCTCTCCCACGAGGGTAGCGGCCAGGATGAGCCCCACGGCCTGCAAGTAGCGCAGCCACGCCGGATGTCGCCTGTCGAGGCCGGCACTGGCCCCTCCGCCCACAAGATCCCGCTCTCCCACCGGCATAGCCCTACAAACCTCCCATGGCGACAAGGGCCGGGAGCCGCCGGGCGCCAGGCCCGGCGGCCGATTCCGCAGGCCTGCCCCGCCGGGCGAGCCGTGCAGCCAATCTCACCCTGAACATTATCCACGAGATGCCGGAAAGGCGCAAGACATCTAATCGACGTGGTAGGGCACATCGGTGACGGTAATCCCGGGCTTGAACAGCAGCGCCAAGCGCAGCATGACCGCCGTCTGGGTGTGCAGCAGGTTGTGCCACCAGCGGCGCGGCACAAAGTGGGGCACTACGATGGTGATCAGGTCGCCGGGCCGTCGCCGGGCCGACACCATCTCCAGGTAACCGAGGAGCGGCTCCAGAAAGAGGCGGAAGGGGGAGTCCAGGATGACCAGGCGCGTTCCCTCACCCCAGGTTTCCCACTTTTCCTGGATCTTGATCACCTCGTCGGGGTCCGTCGAGACGTGGATGGCTGTCACGTCTTCCGAAAGGGCCTGGGCGTACTGGAGGGCCACCAGCGTGCCCTGGTGCACGCCGCCAATGGGCACGATAACCACGTGGCGGGGCCGGCGCCGGGCGCTCGGGTGGTAATTGTCCAGGGATAGCTGGGCGGCCAGCGTCTTGTAGTGCCGGTGGATGCGGAAAAAGGCCAGCACCAGGGCCGGCGTCAAGAAGACGACGATCCAGGCTCCTTCCCGGAACTTGGTCACGCCAAAGACGAGCATCACCACCGCCGTGCACACCGCGCCAAAGCCGTTGATGGTCATCCTCTGCTGCCAGCCGGGCCGGTATTGCAGCTTCGAGCCGCGCTCCTGGACCTCTTGCCCCGGCAAGAGGTGCCCGATCTTCCACCAGCGGCGGGCCATACCGGCCTGCGACAGGGTAAAAGAGGCAAAGACGCCGATGGCGTACAGGGGCAGCAGCGCCGTGACGCTGGCGCCAAAGAGGACGATCAGCAGCGACGCCAGGAGAGCCAGGGCCATGATGCCGCGCGAGTAGACCAGGCGGCTGCCCCGATAGGTGAACTGCCGCGGCAAGAAGCCATCGGCGGCGATCAGGGCACTGAGGCGCGGAAAGCCGGCAAAGGAGGTATTGGCGGCCATGATCAAGATGACCGTGGTGGCCGCGATGGTTGCCAGGTAGAGGGAGCCGCGGCCGCCAAAGGCGGTCCGCGCCAACTGCGAGATGACAGTCTCGGCCTCCGAGGGAATGGCGCCAATCTGGCCAGCCAGGAAGGTGATGGCCAGCAACAAGGTGCCCAGAATGGACGCCATCCAGATGAGGGTGATGGCGGCGTTCCGGCTGCGGGGCTCGCGGAAGGCGGTGATGCCGTTAGAGATGGCTTCCACGCCCGTCAGGGCCGTGGTCCCACCCGAGAAGGCCCTCAGGATCAAGAACAGGCTCAGCGCCTGGGTGCCGTGCAGCACCTCCATGGGTGGCGGGTTCACGACGCCGCCCAGGGTCCCGGTCAGGTAACGGACGAAAGAGGTGCCGACGGCCAGGATAATCATCGCCAGGAAGAAATAGGTGGGAATGGCAAAGGCGGACCCTGCCTCCCGGACCCCACGCAGGTTGATGATCATGACAAAGAGGACCAGGATGACCGCGATGGGCACCCGGTGGGGAAGCAGATCGGGATAGGCCGAGACGAGCTGTGCCACGCCAGACGAAACGGACACTGCCACCGTCAGCACATAGTCGGTCAGGAGGGCCGCGCCGGCCACCTGCGCCGGCACCTCGCCCAGGTTGTCGCGGGCTACAATGTAGGCGCCGCCACCGTCGGGATAGGCGTGGATGGTCTGCTGGTACGAGATGGTCACAATGGCCAACAGGATAGCAATGGCGATGGAAATGGGAAAGGCAAGCCCAAAAGCCGCGGTGCCCACGGCGGCCAGGATGACCAGGATCTCCTGGGTGGCATAGGCCGTCGACGACAGGGCATCGCTGGCAAAGACAGCGAGCCCGATGAGCCGGCCAACGGTCTGGTGCGGCGCGTCCGCAGTCGGCAGCGGCCGGCCGATGAGCCAGGTACGCCACGAACGAGGCGGGCTGTAGTCGGTCGCCAGGCGCATGACCGTCGTGCCTTGTGTTTCATCGAGCTTGAGTGTGTGCATCGTTCTCCTTTTGACGCAAACAAATATCCGGACACCCGCTCGGGTGTCCGCCAGAGAGTATACTGCAAATCGCGTCAAAGGTGCGACAAGAAAGGGCGGGGCCATGTCAAGAAGATGTCAAGGCCACGAAACGTCTGGACGGGCATCCAAATTTCGACAAGTTGCGCAAAGCGTGCTATACTCCCCACAGGCGGACACAAGGTCCAGACAGCAGGGTGCCTGCCTTCCCGGCACCCACAGCGACATGGCCCGATGGGAACGACTTCAGGTACTGATAGATAGGAATGGCGCGTGAGTGAGGACAGAATCCAACATTTGCTCGTCTTGATGCTCGAAAACCGATCCTTCGACCACATGCTGGGTTACCTGGAATACCCTCCAGTTACTCCCTTGGAGGGATTGTCCGGACGGGAGGCCGAGATGGGCAACCCGCTGCCCGATGGCCAGGTCCTCCCGCCCACGCCCGACGCCTCCTACGCCATGCATCCCGGCCCTGGCCACAGCCACGACGACGTGCTGGACCAACTCCTGGAATCGGCGGACCGTTCCCGGCCCTACCGGCTGGCCAATAGGGGCTTTGCCGCCAACTATGCGGCCCGCTATAACCCCGGTCATGGCGCCCTGGCCATGGGCTGCTTCACCCCCGACCGGCTGCCGGTCCTGGCAACGCTGGCCCGGGAATTTGCCGTCTGCGATCACTGGTTCTGTTCCGTACCCGGCGCCACCTGGCCCAACCGCAACTTTTGCCACGCCGGCACCTCCGGCGGCCAGGTGAACATCGTGGTCCAGGCCTATCGCGATAAGACCATCTTTGAGCAGCTTTCGGAGGCCAGCCGGGACTGGTCGATATACTACGGCGGCTTTCCGCCCCAGTCCCTGGCCTTTACGCGGCTGTGGCGCCCCTCAGACCTGAATTGGCTCCAGCGCTTCAAGCCCATCGACCGGCTCTACCGCGCCATCGAGAATGACCGCCTGCCCCACTATGCCTTTATCGAACCCGACATGGTGGGCAAACTGTCCGACAGCCAGCACCCGGGCATGGGTGGCGAGATGGACTTTCGGGCAGGCGAACGTCTCATCTGGCGCATCTATTCGGCCCTGCGCGCCAACCCCGAGGTGGCCCGCAAGTCGCTCCTGGTCATCACCTACGACGAGCACGGAGGCTTTTTCGACCACGTTCCACCTCCCCAGGGCGACGAGTGGTCCGTCGAGCCCGCCTACCACTCGCCGGACGGGAGCTACAGCTTTCCCTTCGATCTCCTCGGCCCCCGGGTGCCCGCGGTGCTCATCTCGCCCTGGATCGAGGCCGGCACCGTCGACCAGACGGTCTATGACCACGCCTCCATCCCTGCCACCGTCCGCAAGCTGCTCCACGTCGACGCCCGGCCCCTCACCCATCGCGACGGCATGACCAACACCTTCGAGCAGGTGCTGGTCCGCACTACCCCGCGGGAGATGCCCGAGCTGGAGGAGCCCTTTGTCGACGAGGCGGCCCGCCACCTGATGGAGGAGCCGGACCTGCGCCCCAGCCTCATGGCTATCCTCACCAGCCTGATCTGGACCGAGCTGCGGCTGCCGCCAGGCAGGCCACGTCCCGGCCCGGAGGAGGCTCTCCAAATCAGCGTGCCACCCCACGAGGTCGAGCGAGATATCCTCGTCGAGATCGCGCCGCAGTTGTCGCCCGAGGCGCAGCGCGTTTTGGAACAAGACGCCGCCGAAAACGCCATCCAGAGCGCCGCGGAAGGCCTCTTGCCCGACGTGCGCACCATCGCCACTCTCCTGCGCCACAAGGCCGAGCGCCTGGCGGAGAACCTGGAGCTGGTAGACGACCTGGCCCACTTTGTCGACCTGGCTCTGCGGCGCTATTACGAGGGCCGGAGCGTCGTCCTGCGCACGGCGGCCGGAGCGTCGCTGGAGCGACCCGATTCGGACGCGCTTCGGGCTGCCCTCGACGAGTTGTTCGATCACCCCCAGCCCGCGGCGCGACTCTGGCTTGCCGACCACCGCGACCGCTGGTTGACGGTCTATGGGGATGGCCGGGCCACGCTCCACGACCGGGACCCGGAGGCGCTGCTGGCGCTGGACGGGGTGGACCGGGCGATGGCCCTGAGGCTGCTGGAATGGCTCAAAGCCGGCGACCTGCGTGCTTTGCGGAGTGCTTTTTCCTAGAACCATTGGAAACGAGAGGTTGAACCATGTCCATGACGAGTCGCGTCGCCCGCCTGCGGCAGGAGAGCCTGGATGCCAGGCCGTCCATCTCCTCGGAGCGCGCCGAGCTTATGACCACCTTTTATCGGGACCAGACGGCATTGATGTCGTCCCCTATGCGCCGCGCTCTGGCCTTCCAGTACTTGATGGAGCATAGAACGATCTATATCGGAGAGGGCGAGCTCATTGTCGGAGAAAAGGGCCCGGCTCCCAAGGCCGCTCCCACCTATCCCGAGCTGTGCTGCCACAGCCTCGAGGATCTTGCAATCCTGGATTCCAGACCCAAGGTCGCGTTCTCCGTAAGCCCCGAGACCGGGAAGGTCTACGAGGAGACGATCATCCCCTTCTGGAAGAACCGTTCCATGCGCGACCTCCTCTTCAGCCAGATGACGCCCGAGTGGATCGCTGCATACGAGGCAGGCGTCTTTACCGAGTTCATGGAACAACGATCGCCGGGCCATACCGTCCTCGACGACAAGATCTATCGCCGGGGCATGCTCGACGTCCAGCACGAGATCGAAGAGCGCCTGGCAAGCCTGGACTTTCTCAGCGACCCCGAGGCCTACCGGCGCCAGGAGCAGTTGCGCGCCATGCACATCGCCGCGGGGGCCATCATACGCTTTGCCGAACGCCACGCCGAGAAGGCGCGGGAACTGGCCCTCCAGGAGGAGGACCCGCAGCGCCGGGCAGAGTTGGAGCGGATCGCCGAGGTCTGTACCCGCGTGCCCGCCCACGCCCCCCGCGACTTCTGGGAGGCCATCCAGGCCTATTGGTTCGTCCACCTGGGGGTCACCTCCGAGCTGAACCCCTGGGATGCCTTTTGCCCCGGGAAGCTGGACCAGCACCTCTATCCCTTCTATTGCTGCGGCCTGGAGAACGGCACCCTGACCCGCGAGTCGGCCGAAGAGCTGCTGCAGTGCCTGTGGATCAAGTTCAACAACCAGCCCGCGCCGCCAAAGGTGGGCGTCACGGCGGCCGAGAGCTCGACTTATACTGACTTTGCCCAGATCAACCTGGGCGGCGTACGAGAAGACGGCTCTGACGGCGTCAACGAGGTGACTTACCTGCTCCTGGACGTCATCGAGGAGATGCGGCTGTTGCAACCCAGCACCTCCATCCAGGTGAGCAAAAAGAACCCCGACCACTTGATCAAGCGGGCGGGGCGCATCATTCGCACCGGATTCGGGCAGCCATCGGTCTTTAACAGCGACCTCATCGTCCAGGAGCTGGTGCGCATGGGCAAGTCAGTGATCGATGCCCGCAGCGGGGGCTCCAGCGGCTGCGTCGAAGTGGGCGCCTTTGGCAAAGAGAACTATAACCTGACGGGCTACTTTAACATGCCCAAGGTGCTGGAGCTTGCCCTGAACGACGGCGTCGATCCGCGCACCGGACGCCGCATCGGGCCCTCGACGGGCGATCCTGCCACGTTTGGCAGCTTCCAGGAGATGTTCGAGGCCTATCGCCGGCAACTGATGGCCCTGATGGACATCAAGGTCCGCGGCAACCAGGTCATCGAGCGCCTCTATGCCGAGCACCTGCCGGTTCCCTTCCTATCCCTCCTCATCGACGACTGCGTGGCCACCGGCAAAGACTATCACGACGGGGGAGCCCGCTACAACACCACCTACGTCCAGGGCGTGGGCCTGGGGACCATGGCCGATGCACTGACGGCCATCAAGGTCCACGTCTTTGAACGGCAGACGCTGACCATGGCCGATCTTATGGCCGCCCTACGGGACGACTTTCGGGGACACGAGCGCATCCGCCAACTGCTCCTGAACCGCGGGCCGCGGTACGGAAACGACGACGACGCGGCCGACGACGTCATGCGCGCCGTGTTCGAGGCGTACTTTGAGGCGGTCGACGGGCGGCCCAACACCAAGGGGGGCAACTATCACGTCAACCTCCTGCCCACCACCTGCCACGTCTACTTTGGCTCGGTGTGCGGGGCGACCCCCGACGGGCGCCTGGCAGGCACGCCGCTTTCCGAGGGCATCTCTCCCGTTCAGGGCGCCGACCGGCGCGGGCCCACGGCCGTGCTGCGCTCCGCGGCCAAGATGGACCACGTCCGGACCGGCGGTACGCTCCTCAACCAGAAACTCAGCCCGCAACTGATGGCCGGAGAAGAGGGACTGGCGACGCTGGTGCAACTGGTGCGCACCTACTTCAAACTCGACGGGCACCACGTCCAGTTCAACGTCGTGGACGCCGCCACACTGCGGGCAGCCCAGGAGCGTCCCCAGGACTATCGGAACCTGATCGTGCGCGTGGCGGGTTACAGCGACTATTTCTGCGATCTGAGCAAGGCGCTACAGGACGAGATTATTGCCCGGACGGAGCACCAGGCCCTCTAGCCTGCCGGCCCGCCCAGCAGGGTCGGAGAGTTGCCGGCAACGGCAACGGGCGGATCATGGCGAACGATGCCGGGTGCCGCCTCCGCCGAATCGTGGGCATTCGCCAGGTGCGGCAGAGAGTCAAGACTGCAAGGATTCTACAAGCGAAACGACCAAGAGTCAATGCTCGTCAAAGCACGACTCCCAGGTCCGGAGCCCGGGCGGGGTCCGGTGGGCGCCGTCGCACAGGGGCTTGTTCTTCGAATGCCCGCAGCAGCAGAGGGTAACCCGGTTGCGGACCTCAAAGAACTTGCCGTCCGCCCGCTCGATGGGGATGCCACCGGTTACCCACAGGGGCCCGACGATGGAGCCGTCGGCGGTCTTCTCGACCGTCACCGCGACCTGTTGTGGGAGGTCGGGCTCGACGTCGGGCTCGCCTTCGGCCAGGGCATAGGTATACGAGCCGGAGGGGCAGCGCTCGATCATGGCCATGACGAGCGCCCGCACCCGGGTGTCCTGGCTGTTAAGCACCATCTCCTCGACGTTGGTCACCCGGTTGCCGCAAAAGCCCGAGCCGGTGCACAGCGAACAGTCGCGACGCACGACGATCCCCGGCCCGCCTTTGTGGCTTGCGCGGCGCTCTGCCGTCGTGTTGGGCTCGGCCGTTTCCGTGCCGTCAAATTCCACGAGGGCGTGGCTCACGTCGCAGAATGGCGGAAACTGCGTGTGGCCGCAGCGGCACAGCTCGTAGGTTTCGGGCGTCTCGATGACGCGCACGGTCCTCCAGGTCAGGGGTTCCCCGTACTCTGAAACCACCTGCTCCTTGTATACCAGGGGGACGTGCCCGTGAACCACGTAGGGGCCATCGGGGCACACCACGATGCGCCTGTCCTGCCTGCCATTCCTGACCATGCCGTGCCTCCAAATCGACCGAGCTCCGGCCGATTATAGCACCGAGGACGGCAGGCGTCAACCGAGGGCGTCACTCGCACGGGCATGCCCGGCGACACTTCTTACGGAACTATAACTTGACAGATGGCCCGAGGCGCGGTAGTATTGAGGCGCTTCACGGTCTCGGTCATGGCTCCTGCCAGGGAGTGCAGGGAGGCCGTTTCGTTTTCGAAGGAGGGGTCACGAACGATGCAGATCCACACGACAACGCATACGGGACGAGTTCCGGTTACAGTGTTTCACCTGGATGGCGACCTCGACATGGAATCCCACGAGCAGTTGCAGCAGCAGGCCGCGGAAGCGTACGAGGCCGGCAGCCGCCACATGCTCCTGGATCTGAGCAAGGTCAAGTACATCAGCAGCAGCGGGCTGCGGGCAATCCACCAGATCTTTGCCATGCTGCGGGCAGCGGATGCGGGCGAGAACGACAACGAGGTGCGCGCTCGGATCGCTGCAGGGACGTACCAGTCGCCCAACCTGAAGCTGCTCAAACCCTCATCCCGGGTCTCCCAGGTGCTCGCTTCGGCAGGGTTCGACATGTTCCTCGAGATCCATTCGGATCTCCGTGCCGCGATCGAGTCCTTCGGCTAGTCCTGGGATTCGAGCGTCGACAAACCCTGGCGCGGCGCGCCACGCGGGCAATCGGTGGCGTTGGCGCAGCCGGCACAGAGGTGCCGGGAGGCAAGGGGCAGGACGACAAAGCCAAACAGGCAGAACAGCAGCACCAGCGCCAGGAGTCCCCAGTCCAGCCCCCGGAGCAGGCCGTAAAGGCCGGCAAGGGGTGGTAAGGCCCACACGGGGTACATGACTGCCATGTTACGCTGAAATTGCCGGGCAAAGGTCTTGCCTTCTCGCCGCGGGAAAAAGCGCGCCACGAGGTGGTAGCCACTGTGGCAGCTCATGGTCTCGAGGTGACTGCAGTAAGGACAAACAAGGGCCATGAAGAGTAGATTGCTGGCGAGAATAACGGCCAGGTAGACCAGGCCCAAGGGCGGCCAGACGCGCCAGGCAATCGCCATTCCCGCGGCATAGATCGCCAGCAATGCCGTCGTTTCCACCACGACCGGCCAGCGCACCCCTGCCCTCGCATCGCCTTCGCGCATCCTGGCAACCTCCTCGTCCGCGGGGAACTGCCTATTGCATATCGAGCCTGACACCTCGCACGACGATTATTATACCCTAGCACGTCCGGGGGGTCAAACCGGGAGCAGAGCGCCCGGAGCCACTTTGCCCCTACTTTTTCGATACAAAGGGGTTGCCCTGGATATAGAAACGCAGGGGCTTCTCAGCCCACTCGCCGGCATAGCCGACGCCAATGCGCGGCCTTTCGACGATGGAGAAAGGCTCGGCGGTGGGAGGGGAGGCGATGTAAAAGTCGTCGCTGAGGAGGTCGTGGGCGTTGAGGTCCCGATCGATGCCCATCGCCCGGCACAGCAGGGCGGGGCCCTGGGTGCGGCCCTCGACGTTCTTTACCGGCTCCAGGGCTCGCAGCAAGACGGCAGAGGCGTGGCCCTCGGGCTGCGTTACCACGTTCATGCAGTGATACATGCCATAGATGATATAGACGTAGGCGTGCCCCGGCGGGCCGAACATCACGCTCGTTCGTTTCGTCCGTCCCCGGGAAGAGTGGGCGGCGAGATCGTGCGGGCCCAGGTAGGCCTCCACCTCCACGATCTTGCCGGCGCGCTCGATCCCATCAGCCACGCGAACCAGCATCTTGCCCAGCAGCTCCTTTGCTACCAGGACGGTGTCTCGCGCATAGAATT
>DAOUHB010000103.1:0-36978 GCA_034428935.1 Anaerolineae bacterium | reverse complement strand
CAACGCGCTGAGTTGGAAAGGGTACTGCGTCGTGATTCCCGGCCCTACATGCGGGAGCGTGCCTCGGCTTTGCTGCAGATCGCAGACGGCCGGTCCGCTCACTGGGTGGCTCGACAGGGCTTGCTGCGCGCGAGAGAGCCGGACACCGTGTACCGCTGGCTCGATGCCTATGAAGAGGGAGGAGTGGAAGCCCTGACCCAGCAACCTCGCCGCCAGCGAGGCTTTTCCCCCTGAGCAGGTAGCAGCCTGGCAGGAAACGGTGAACAGCTCACCCGAATCGCTGGGCATCAAGCGATCTCGCTGGACATTGACAGCTCTGCGTCAGGTGGATGTACTCTGGAGTCGATACTCGGATGCCGGCTTGTGGCGCCTTCTCCGTGCTCACAAGATCCGCTACAAGCGCGGTCGACAGTACGTTCACAGCCCGGATCCTCAGTATGTTCAGAAGCGAGATGCCTGTTGGGCGTGTGTCGAAGCTGCTCGGCAGCATCCCGACCAGGTGGCAAGCTACTTTCTAGACGAGCTGTCGTTCTACCGCCAGCCCACTGTGGCTCAGGCTTGGCATTTGGGCGGCCATAGTCAGCCTCTGGCTCGCCGCGCCCATCGCAGCAACGTGTATCACCGTGTTCTTGGGGTGCTGAATGCGGTCACGGGCAGGGTTGTCTTCAACATGGCCAAGAAAACGGACGTGCCCTTCATCTGCCGCTTCCTACGACAACTGCGTCGACTCCATCCCGATATCCAGGTGCTCAACGTCATTTTGGACAACTGGTATCACGTGCACGACCATGCGGACGTGCAAGAGACGGCTCGGCAGGAAGGTATTACCTTGGTCTACCTGCCCACGTATGCACCGTGGCTCAATCCCATCGAGAAGCTGTGGCGCAAGGCCTATCAGGAAGTGCTGCACTTACATCGCTGCAGCGACCACTGGGAAGAGCTCATCCAGCGCATGCACGACTTTCTCAGCTGCTACAGCTCAGGCTCCAAGGAGCTTCTGCGGTATGTCGGCCTATTACCTTATTAAGTTGTCAAAGTTCATAACCGCGCACTACCAACAACACCGTCCGGGCCCACCCGCCTGTGATCCCCGTTCGTAGTAGGCGCTTCAGCGCCCTGAGCGAGGTGAATCGCGCACTACCAACAACACCGCCCGGGCCCACCTGCCTGCGACCCCCGTTCGTAGTAGGCGCTTCAGCGCCCTGAGCGCGGTGAGCCGCGCACTACCAACAACACCGCCCGGGCCCACCCGCCTGCGACCCCCCTTCGTAGTAGGCGCTTCTGCGCCCTGAGCGCGGTGAACCGCGCACTACGAACGGGCGTCATAGACCTCGGGATTGACGCAGTTGGGCAGGCGCTCGCCGCGCAAGCCGGCCAGCAGGTTCTCGGCGGCCATGACGGCCATGCGGGTGCGGGTCGCCCAACTGGCGCTGGCGATGTGCGGCACCACCAGGCAGTTGGGCAGGCTCAGCAGCTTGTGGCCGGGCGGCAGCGGCTCCGGATCGGTCACGTCCAGGGCGGCGTAGGCAATCCGGCCGGCAGCCAGTGCCTCGTACAGGTCGTCGGTGTGGACCACGGGACCCCGCGAGGTGTTGATCAGCACCCCCGTCTTTTTCATCTTGTCCAGGGCCCGGGCGTCGATGAGCTGATGGGTCTGGTCCGTCAGGGGCACGTGCAGGCTGACGAAATCGGATTCTGCCAGAAGCTCGTCCAGGTCACAGCGCACGGTAATGTTCAGAAAAGGCGCCTTCTCCGGGTTGCAGTAGGGGTCATAGTAGACGACCCGCATGCCAAAGCCCGCGGCACGGCGGGTCATGGCCTGGCCGATACGCCCCATGCCCACGATCCCCAGCGTGGCACCATGGACGTCGTGGCCCAGGAAGAGCATCGGGCCCCAGGTCCGCCACTTGCCGGCCCGCACGTAATCGGCGCCCTCGACGATGCGCCGGGCGCCGGCCATGAGCAGCGCAAAGGCCAGGTCGGCAGTCGTCTCGGTTAGCACGCCGGGCGTGTTGCCCACGGGGATACCCCGCGCCGTGGCGGCCGGCACGTCCACGTTGTCATAGCCCACGGCATAGTTGCTGATGACCTTCAGACCCGGGCCGGCGACGTCCATCACCTCGGCGTCCACCGGGTCGGTCAGCAGCGAGACCAGGCCGTCCACGCCGCGCACCCTCTCCAGGAGCGCCTCGCGGGATGGGGGCAGTTCGTCGGGCCAGACGTCGGCGTCGCACGCGCCGCGGATCATCTCCAGCCCGCCTTCCGGCAGGACCCGGCCCACAAAGACTTTCGGCTTGCTCATGGTTCACCTCATCGATAGGCCCAGATGAACAGCAGGTCGTTGACGTTGGTGCCCGTCGGACCGGTACGCAGCAGGTCGTCCAGGGCATCAAAGAAAGGATAGGCATCGTTGTCCGCCAGGTGGGCTCGCGGGTCCAGGCCCAGGGCCCGGGCCCGGGCGACGGTCTGGCCACCGGCCACGGCCCCGGCGGCGTCCGTCGGGCCATCCGTGCCGTCGGTGCCCAACGCCAGCAGCACCACGCCGGGCAGGCCTTCCAGGGCCAGGGCGGCGGCGAGGGCCAGCTCCTGATTGCGCCCGCCCTTGCCCTGGCCGCGCACAGTGACGGTCGTCTCTCCGCCCCACACCAGGCAGGCGGGCGGGGCCACGGGCCGCCCGTGGGCCACCACCTCCCGGGCCAGCGCCGCGGCGACGCGACCCACCTCCCGGGCCTCGCCTTCGACAAAGGTCGACAGGAGCAGCGCGTTGAATCCCGCTCCGCGGGCCGCCTCCACGGCGGCCTCGGCGGCCAGGCGGTTGCTGCCGACGATGACGCTGAGAACCCGCTCAAAGAGCGCTTCACCCGGCTTGAGCGTTTCGGCCAGCCGACCTTCCAGCCCCGCCCGCAGGTGGCCGGCCACGGCGTGAGGCAGGCGCCCTGCCAGGCCGTAGCGCTCCACGACGGACCAGGCATCGGCAAAGGTCGTAGCGTCGGGGCTGGTGGGACCGGAAGCAATGACGTCCAGGGGATCGCCCACCACGTCGGACAAGACGAGGGCAGCGACGCGAGCAGGAGCCGCCAGGCGCGCCAGCCCGCCGCCCTTGATCTGCGACAGGTGCTTGCGCACGGCGTTCAGCTCGCCGATGGTCGCCCCGGAGCGCAGGAGCAGTTCCGTGGTCCCCACCAGGTCGTCCAGCGACAGGCCCCCGGCGGGCAAGGTCAGCAGCGCCGAAGCACCGCCCGAGAGGGCGGCCAGCACCAGGTCGCGCCCGGATGCCTGTCTTAACAGGTCCGCCAGTCGCCGCGTGGCGGCCACGCCTGCCTCGTCGGGCAGGGGATGTCCCGCCTCGGCGACCTCGATGGGACCGGTGTCGACTTCCGGGCTGGCGTGGCCGTAGCGGGTGACCACCAGGCCGCCGGCCAGGCGCTCGCCCAGGATGGGGACGAGGGCAGCGGCCATGGGGGCGGCGGCCTTGCCGCCGCCTACCACCCACGTGCGCTCGGCTGCCTCCAGGTCGTAGGTCTGCCCGCCGATGAGGAGGCGATTGCCCTCGCGCCGGACGTGCCGGCGCACGGCAGCGCCCGGCTCGACGGCCGCCAGCGCGGCACGCTGCGCCGCCGCGATCGTCGCGGCGTGGGGCGAGTTGCGGATCGTCCAGCTCTCCATGGCCTGGCCTGTCGCCGCGAGTCCGGCAGATTCTAGGACAGGGCTTTGCGCTGGGGGACCGCGTAGCCCTTCAGGCGCAAATAAGCCTCCACGCCGTCCAGCAAGCGCTCGACATAGTCGGATGTCGCGGCCTTGCCCATGTGGCCCACGCGCACGATCTTGCCGCTGAGGTCCTCCAGGCCCCCGGCGATCATGATCTGCCACTCGGCCACCAGGTAGGCGCGCAGATCTTCGACTTCCATGCCCGGGGGGCCGTACAACGCAGTGATGAGCGGCGAGGTGTGGGCCTCGGGCGTGACCGGCTTGAAGCCCAGCGGCCCCATCACCGAGCGCACGCGACGCGCTGCGCTGCGATGGCGCTCGTAATACGCCTCCAGGCCGCCTCCGAGGATGCGCCGCAGGCTGGTCTGCAAGGCGACGACCACGTTGGTGGGCATGGTCGTGGGGTAGGGGTGCCAGTCTCCCCAATGGTCGGCATAGTGCCTCCAGGTGGCCAGGTCCAGGTACCAGCCGTGGGCGCGGTTCGCCCGGGCGTCCATCTGGCGCCAGGCCTCCTCGCTCACCGAAATGGGCGCCACACCCGGCGGGCAGGCAAGGCACTTGTTGGCCACGGTGACGCACACGCCAATGCCCAGCTCGTCGACGGGCAGGGGCACCCCGCCCATGGACGACACGGCATCGACGATGAGGGGCACTTCCTGCTCCCGGGCCACGGCGGCGATCTCGGCCAGGGGATTGAGGACACCCGTCGAGGTCTCCAGGTGCACCACGGCCAGGGCCTGGATGTCCGGGCTGTGCCGCAACGCCTCGCGGATGGCCTCCGGATCGAGGGGCTCGCCCTGGGGAGCATCCACGCGGCAGACTTCCAGGCCGTAGCCCTCCGCCACGGTCCCTAGCCGGTGCCCGAAGAAGCCGTTGCGGGGCACCAGCACCTTCTCGCCGGTGCGCAGCATGCTTCCCAGGGCCGCTTCCAGCCCGGCCGTCCCCGGCCCGGGCATCAGGAACAGATCGCCCCTGGTCTGAAAGACCTGCTTCAGGCCGTCGATCACCTCGTCATAGATCTCCAGCCACTCCTTGCCATAGTGCGGGCGGGTGGGCTCGGCCAGCGCGGCGAGAATCTCGTCTTCCGCGTCCACGGGCCCTGGAATCATCAAGCGCATCGACTGGCTCGTCACGTGGTTCTCCTCCCTGGATCATGGTTACCCGGCAGCTCTCGGCTGCTATCAGGCCTCGTTGTCCTCTTCATGCTCCGATTCGGCCCTGACCCACGCGAATTTGCGCCGCAGGGCAGTGGGATAGTATCGCTCCAGGACGTCGTACCCGACGGCCTCGCCCCACTCGTGATAGACGCGCGGGTCGATGTACGACTTCAGGCTCGTCACCAGGTTCCAGGTGCGTTTCTTGGCGGCGATGGCGGCCTGGACCTTGATCTTGCCCAGGGCCAACTGGGCCCTTTCCAACTGCTCCTCGCCCCTGGCGACGCGGCGCCTGGCCGTCTCCATCCGTTTTTCATACCTGGCCCGTAGCTTCCTGGCCGCTTCTGGGCTGCCGGCTTCCTGCTGCTTCTGGCTCGCTTCGGCGCGCAGGGCGGCGAGCGCCTCGCGGTAGGTCCGCACCTGAGCCCGGTACTTGTTCACGCGCTCCTTGGACTTTTCCTGGCGCTCCTGGTAGCGCTTGCGGCTGCGAGCCCAGGTCGCCGGCTCCTGCTTGGTGTGGTTGCACAGAATGGCCGCTTCGAGGTTCGCCAGGTTGGCGGCCTCCCACTTCTTGTGCTCAGGGTCCTCGGCGGCGACACCCGATTCCTCCAGGCAGCGCCGCACAGCCATGGTCGCGTGGTGGGTACGAAAGACCTTGGCCGTCAGGCCGGGCAGAACGTCCGACAGGTATGCGTTCACGTCGCGGCTGCTGAAATCGGGAAACAGCTGTGGCTTGTCGCGGGTCGGATGGGGGCGGTCGCCGTTGCCGCTGTTGCTCGATGGCCGGGCCGTGCGGATCAGCTCGGTCAGGTTGGCGTGCACCACCTCGGGCACCTGGAGCTTCTTGTGCCACAGGATCGAGTCCTTACCCAGGAAGCGGAACTCGGCCACGCCGTCCTCGTGCAGGGTCACGTGCTCGGGACGCAACGTGGTGGCCCCCACCGTGTCCGCCTCATCGGGGTCCTTTTCGTCGCCCACCCTCAAGCACAGGGCGTCGATGAGGTAGCAGGCCGTGGCGATGCGCCAGCGATCCGACTCGCCATTCTGGCACAGGTCCTGCTGGATGCGAGCCCGCACCATGGCCAGCTCGTCCTCCAGCTCGTACACCTTGTCAAACTTCTGGGCTTCCCGCTCCTGCTTGATGGGGGCGCTGTCGTGAAGCCAGACGTACTTGAGCTTGTCCGAGAGCTTGTCGCGCCAGCGCGCCACCCACAGCGACTCGGGCTGCCAGACGATCTCGGCCCAGTCGCCTTCCGGCCGGGGGGCGTCGGGGCTGAGGTTCAGGGTGATGTCCTGCTGCCTGGCGCCCTCTTTCCAGCGGCCGCGGAGGGGATGCTTGCCCCGCCCCATAAAGATGCCGCTGGGCTCGACGATATAATTCGCCAGCTCGACCCGCTCGCCGTTCACGACCGCGTGGCCGAACCGTTCCTTCAGCTCTTCCCGCAGCGCCTTGCGCTCCGCGGCCTGTGCTTTTCGCTCCTCGGGGCTCAGCCTCTCCCTGGCCTCTCGCTCCGCCTCCACGATCCGCAGTGCCGGACCGAAATCCACGTCTTCGACGCTCAGGACACGCTCCAGGCCCAGGGCCTGGGAGAAATCGGTCATGAAATTCCGGGCAAAGGTGCGGTCCTTGACGTAGGGAGTGCCCAGCTTTTTCGCCCAGGCCACGGCCATCTCTTCTTGTCGGGGGGTCAGGGCGACTTCCCTGCCCTCAATCTTGAGCACCAGCCCGACGCTCTTGGGGGGCTCGGGCACGATGACTCCGTTGTGTATCAACTGCTCCAACATCCAGATTACAACCTCATCGGCGGGACAACAGCGCCCGCAGCGTGGCAGCCGCCTGGACCACGATCACCCCGGCCAGGAGGATGCCTGCCAGGGCTATCTTGTTGGCGTCTACCGCTTCCTCAAAATACACGTCATCGTCACTGACGACGATGGCGCCCAGGGGGCGCGACATCGCCCCTCCACCCACGCCGCCCTGGCCCTCGGCGGCGAGCACCTCCTCGTCCTCAGGGACCTCGGCGGGATGGCCGAACCCAAGGCCAAAGCCATAGCCAACCTGAGCGACAGGGATCACGGTCCTGTCCTCGAACACCTGCGGCTCGCCAAAGGCCGCCCGCCACTGCGCCGTGTCCCGCACCCTCTCGACCGCGTCGAACAACCGGTTCAAAGGCATGGTCTCGCTCCTTCCGTCAAGCTTGGCCGGCCGGCCCTCGTTCTCGCGCCAACCAGCGCACGGCCGCAAAAAGCAGCGTCAGGGCCACCGCCGCCAGGTACATGCGCACCAGCGCCCGGGCTGTGCCATCGCGGACGGCCACCTTTGCCAGGCGGACGCCGCCGGGCGTATCGACGATCATGCTCAGGGGCTTCACGTAGGCCAGCCCCCATCCCCAGCCTTCCAGGCGATGGGTGCCGATGGTCGCCCGCGCCCTACCCAGCGAAACCATCCGCGCCAGCGGGATGAGCCTGCGCCCGCGCACCTCGTAGGGCTCGCCGCGCACCGTCCGCACACGCACCAGGCGCCTCGGTCCTGGCATGGCTTCTTGCATGGGTCCGCCTCCTTCTTGGCCCGGCCAACACGCCCCCGAGACCGCCATTTGGGGGCGGGCGGCCAGTTCCCGTGGGGAGTATAACACAAAACCCGGCTGAAAACAATCCTGGAGCGCCACTCCGCAGTCACGGGTTCCGTTTCAAGCGCGATTGACACGTACAGGAATGTAGGTTATAATCAGGATCGGCGAGCTTGACTCGGAAAGGACAAGATCAATGAGACGCTCTGAAATCCTCTGGCTGGCCTTTGAGAAGTTTGCCATCTTTTTTTCCTTCGTAGTCACCTTCATCCTGGTGCTGGCCATCCTTGTCCTCGCCTACGGTGCCTGGTCGGCTCGCGAGCCGCTGCTTTCGCTGAAAGACGGCCCCATCTGTGGCACGGTGACCGGGCTGAACACCCTGCTCGATGATTTCGAGAACGCGGTCATCACCCGGACAATCCACATCAGCCAGACGATCCCCGTCCAGTTCGAGCTCAACCTCGATCGCAACATCACCGTCGACCTGACGGGCAACGTGCCCGTCAATCGCCCGGCGACAATGGTCCTACCCGCGGGCGGTGGGCAGATCAACGGCAGGGTCTACATGGAGCTGCCGACCGGCATGCGGCTGCCCATCCACATGACCCTTCCTGTGCCCGTGGACCAGCAACTGCCTGTGGAAATGGACGTGCCTGTCGCCATCCCCCTTCGCGAAACGGACCTGGGCGGGGTGATCCAGCAGCTCCGAGACCTGCTGGCGCCCTTGCACCTGGCAGAGCTGGAGGAAATCCTGGAATGCCGCCGCTAGTCCGGCTTTTTGTTCGCGCCTCGTTCCTCTACTTTCTCGGCGCCTTTCTCCTGGGCGCCTTCATGGCCCTCGATAGCTGGCTGGGCCTGGCTCGCTGGCTGAGAGCAGTCTATCTAAGCCAGCTGCACCTCCTCGTGGTGGGCTGGATCACGCAGTTGGCCATCGGCGTGGCCTATTGGATGTTCCCGCGCTTTCGAAAGGAAGAGAACCCGGAGCCCCGGGGCTCGGACAGGCTAACGTGGGCGGTGTTTGTCCTGCTCAACGCCGGCCTGTTGCTGCGTTTCGCCTTCGAGCCGTTCTACCTCATGGGTCCCAGCACCTGGCTGGCCGCGACCGTCGCCCTGGCAGGCGTGCTGCAAGCCCTGGCGGCCCTGGGCTTTGCCGCCCTCATCTGGGGCCGGGTGCGGCCGATGGAGCCCTAGGAGGGACCGGTGCCCACCACGTCGCGCGTGACGATCAGGGCCTCCGTCATCTACCTGGCGGTGGGGAGCATCCTGGGCGCCCTGCTCTTTGTCCATCGCTGGCTGCCCCTGGGGCCGGCCATCCCCGTGCTCAAGATCACCCACGTCCACTTTCTCATCGTCGGCTGGCTGACGCAGCTCATCCTCGGCGTGGCCTGGTGGCTCTTTCCGCCCCTCAAGATCGGCCGGGAGCGCGGAACCGGCACGCCTCGCCGCCGCGGCCAGGAACAGCGCGGCAGCGAGCCGCTCTTCTGGCTGACCGCCGGCCTCCTCAACCTCGGCGCCCTCCTCCGCGGCCTGTCACCGGCGCTCTACACCTGGACCCATGCCGAGATCTTTCAGGTGCTGACCGGCCTCGCGGGCCTTTTGCTACTGGCCGCGGCCATCGCCTTCGTGATCAATTTGTGGCAGCGCGTGCGGGCGCTGGGCCGCAACCGATAGCTTCCGCGGCCCGCGACAACCGAAGAAAGGAGTTCTCCCATGCTGGAAGCCATCCTGAGCGCCGAACAGCGGCAGCTCCGCGAGCAAGTGCGCGATTTCGTGCGGTCCGTACCCCGGCAGTTGGTCCTGGATATGGACGCAGAGCGCGTCCGCTATCCCCGGGGTTATATCGAGGATCTGGCCGCGCAAAGGCTCCTGGGCATGCGCTTTCCCCCGGAATACGGCGGGCGCGGCCTGGGCTGGTGCGACGAGATCGTCGCCCTGGAAGAGATCGGCGTGCTGGGCACGTCCCTTGCCTGCCTCTTCTCGCTGCCCAGCATCGTCGGCGAGGCTCTGAACGTCTTTGGCACCCCCGAGCAGAAGGAGCGCTGGCTGCGGCCCATCATCGAAGGCCGGCTCACGGTCGCCGAGGCGCTGACCGAGCCCCGGGGCGGCTCGGACTTTTTCGGGACGACCACGACCGCGAGACGCGAGGGCGACACCTACATCCTGGAGGGTCAGAAGCGGTTCGTGGTGGGCGCCGACGGCGCCGACCTGCTGCTGGTCTATGCCCGCACCGATCCCGAGGCCCGACCCCACCAGGGCTTGAGCCTCTTTCTGGTGGAGCGGGGGCCGGGCGTGGAGGTCGAGCACGTCTACGGCCTCATGGGCACGCGAGGTGGCGGCACGGGGCGCATCCGCTTCCGGCAGGCGAGCGTGCCGGCCGCGAACCTCGTCGGCCCGGAGAACGGCGCCGGTGCCATCTTTTACCAGATGATGGTGCCCGAGCGGATGACCAGCGCCGCCGGCGCCCTGGGCATGGGCCGTGCCGCCCTGGAGGTGGCCGCCCGCTATGCCGACAAGCGCAAGGCCTTCGGGAAAAAGATCCGCAGCTTTGAGGCGGTCAGCTTCAAAGTGGCCGACAGCATCACCCAGCTCGACGCCGCCCGGATGCTCGTCTATGGCGCTGCCCGCTCCATCGACGCCGGAGACGATCCCTCCCGCTGCCGCCGCCTCGTATCGGAGGCCAAGAAGTTTGCCACCGAGACGGCCTGGCAGTTGGTCAACCACGCCATGCAGATCCTGGGCGGCATCGGCTACACCAACATCTATCCCATCGAGCGGCTGCTGCGCGACACCCGCCTGATCATGATCTGGACCGGCACGAACGAGATCATGGACCTCATCATCCAGAGCGAGTACTACAAGGAGCTGCTGGGCAGGCCGGGCGCCGTGCGCGACGTGGAGGCCGACGCGGAAGAGGCGGAACGGGAGGAAGAGAAGGTCTACGAATAGCATACCGCACCTTAAGCGGGATCACAGCGGTCCAAAGGTCGCCGGATCTGCTGAGCCATTACTGCTGACGTCGAGTCCTATCTCTGCTAGAACGTGAACTCCGTCCCCACCGTGTAAAGCGACACCTGCGGGCCAAAGGCCATCTTGAGTCGCAAGAAACCGCGATCGCCGGTGCAGTGTCCCACCGAGAACTGGGGCGGGCCATAGCCGCCCAGCGTCTCGACGATGTGGTCCATCGTGGGCGTGTCGGCGCTGACCAGGTGCAAGCCGCCCACCACGGAGAGCGGGTCCTGGCCAAAGGTGCGGCGCACGTGGGCCAGGGTGTTGAGCAGGCCCGCGTGGCAGCAGCCGCACACCAACACGATGCCGCCCTCCACCTTGACCACCACCGACATGTCGTCGCGATAGGGATCGGGCTCCCATCCTTCGGACGCGCGGACGATGTGCGTGGGCCCCCGGCCCTCGGCCTCGGGACGGAGGGTTATCTCGCCCGTGGTCCAGACGCCGGGAAGAACCTCCTGCGGCTCGCTGCTCGTCCGATAGTCCGCCCAGCCCTCCAGGTCAGAGACGCTAAAGGGCGGGCCGACGAACCGGGGTCCGGTGTCGGATTTGACAAAGCGCTCGCGAAACAGGTCGGGGTGGGCATGGACCGTTAAGCCCGGCGCCCGTTCCAGGAGAGCCGCCAGCCCACCGGTGTGGTCATAGTGGCCGTGGCTCAGGATCACCGCCTCGATCCGCTCCGGCTCCAGGCCCACCGCTGCCAGGTTGTGCATCAGGACCTCGCCACTTGCTCCCGTGTCGAACAACAGCGTGTGTCCCTGGCTTTCGATGGCAAAACTCGCGCCGTGCTCGGCGCGAAAGGGGGATCCCGGCTGGGCGCGATCGTCCGCGACGATGGTCAATTTCATGCTGCCTCTCTCCTCTGGTGCGAGACTGGCACTCATTATAACAGCAAACGCTTCCGGGCGCCAGACAACTTGACAGGCGGGCAAGAGTGTGGTATCCTTGCGCTATACCCCGGAGGGGTATAAGGCGAGGTAGAAAAGGAGACAGAAGGAGGCAACATGCCCGTGCTCGACACGACCAGGGCGCAGGTGACGGCGATACCCCACGTCGTCGACGCGCTGTGCCAGGTATGTAACAAGTGCCTGGCGCGCGATGTGTGCCGCAGCAAGGCCATCCTCCGCATCGACCGCGACGAACCCCCCGTCATCGATCCCAACCGCTGCTACGGCTGCCGGGTGTGCATTGCCGCCTGCCCCCACGGCGCCATCGTCGCCGGCGACCAGTAGACCCCGACACTTATCGCCAGGCACCCACCAGCTTGCCCAAGATTCGGTTTTAGAGTACAATAGGCCCGGCCAATGGAACACGCCAGGGCATAGGAACCTTCTCATCACATCGACGCCCGGCCAACCGATTCAGCACGGCAAAACCGCGGGGTGTGAGGCAGATGAGCGATCCCCGATATACGATTCTCGTCGTCGAAGATGATGCGCAGATCCTCGAGATCTTGACCATCCTGTTGCGCGAGCAGGGTTATCACGTGGTGCGGGCCCGCGACGGCCAGACGGCGCTGTCCCAGGTCAAGAACACCCGTCCCGACCTCATCGTGTCGGACGTCAGGATGCCGGGGATGGATGGCTTTACCCTTTGCGAGCACGTTCGGGCCGACCCCGCCTTTGCCCACGTGCCGTTCATCTTCTTGACTGCCCGGGACGAAAAGGCGGACAGGCGCAGGGGTATGGTCCTGGGCGCGGACGACTATCTGACCAAGCCCTTCGAGCCCGAGGACCTGTTGTTGGCCATCGACGCGCGATTGGCGCGAGTGGCCAAGACAAAGGAGGCATTTGCCGAGGTGGGGGCCCGCCTGCAAGACCTGATCGTCCGCACCCTGACCCACGAGTTCCGCACACCCCTTGCCCTCGTCGTCGGCTATACCGATCTGCTCGAGTCCTCCGGGCGGGGGATGGACGAAAAAGAGTTCCAGGTCGCGCTTCACGGGCTTCACGTGGGCTCGCGGCGGCTGGCCAACCTCGTCGAGGATTTCCTCCTCCTGACCAAGCTAAACACCGGGGTCCTTGCCCAGGAATTGAAAGACACGGTCGTTAGCCCCATCCCGCCGGATCAGGTGGTCGAGTCTGCCCTGCGGGCAGCCCAGGTGTTGGCTGCCGACAGGCACGTGGTGATCCTCAGCCGTTACGAGAGCGGTGATGCGCAAGTGGCCATCACCCAGCGGCACCTGCTCGAGATCGTCCAGCGGCTGGTGGACAATGCCTGCAAGTTCTCGCGGAGCGACGGGGGCGAGGTGCGAGTCAGCACCCGTTGTGCGGGCGACTGGTGGATTCTCGGGGTGGAGGACGAGGGCATCGGCATCAGCCCCGACGTCATCCCCGGGATCTTTGACGCGTTCCGCCAGGTCGATCGCGCCCACATGGAGCAGCAGGGCTCTGGCGTGGGGCTCACTATCGTCCGCGGCCTCGTGCAGCTTTATGGCGGCGAAGTGTTCGTCGAAAGCACACCCGGGGAGGGGAGCATCTTCACGGTGCGACTGCCCCTGGCCAGCGCGGCGGGCCACGCGAGCCAGGCCGGCGGGCTTTCGCGTGCTGAATAGCGGTTTGCCTTTTCCACAAAAAAGGGGTATAATGAGGTCGCGCAGGCAGTATCGCGGCGGTTCTGATTGTGTGCGGGCCCAAAAAACGAGACAGGGGGAGTTTCCATCTTCATGGAGGAGAAACACAACAACGACCCGGAGATTCTAGAAGGAGGGGGAGAGGAGCCAAAGGCCGAGCAGCATCCGATGGCGGCCCTGATGGAGGACGCGCTTGCCTTCCGTGCGCCGAAACCCGGCGACATTGTAGAAGGCGAGATCGTTAGCGTCTCTCCTACCGAAGTCCTGGTGGATGTCGGCGGCAAGTCGGAAGGACTGGTTCCGAGCAAGGAACTGGAGCGCCTGGGGCGCGAGGGTTTGGAGAGCCTGCACGTAGGCGATACGGTCTCTGTATACATCGTGCGCGCCGAAGACCGCGAGGGGAACATGATCCTCTCCATCCGGCGTGCCGAAGAGGAGAACGATTGGCGCCGGGCTCAGAAGCAGTACGAACAGGGCGAGAGCTTTGAAACCACGGTCGCCGGCTTTAACAAGGGCGGGCTGATCGTGCGGCTCGGCAGGTTGCGCGGCTTTGTGCCGGCTTCGCAGCTCGCGTCTGGCCACCGCGGGGGCGAAGAGCAGCAACCAGAAGAGCGTTGGGCGCGCCTCGTTGGTTCTCCAATCCACGTCAAGATCATCGAGCTAAACCGGCGGCGCAAACGCCTCATCCTGTCCGAGCGCGCCGCGGTCCGTTTTCGCCGCGAGTCGCAGCGGGTGGAGCTGTTGGAAACCCTGCGGCCCGGCGAGGTGCGGCCGGGGGTGGTCAGCAGCCTGACCGACTTTGGCGCTTTTGTGGACCTGGGGGGAGCCGACGGGTTGGTCCACCTGTCGGAGCTGTCCTGGAACCGCGCAGCCAAGCCGCGCGACGTGGTCAAGGTCGGGCAAGAGGTCGAAGTCTATGTCCTGAACGTGGACCAGGCCAAGAAGCGGATCGCCCTGAGCCTCAAGCGGCTTGCGCCCGAGCCCTGGGCCACGGTCGAGGACCGCTACTACGTCGGGCAGTTGGTTGAGGGCACCATTACCAGGCTGACCAACTTTGGTGCCTTTGCCCTCGTCAACGACGAAATCGAAGGGCTCATCCACATTTCCGAGCTCAGCATGGGCAGGATCAACCATCCGCAGGACGTGGTGCGCGAAGGCGAAAAACACGTCATGCGCATCATCCGCATCGACGCCAAGCGGCGGCGGATGGGCTTGAGCCTCAAGCGCGTGGCCGATCCGGAGTACGCGGACCTGGATTGGCAGTCCGAGTTCGGCGAAGAGGAAGAAGAGGAAGAGCCGTCCTTCGAGTACGACGAGTCAGGCGAGTCAGACGAGTCAGGCGAGTCAGACGAGCCAGGCGAATCAGGCGAGCCAGACGAGTCAGGCGAATCAGGCGAGCCAGACGAGTCAGGCGAGGACGAGTCGTCCTACCAGGATGACGACGAGCTGTAGGCGGGTTGCTCAGACTTCAGGCAGCCTGAGTGGGAGCTGCCTGTCCTTGACTGTGCCTGTCAATCCTGGGGTTCGGCAACTTCCGGACGGTATCAAGGGGTGAGGGCAGAGTCTTGACCTACGCTGCGCACGCGGCCCCACCCTTGCGGTGGGGCCGTTTGTATGTGTGACACTGCTTACCCAAAATGACCGGCCGATGGTGTATAATGCATCTGGGGAAAAGAGTAAGATTGGTAGACAGGTGAAAGGAAAACAACGTGGCTGAGAATCTCGACCGCTTTACAAAACGGGCCCGCCGGGTGTTGACAGTCGCTGGCGACGAAGCCCGCAAGTTGAATCATCGTTTTATCGGTACCGAGCACATTCTCCTGGGCCTGGTCGCCGAAGAAGGCGGCGTTGCCATGCGTGTTCTCCGCGAGCTCAACATCTCCGGAGAACAGATACGGAATGCTGTCGAGCGAACAGTAGGCCGCGGGACTCGTCCCACCTTTACGCAACCCACCCTCACTCCGCGTACCAAGCGCGTTATCGAGCTCGCCGTCGACGAAGCCCGTCGCCGGGGGCATCACTATATCGGCACCGAACATCTCCTCCTCGGCCTGGTCCGGGAAGGGGAAGGTGTAGCCGTTGACGTCCTCCGCCGCCTGGGTGCGCCCCCCGAGGCCATCCAGGACCAGGTGGATCGCATTCTGAAAGAGACGCCGGTCCACGCCGGCAAGAGCAACCGCCCGGCGTCCAACACACCCACCGTCGACCAGCTCGGCACCGACCTCACGGCCCTGGCCGAGTCGGGCAAGCTGGACCCGGTCGTTGGCCGGCGCAGCGAGATCGAGCGCGTGATCCAAATCCTGGCCCGCCGGACCAAGAACAACCCCGCCCTCATCGGCGACCCCGGCGTGGGCAAGACGGCCATTGTCGAAGGCCTGGCGCAGCGCATCGTGAGCGGCGACGTACCCGAGCCGCTGCTGGACAAGCGCGTGCTCCAGCTCGACATCGGCAGCCTCGTGGCGGGCACAATCTATCGCGGCCAGTTCGAGGAGCGCCTGAAGAAGGTCATCGACGAGATCAAGGGCTCGGAGAGCATTCTCTTTATCGACGAGCTTCACATGCTGGTGGGTGCCGGCTCCGCGGGCAGCTCTGTGGACGCGGCCAACATTCTGAAGCCGGCCCTATCGCGGGGCGAGGTGCAGTGCATCGGCGCCACCACCATGGACGAGTACCGGAAGCACATCGAGGGGGACGCCGCCCTGGAGCGCCGGTTCCAGCCAGTGTTCGTGGACGAGCCCTCCGTGGAAGAGACGGTGGACATCCTGCGGGGCGTCAAGAACCTGTACGAGCGGCACCACCGCCTGGCCATCAGCGACGAAGCGCTGCAGGCAGCAGCCACGCTTTCGGCCCGCTACATCACCGACCGCTACCTGCCTGACAAGGCCATCGACGTCATCGACGAGGCCGCGTCGCGCGTGCGGATGTACAAGATGCCCGAGTCGTCGTCCCTGAAGGACACCTTCTCCCAGATCAAGTCGGTCCAGCGGGAAAAGGACGAGGCCATCGACGCCCAGAAATGGGCCGAGGCCACGGCCCTGCGGGACCGCGAGCGCGAGCTCAAGTCGCAGCTCGAGCAGTTGCGGGTGGATTGGGATTCCAGCTCGGCGGCCGTCTCGGTGTCGCCCAACGATGTGGCCGAGATCGTCTCCATGTGGACCGGCGTGCCGCTCATGCAGCTCGAAACCGAAGAATCGGAGCGGCTGCTGCACATGGAGGAACAACTGCACGAGCGCATCGTCGGCCAGGACGAGGCCATCCAGGCCATCTCCCGCGCCGTGCGGCGCGCGCGTGCCGGCTTGAAGGACCCCAACCGGCCCATCAGCTCGCTGTTGTTCCTGGGTCCCACGGGCGTGGGAAAGACAGAGCTGGCCAAGGCCCTGGCGGCCTTCATGTTCGGCAGCGAAGACGCCCTCCTGCAGCTCGACATGTCCGAGTTCATGGAGCGGCACACGGTGTCGCGCCTTGTGGGCGCGCCTCCCGGCTACGTCGGCTACGAGGACGCCGGACAACTGACCGAGACCGTCCGGCGCCGGCCCTTCAGCGTCGTCTGCTTTGACGAAGTGGAAAAGGCCCACCCCGAGGCGGTGAACATGCTGCTCCAGATCATGGAGGACGGCCATCTGTCCGATGCCAAGGGGCGCAAGGTGGACTTTCGCAATACCATCATCCTCATGACCTCCAACGTCGGCGCGGACCTCATCGGCCGCTCGACCGCACTGGGCTTTGGCCGGTCCCGGGATACGGCCCAGAGCGAACAGGAAGCCTACGAGGACATGAAGGACAAGGTCCTGGGCGAGCTGAAGCGCATCTTCCGGCCCGAGTTCCTGAACCGCCTGGACGGCGTGATGGTCTTCCACGCGCTCAACCGCGAGCACATCCAGGAAATCGTCGACCTGGAGGTGGAAAAGGTGTCGGTGCGCCTGGCGGAGCACGGCCTGACCCTGAAGCTCAGCGACGAAGCGCGCACCTACCTGGCCGACAAGGGCTACGACCCGAGCCTGGGCGCTCGCCCGCTGCGGCGCGTCATTCAGAACGAGGTGGAAGACGCCCTGTCGGAGGCACTGCTGGGCGGCCGCTTCGAGGCCGGCGACAAGGTTCTCATCGTGGTAGAGGACGACACCATCGGCTTCCAGGCCCTGGACGAGGACTCGGAAGAAGAGGAAGTGGAGGGCGGTGGCTCGTCCACCGTCCTGGAGTCCGTCCTGAGCTAGACTGCCAGACCGCAGCCGGCATGGACGCCCTTTGTTGAGATTAAAGAGATCGGTTTCTGGCGACAGGAGCCGATCTCTTTCGATCTGCTCCGGGGATGTTACCCGGGCGTCGCGAGCCAGGATATCCAGAAGCGAGAACGAGCCATGAGCAAGAAACGAGTGCAGTACGTCTGCCAGTCGTGCGGCGCCACAGCGCTGCGCTGGGCCGGGCAGTGCAAAGAGTGTGGCGAATGGAACACGCTGGTAGAGACCATCACCGAGGCCCGCAGCCCTGTGGCTGCCAGCCCCGGCTGGGTGGCGGCCAACCAGCCAATGCCCCTGCCCGAGATCCAGGCCGACCAGTTCCAGAGGCTGCCCGTAGCCAACGGCGAGCTGTCCCGCGTCCTGGGGGGAGGCATCGTGCCCGGCTCGGTGATCCTGGTCAGCGGCGACCCGGGCATCGGCAAGTCCACCCTGCTGCTGCAGGCCTGCGCCCAACTATCGGAAGAAGTGCACCCCATCCTCTATGTTTCGGGCGAAGAGTCGGTGCAGCAGATCAAGATGCGGGCCGACCGCCTGGGCCTGGCGCAGCAGGGGCTGTATCTCCTGTCCGAGACCTCCCTGGACCAGATCCTGATGCACATCGAACAGCTCGGACCGCGCGTGGTCATCGTCGATTCCATCCAGGCAATCTCTTCGGAAGAACTGGAGTCGTCGGCGGGCAGCGTCAGCCAGGTGAAGGCGTGCGCCTCGGCGTTGCTGCGCGTGGCCAAGTCGCAGGCGGTGCCCATGCTCCTCGTGGGCCACGTCACCAAGGCGGGCGCCATCGCCGGGCCACGGGTGCTCGAACACATCGTCGACGCCGTTCTATACCTGGAGGGGGATCGGTTTCACACCTATCGCCTGCTTCGCGGCGTCAAGAACCGCTTCGGCTCGACGCACGAGGTGGGCGTCTTTGAAATGAGCGAGCAGGGCATGGTGGAGGTGAGCAACCCCTCCGAGGCGTTCCTTGCGGAGCGCCTGCCCGACGCCTCCGGGTCGGCCATCGCCGTGACCATGGAGGGCACCCGCCCGCTGCTTGTCGAGATCCAGGCCCTGGCGAGCACGACGAGCTTCGGGCTGCCGCGCCGCACCGCCAACGGCATCGACGTCAACCGCCTCCTGCTCCTCATCGCCGTGCTTTCCAAGCGCGTGGGGCTTCGCCTGTTCGACCAGGACGTCTTTGTCAACGTCGTGGGCGGGCTGCGGGTGGGCGAGCCTGCCGCCGACCTGGCCATCGCCCTGGCTATCGCCACCAGCCTGCAGAACCTGGCGCTGCCGCCCGACATGGCGGCCATCGGCGAAGTGGGCCTCTCGGGCGAGCTCCGGGCCGTGGGCCACCTGGGGCGCAGGCTCAACGAAGCCGCCAAGCTTGGGTTCCGCCGCTGCATTGTGCCGGCCACCCACCGCAAGCTGTCGGGACTGTCCGACGACGTTTCCGTCATCCCGGCCCGGTCTCTTTCCGAGGCCCTGGCCGCGGCTGTGGCCGGGCAGCCTCGTCAGCGCGGCAAGAACGTTGACAATTGATCTGGATTGTGCTAAGATTGTTTCAGTCAGGCATTGTGTGGCCTGTGACAATTTCAGCGCGAGGAAAGGAGGCTCGCCTATAACGCTCGCGACGACCGCAGCAATCGATACCACTTAGGGGGTCAGTCTTCATGATTATGGAGCTTATTGTCCGCTTTATCGGGATGATCCTCCTAGGGGCAGCTGGCTGGCGGTTCGGGCAGTACCTATCTGGCGGGGCCGGCCCTGATGCATCATTACGTTATGTTGTCGTTCTCATGCTCGCTGGGGTCGCCTTGGGGGGACTGCTCACGCCTTATTTGGTCATCAAGCCGATTCAATTCTTGAGCCGCAAGATCCGGCAGCTACCGGCCCAGGAACTCTTTGCCATCATTCTCGGACTTATTGTCGGCTTGTTGATCGCGGCTTTGTTGGCACCGGTTCTATCGAACCTGCCATCGCCCTTTGGAGAGTATTTGCCGTTCATCGCTGCAGCTCTTTTCGGTTATCTTGGCACGGCAGTGATGGTCATGCGACAAAAGGATATCTTTGCCCTGGTCGGCACGCGCCTGGCAGGCGACCGCTCGGTGTCGCCCGAAGACCGGCCCGTGCTGCTCGACACCAGCGTCATCATCGACGGGCGCGTTGCCGACATCAGCCAGACGGGCTTTATCTCGGGCACGATGATCGTGCCACGCTTTGTGCTTAACGAACTGCAGCACATAGCCGACTCGCCCGAGGTCCTGCGACGGAACCGTGGCCGGCGAGGACTGGATATGCTGAACCGCCTGAAGGAGGAATCGGTCTCTCCGGTACGTATCACCGACATGGACGTCCAGGAGGCCCGGGAAGTCGACGACAAGTTGATCATGCTCGCCAAGAACCTGCGCTGCCCCATCCTCACCAACGACTATAACATGAACCGGGTGGCGCAGCTCCAGGGCGTCGTCGTCCTGAATATCAACGAGCTGGCCAACGCCGTCAAGTCGGTCCTGCTGCCCGGCGAGACCATTTCGGTGCGCGTCATCCAGGAAGGCAAGGAGCTGGGGCAGGGGGTCGGCTACCTGGACGACGGCACCATGATCGTCATCGAGGAAGGGCGGCCCTACATCGGGCAGACCATCCCAATCCTTGTGAAAAAGGTCCTGCAAAAGACCGAGGGCCGGCTGGTGTTTGCTCAACCGGATCTGGACAGGTGAAAGTTCCATGGCCGTGATCACCCTCTCGCGCCAACTGGGCAGCCACGGCGAAGAGATCGCCACGATCGTCGCCCGAGAGCTGGGTCTGCGCCTCATTGACGCCGAGACCATCAACCGCGCGGCTCAAAAGGCCGGCGTGCCCCGGGTCGCCCTGGCCGAGTTGGAATCGGAGGGGCAGCGGAGCCTCACGAACCGTATGCTCAACGCCCTGCGCGCCATGCCCGGGCTTTTGCCCGTAAACGAAGCCGGCACGGTCTACTCTGACGTGCCGGGCATGACCCTGCCCTTCACGGGGCTCTTTTCGCCCACCGTGTCGCCCCTCAGCACCTGGCTGGACAGCTATGTGCGCATGGTGGGGCTGGTGATCCAGGGTCTGGCCCGCGAAGGCAACGTCCTCGTCCTGGGCCGCGGCGGGCAGGCGCTCCTGAGGAACGATCCCAGCGTCCTCCACGTGCAGGTTGTAGCGCCGTTGAATCATCGCATCGCCATCGTCATGCGCCGCATGGAGCTGAGCAGGCGTGATGCCCAGAATCGCGTTCGAACCAGCGACCGCGCGCGGTTCGACTATGTGCGGCGCTACCACGACGCCGACTGGCGCGACGCGACCCTCTACCACCTGACCATCAACACCGGCTGCGTGCCGGTGCCCGTTGCCGCGGATCTCATCGTCGCCGCTCAAAAGGCCCTGGCCGAACCTCCGCCGGAGGCTGGCGATGCGACCACGTAGGCTCATTCGCCCCGCAGAGCGTCCGAGCTGGCAAAGGCGCTGCATCTGTCTGTAGGGATGCTGCCCGCCCATCCGGTGGTAGCATCCCGCCCCACACCGCTCGAGAAAATAAAACCAGCAGGAGGACCAGGAGATGGCACTAACCGTCTATAACTTTTTGACGCGCCGAAAAGAAGAATTCAAGCCGATCCACGAGGGCTTTGTCGGATTGTACGTCTGCGGCCCAACGGTCTACGGTCACTCGCACATCGGGCATGCCAAGGTGTACGTCTCGTTCGACGTCATGGTGCGCTACCTGCGCTATCTGGGCTACCGGGTGCGCTACGTGCGCAATATCACCGACGTCGGCCACCTGACAGACGACGCCGACGAGGGAGAGGACAAGATCCTGCGCCGCGCCCGCCAGGAGCGGTCGGAGCCCATGGAGCTGGTCGAGACCTACATGCACAGCTTTTTCGAAGACATGGACGCCCTCAACGTGCTGCGGCCCGACATCTCACCGCGTGCCACGTGCCACATCCCGGAACAGATCGGGCTCGTGCAGGCGCTCCTGGAGCGTGGCCACGCCTACGAGACGGGCGGCTCGATCTATTTCGACGTGTCGAGCTGGCCCGAGTACGGCAAGCTCTCGGGCCGCAAGGTGGAAGAGCAAGAAGAGGGAGCCCGCGTGGCCGTCAACCTCGAGAAGCAGGACCCGGCCGACTTTGCCGTCTGGAAAAAGGCCGAGCCGGGCCACATCCTGCGCTGGCCCAGCCCCTGGGGCTGGGGCTATCCCGGCTGGCACCTGGAGTGCTCGGTCATGGCCACCAAGTACCTGGGCCAGCCCTTTGACATCCACGGCGGCGGGCTGGAAAACGTCTTTCCCCACAACGAAAGCGAGATCGCCCAGATCGAGGCGGCTACCGACGAGCGCTTCTGCAACTACTGGCTGCTCAACAACATGGTCACCATCGACGGCGTCAAGATGGGCAAGAGCCTGGGCAACTTTGTGACCATCAAGGATGCCCTGGCCCGGCACGATCCCATGACCATCCGCTTCTTTATCCTCAGCACCCACTATCGCTCGCCCACCGACTTTTCGGAAGAGGCCCTGGACGCGGCGGGCCGCGGGCTGGAGCGCCTGTTGGGCGCCGTGGGGCTGGTGCGCGAGCGGCTCCGCGACGCCCCGGACGGCGAGCTCGACCCCGCGTGGTCGGCCAAACTGGACGAACACCGGGCGCGCTTCCGCGAGGTCATGGACGACGACTTTGGCGCGCCGCAGGCCATCGCCGCCCTCTTTGACCTGGGGCGCGATACCAACAGCCTGCTCAACTCCGGCGAGCCGGTCAGCCGCGGCACGCTGGAGGCCATCGATACCTTTTACCGGGAGACGGGCGGCGACGTGTTGGGCATCATCCCCGCCGATCTGGCCCGCCAGGCCGGCGGCGAGCTCGTGGACTCGCTGCTCCGCCTGCTCATCGACCTTCGCCGGCAAGCGCGGCAGAACCGGAACTGGGCCGAGGCCGACGCCATCCGCGATCGCCTGGCCGAGATGGGGGTGACGTTGGAAGACAGCGCCGAAGGCACCCGCTGGCGCCTGGCGCGCTAGCCGCGCGCCCGCCCATGCGCGAGATTCTGTACGGCCGCCAGCCGGTGCGCGAGACCCTTCGCGCCCGGCGGCGGCAGGTCTACAAGCTGCAGATCGCCGCCGGCGTCCAGCCGGCGGGCATCGTCGGCGAGATCCTCTCCCTGGCCCGGCAGGCCCGCCTGCCCGTGCAGGAGGTGGACCGCCGGGAGCTGGACAGGCTCGGCGGCGACGCCAACCACCAGGGCGTCGCCGCCGAGGTGTCGGGCTATCCCTACGTCGACCTGGAGGCGCTGCTCGCGGCAGCCCAGCAAGCCGGCGAGCCCCCCTTTCTCCTCCTACTCGACCACGTGCAGGACCCCCAGAACCTGGGGTCCTTCCTCCGCAGCGCGGAAGCAGCCGGGGTCCACGGCGTCGTCCTCCCCGGCCGGCGGGCAGCGGGGGTCACGCCCGCGGCCGTGCGCGCCTCGGCCGGGGCCGCCGAGCACGTGCGCGTGGCGATGGCCGGCAACCTGGTGCAGGCCATGCAGGCCCTCAAGGCTCGAAACGTGTGGCTGGCGGGGCTCGAAGCGCGCCCCGATGCCCAGCTCTACACCGACGCCGACCTGTCCGGGTCCCTGGGCCTGGTCGTCGGCAGCGAGGGGCAAGGGCTGGCCCGCCTGGTGCGAGAGACCTGTGACTTCTTGCTGCGTCTGCCCATGTACGGCCAGGTGGGCTCCTTGAACGCCGGAGCCGCCGGGGCCGTGGCCCTCTACGAGGCGCGCAGGCAGCGAGGCCAGGGCGCTTTACGGGGCAAGGAGATCGAGAAGTCCCTCCCGGAGGAGGGACCTGTTGGTGGGCAGGGAAGGATTCGAACCTCCGAAGGCTGAGCCAGCGGTTTTACAGACCGTTCCCTTTGGCCACTTGGGTACCTGCCCATGCTGCATGCCTATTATATCCAACTGCCCCCGATTGTCAACCTCTGGACTGCTTTTGGCGCCCCACGATGAACCGGCCAAAGGTGCCCAGGGTTTCGGGCAGCCGGCGCCAGGTATCGGGGTTGGTGGCCCGGCGCCAGATGCGGCTGGGCCGCAGGTAAAAGCGCCGGTAGGCGTCGTGCCATTTGCGCTCCACCAGCTCGGGCGGCAGCCCCGGCAGCTCGTAGCGGGCCTTCTCGTCGTGGATGGCATAGTCTCGCCAGTCCATGCTGAACAGCCGGCCGTCGCGCCGGGCAATGTCCCACAGCTCGGTCCCGGGATAGGGCGCCGCAATCATAAAGTTGGCCAGGTCGGGGTCCAGCTCCAGGGCAAAGCGGATGGTGTCGTCCATGGACGCTTCCGTATCGGCGGGCAAGCCAAAGATGAAAAAACCCATGGTCTGCAGCCCGGCGGCCCGGGCCTCGCGAAAAGCGCGGCGCACGTCGTCCAACGTCTGGCGCTTCTTGATGGCGTCGAGGACGGCCTGGTTGCCGCTCTCCACGCCAAACCCCACTCGCTTGCAGCCGGCAGCCTTCATCAGCCGGAACAGCTCGGCATCCGTGTGATCGGCCCGCATGCCGTGGATGGTGACCCACGGCACCCGGGTCAGCCCCTGGTCGATGAGGAGCCGGCAGAGCTCCTTGGCGCGGTCCAGCTTCAGATTCCAGACGTCGTCGGTGACTCCGATCTCGGTGGCGCCCATCTCTTCCACCAGGTAGCGCCACTCGGCCACCACGTCCTCGGGCGGCCGCGCCCGCCAGGTGTTGCCGGTGATGGGCTTGGAGCAGTAGATGCACTGGTAGGGGCAGCCGCGGCTGGTGACGATGGTATACGCCCGGGCATGGGGATCGAGCCCGTCGGTAAGGGGCTGAAGGTTGGTGTAGCGCTCAATCTTGAACAGGTGAAAGGCCGGCCAGGGGATCCCGGATATGTCCCTGGGCAGCGGCCGGCCGGGGTTGGAGACCACCTGGCCCGCGGCGTCGCGCCAGGTCAGCCCGGCGACCACGCCCCAATCGCAAGCCCCCAGCCGCTCCCTCCCGGCGTGGGTCTCCCCGGCCGTATCCAGGGCGCGCACGATCTCGACGATGGTCTCTTCCGCCTCGCCGCGCACCACGAGGTCGACGTCGGCCCGCTCCATGGACTCTTCGGGCATCAGGGTCAGGTGGGGGCCGCCCAGGACGGTGATGGCGCCCCGCTTCCGGGCCAGGGCCGCCACCTCCCACGCCTCGTAGATAAGGGGGGTGGGGCTGGAGATGCCCACCAGGTCATAAGTCTCGCGGGCCAGGTGCTCGGCGATGGTCTCGTCCTCCACCTCGGCGTCGAACAGCGTCACGTCGTCGTAGCCGGCGGCGATGAGCGCGCCGGCCAGGTATCCCAGCCCCATGTGAATGTGCTTGCGCGAGTTCCACAGGTTCGACCTGGGGCTGACCAGACATATCCTCATGCTATCTATGCTCCCATTCCCATTGCCAATCGGCTGGGCCTGATTCTACCACAGAAACGACGAGGCGCAAACCGGCCGGCGTCTGGCGGTTTGCAGCAAAAGTCTTTTTCCATGTCTAAAGAGGCGTTGCGTCCGGTTGACAACAACGGAGGGTTCCAGCGCTCTTTTATCCGTTCTATTCCAAATCCGTTGTCCCTCGCCCCGCCGCCGCCATCCGGTCGGCAAGCAGCGCCGCGGCCAGCAGCGCCACGGCCAGCAGGCTCGCGGCGATGCCCACCTCAAAGAGGGGAACCGTCCAGGCACGCTCCTGGCCCGGCTGGCGGAACATGTAGGCGTTGACAAAGAGGAACGACAGCGTGGAGCCGCCCAGCAGGCCCCAGCCCACCACCCGGCGCAGCCAGCCGGTTCTCAGCCAGCGCGCGCCCGCTTCCCGGCTTAGCCGGTCGGCGATGAGGAGCAGGACGACGACCGCCGACAGCGTGGACAGGATGTGCCAGTGGCCCACCAGGATCGTCCGCTCCACCTCCAGGTAGGCAGGCGAGCGGTAGGTGTCCAGGTTGAACGCCACGTACACCCCGGGCACCGTGACCACCACGTTGACGAAAATCAGCTCGAAAAAGACGCCAAAGGGGATGGGATCGCGCAGCAGGGCCCGCAGCCTGGCAGCCGCGCCCCTGGCCTGCGCCGTCGCCATGAGCCGGGCAAAGCCCCAGATCGCCACCAGCACCGCGCCGGGCAGCAGAAAGGCCGAGCCGATGTTGATCACCCTGTGGGCGCCCTCCCAGCGGATCACCGACCAGGTGGCAAAGGTGACGACGGTCGTGCCGATGAGGGTCAGGGGGACCGCCAGCTTTTGCACGCGGCCCGCCACCCTGTAGAAACGGATGACCAGCAGTAGGATGGCCACGTCCAGCAGCGTCAGCATGATGTGCAGGTGGGCGATGATCATCAATTGGAACGTGGTGTGCGGGTCCTGCCGCACGATGTCCTCGGCCAGAAAGGCCTCGAAGCCGTTGCCGAAAAAGGCGCCCGCCACCCCGCCGATGGCCGCCGAGACGAGGACAAAGACGGCCACGATGAAAAAGGCCAGGCGCTCTACGGGGATGCCCGCCAGGTGCACCTGCCGCGCCCCATCCGTGGCCCAACGTCGCGAGGGCCATAGGGCCACGGCCAGGAGCACCCCCGCGTAAAGGACCAGCGACAGCCCCACGATATAGATCCCGTGCCAGGCCCAGTTCCGGCCGGCGTAGGCAAAGGTCATGCCTCCTATGCTGGTGAGGGCCGCGCCCAGGGTTATGGGCACGACGATGGAGCGGCGAACGCGGGCCTCTTCCTCGGGGGCGCCCATGGGCACCTGGTCGAGGACGAGATAGACCAGGGCGGCGACAAAGGGGATGGACAGGGAGTGGTAGAGCATGATGATGCGCCCCACCCGGTCGGCGTCGCCCAGGTCCAGGCCCAGCAACCCGGCCAGGCCCAGAGACTGAAGCGGACCCGAGAAGGGAGCCAGGCTGGCCACCAGGATGGCATCCCAGGCAACTGCCAGGACCATCAAGCCCGGCAGCGAGGCAAAGGCGGCGGCGATGCGGCGCAGTCGTTCCATCTCGGCGCCTACAGCATTTGCCCGCCGGCCATAACCGCTTCCGCCATGTTGGTGCCAAAGCGGTAGCCCAGGTGCTGGTGAGACGGTACCTTGTACAGGCTCAGGTCGGCCCGCTTGCCCGGCTCCAGGCTGCCCACCTCGTCTCCCAGGCCCAGGGCGTGGGCAGCGTTGATCGTGGCCGCGCTGATGGCCTCGGCCGGGGATAGCTTCATGTAGCGGCAGGCCAGGGCGATCATGAACTGCATGTTCTCGCACCAACTGGTGCCGGGGTTGCAGTCCGTCGCCAGGGCCAGGGCGCCCCCCGCGTCGATGACGGCCCGCGCCGGAGTATAGTCGTGGTGGCCCAGGCCAAAGGGCGTGCCGGGCAGCGCCACGGCGATGGTGTCGGACCGGGCCAGGCGTTCGACCTCTTCCTCGGGCGTGCAGACCAGGTGGTCGGCCGAGGTGGCGCCTAGCTCGACGGCCAGGCTCGTGCCGCCCAGCGCCTGGAACTCGTCCACGTGGATTTTCAGCCCGAACCCGTGCGACCTGGCGGCCTCCAGGATGCGCCGCGACTGGTCCAGGGTAAAGGCACCATCCTCGCAAAACACGTCGCAGAAGGCGGGAGGCCTGGCCAGGGCGGCCACGGCGGGCAACATCTCGTCCACCACCAGGTCCACGTAGGCGTCCTCGCGCCCCCGGTACTCGGCCGGGATGGCGTGTGCGCCCAGGAAGGTCGCCACCAGCGTCGCCGGCGATTCGACCTGCAGGCGGCGGATGGCAGCTAACTGCTTCAGCTCCTGGCGGGTGTTCAGGCCATAACCGCTCTTGATCTCGACCGTCGTCGTGCCGTGGGCCAGCATCCGCTCCAGGCGCTGCCGCGTCTGGCGCACCAGTTCGTCCAGGCTGGCGGCCCGGGTTTGCCGCACGGTGTTCATGATCCCACCGCCGGCGGCCATGATCTCCATGTAGGTGGCCCCACCCACCCGCATCTCGAACTCGGCCGACCGCTCTCCGGCCCAGACGAGGTGGGTGTGAGGATCTACAAAGCCGGGCAGGATGAGATGCCCCCCGGCGGAAAGGCTCTTTGCCGCGCGCACCTGGCTGCGCAGCTCGGCCGAAGGGCCCACGTCCAGAATGCGCCCATCGCGCACGGCGATGGCGCCATCGGGGATGATCCCAAGCTCGCGCATGGCCGCCCCCCGCTTCGGGCTGCCGGGCGAAGCCACGGTAATGACCTGGGCCGCACTGTGGATAAGAAGATCAGCTTGCATAGGATGCTCCAGGTGTCATTTGTCCATCTCGTCGGGATGGCGATCGGCCCCCTTCTCGCCGTGCAACAACTCCAGGGCGTGAGGCAGGACCGGCAGGATGACCTCCAGGTTCTCGCGCGCGGCCTTGGGGCTGCCCGGCAAGTTGACGATGAGGGTGTGGCCCCGGATGCCTGCCATAGCGCGCGACAGCACGGCGTTGGGCGTGATGGCCAGGCTGGCTGCGCGCATCGCCTCCCCCAGGCCCGGTGCAGCGCGCTCCACCACGTCGCCCGTTGCCTCGGGCGTGACGTCGCGGGGCGCAAAGCCCGTCCCGCCAGTCGTCAGCACCAGGTCCAGCCCCACCTCGTCGGCCCACACCAGCAGCGTGCCGGCGATGACGTTCCGGTCGTCGGGCACCACGGCCTCCAGCTCGACGCGGGCCACCAGGCGCCCGACGATTTGCTCGCGGATGGCGGGCCCGCTCAGATCCCGGTACTCGCCTTGATATCCCCGGTCGCTGACCGTCAGAATGCCGACTCGCCAACCTTCCATCCTGCTCCCCTTCCCGGTCTAGATCTCGGCGAAATAGCTGTCGCAAGCGGCGTCGATCAACTGCTTGGTCAAGGCCGGCTTCACGCTCAGATAGGTGGCAATGTCGTGGATCTGCTCGAGCAGGTCCCTGGGATGGCAAGAGCGCAGCGGACGGTTGGCAGCGATATAGTGTTTCTGCATCAGGTAGACAAAGGCGTCCACCGGCAGCTCCATGTTCCGGGCAGCGCACTCCCGTTGCAAGATCTGGTAAAAGATCTTTTCGTCGGGAAAGTCGACCTTGATCTTGTGCCGGATGCGCCGCAAGAAAGCGTCGTCCACCAGGTCGCGGGGATCCAGGTTGGTCGAAAAGACGATCAGCTCGTCAAAGGGGACCTCAATCTTTTTGCCGGTCTGGAGCGAAAGGTAATCGAGACGCAACTCCAGGGGTACGATCCAGCGGTTCAGAAGGTCCTGGGGACGCAGCGCCTGCCGGCCAAAGTCGTCAATAACGAACAGGCCGTTGTTGGCCTTCATCTGCAGGGGCGCCTCGTAGGTCTTGGCGATGGGGTCGTAGGTCAGCCCCAGGCTGGGCATCGTCAGCTCGCCCCCGACAATGATCTCTGGCCTGTGAATCTTGACCCAGCGTGGATCGGTGCGCAGCACGCCCGTGCCGCCTTCTCTCCGCCCAGGCGCCGCGGCCCGCTTGTGATTCACCTCGTCGAAAACGCGAATGATCTGCCCATCGATGATGACGGCGTGGGGCACGTATACGCAGCCGCCCATCATGCGGATGATGCTTTTGGCAATGACCGTCTTGCCGTTGCCGGGAGGGCCGTACAAGAAGAGAGAGCGGCCGGAGTTGACCGCCGGGCCGAGGCGATTCACCATGTCGCCGGTTAGCACCAGGTGAGACAACGCCTGGCACACCTCCGACGGCCCCACCTTCAGATCGCCCAGGGACTGGCGGCGAACCATCTCGTTGTAGCGAATCAGGGGAACGGGGGCCGGCCCGAGGTAATGATCCCGATCGAGGGCCTGTACCGCCCGCTCGCTGCCACGGCCGGTAATGGTCCACTGGTATCCCCGCTCTCCGAGTCCCCGCGAGCCCGAGATCTCGACCAACTCCTCGTGCTTGACAAACTCCAGCACCTTGTCCAGGACGCCGACAAAAGGCAGGGTCAGGGCCTCGCCGATCTCGGCACTGGTCGCGTCGCTCTTGTAGTAGACCAGCTTGAGGACCAGGTCGGCCAGGTAGCCCATGCTCAGCTCGGTCTCTTCGATGGACTGCGGCTCAGGAATAGACTTTTCCAACGAATAGTCGTTGCCTGGCTGTTGTGTGGCCAAGATACAGCCTCCTACCATGCAAGATTGATTCAGGCCGGCCCGGAACCCCTGCCGGGCCGGCCTGGCTGTTCTGCCAACTGCCGGCTAGTCCTTCAGAAAGGCTCGCCAGGGTCCGTCGATGCCATCTTCCGTGACACCGTAGTACACCTGGAGCCGCCCATCGGGCATGCGCTGCACCAGGTCGTACCGGACCTTGCCCGCTCGCCTGGATGACTTCCACAGTCCCAGGCGCTCGTTGCCCGGAACCCACTGTACCTGGCCCTTGTCGACCGGGCTACTCTCGTGCTGCGTAATGGCGTACTGCCACAGCTTGCGGGCCGAAGAGCGCGTCACATTGCGCACCACGTTGCCGTTGCGCAGGTCGCGCACGGTGTGATACATCGTTCCCTTGCGCTCCTCGGTGTCCAGGATCTGCACCCCGGTCTTGGGTGCCGGCACAGCGCCCGACTGCGTTTCGGGAGCATCCTCGGCCCCCTCGTCACACGGCGGCCGCTCGCCGCCCATGGCTCGCTGCACCAGAGCCAGGATCTCGTCGCGCATGGCCGGGTTGGTGTCCGACTCCTGCCGCACATAGATCGACGTACCGTCGAGGGCATAGGGCGCATCCTCGCCCGCGGGCACGCTGATCTGGATCACCGTCCGGCCTTGCGTCTCCACGGTGTTGAGGTCCACGTCCAGGGGCGGCTGCACCTTGCGCTGGATCTCGGCCTTTAGCCTGGATATCTCCTCGTCGGCATCTTCGATCCCGACGGGCAGGGCCTTGGGATCGGCCCTCACCCCAATGTAGACCGTGCCGCCATTGGTGTTGGCCATGGCCACAACGTCGCGGAGGACGGCGTTGAGCCGCCCGCCCCGCGAGGTCATGCTCTCGTGGAAGGACTGGACGATGCTCGGGCCTTCCTCGCGGGCCGCCTGAACGTGATCGAAGGGCGCCTGTGCCGGACGATAGGGGCGGGTGCGAGAAAAGTCGTCTTCGAGGAAAACGGCCTTGATGGCCTCAAAGCTGGGTTCGGGCAACTGGATCTCGGTGACACGGCTGCCCCAGCCCAGGCGGTTTGGATCCGAAGGATCGCGGGTTAGCCGGTGGGCATCGCTGCCCTGGATACAATGCATGCGCCGCGGGTACTCGGGCTTGTGCCCGCCAAAAAACCACGCCGTCGTCCGGCGTCCTTTTTTCTCCAGGTCGGTCACCTCCAGGGCATGAAGGTGCCGGTCCTGGGTGTAGGCGATCCGTGTCTGACCGCCGAAATCCAGGCCCCTGAGCGCCACTCCATGGCTGGAGTTGGCGTGGGCCGCGACGACCAGCCCGCCCGCCTCGTCTATCAGGCGGTAGGCGGTCAACACATCAGCCGTCGCTCCGACCTCTGTCGCGCCCAGGTCGAGCTTTTCCGCGGAGACGTTCAACTCGATCAGTAAATGCTCCAGCTTGCGCAAGCTGGTTTCCGGGGAAAAGATCGCCAGAACGTGAAACCCCAGGGTCGCCGTGAACTCAAAGCCCGGCAAAACGAGAATCTTGTTCCCAATCCGCCGGTACTCGTCCAACTGGCGCCGCTCTTCAGGTTGAATGCGTCCCAGGTCTTCCAATAAGCTGAGCTTCTCAATCTCGGCTTGCAAAGCGGCGCACCCGGCGACCGTGTTGTGGTCGGTGATGGCAATAATATCCAATCCCTGCATCTCGGCTCTGCGCAGCAAATCTAAATAGCGCACGCCTGGCTCCTGCCAATCGGCCGAGGCTGGAGTGTGGAGATGCAGGTCCATCTTGTACCACTGCATCTTGCTCTTTTTCTTTCTTGCCACTGTAACTCCTAAATCTTATTTGGTTATTGGCGGTCGGTCTCAAGTTCTCGATAGGCTACCCTCCAATATCTGTTCGATGGTCGCCAGCAACACGCTGCGATCGAACGGTTTTTCCAGGAAGCCGTTGGCGCCCGCCGACAGGCAGCGCCGCCGGTGGTCCTCCGCCGACATCATCAACACCGGCGTGTTGGCCACGTCGGGATCGGGCAGGGACCGTAACTGCTGGACCAGATCGACGCCGTCTCGGCTGCGCAAGCGAACGTCCATGATGATCAGGTGGGGACGATGCTGCTCCACGGAGGCCAGGGGATCGGTCCACTCGTCGGGCCTGAACCCCTCGTAGCCTTCAAAGCCCAGCAGCGTAATCAGCAACTGCGTGCCGGACGGATCGTCGTCGACAATGAGAATCCTGATTGGTTGGTTCATTCCGAATCGATCTCGGCACCGTCGTGCAGAGCGGCGGCGAAAACGTCGTCCACGCGCTCCGCAAACACAAAGTGCAGATCCTCTCGAATCTCCTCGGGGATGTCGTCCAGGTCCACCTCGTTGCGGGCGGGAAGGATGACGTTCTTGATGCCCACCCGTGCCGCAGCCAGGACCTTTTGCTTGATGCCGCCCACCGGCAGCACCTGGCCACGCAGCGTGATCTCGCCTGTCATGGCCACGTCGGAGCGCACGTTCCGCCCCGTCAGGAGCGAGACGAGCGCCGTGGCAATGGTCACGCCCGCGGAGGGTCCGTCTTTGGGCACGGCCCCCGCCGGGACGTGGATGTGGATGTCACTTTTGGTAAAGGACTCCTCGTCAATCCCCAGGTCGCCGGCCTTGGAGCGGACGTAGCTGACCGCTGCCTGCGCCGACTCTTTCATGACGTCGCCCAGCTTGCCCGTGAGGGTCAGGCGCCGGTTGCCCTTCATCCTCGTCGCTTCGATAAAGGTAATGTCCCCGCCCGTCGGCGTCCAGACCAGCCCCGTGGCCACGCCCGGGACCTCGGTTCGCTCTGCGGGCTCGAAGTAGAACCGGGGCTTGCCCAGATACTCGGCTACGTCCTCCGCATCGACGGTGACCGACACGCCCTCCCTCTCGGCGACCCTGGTGGCCACCTTGCGGCAGATGGTGCCAATCTCGCGCTCCAGGTTGCGCACGCCCGCCTCGCGCGTGTAATCACGCGCGATAACGCGCATGGCGTCGTCGGATATAGAGACCTCATCCGCCCGCAAAGAGTTCTCCCGGATCTGCCGTGGGAGCAGGTACTCCTGGGCAATGCGCACCTTTTCGTCCTCGGTGTAGCCGTCCAGCTCCAGGATCTCCATGCGGTCGCGCAGGGGCGCCGGAATGGTAGATAATACGTTGGCTGTGGTGACAAACATCACCTGGCTGAGATCGAAGGGCACATCCAGGTAGTGATCCCGAAAGTCGCGGTTCTGCTCCGGGTCCAGGACCTCCAGCAGCGCCGAGGAAGGATCTCCCCGCCAGTCGGAGCCCACCTTGTCGATCTCGTCGAGCATAAAGACCGGGTTGCGGGTGCCCACCCGCTTGAGCCCCTGGATGATGCGGCCTGGCATGGCCCCGATGTAGGTCCTCCGGTGGCCGCGGATCTCGGCCTCGTCACGCATGCCGCCCAGGCTCATGCGGATGAACTTGCGTCCCATGGCCCGGGCAATGGATTGCCCCAGACTGGTCTTGCCTGTTCCCGGCGGCCCGACGAAGCAGAGGATAACGCCCTCGCGCTCCTGCCGGATGACGTCCTGCACCTCTCGCTCCTCGCGCTCGGCGCGGCGCTCCTGGCGCAGTTTGCGCACGGCCAGGTATTCCAGGATGCGGTCCTTGATGTCCTCCAGGTCGTAGTGATCCTCGTTCAGCACCTGGCGCGCGTGCTCGATGTCCAACTGGTCCTCGGTGCTCAACTGCCACGGCATGTCCGTCAGCCAGTCCAGGTAGGTCTTGATAACCGAGTACTCGGCCGCCTGGGGAGGCATCTTTTCCATGCGGTTGAGCTCGCGCAAGGCCTCTTTTTCGGCCTCTTCGGGCATGCCGGCCTCGGCGATCTTCTGGCGATACTCCTCGATCTCGACCGCCTGCTCGTCCTCCTCGCCCAGCTCCTTCCTGATGGCCTTCATCTGCTCGCGCAGGAAGTAATCCCGCTGCATCCGCTCCATCTCGGACTGGGCCTCGGATTGGATCTTGTGGCCCAGCTCCAGGACCTCCAGCTCCTTGGTCATGATGGTCGTCAGGCGCAGCAGCTTCTCGCGTACGCTGTCCAGCTCCAGGATGGCCTGCGCGTCCGTGGGCTCCATGCGAATGTTGGTGGCGATGAAATAGACCAGTTGCCGGGGGTCTTCGAGGTTGATGGCTGCCATCAGCAGCTCGTCGGGCAACTGCGAGACGAGGGAGACGAGGCGGCGCAGCAGATCGACGGCGTTGCGCATCAGGGCCTCGACCTCCAGGCTCTCCTCGACGATGTCGGGCGCGACGTCGACGCGTGCCCGCAGGTAGGGTTGCTCCTCAAGCCACTCGGCGATGCGGATGCGTTCTACGCCCTGCACCAGCAGGCGAATGGTCCCGTCCGGGGCCTTGATCATGCGGTGGATCACGGCCGCGACGCCGACTTCATGGATCTCGCTCGGGCTCGGCTCTTCTACATCCGGGTCCCGCGACGATACCAGGCCGATCATCTGCTTGTTGACCGTGGCATCGTCCACGAGACGGACGGAGCGCGGCTGCCCGACGTTCAACGCCTGGAAGGTAAGGGGAAAGACGACGACGCCCCTCAGGGGCAAAATGGCCAGCTCTTCCGGTATGGGGTTGTCTTGCTGATTATCCTGATCCTGGATCTCGATGATTTCTTCCTGGGTCATGGCCAATGTCCTTTGTTGTACGGCTACACCGACTCTTCTGCGTCGATGACGGGCACCCTTCGGGCCGGCGCTTTCGGCAAGCGCACACTCAGGAACCCTTCCTGGTACGTTGCCTCGACCCCCTCCTCTTCGATGGCACGCGGCACAAGCACCTCTGTCTCAAAGTAGCCGTATTGAATCTCCATCTGCTGGTAGCCTAACTTGCCAGCGGAATCGCGGCGCATGCCGCGGATGGTCAGTTTTCGTCCCTCAAGCGAGACCGTCAGATCCTCGCGGGCCATGCCCGAGATCTCGACCTTGACGACGACGGCGCCTTCGGTCTCGTAAACGTCAGTCGGTGGGCGCCAGACCTTGTGCTGGCGAAGCGAGCTCTTTCGCCAGCCAGGCTCGGACTCACCCCAGATGCCCATCTTGTGCACATACATCTGAGCCAAGACTCCGGGGGTTTCCCCTTCTTGCGCTATCATCGTACTCCTTCCAGTGCCTCCAATCTGTAGGCCATCACACAAACCCCACCTGGGTACCGGCATTCCTCCCCTATTGTATCACACTTGCCCCGCGAACTCAAACCGCTTGACTGTTACGTTTCAACCGCGCCGCTGGCGGGCAGGCTCACCTCGTTGCCGGCGTGGGCTCGGGCAAAGGCCAGGAAGTGGGTCACGAGGGGGTCGCCGGCGCGCTGCGGCAGATAAGCCAGGTAGAGCGAGCGCCGCAGGTCGATCCCCTTGAGTCCCAGGCTCGCCAGGCGCCCGTCCCGCACAGACTGGGCCGCCGCCCGGGCGGAGACAAAGCCGATGCCCAGGCCTTCGGCGACAGCCTGGAGCACCGCTTGTGTACTCCCCAGGATCAGGGCCCGGCTCTGGAGTGACAGGGGCTGTCCGGCGCGCTCCAGGGCCACTTCCACGCTGCGCCGGGTCCCCGATCCCTCTTCGCGCAACACCAGGGACTGATCCGACAGATCTTTGACCTCCACCTCTTTTCTTCCGGCAAAGGGGTGATCGGGCGGTACGACCAGGACGACCTCGTCGTCCAGCAGTCGCTCCAACCGCAGCCCCGGCCGCCGCAGGTCGGAACCGACGATCCCGATGTCGGCTTCGCTGGCGAGCAGCCGCTCGACCACGGTCGTCGTATCCGAGATGGTCATCTCCACGCTCACCTCCGGGTACTCGCGCCGAAAGGCGGCCAGGAGCCGGGGCAGGAGATACTCGCCCGGGATGGTGCTCGCCGCCAGCGATAGGGTGCCGCTTCCGACCGCCTTCATGGCGGCCAGATCCCTTTCCAGCGCATCGTATTCGCCGAGTATGCGCCGGGCAAAGGCGACCACGCGCTCGCCGGCGGGTGTCAGCTCGATCTGGCGCCGCGGACCGCGGATGAGGAGGGCCAGGCCCAGGTCAGCCTCCATGCGCTGCAACTGCTTGGTCACTGCCGGCTGGCTGATGCGGCGCATACGTGCCGCGGCGGAAAGGCTGCCCTGCTCCACGACGCTGACCAGGGTACGCAAATGGTCCAGGTTCATGCGGAAGGTCTCCCTCTGCTTGCCTACCACCTCCGGGGAGATGGTCCCGACGAAGCCGGGTAGAATCCCGGGCTCCCGTCACCCTGCTCGAGTCTTATTGTGGAGAGCAACATGAGAAGGGCCGCCGTCTTGCAACGCACAAAGGGGGTGCTACCCTTGTGCTCACGGGCGACCCCCTGTGTGTTTTGTTCACTTGTGGTGCCCAGTCCTGCTGGGCCATGAATCTTGGCAGGTACCGACTAGAAGCCAAACTGCACGGGTGTGCGGGGCTCCAGGGGCTCCACGTCGACTGCCTGCAGGCCCTTGCGGCCCTCTTCGACAGAGAACTCGACGCGCTCGCCCTCTTGCAGGGTCTTGAAACCGGGGGTCCGGATAGCTGTGTAATGGACAAAAACGTCGTCGGCGCCATTACGCTGGATGAAACCATAGCCCTTCGACTCGTTGAACCACTTCACAGTCCCGACTTCTCGCTCGCTCATCTTTCTTTTGGATCCTTTCCTTCTTTCTTGCTGGTGCGAGGCAACGAGGTGTCAATATGAGAAAAATGCCCAGACCAGTAGGTCCGGGCACTACACTCCTTTTTGCGCTAACTCGAACCTCACTCCACGAACAGTGGCAGTATACCACGCCGCAGAAGAACTGTCAAATCGGCAACAGCACTCGCCTATGGGCCGCCGTCCTCGACCCACGAGGTTCTCTCTGCCGTCTGTGCTTGTGTTTTTCGCCGCCTTAAGGTAGAATCCAGGGCCGAGGCGCTTTCTATGAACAGAGGCTATGCATTTGGTTTTTTGATCGTTCTCATGGTGGTCATCCTGGGCATCTACGTGGCCTATACCGGATTCCAGGCCAGCCGGGAGGCTTTGGAGGCACAGGCCACTGTGCCCGTCGCATCGCAAGGCATGGCGACCCGGCCACCCACCCGGGCGCCGGCCACGGCCACGCCGACGCCTATGACGGGCATCACCGTCACCCTGACAGCCATCGGGCCCCTGAACCCGCCCGCGACCGAGGAGCCGGCGGCTCCTGCCGAGCCCACCCTCGCCGCGCCCACAGAGCCGGCGCTCCCTGCGGCCACTGACCCGCCGCCGCCCACGGAAACGCCGCCGTCACCGGCAGCCACGCCCATCTCGTCGCCCGCCTACCAGTTCCGGGTCGCCGGCCCGCCCGGGCCCAATCCCAACGACTCCAACTGCTGCTATATCGTGGGCACCGTACGCGACGCCGCGGGCAATGGGCTCGAGGGCCTGCTGGTCAAGATCTTGAACGACTGGAACCGCGACATACCGCCGGCCGTGACCAAGGGAGGTGGCGAGGCGGGCCGCTACGACCTCCCCGTCGGCCGCGAAACGGTCACCTGGTACATCATGCTCGTCGACGCTTCCGGCAATCAGATCAGCTCCCAGGTGCAGATCCAGTTCAACGCCAACGTCGCGGGCATCTATCGGGTCGATTGGGTGCGCACCTA
>DAOUHB010000102.1:0-20280 GCA_034428935.1 Anaerolineae bacterium | reverse complement strand
CGCTGGATGCTGCGCTCCATCTCCCGCTCGAACTGCTCGGTCATGGCGGTCGTCAGCCGCGCCTGGAGGTCGTCCAGCTTCTTGCGCAGGTCGTTCTTGGCGTGGCGCCGCTTGGCGGGGATGATGAGCAGCCCGACGAGGGCCAGGGCGCCGGCGCCCAGGATGCCGGTAAAGTCCAGGAGGGCGGTGTGGAGGATGGCGACCAGGATGGCCCCCAACCCCACGGCGCTCACCTCGACCACGGCGGCGCCTGCCACGGCGTCGCGCACGCCCGAGGCCAACTGGCGGGCCTCAGCCTCACGGTCGTAGGTCAGGACCACGTCCTTGGCGGCCCGGCCAACCGAGTCCAGGAGGGCGCGGCGGTTGTACTCGAAGGGCCCGCCCACCTGGCCGATAATCTTGTCGCGGCCCGCCCGCGCCTCGGCGCGCTCCTCCACATCGGCCCGGTGGCGATCCAGGTAGGCCAGGGTGGCCTGCCACTGGCGCAGGTCCTTTTCCACCAGCCAGTCGATGAGCGAGTTCACCTCGCGCTCGATCTCGTAGGGCGTCTCGCCCACCACCTGGCGCTCGAACTCGCCCTGGATGCGCTGCGTGTTCACCAGGTCGAGGACGCGGGGCAGGCGCAGGGTTTCGTCAAAGTAGTGCATGCCCCGGTTGTTCATGGCCAGGAGCACCTTCTCGATGTCGGCCAGGCGGTAGCGAAAGTCCTGGTGCATGTCGCTGCGATAGATCTCGAGCTGGGCGTCAATGTTGTCGATGGCCTCCATGTCGGCGGCCAGGGTCTCCAGGCGGGCCTGGACCAGCTCGCCGTAGGCGCCCACCAGGCGCTCGCCCACGCCCAGGGGGTTGCGCAGCTTGAGGCGGATGCGGCTCTTTTCGTCCAGCGTCCGCAGGATATAGGTCTCCACGGCCTGGAAGCGGCTCACCTCCCACAGGGCGTCCCTCTCGCGCCGGCTCTCGGCCTCCTTGGCCCTCAGCGCCAGGCGGGACGACACGGCAAAGATCTCGGGGACAAAGCCCAGGAGGGCCAGGGCATTCTGGCGGATAAAGTCGGTGACCTGCTCCACGTCGTCGTCGTCCAGGAGGTCGATCTTGTTCAGGACGATGATGACCTTCTTGCCCCACTCGCGGATGCGCTCCATGAAGGTGCGCTCGCTCTCGGTAAAGGGCCGGTCGGCCGAGGTGATAAAGATGACCAGGTCGCTGCGCGGCACAAACTCCTGGGTGAGCTGCTCGTGGCGGCGGATGATGGCGTTGGTGCCGGGGGTATCGACGATGTTGATCTCCCGCAAGAAGTCGGCCGGGTAGGTGAACGTCATCACCCCGTCCTCCTCCACCTGGCGATCGGCCTCTGCGCCGTAATCGAGGATGTGGATCTGGGCGGTGGTGGGGGTCACACCCTCGGGCAAGAAGCGCTCGCCGAGGAGGGCGTTGATAAAGGCCGACTTGCCGCTGTTGAACTCACCGACGATGACGAGCAAGAAGAGGCCGTCGAGCTGCTGCAGCGATTTGCGCAGGGCTTTCTGGTCCTCGGGTGTGACCTCGAAGGAGGCGAGGGCCAGTTGCAGTCGCTGCAGGGCGTCCTTTTCGTCCTTCAGGATCTGGTTCTCTTTCCGGTTGAGTATGGTTCGTAACAAGGTATCCTCTGTTCGCCGTTTCCGGCAGATCGTGGCGGCCCCTACCAGGCAAAGCGGGGCCGGCGCTCGTCGAGGCGCAGGCCGGCATCCGCCGCCAGGCGCACCGCCTCGGCATATTCCGCCGCCGTCACGCGCCGGTCCAGCGGCGGCATCTGGCTCGCCCGGTAGCAGGGCCGGTACTGGGCCATCACGTTGATATACGTTCGGGGCGACACCTGGTCGCGCAAGAAGCGTACGACCTCGCCCGTGCCCGCCAGGCCCTCGGGCAGGACCAGGTGGCGCACCAGCAGGCCGCGGCGGGCCACGCCGTCGCCGTCGATGACCAGGTCGCCCACCTGGCGGTGCATCTCGCGGATTGCCGCGCGGTTGACCTCCGGGTAGTTCCTCACGCCGGAGAAGCGGAGGCCCGCGCCGGCGTCGGCGTACTTGGCGTCGGGCATGTAGACGTCCACGATGCCATCGAGGAGGGCGAGGGTGCGCAGCGAGTCGTAGCCGCCCGTGTTGTAGACCAGGGGCAGGCGCAGCCCCGCCTCGGCGGCCACGAGGAGCCCGAGGAGCACCTGGGGCACGACGTGGCTGGGCGAGACCAGGTTGACGTTGTGGCAGCCGGAAGCCTGCAGGCTGAGCATCATCGCCGCCAGGTCTTCCGGCTCGACCTCGTGGCCCTGGCCCCCCTGGCTGATGTCATGGTTCTGGCAGAATTGGCAGCGCAGGTTGCACCAGGTAAAGAAAATGGTGCCCGAGCCGCCGCGGCCGACGAGGGGCTCTTCCTCGCCAAAGTGGGGGCCGTAGCTGGAGACCAGGGCCCGGTCGCCGGTGTGGCAGCCGGCCTTCTCGGCGCCCAGGCGGCGGTTGGCCCCACACTCCCGGGCACAGATGTCACACGCCTCCAGCCGGGCATAGGCCTCGGCCGCCCGCCGCTTTAGCTCGCCGGAGCGCAACAGGGCCACGTACGCGGGCTCAAAGGGCGTCACGGGGCAGCCACCTCCGGATCACCAACTGACGGGCACCATCTGCAGGCGGCGCATCTTGTCGCGGTACTTCAGGTGCTTGTACTGGCGGCCGTACTCGTACAACTGGCGCGTAACCTCCACGTCCTGCTGGCAGTAGTCCAGGATCTCTTGCATCTTGCCCTCGCGGTACCAGGCCAGGGCTTGCAGGCCATCGGCCGACTTGCAACAGCCCAGGGTGCACTCGGCCAGGGCGTTCAGGCCGACGCGAAAGCCCAGGCGGCGGTACACGTGGTCCAGCATGTCCACCGTGGGCAGATCGTCCAGCGGATCGTCGGTGTAGGCGCGCAGGACCTCGTAGTCAAAGCTGAGGACGTTAAAGCCCACCACCAGGTCGGCGGCCCGCAGCTCGGCCAGGAGCTCGGCGCACCGGTCCTCGGTATAGTGGTGGTAGGCTCCCGTGGCCGTCGAGTAGGTCACCGCCGCCGCCAGGCCCATGCGCCGGATGTTGTGCCGGCCGCCCACCTCGTCAAAGCTGCGCTGCGTCTCGACGTCAAAGAACACGACGTTCATGTCTCACCCCATTCTGTGCGAGGCCCGGGCGCTGCTCGCTGCCGGGCGCCCGGAAACCCAGTTCATTCTAACATGAACCGTGCCGGGGTGCAAGGATGGTTGCGGGGCGGTCAGCAATTCCGAGTACGGCTCGGGTTTGGTACCCTTGCGCCCGCCAGATCTGGCGGTCCACGCCGAGCGAATAAGCAGAGTCGGGCTTGCGCCTCGCACCGCTTTTGACGAAAGCAATCCTTTGCGCTATACTCTCAACGCCCGATGCCCACAAGGGGAGGGATGCTGCCATGCCAGAATTCTGCCACGGAGACGATGTTGAGCTCTACACCGGGAGCTAGTGAAAAGCGATGGCTGCCACGCTGAGACAACTGCTGGCCTCCCTGCCGCGGGCCGAGGTGCGGGACCTGGCCTCGTTGGGGCGGCGGGGTGAGGACGACCTGAGGGTCGAGGAGATCGTCTTCGACTCGCGCCGGGCCGGGCCCGGGAGCCTCTTTGTGGCTTATCGCGGGGTCGAGACGGACGGCCACGAGCACGCCGCGGCGGCCGTGGCGCGGGGGGCGGTGGCCGCTGTCGTGGAGCGGGAGCTGCCCGGGCTGGGGGTGCCCCAGGTGCTGGTGCCCAACGGGCGCGAGGCCCTGGCCCACCTGGCGGCGGCCTGGCACGGCTACCCGGCCCGCCGCCTGACGGTCGTCGGCGTGACGGGCACCGACGGCAAGACCACCACCTGCAACCTGCTGCACAGCATCCTCTCGGCCGCCGGCCGCCGGGCCGGCCTGGTGACGACGGTCAACGCCGTCATCGGCGAGCGGGTGTTGGACACGGGGCTGCACACCACGACGCCCGACGCTCCCGACCTGCAGCGCTTCCTGGCCGAGATGGTGGACGCCGGCCTGGAGATGGCCGTGCTGGAGGTCACCTCCCACGGGCTGGAGCAGCACCGCGTCACGGCCTGCGATTTCGACGTGGCCGCCGTGACCAACGTGACCCACGAGCACCTGGACATTCACGGCAGCCTGGAGGCCTACCGGCGGGCCAAGATGATGCTCTTCGAGCACCTGGTGGCGGGCTACCGCAAGCCCGGGGTACCCAAGGTGGCCGTCCTCAACGCCGACGACGACTCGTACCGCTACCTGGCGCCCATCCCTGCCGACCGCCACCTGGCCTACAGCCTGGGCGGCCGGGGCGACGTGGTGGGCACCGGGGTGCGGCGCGCGCCCGGGGCGGCCCAGGTGACGGTCCAGGGGCCCGGGTCATCCTTCGAGCTGCGCAGCCGCCTGGCCGGCGACTTTAACCTGTACAACGTCCTGGCCGCCACAACCGTGGCCCTGGCCCTGGGCGTCGAGGCGGAGGCCATCCAGGAGGGGGTGTGGCGGGTCGAGGGGGTGGTGGGGCGCATGGAGCGCATCGACGAGGGACAGGATTTCACCGCCATCGTCGACTTTGCCCACACGTCCAACGCCCTGCAGCGCGCCCTGGAAGCCGCCCGGGGGATGACGGACGGGCGCGTCATTGCCGTCTTTGGCTGCGCCGGCGAGCGGGACCGTGAAAAGCGGGCCCGGATGGGCGAGATCTCGGGCCGCCTGGCCGACGTGACGGTCATGACCGCGGAGGACCCGCGCCGCGAATCGCTGGAAGCGATCCTGGACGAGATGGCCCGCGGGGCCGAGGCGGCGGGCGCCGTGGAGGGCCGCTCCTATTACCGCGTGCCCGACCGGGCGGAGGCCATCCAGTTCGCCGTGGACCTGGCCCGCCCCGGCGACCTGGTCATCGCCTGCGGCAAGGGCCACGAGCAGTCGATGTGCTTTGGGCGCGAAGAGCGGCCCTGGAACGAGCACGCGGTGGTGCGGGCCGCCCTCAGGCGGCGGCTGGAGCGAGGATCGGGAGGGATATGAGCGCGCTGGCAGTGGTGCTCGCCGTGTCGCCCGTCATTTTTATCTTCTTGCTGCTGGCCGTGGCGCGCATGGCCGCCGACACGGCAGGTGTTGTCGGCTGGATCCTGACCGTGGCCGTGGCCTGGCTCTATTTCCAGACGCCGCCGGCGGTGGCGATGCAGGCCAGCGTGGCGGGCATCCTGGCCTCGCTGCCCATCGCCCTCGTGGTGGCCACGTCCATCCTGCAGGTGACCCTGATGATCGAGACCGGGGCCATTGCTCGCGTCGTGGCCCTCGTCAAGTCGGTGGCGCCTGCCGACCGCGTGGTCCAGATCATGATCATCAACGTCGGCTTTGGCACCATGCTGACGGCCCTGGGCGCCGTGCCGGTCTCTATCCTGCCGCCCATCATGATAGCCCTGGGCTACTCTTCCTTCGCGGCCATCGCCCTGCCGGCGCTGGGCTACGACGCCCTGACCACCTACGCCCTCCTGGGCATTCCCGTGGTCGTCTTTGCCGGCTTTGTGGGGCGGCCCGTGGGCGAGGTGGGCGGCTATTTCGCGCGCTACATGCCCGTCATCAGCACCTGCATCGCCGTGGGCATGCTGTGGCTCGTGGGACGCTGGAACATGGTGCGCCAGGGCGCGCTGCCTGCCCTGTTGGCCGGGCTGACCGCCGGGCTGCTGTGCATGGCCACCACCGCCGCCGGCCTGGTGACCGTGACGGGCATCGTCGCCGGGCTGGGCGTCGTCCTGGTCATGCTCGCCTATCTCAAGGTGCGCGGCCGGCCGCTCCGCGACCGCGGCTGCCTGGGCCCGGCCGACCTGGCCGCCGAGGAGCGGCTGTCGCTGGGCGCTGCCATCTCGCCCTGGGCTCTGCTCACGGTCCTGGCCCTGGTGGTCAATGCCCCGTTCCTGCCTTTCTTTGACCTGGTCTTCCAGCGGTGGGCCATGCCCGTGGAGATTATCCCCGGCGCGCCCGAGCGGGTGCGGCTCTTCTGGCAGGCCTACTTCTGGATCCTGGTCAGCACCCTCCTGGCCCTGCCCTTCCTGAAGCCCACCCGGGCGCAACTGACCACCACGGCGCGCAAATGGCTCAAGCGCGCCCCGCGGCCGGTCCTGGCCGCGGCCATCTTTTTCGCCATCGCCTTTGTTATCAACCACTCGGGCAAGGGGACGGACTGGCAACTGGCGGTGCCGCAGAACAACATGGTGCACGTCCTGGCCACGGCCTCGGCGGCGGCCCTGGGCCGGCTCTATCCCCTGGTCTCGCCCTTGCTTGGGCTGTTGGGCGGGTTCGTCAGCGGCTCCGAGACGTCGTCCATTGCCATGCTGACCGCCCTCCACCTGGACACGGCCGGCCGCATCGGCGCCAACGGCCTGCTCATCGCTGCGGCCAGTGGCATCGGCGGCGGGCTGGCCAGCTCCATCTCGCCGGCCAAGCTGCAGAACGCCTCGGCGGCCATCGACGCCATCGGCGAGGAGTCGCACGTCATCCGCCACACCCTGGTCGTCGCCCTGGCCATCACCGTGGTGTGCGCCATCATGACGCTATTGTGGTCGTGAGGGGAGCGGGTTGGGAGTGGGACGGTTGAGCGGCTTCAGGGAGCGGGTGCGGGGGCAGCGGCTGCTGGCGGCAGCGGTGCCCATCGTGCTCGCCTCGACGCTGCTCCTCCTCCTGCCCGAGGTGACGACCTGGCTCCGCTGGGTCGCCATGGCCGCCCTGGGCTGGTGGCTGCCGGGCGCCCTCCTCGTGGCCCACTGGCGGCTGCGCGACCTGGAGCCGCCCACGGCCGGCCTCCTGGCGCTGGGGCTGGGCCTGTGCTGGCTCGTGGTGCTGCTGTTGCTCATCCACGCCTTGCCGGGTCCCATGGGCCGCGGCCACCTGGCCGGCGTCTACGGGGCGGGCGCCGTGGCCCTGGCCGCCGGCCTGCTCTGGCGCCGGCCCCTGCCCCTTCGCCCGGTGCTGCCCTGGACGTGGACCTGGCTCCTGGCCCTGGTGGCCCTGGCGGGCCTCTTAAGGCTGCCGGGGCTGGGCTACCACCAGTTGCACACCGACGAGACGGTCGTCCTGCTCCACGCCAGGCAGGCCCTGGAAGGAGAGGACGACGCCTTTGCCGGCCATCAGAAGGGACCGGGCGAGCTGGCCGTGGCGACGGCCTTTTACGGGGCCATGGGGTCCATCGACGAGGCGACGGGCCGGCTGCCCTTTGCCCTGGCGAGCGTGGGCAGCGTGCTGGGCGTCGCGCTCCTGGGCCGGCGCCTCTTTTCGGCGGCCGCCGGCTTCTGGGCAGGCGTTCTCCTGGCATTTAACGGGTTTGCCCTGGGGCTGTCGCGGCTGGTGCAGTACCAGGGCGCGGTGCTGCTCATGGCGGTGCTCATCGTCCTGGCCGCCTGGGAGTTTTCCCGGCGCGGCGAGGTGCGCTGGCTGGTCCTGGCCGGTGCCTTTTGCGCCCTCGGCCTGGTGATGCACTACGAGCTGGCCCTCCTGGCGCCCCTTGTGCTGGTGCTGGCCTGGATCGGCTGGCGGCGGGCGGCCGACCGGCGGCGGGTGCTGGCGGCGGGCCTGGGCGCTGCCGGGGTCGCCGGGCTGCTGGTGGCCCTGGCCTACCTGCCCCTCCTGACGAGCCCCCGGCTGGCCGCGACCCAGGATTATCTGGGGGTTCGCGTGGGCGGTGCCAGCGGCCTCAACCTCGCCTTTTTCGTCGAGATGGGCACCTTTTACAACTCGACCTACTTTTACGGGGGGCTGCTGCTCCTGCTCGCGGCCGGCATCGTCCTGGGCTGGCGGCGGGCCCGCGGCGAGACGCTGGCCCTGGTCCTGTGGTTCGTGCCGTTCTTCCTGCTCTACTCGCTGGTGATGGAATTTCCCGGCACCCACTACTATCACCTCATGGAGAGCTGGTCGCTGCTGGCGGCGCTGCCCCTGGCGACGCTGGCCCGTGCTTCGGGCCTGAGGCCGACCCTCCGCTGGGTGGGCCTCGGGCTGGCCGTCGCCTGGCTGGCGCTCTCGGGCGGCTACCTGTACGTCATGTTCTTTCGCCAGGCGCCCGAGACCCTGGCCGACTTTCCCCGCAACCGGCCCGCCCTGTATCGGGCGCCGTACGGCGACGCCGTGCCCCTCTACCCCCGCTTTGGCTTTGCCGTCCAGGAGGGCTGGAAGCCCCTGGGCTTGTTAAGTTACTGGGGCTACCTACCGGGCCGCTACGCCAGCAACGAGCGCTCGCGCAGCCTGGCCGCCTGGTACCTGTCCAGCTTTCGCCGGGAGCAGTTTGCCCGATCGCCGGCCTGGGTCCTCGTGGCCGGCGCCATCGAGAAGCCAAACCCGGAGTACAGCGAGGAGGTCCTGGAGGGCTACCAGCACGTGGGAGAGGTGCGGGTGCGCGGCGAGCCCCGCGCTGCCATCTGGGCGCGCGAGCCCCTGCCCGTCCCCTACGTGGTCTATGACGCGGAGGATTTCGAGCTGTTCGACGACATCGTCCCGGCCCTGGAGCCCGAGGCCGACCCGGAGATGATCCTCGCCGAGGAGGAGCTGGGGGGCGGCCTGGTGCTCCAGTCGGGAGGGATGGACGAGACGGTGGTAGGGGCCGGGCAGGTCCTGCACCTGCTCCTGGTGTGGCGGCCGGAGGAGCCGCTGCCCCTCGACTACAAGCTGTTCGTCCACGTGGCGGGCGAGGACGGCCGGCCCCTGGCCCAATGGGATGGCATGCCCTGCCTCAACACGGCGCGCACCAGCCGGTGGGCCGCCGGCGAGGCGGTGCGCGACCACGTGCTGCTCCGGCTGCCGGCCGAGCTGCCGGCGGGCAGTTACAGAGTGTTGGTTGGGCTCTACGACCCGGCTAACGGCGAGCGCCTGGGGGGGCGCGCCCTGGAGCTGGGCAGCCTGGCGGTCTATTGACGGGCTAGGCTAGTCTTCCAGGACCTCGCCGCAGACGGGGCAGCGGTCGTCGCTGGCGCCCACCTGGGCCTCGCACACAGGGCAAAAGTACCTCAGCTCGGCCCCACAGGCGGCGCACGACTCGTCGCCGGCGCCCACGGCGGCGCCGCAGGCGGGGCAGAGGGGCTGGCCGCACGCCGGGCAGCGATCGGCCCCGGCCTCCACGCCGGCCTTGCAGGCGGGACAGTGGTGCTCAAAGGACAGGCCGCATTCCGGGCAGCGAACCATCTCGGGGGCCAGCCCGGCCCCGCACCGGGGGCAGACCAACTCCAGCTCGGTGCCGCAGCTCGGGCAGGCCGTGTCGTTCTCGGCCACCGCCGCGCCGCAGGTGGGGCACAGCTCCTGGCCGCAAGCCGGGCACTCGGGCAGGCCCAGGCCGACGTCGACCTTGCAGGTGGGGCAGGGCCGGGCGGCGTGAAAGCCGCAATGGGGGCAGACCGTCTCCTCCTCGCGCAACAGCAGGTAACAGTCGGGGCAGACCCGCTGCCCGCACGATGGGCAGGCGCCCAGCTCGCTGGCATACTTGTCGGTGCAGTTGGGACAGCGCAGGAGCACCAGGCCGGGGGCGGCGGCAAAGATGGTCGCCGAGGCGCGCTGCTCCAGGACGAGCTCCGCGCCGCATTCGGGGCAGGCTGGCGGGCCGTCGAGGATGCGGGCCTGGCAGGCGGGACAGCGCCGCACGAAGAGCAGGCTGCACTCCGGGCAGAGGCGGGCGCCCGCCGCCACCGGAAAGCCGCACGCGGGGCATTCAAAGCTCAGGGCCAGGCCGCAGGCCGGGCACGATTCGTCCTCGTCGCTCTCCAGGGCGTGGCCGCAGCCAGGGCAAAAGACCTGGCCGCAGGCGGAGCAGATCCCGTCGTTGTACGAGACGCCGGTGCCGCACGAGGGGCAGCGCAGGGTATCGGGTCGCTCGACGACGGCGTCTTCGCGGAGGAGGATCAGCTCGACGCCCCCTCCCTCGTCACTCATCCTCGTCCTCTTCTTCAAAGGCAAAGCCGCAGTGGGGGCACTCGTCGGCGTTGGCGGGCACCTCCTCGCCACACTCCGGGCAGGCGAAGGCGAACTCGGCGCCGCATACCGGGCAGACCTCGTCCTCTTCCTGGAGGGCCGCGCCGCAATCGGGACACAGGTCGACGCCGCAGTTGGGGCACTCCTCGTCGTCGGGGCCGATGGGCTGGCCGCAGTTGCCGCAGAACTCGGCGCGCTCGACGGCGACGGCCGGCTCGTGGGTCTCGTCCTCGTCCTCAAAGCCCTCGGCCAGCTCGGCGCCACAGAAGGGGCAAACGTCGGCCTCAGGGGGGATCTCCCGATCGCATTCGGGGCAGAAAAAGCCAAACTCGGCGCCGCAGTTGGGGCAGACCGTCTCTTCGGGCGCCAGGGGCTCCCCGCACTCGGGACAAGTAGCGTCCTCGTCCTCGTTTTCGTCCTCGTTGTCCTCCCAGTCGTCGAGCTGGTCCACTTCGATCAGATCGCCATTACGGTCCATGGTCCTATCCTTCCGGGTGGGCGGCGTCCGGGCCACCCACTGCATGGCCGGCCAAGCAAAGAGGCTGCCTCCCGCTCGGGGGCAGCCCCTGGCCGGTTAGCCGGCTCGTGTCTAGTTTTCTTTGACGGCGGCCATGATGGCCGCGCCGATGGCTCCCAGGATGGCGGCAAAGACCAGGCCGCCAAGACAGCAGACGGCACCCGTGGCCACCCCGAAGCCCGGGCTCATGAGCGTGGCCGGGTCGATGCCCGACTGCCGCAACTGCTCCAGCGTCTCCGGAGGAACCTGGCTCAGGATGGTGGACGAGTCGGTGGCGACCACCTGGACGGTGATCAAGATGGTGTTCACAATGCCCCCGATGAGAGCTGCCACGACGGCGGCCAGGGCTCCCTGGCCAGCAGCCGTGCCCGCCGCGCGCGGGGGAGGCATCCAATAAGCGGCCAGGACACCGACGCCGGCATAAACCAGGAGGCTCAGGCCGCAGGCGATGAGGCCCACACAGGGGATCAGGCCCAGGAGATTCAACACTACTATGACGGCGCCGCCGATCAAGCCCGCCTTCATCCAGGGTGACATCAGTTGACTCCTTTCTCGTCTTTCGTTTTCAGGTCCGTTTCCGGGCGTGGCTGCCAGGCTGGGATCCGGTCGCCTCGTTGGTCCGTGCGAGAGCCCAACCGTCCTGTTTATACCACGTTTCCCACGAAATGGCAACTGCACCCGCGGGGCGATACCGGGTTGTTGCAAAGTCGGCTACTCCCCAGCAAGCTCGCCGGGATCTGCCGATCCTGGCGGAGCGGTGATCTGGCTGCCTCCCTCGCCTTCTCCCGCTCCGGCGGGACCGCCAGATCCCGCCACCGCTCGCCCTGGCGGGCGCCGGGCAATTCGGACCGAAACGGCTCCAATGGCTGGACTTTCGCGGCGACTTGCGCTATACTACCGGAGAATCGGACCGCCGGACGTTTACGCCACGTGGAGGTGCGTTGTGATTGACAAGAATTATGCCGGCAAGGGATGTGTGGCGCTGCTGCGCACCCAGCCAGATACGGTGCTGGACGACTACCGGCGCCTGCTCAAGCTCGCGAACTATGAGGCCAGCCTGGACCAGAGCCGGCCCACCCTGCTCAAGATCAATATCTCCTGGCAGCAATGGTACCCGGCCTGCTCGACGGCGCCCTGGCAGTTGGAAGGGACGGTCCGCACGCTGTTGGAGGATGGATACCGGGACCTCATCGCGGCCCACAACCGCACCGTGGTCGTGGATGCCTACGTGGGGGAGCGCAACAACAAGCACAAGCTGGTGACGGACAAATACGGGCTGCGCAACGTCCACCTGTACGAGCCCGAGGTCGAGTGGGTGCGCTACGAGCCCAAGGCGCCCATGCTCGTCCTGGACGACGTCTACCCCGACGGCATCTACGTGCCCGGCATCTTTTTCGACAAGAACATCGTGCAGATGCCCACGGTCAAGACCCACGTCTTTACCACCATCACGGGCGCCATGAAGAACGCCTTTGGCGGGCTCCTGTCGGAGCGGCGCCACTGGACCCACGCGGTGATCCACGAGACCGTCGTCGACCTGCTGGCCATCCAGCAAGAGATCCACTCCGGCCTCTTTGCCGTCATGGACGGCACCTTTGCCGGCGATGGGCCGGGACCCCGCGCCATGTGGGTCGACCAGAAGGATCTGATCCTGGCCTCGGCCGACCAGGTGGCCATCGACGCGGTGTCGGCCTATCTCCAGGGCTTTGAACCCCTCGACCTGCCGTTCATCCGCCTGGCCCACGAGCGGGGCCTGGGCGTGGGCGACATCAAGCAGATCGAGATCCTGGGCGACGTCGATCCCGACGAGGTGCGCTGGCAGGCCCGCACCGGCGAGACCTTTGCCAGCCGCGGCCAGAAGATGATCTACCACGGCGCCCTCAAGCCCCTGGAGGGCTTCTTGCTGCGCACGCCCCTGGTGCCCTGGTCGTTCGCCGCTTCGCGGGCCTACTACGATGGGTTCTGGTACCCCTTTATCGGCAACAGGCGGGTCCAGGAAGCGCTGCGCACGCCCTGGGGACAGCTTTTCCAGGAGTACGGCAACGTGCCGGCCATCACCCGGCCGCTCTACGAGCCCCGCACGGCAGCCGCCGGGGTCCTGGGCCTGGCCGCGTCGGGCCTGGCGCTGTGGTGGTTGTTGGGCCGGGGGAGACGAAATCGCTCGTAGGCGGGAACGATGGCGCGGCAGAGGATGACGGGGGTGCTCCGCACGCTTCTGAGCAACCTGGGGTCGATGATCCTGGCGTTGCTGCTGGCAGTGGCGGTCTGGATCGCGGCGACGCTCCAGGCCGATCCCTTTGCCGTGCAGCAATACACCGGCCTGCCCGTCGTGCCCATCAACCAGCCGGAGAACACGCTCCTTTACCAGGGCGACGAAACGTCGGTGGCGGTGACGATTCGGGCGGCCCAGAGTGTCCTGGACGAGCTGAATGCCCAGGACTTGCGCGCCGTGGTCGACCTCTCGAGCGTGGATGTGGGCGTCGAAGCGGTGGTGCCCATCACCGTCACCGTGGCCGACGAGGGGGTGCGGGTCATGAGCCTGAACCCCGAGGCACAGACCGTGCGCCTGGAAGCCCTGGGAACGCTGACCCTGCCCGTTCAGATCGACGTCGTGGGCCAGGTGCCCATCGGCTACCAGGCCGCCAACCTGGACGTGAACCCGGCCAACGTCCGGGTGTTCGGCCCCGTCCCGGCTCTCGAGCAGGTGAACACCATCACCGGGACCATCGACGTCACGGGCGCCCGGGACGACGTGTCACAGAGGGTGAGCATTGCGCCGCGTAACGTGGCGGGCGAAGTGGTTGCCGGCCTGGAGTGGGAGCCCGACGTGGTCCAGGTCAGCCTGGACATCCAGCGGCGGGTCGGGTACAAGCCCGAGGTGGAGGTGGTGCCCGACCTGCGGGGAGAGCCGGCGGCCGGCCATCGGCGGGGCAGCGTCTCGGTCTTGCCGTCGACGGTGACGCTGGCGGGGCCGACCTCGGTTCTCAACAGCCTGCCCAGCTTTGTCAAGACGCTGCCGGTGACCATCACCAACGCCGCCAACGACCTGACCATGCGCGTTCCCCTGACGGTGCCCAACAGCGTCGTCGTCGTGGAGACCAACTTTGTGACCGTCAACGTAGAGATCTTGCCCATCCTCAGCAGCCGCTCGTTTACGGGCAGCGTGGAGTTCCAGGGGCTGCGCAGCGGCTACCAGGCCACCGTCTCGCCGCAGATGGTGGAGGTCGTCCTCGAAGGCCCGGAGACCCAGTTGGACGAGCTGAACCCGGAAGATCTCCGTGTTTATGTAAACCTATCGGGCTACGGGCTGGGGACGTACCGCGTCGATCCATTGGTCCTGGCACCGCCCAACGTGCGGGTCGTGAACATCATCCCCGAGTCCGTGGAGGTGCGCATCGAGCTGATCCCTCCTCCCACGCCGGTGTCCATCCCCCTGGCAACGGCAACACCCCAGCCCTGACCGGCCGGCGAGCGTAGAAAAACAAACCCCCTGCCTCGGGCCCGGCAGGGGGTTCTGGTCGCCGCCCAGGGTCAGGGTACGATCAGCGACTCGCTCGTTTCGACATTGTCCGTCGGGGCGTAGGTGTAGGTGGCGTGGGTGACGTTGGTCACCTGCGAGGTGTAGGTTCCCTGCGCCTTGTTCTTCAAGCTAAAGGTTGCCGTGCCGTCGGCGCCAGTCGCGGCCGAGCCGGTGGCCGTGCTGCCCGTGGGCGTGGTGATCTGGATGGAGACGGTGGCGGCCGAGACGGGCAGGTTGTCCTCGTCGACGACGGTCACCTTGGTGTAGACCATGTAGCTCCTGCCCGACATGCCGTACCACATGTCGATGTCCGAGACGTGCATGGTGCCGTCGGGCGGCGGGGGCGGCGGGGTCGGGGTCGGCGTCGAGGAGCCATAGACTACATAGTTGGCCGAGTAGCCCACCTGCGACTTGCCGTAGGCAATCCACATGTAGCCATCCTCGCCCCAGTCAGGGCCCCAGGAGTTGCGCAGAAGCCAGGCGCCCTTGCTGTCGTCCCAGCCCACCAGGACGATGGCGTGGTTGATCTGCCGGCAGGGCTTGGTGGGGTTAAAGACGCCACCCGTGTAGCCCTGAAAGTCGGTGTTCACGCACACCGCGGCAGAGACGGGGCCGTGGTCGAAGATGGCCTGCTTGATGGCGTCGACGGGCGCCACGGCATTCTCCGACCCGATGAACACCCAGTCGACGATCTTTTCGTAGTGCGTGTAGGGGCCGTTGCAGGGAGCGTCGGTGGCGGTGTATTGAAAGTCGGCTTCGTAGACGGCGCCCGCCGTGGTCTCGCTGGGCGGGAACTTCCACTCGTGGTAGTCGTGGGCCCACCAGCCGCCGTTACAGCCCCAGCCGTCGATGTTGCAGGAAACCAGGTACTGCTCGGACAGGTCCCGGGAGACGCCGTCCTTGATGAGGATGGCCGACTCCAGGGGGCCGACGGTGCCAAAGGCCCAGCAACTGCCGCACGCGCCCTGGTCGCGGACCGGCGTGCAACCGCCCAGGGCGCACCAGTTGTAGGTGCCCGGGAGCGCGCCGAGGGTCGGCACGCTGGCCGCCGCTTCGTCCTGCGGAGCGGCAGGCTCGGCTACTTTCGGGGAAGGCTGGCTGACCTGCACCTCGACGCGGTAGGTCTTGGCCGGTTTGGCTTCCCCGGCCCAGGGCCGGACGTACGCCAGGTCGAGGGTGGTGACGCCCCGGCCCACGCCGGCAAAGCGCAGCACCTGGGTGGCCGGCGCGCCCATCCGGGCCGGTCCCCGCGACACCCATTCGGGCTGGCCCACCTGGCGCAGCACGGCGCCGTCCACGCCCTGGACCTGCCAGGCGTAGCCGGTGGAAGGGTTGCCCTCGAGGTTGAGGACCAGGAGCTCTCCCTTGACCTCGACCCGCTGCCCATGGTGCGCTTCGTTGATGATCTTTTCCACGGCGGGAGGAGGCGCGGCCGTCGCCGCGTGGGCACCCATCGCCACCAGGAGAACCATGACGAGGCACAATCCGACGGTCATCCTTGTCTTCACGTACAATCTCCTTTCTCCACTTGAGGTACTGTAAGTATACCCCCATCCCGTGCAAAACAAAAATTTGCAGATATGCCGTTAGGCAGGAAGGAGGCGGCCGAGGAAGTATCAGTATGCCAGTAAAAATGAGGAAAAAAAGAGCAAAGCGCAGAAATAGCTCGTCAAGCTTGCCACGGGCCGGCTTGTTCCTTAAGAATTTTTAACCTTCTACCAACGGTCAGCCCCCCAGGGGACGCTTGGTGGGCACGCCCGGCCGGCGAGGGTAGGCGGCCGGGGTGGGGCTGACCTTGGCCACGACCACCAGGGACCGGTCCTCGGGCAGGCCCGACAGCTCCACGTGGAGGACGCGGCGCAGCTCGCCGCCCAGGATCTCCAGGGCCTTGCCGGCGCTCCAGGCCTCGGCCGAGCCGGACTCGCCCTTCTGGGCCACGAACCAGCCGCCGGGCCTGCAAAAGGGGAGGGTGTATTCGACCAGGGCCGGCAGGTCGGCCACGGCGCGGGCCAGGGCCAGGTCGTAGATCTCGCGGTGTGCGGGGTCGTGGGCCAGCTCCTCCGCCCGGGCATGGATGGGGGTGACCCGTTGCAGCCCCAGGCGTTCGACCATGTGCTCCAGGAAGGTCACCTTTTTCCCCGTGGCCTCCAGGAGCGTGAGGTGCAGCCCGGGACAGACCAGCTTGAGGGGGATGCCCGGGAAGCCGGCGCCGCTGCCGACGTCGATGGCGCGGGCGTCGGGGCGGGCCAGGGCGCGGCGCACCTCGTCGGCGAGGAGGCAAGAGAGCGAGTCGAGAAAGTGGCGGACCTGGACCTGGTCGTATTCGGTGATGGCCGTCAGGTTAAACTTCTCGTTCCAGGCGACCAGCTCTTCGTAGTAGACCTGGAACGAGGCCAGTTGTTTGTCCGTAAGGCGAAGGCCGAGGGCCCTCGCCCCATCCGCTAATCGCTCCATCCGGCTATCCAATCGTCGCCCGCGGCCCGGGTTCGCAGCCCGCCCGTATAGATAAAAGCCCTCCCGGCCAGGAGACCAGGAGGGCGGCCCGGGCCATCGGCCTCAACGGGTGATGTGCATGGGCATGATGACGCACAGGAAATCGTCGCCTCCCACGGGCCGGAGCACACCGGGGCTGCTGCTGGTGCTGGTCTCCACGGCCACTTCGGGGGTGCCGACGACGTTCAGGGCGTCGATCATGTAGCGCGCGTTAAAGGCGATCTCGGTCTCGTCGCCCTGGATGCTGGCGTCGATCTCGCTGACGTTGTCGCCAAACTCGGCCGAGGTGGCGGTCACGATCATCTGCCCGGGGGTCAACTCGCTGCCGGGCACGGCGTTGAAGCGGATGATGTTGGCCGCGTCGCGGGCAAAGAGAAAGGCCACCTTGACCGCCTTGAGCAGGTCCTGGGTGTTGACCACCGTCCGCGTGCTGTAGGACTTTGGTACAATCTGCTTATAGTCGGGAAAGTTGCCCTCGATGAGCTGCGAGACCAGGTCGGTGTTGGGCAGGTGAAAGAGGATCTGGTTGCGGCCGGGCGTAATAATGAGCTCGATGGTCTCTTCCTCGCCGGTGCTGATGCGCGCCAGCTCGCTGAGGGCGCGGGCGGGGATGATGACGCTGGTGACCTCGTCGAGGTCAGCGCCCACGTCGGCGGAGGTCACGGCCAGGCGAAAGCCATCGGCGGCGGCCAGGGTGAGGCCGCCCTGATGGAACTGGGCCAGGACGCCGGTGAGGATGGGGCGGCTCTCGTCGGTGGCGGCGGCAAAGACGGCCTGGTCGATCATGCGCCGAAAGTTCTCGCCCTGCAGGTGCAGCCTGTGGCCGGCTCCCTGGGCGGCGATGGTGTCGGCCGTGGGGACGAGGGGAAACTCGCTGGCATCGATGCCCTTGATGTTGGCCTCGTAGCGGGCGCACTTCAGGTTGAGGGTCTGGGTCCGCTCGGAGAGCTCCATCTCGATCTGGCCGGGCGGCAGGGAGTTGACAAACTCGGTGAGGAGGCGGGCAGGCACGGTGGTGCGGCCCTCCTCTTCCACCCGGGCGCCGATCCAGCAACTGACGCCGATCTCGAGGTTGGTGGCTGCCAGGCGCAGCCGGCCCTCGTCACTCTCGAGGAGGATGTTGGACAGGACCGGCAGCGTTGACCGGCTGGCGACGGCGCGGCCGACGGTGGCCAGGCCCCGGGCCAGGTTTTCCTGCAGACAGGTGATCTTCATGGCGGACCTCCTTAACGAGCGCAAGTCGTTGGGGTGAACCCTGCCACTGCCCACAAGATGCAGGGGTCACAGACGGGTACAGTATACCATAAGGTGGGCAGAAGTTCAAGCGGGGAAGGGCGCGCGAATACCTGTCGAGCAGGCGGTGATCCCTACTCGACCTTGAAATTATAGATGCCATCCTCGATAGGCCACCGGCGGCCGCACTTGCCGCAGGCCATCGCCTCTGCCGCCTGGCGGAGCGGAGAGCTGCCGCACGCCGGGCAGCGAAAGACCAGCTCCTCCGTTGCCGGCGCCGGCGGGCCGTCGAGGACGGCGCGACAGAAGACGCTGGGGGTGAGCTGCCACCAGGCGCCGGTGGGCTGCAACAGGCCGTCGAGGGCCGCCAGGGCGCCGGCGGGGACCAGGCGCTTGAGGAGCGGCAGGCGAAAGTGGGACACGGTGCGGCATTGTTTCACGTGAAACGCGGCTTCGGCCAGCCTGGCCCGCATCCAGGCCGGGTGAAAGTCGAAATTCATCTCCACGAACTCGTAGGGCTCGGGGTCAAAGGGGCTCCAGCGCTGGCGGCCAAGGGCCCAGCGCAGGATGGACTTCAGGTGGCGCTTGCTGGCAAACTCCACGACGAACGAGCCCCCACCGGCCAGGATGTGCCCCATCTGGCCCAGGAAGGCGGGCACGTCCTCCACGTGGTGCATCACCCGGACCATCATCGCGGCGTCAAAGGTGCCCGCGGCAAAGGGCATGGCGTAAAAGTTGGCGGCCACGTAGGCCAGGCGCGGATCGCGGCCCAGCCGCTCCTGCGCCTGGCGCAGCAGCGAGGTGGAATAGTCCAGGAGGACCACCTGCTCGTAGCCCTCGTAAAAGTCCGAGAGGCGGCCAAAGCCGGCCCCCACGTCCACGAGCCGGCGGCCCGCCGGCGGCAGCAAGCGCCGAAGGGCCAACCGCTCGGCCCGGTCCTCGTACTCCCGGCCCTGCCCCTCCCAGAAGTCGGTGCGGTAGCTGCTGTTTTCGTAATCGCACAGGCGCCGTGGCTCGCTCATGGGCAGGAGTGTAGCACAGGTCGGGTGACTTGGCAATTTCCCCCGGGCGCATTCGTCGTGCGGACCCGAACAGGCCCGAGTTGCCCCGGGAACGGAGCCGTGATAGAATGGGACCAGGACCCGGAGGAGGGAGAGATATGTCTGGAGCGCAGGATGGAGCGGCGCGGGCCCTGGAACACGTCCGCGCCCTGGCAGGGGAGATCGGCCCGCGGGGGAGCTGCACCGCCGCCGAGGAGCGGGCGGCCGCCTACGCCGCGGACCGGATGCGCAGCCTGGGGCTGCAGGGTGTGGCCGTAGAGCCCTTTCGCGGCTCGCCCTCCACCTACCGCCCCTATGCCCTGGCCTTTGCCACTGCCCTCCTGGCGGCGCTCCTGGCCCTGCTGCTGCCAGGCGAGGGCCTGGCCCTGGCCGCCGCCGCCGTCCTCAGCGGCCTGGGCGCCTGGGGCATGCTGCGCGAGACCGACCTGGCAGGCAACTGGCTGCGCCGGCTCCTGCCCGCCGGCCGGAGCCGCAACGCCGTGGGCATCGTCCCTCCCAGCGGCGAGGTGCGGCGGCGCGCCGTCCTGTGCGCCCACCTGGACACGCACCGCACGCCCATCTTTTATTCCTCGCCCGCCTGGCAGCGGCTGTTTAGCCTGCTGGTGGGCGCGGCATTCGCCAGCATGGCCGCCGGCGCGCTGCTCTACGCCCTGGGTGCGGCCCTGGGCTGGAGCTGGGTCCGCTGGCCCGGCCTGGCGGCCGCGGCCGTGCAACTCGTGGCCCTGGCCCTCTGCCTGCACGCCGACCGGACCCCCTTTTCGCCCGGCGCCAACGACAACGCCTCGGGCGTGGGGGTGGCCCTGGCCCTGGCCGCCCGCCTGGGCGATGAGCCCCTGGCCCACACCCAGGTCTGGCTGGCCCTCACCGGCTGCGAGGAGACCGGCGCGGCCGGCATGGCCGCCTTCCTCGACGCCCACGGTGAGGTCCTGGGCCAGGAGGACCTCATCGTCGTCCTCGACCAGGTGGGCATCGGCCACCTGGTGACCCTGACGGCCGATGGCCTCATCCTGAAGCACGCGACCCACCCCCGGGCGCTGGAGGCGGCCCGGGCGGCCCACAGTGCCCTGCCGGGCCTGGCGCTGTCCGAGAAAACGGGCATCGCCTATACCGACGCCCTGGTCGCCACCCGGCGCGGCCTGCCCGCCCTGACCGTTGTGGCCCTGCCCCGCGGCGGCGTCGAGGCCCACTGGCACCAGGTCTCGGACCGGCCGGAGCACGTGGAGCTGCAAGCCCTGGCCGACGCCTGCGCCTTTGCCGGGCAGATCTTGAAGCAGCTCGATGGCGATGCGTAGGGGGGCGAGCCTGGGGCGGGGGCAAGCCCCGCCCTATACGCATCAAGTTAAGGCACATTCAGCAGTAGTTGATAGGTACTGGGATGCTTTCGACGTCGATTGACCTTACAGGTCGTCACCAGGCACAATTTCAAACTGGTCAGTGCCAGCTCCAGGCTGTCGCAGCTGGGGAGCGCCAACGCCAGGGCAAAGGCG
>DAOUHB010000101.1:0-125616 GCA_034428935.1 Anaerolineae bacterium | reverse complement strand
AGTAGCTGCCATTGGGGAAGAGCGTCGTATCCCAGGTGGCGAGGGTGGCGCCGCTGACCTGCTCCTCGTGGCTGTAGTCGTCGCCGTCCACGGGGTACCAGTTCTCACCGTCCGTCGAGTATTCGACCTTGTAGTACTCGAAGGCGGGAGAGGTCGCCGTGCCGGCGATCTCGACCGAACCGCTGAGGCTGTCGCCCGCCGCCGGTGCCGAGATGCCAACCGAGCCGCGCTCGGTGGTGACGAGCCAATCCGCCTCCTGCGCCGCTGCCGGCATAACCGCCATGGCGCCGACGATCAAGGCCACACAAGCCAGCATCCTGATCAGCGTCTTGTTACGTGTCATACTTTCCTCCTTTGTGAAATCGTGCTTGCGAAACGTCAGACTTCCGGGCCAATAGCGCGCGCGTAGGTGCCACGCCGTGATGCCCACGGGGGTCATCATACCAGCTATTCGCCATGGGGGGATCGGATAGAGGACCGATTTTTCTGGGACAAATGTCCTATATTGGCTGTTGGCCGGATTCCGACTTTCGAGCCACCTCGCGCTTCTCTACCAGGATTTCGCCAAACATGCGCTCCTGGCGCACCTGGACCCGGAGCTGCTTGATCATCTCCAGGAGGGCCAGGAGCGTGACGATCACTTCCAGGCGGTGGGCCGCCCCCTCAAAGAGGTCTTGAAAGCGGAGGACGCGCCCGTCTGCCAGCCGGCGCTCGATGTGGTCCATCTGCTCGCCGATGGTGATGCTCATGGGCGCCACGGCCTGGTCTACGTGCGGCATGGTCGGCTTGACGGCCAGCACCTCGCGCACAGCGGCCAGGAGATCGTCCAGGCTGACCTCGCCCAGGTCGGCGCTGCGCTCCAGGTCCGGCATGGCTGCCAGTCGGACGTAGGAGCGCAGGCCCTGCTCGTCCTGCTGTTGCAGCCAGCGGGCGGCCTCCTTGAACCGCTTGTACTCGACGAGCTGCCGCACCAGATCGTCGCCCTGGTCTTCTTCGGCCGCCGGGGGCGCGGGGGGCTGGGGCAGCAGCACCCGCGACTTGATGAGGAGCAGCTTGGCCGCTACCACCAGGAAATCGGCCAGGTTGTCGGGGTTGCGCTCGCCGGCGCCGGCCAGGTACTCCAGGTACTGGTTCGTCACCTGGGCCAGGGAAATGGCCGTAATGTCCAGCTCCTGCCGCTCGATGAGGTGCAGCAACAGGTCCAGCGGGCCCTCAAAGACGGGCAGCGCCACCTGGTAGCCGGGCTCGTCCTGCTCGCCCAACAGCCGTGCTTGCCGTTCCACGCTCATTCGGCCAGGCCCTGGAAGCGCTTGCCCTTTTCCGCCAGCTCGTCCAACTGCCGCTGGGTCTCGGCCTCGTCCTTCCCGGCGATGCGCTCCACCTTGCACCCGGCTGCCCGCAGCCACTCCTCCACCTGCCTGGAGACGCCCAGCGGCCCGCCCACGATGGTGACGTATTCGGCGTGGGACGCGTCGTTGGCCGAAAAACCGGCGGCGGGCCGGAAGCGCCCGATATAGTTTCGCGCGCTCGCCCAGTCCTGCTCGGCCCAGGCCCCGTCTGTACTCCAGAAAAGCAGGTAGTGGTAGATGGGCTTGGCGCCGGGCGGCACCACCGGGCCCGGCTCCCTGGCCTCCTCCTGAACGCGGCTTATCTCCTGGCGGAGCATCCCCTTCCACACCTGTCCCTTGAGCCACTGCTCGCCGGGGCAGGCCGTGGCCACGACCTCCTTGTGCCCGATGACGTCGTCGATGCCCAGGTTCAGCTCCTGGAGGAGCCAGGCCACCAGGTGCGCCCCCGCCCGAAGCTGGGTCGCGGGCGGCACGGCCTGCATAAAGCTGCCCAGGAAACAGATACCCACCGACGTGGGGTTGGCCTGCACGGCATGGTACGAGTTCGTCTCCAGGGTGTTGGCCTGATAGAGGATGCCATCGTCGGCCACGAAAAAGTGATAGCCGGCCCCCGGCCAGTCTTGCTTGGTGACGTGATAGCGGGCGATGGCGTCGGGACCCACCGTGGGCACCACGGCGCTGTGGTGGATCACCACGTTCTTGATGTCGCCCAGCTTGCGCTTCTTGTACGTCTTGGTCGGGTGCTTGGCCAGCTTGGCCGTCAGATCCTGGATGGCCGGCCGCGCCACCTTGGCCGGCCCGCTCGGCTCGGGCGGCAGCGGCGTCGGGGTGGGCGCCGGCGGCTGCTTCTTGAGCTTCTCGATCTCTGCCTGAAGGGCTTCGATCTGCTCCCGCAGCGCGGCAATGACCGCCGCCGAGTCGCCGCCGTCGTCCTGGAGTGCCTCGTCGACCTGGGCCAGCAGCTTGTCCTTCCAGCGCTGTCCCGAGAGCCACTGCTTGCCCGGCGATTGGGTGTTCATCAGCTCGCCCAGGCCCACGATCTTGATGGGTGACAGACGCAGCGTAGCCAGCAGCCAGGCACACAGGCGCCCCCCGGCCTCCAATTGGGCCGACGTGGGGATCTCGGTGGTAAAATTGCCCGGGAAACAGACGCCCACCGAGTCCTGGCTGTGGGCGTAGGCGTGGCTGGACGCCGTCTCCAGGCGGTTGGTCTGGTAGATCGTACCGTCGGCTGCTACCACAAAGTGGTAGCCGATGCCCGGATTGCCCAGGGTGTGGACGGCGTGCTCTGCCAGGCGCTGCGGCGTGATGGTCGGGCTCGTGGCCGTGTGGTGAATGACGATCTGGCGCACGTCGGTCAGGGCGCGGGTGGGATAGCGATTGGTGGCGTGCACCGGGAGCTTGTCGACAATGTCCTGGATGGGCGGGCTGACGGGACCCGAAGGCACCGGATGCTGGCTCAGCTCCTCGATGCGCGCCTGCAGCTCGGCGATCTTGTTTCTGGAATCCCAGGCCTCGCTGCCCGCCAGCTTGAGGCGGATCTTGCCGTTCTTTTGCCGTTCCAGCGCCACCCGCTGGAAGAACTGGGCCTGAAGTCCGTTCTCCTCGAACTGCTCGGTGATGGGATAACCGCAGATGTCCAGGCCGTAGGTGTTGAAAAACTCCAGGAACTCCTTGCGCACCGTCTTGCCCGTCTCCGGGAAGGTCCGCTCGGTGACCGGCTTCACGGGGATCGGCACCGGCGTTGGTGGAGCAGGTGTTGGTGGCGCCGGCGTTGGCGGCGCAGGCGTGGGTGGCACCGGCGTGGGCGGCGTGGGTGCCGGCGTGGGGATCACCTCCACCGGCTTGCGCTCCATATTGGCCACGGCGTGGACCACGGCCAGCATCTCGCCGCCTTCTTTCATCCAGACAAAGGGCACCCAGGTCGGATCGGGCGACGAGGCGATAAAGGCGCTGGCCGAGCCGATGTAGGGATAGTGGTTCAGCTCCTGGTAGTAGCGCACGTAGAGCTGAGCGACCTCTTCCCGCGGGCGGTTGGGCGTGGAATCGCCGAACTCGGTGAGCTCGAGCCTCTTGTTGGGGAATCGCTCGTGGTACAGCTTGAAGCGCAGGCCCCACTGATCGTTCATCATGTTGCCGTACTGCCAGTAGCAGTGGCAGCCCAGCCAGTCCGATGCCTCAATGGCGTCGCGGCAGATGTCCAGCCAGGCCAGGTCGCGGTGTGGATTGTTGAGGGCCAGCCCCGGAAAGCCAAAGCGTGCCCAGGGACAGGCCTGCTTAAGGCCGGCCAGAACCTGCAGATACCAACTGCGAAAGGCGTGGGCGTTGTCGTCGCTGGCGCCCCAGCCCTCGATCCCCTCGGCGTGATTGGGCTCGTTGTGGATCTCGAACTTGACCGTGTAGGGCTTCAGGCGGTCGATGAGGGGCACCATGCGCGCCACGAAATCGGCGGGGCTGGGGCGGGAGTCGCGGCGAATGCGATCGTCGTAGAGGCGCACGATGAATTCCAGGTCGGGCTGCTCCTGGCGCAGGCGCTGGTACACGCTGGGCTCGGTGAGGGACATGGTCTTCAGGGTCTCGATGCGGGCCCGGCGAAGCATCTCGTAATCGGCATCCGGAAAGCGAACGTCGTTGCGGGCGTGGAGCCCCACGCGTACCCTATGTTCCGCCATCGAACAGCCTCCTCGTTTCCGCTGACGGGAATGCGCACATTATACCGTATATTGGGCGTTCTGTCCAGCTTTCCAAAAAGCCGGCCAGCGCCACCCGACTGCAACCCTGTCCCGGGAATGGCGTATAGGGGGCGAGAACAGAAAGCAATCTGATGCACAGGGCCAGCCGGGAGGCGGCCCGTGCCGGTAAGAGAGTAAGGAGGAAATCTACGATGTCGGATATGGACAAGGCCGTGCAATCGCCCGAGCCTGGGAGGGCAACTTCTCAGAAGCCGGTGATCACGCGCAGACTCGATGCCGCGACCGAGGCGCCAAACCCGCGCCCCAGGCGCCCGGAAACGGTCAAGCTGAACATGGATGCGGACGTCCAGGCCGGGAGCAGCGTTCCGGCTGCGCGCCTGGGCCTGACGCGCGACGAGATGAACTGGGCCGCCGCGGCCCACGCCAGCATCTTGCTCACCCTGTTCCTGGGCCTGGCAACGGGCGGAGTCGCCGCCCTCCTGGGTCCCATCGTCCCGGCCCTCATCTGGTACGCGTACCGCGACAAGTCGGCCTACGTGACCGAGCAGGCGCGGCAGGCAACCATCTTCCAATTGGCCGGCATGGTCGCCTTGTTGGCCCTGGCCATCGTCGGAGCGGTGCTGATGGCAGTGGGCTGGACGGTGAGCGCCATCCTGGTCGTCGTCCTGGTGGGCCTGCTCCTGCTGCCGGTGATGCTCGTCGTGACGCTGCTGTGGATCGTGGGCGTCGTGGCGCTGCCCATCGTGCAGGTCGTCTATGGCTGCTACGCCGCCCTTGAGGCCTACAACGGCAGGCCGTTCCGCTATCGCTGGATCGCCGACCTCATCGACCGTTACCAGGCACAGGCCTAGCCGCTACATCCTGGGCTCGGGTTCTCCTGGGCCTCCATGCAAGCAGGCGCCCTCGCTCTACGCAGAGCCGAGGGCGCCTGCACGTTTCAGCGGCCAGGGGGCCCGTCAGTCCGGCCAGGCCAGCGGCAGCGACTTCAGGTCGACGGGCAGCCCGGCGACCATGAGGATGACCTGCCTGGCGACGCGCGCCAGGGCCTGGTTGGCCCAACCGAGGCAGTCGCGGTAGGTGCGGCCCAGAGGATAGGCCGGCACCACGCCCAGCCCCACCTCGTTGGAGACGACCACCAGGTGCGCCCCCAGCCGCTCCCGGGCGGCCAACAGGCCGTCAACCTCGGCCCGCACCCAGCCCATGGCCGTCTCCACGTCCGGCTCCGGCGCCTCCGGCCCCCGAGACAGGAGCACGTTGGACACCAGCAGGCTCAGGCAGTCGAGGAGGATGACGTCGGTGCCGGCGACCTCGGGGCTCGACTCCAGGGCCCCTCCCACAGCCAGGGGCACCTCCAGCGTCATCCAACCGGCCGGGCGACGGGCGCGGTGGGCGGCCACGCGGGCGCGCATCTCCTCGTCCAATGCCTCGGCCGTGGCGACGTAGAGCACCCGGCGGCCCAGGCGCGGCGCCAGGGCCTCGGCGTAATTGCTCTTGCCGCTGCGCGCCCCACCCAGGATGAGCGTCAGCGGCGCTCGCGCTTGATCGTTCATCGCCTTCCCCGTCCCTTCGTCCCCAGGATCTCGACCACCATGTCCCGCGAAGCCGAAAAATCATCCCGGCCAAACACCTCCAGGGTCAGCACGCCGTCATAGTTCCGGTCGTCGAGGAGGGCCAGCACGGCGGTTACCTGCGCCACGTCCTGGTGCCGCAGCGACTGGTGGTCGCGGCTGCCGATGCCGTGCAAGTGCACCACCCGCGTTCGCCCCAGGTGCTCGGCCAGGAAGGGCAGCGGATCCCGGCCCACCAGCCACAGGTGCCCGACGTCCACGCACAGGGCAACTCCCGTCTCGTCCACGAGGGGGAGAAAATGCTCCGGCGGATAGTTCTCCAGGTTCTCGACGCAGACCCGGCCCACATCGCCCGCCAGCGCCACCACCCGCTCCAGGGCGCGGCGAGCCTGGTCGCGCCAGCGGGCCAGGACTTGCTTCCCGGGGGCGCCCTCTACCGCCCGGCCGTCCAGGTGGAGCACCACGGCCGAAGGCGGCAGGTCGCGGGTGCGGTCCAACACCGTCTCGGCCATGCGCAGCGAATCGGGCTCGGCCAGGGCCAGGTCGAGGGGCAGGTGCACGCTGTAGGTCAGGTCGTGCTGCCGGGCCAGGTCCCGAAGGGCGGTCACCGTCCGCCTGCCGGGCAGGTTGGAATGGCCGTCGACCTGAAAGAGGACCAGCTCCACGTCGTCCACCAGGGGGCCCAGGCGGTGTGCGTTGGCCGCCAGCCCCGCCGGCCAGACGTACGAAGTGGAGCCCAGCCGGTAGGGAGTGCCCAACACCGTCACGACAGCACCCCCCGGGCGGCGAGGGCCAGCAGCCCGGCGGCCTCGCCCAGCTCGCACAGGGCGCCATAGGTGTCGCCCGTCAGGCCGGGGATGCGGCGGCGGATCCAGGCAGCGAGGAGCACCGCCACCAGGGCCACGACGGGCGGGAGCAGGGCGGCGGCCCAACCCAGGCCCAGGAGCCAGGCCAGGATGGCGGCCAGCAGTGCCGTTGTCGTGGCCAGCGCCAGCTCCCGCGGCCCGGCGCCCGTCCGCGCCAGCCGGCCCAGGCCGGGCCCGGGCCGCGCATAGGGTGCCAACACCACCGCGCCACTCATGGTCCAGCGGGCCAGGGTGGGCACCAGGAGCAGGGCGGCCGGCCGCGCAGGGCCGGGCAGCGCCGCGAGGGCAGCGGCCTTGACCATGAGGAGCAAGACCGCCCCCACCAGCCCAAAGGCACCCACGTGCACGTCGCGCAATATCTCCAGCCGGCGCTCGGGCGAGACGGGAGCCAGCAGCGCGTCGCAGCAGTCCACAAAGCCGTCCAGGTGCAACGCCCCGGTCAAGGCCACCCAGGCAGCCAGCAGCAAGACGCTGGACAATCCCTCGGGCCAGGCCCGGCGCAGCAGCCAGTCCAGGCCGGCCAGGAGGGCGCCCAGGAGCAGCCCGACGAGTGGATACCAGCCCACCGACCGGCCCCAGTCCTCGTCCCGGAGATCCCGGACGCCGGGCGAGGGCAGTACGGTGAGAAAGCCGATGGCGGCGAGCAGGGCGCGCACTTAGTTGTCCTGGCCCGAGACGCCCGCATCCTCGAAGGTGGCCATCTCGCCCAGGATGCGACAGGCGGCCTCTACCAGGTGCATGGCCAGCACCGCACCGCTGCCCTCCCCCAGGCGCAGGTCGAGGGCGAGGAGCGGCTCCAGGCCCAGGGCCTGCCACAGGGGCCCGTGGCCCTGCTCCACAGAGAGGTGCGAGGCGATCATGTAGGGCCGCGCGGCGGGGCAGAGGGCGGCCGCGATGAGGGCGCCCGCCGCCGAGATAAAGCCATCCACCACCACGGGCACGCGGTGGGCGGCGGCCGCCAGGCAAACCCCGGCAATGGCGCCGATCTCGAACCCACCGACGGCGGCCAGCACTCCCAGGGGATCGTCGGGATCGGGCCGGTGCAGGGCCAGCCCGGCCTCGATGACCTCCACCTTGCGGGCCAGCCCGGCGTCGTCGACGCCGGTGCCACGGCCCGTCACCTGCGCCACGGGCAGCCCGGTGTAGACGGCCGCGATGGCGCTGGCGGGCGTCGTGTTGCCGATGCCCATCTCGCCCGTGGCCAGCAGGTCCAGCCCGCGGCCGGCCTCGGCTGCCACCACCCCGGCGCCGGCGGCGATGGCCTGGGCTGCCTGCTCGCGGCTCATGGCCGGGCCGCGGAGAAAGCTGGCCGTGCCCCGGGCGACCTTGGCCGGCACCAGGTCGGGGTGCGCGGGCAGGTCGCCGGCAACCCCTACGTCGACCACCACCACCCGCGCGCCTGCTTGCCGGGCCAGGACGTTGACGGCGGCGCCGCCGCCGAGAAAGTTCAGGACCATCTGGGCGGTCACCTCCGGCGGATAGGCGCTGACTCCCTCGGCGGCGACGCCGTGGTCGCCCGCCAGGACGACCACGGCCTTGCGGTCAACCCGCGGCAGAGACCGGCCGGCGATGCCGGCCAACTGCACCGAAAGGGCCTCCAGCCGGCCCAGGCTGCCCATGGGCTTGGTCAGGCTTGCTTGCCTGGCCCGCGCCGCCGCCATGGCTTCCTCGTCCAGGGGTTTGACACGGGCGCAAAGCTCGTCCAGAAAAGGCGTGCTGCGGTTCACGATGGCTTGACCTCAAAAAAGAATCTCTGCTGAAAGCGTCGCAGCAGGCGTACGATAGGGGCGGCAAAGAGGAGCAACAGCAGAAAGTTGCCTGCCGCCCGGGCAATGTCCCACCACAGGGACGTCACGGCGTAAAAGACGGCGTACCTCTTGAGCACTTCCAGGGCGCCGATGCCCGGCTGCCAGTACATCTCGGACGGGCCGGGGGCCAGGACGTAGGGCCAGAAATAGACGTTCATGAGGACGCCAAAGGCAAAGCCAAGCACCAGGCCCCAGACGGCCAACAGCAGCGCTTCGACCCGGGGATGGCGCCCCAGGCGCGGCAGCCAGCCGGAGAGCAGGCCTACCCAGCCCGCGGAGAACATCTGGAAGGGCAGCCAGGGGCCAACGCCAAAGCCGATAAAGGCCGAGACGGCCAGCGAAAAGACGCCCAGCAGAAAGCCAAAAGTAGGGCCGTAGACGTAGCCGCACAGGATAGGCAGAATAAAGACCAGGTTAAAGCCGGCCGGCCCGGGCACACCCCGCAGCACGGCGTTGGCCGCGGTGAGAACCCCCAGGACTGCCACTAGCTTGGCGTTCATGGCCCCCGACGAGAGGCTGCTCAGGACAGCCCCCAGACAGAGGATGACGAGGAGGGCAAAGACCAGGGGCGCGTCGTGGGCGTGGGCCATGGCCGCCATGCCCTCGGCGTCTGGCGGCAGGAGGAAGGGGTAAAAGAACGAGCCCAGGCCGATGATGCTCGCCACGGCCAGGATGGCGCCGCCCAGGATCCTCTGGAGCGGAAAGAGGCGGGCCTCAGACATGGTTGCCGTTCCCCGAGGCCGGCGGGAGTCCGTGGCGGGCCAGGACGTCTTTGACGGTCAGCAGAGCCGGATCGCGGTAGAGCTTGTTGATCTGCGAGGCAAAGACCAGCGACTCGCTCATGACCTGCCGGGCCGGGCCATCGACCACCACCTGCCCGTCGCCCAGGAGCACCACCCGGTCGGCACAGCCCGCCACCAGCTCCACGTCGTGCGTGGCCATGATGATGGTCCGACCCCGCGCCTTTTCCGCCTGCAAAAAGCCCACCAGGGCCTCCTTCTGGCCGTAGTCGAGACCCCGCGTCGGCTCGTCCAGGAGCAGGATCTGTGGCTCGGCCACCAGGATGGAGGCCAGGGCCACCCGCTGCCGCTCGCCGACGCTCAGATCGCGGGGGTAGTCCTCGGCGTGGGCGGCCAGGCCCAGGGTATCCAGCAGCGGGCCGTTGTCCGCCGGGGGCAGCCGGTGCCCGCGCCGCGTGAAGTCCAGCTCCTGGCCCACGGTATCGTTAAAGAGCAGGGCGTTGGGGTTCTGCGGAACATAGCCCACCACGCCAATGATCTCTTCCACCGCCGCCTGGCGCGTGTTAAAGGCCTGGCGCGAGCGCGGATCGACGATCTCGACCTCGCCGCGCTGGGGGCGCAAGAGGCCCACGAGCTGCTTGAGAAGGGTTGTCTTGCCCGATCCGTTGCGGCCCATGAGAGCCACGAACTCGCCCTGGCGGACGCTCAACGAGACGCCGTCGAGGGCGGGATGGCCGTTGTAGGAAAAGCCCAGGCTGCTGACCGAAATCACGGCGGCCGGGGCTGCCTCTGCCGCGGCCGGCGCCGCCGCGGGAAGCACGCTTTCTCCCTGTGTGGCCCTCGCCTCCCGGCCCACGAAACGCCGCCCCTCCTTGATGGTCAGGGGCAGGGGCGACCAGCCGAGGGCCTTGGCCAGGGTAATGAGGGGTGGGGTCAGCTCCACCTGCTGCAGGACGGCACGGGGCTCGCCCAGCACCGGCGGCCGGCCCTCGCCGGGCAGGTAGAGAATGCGGTCGGCGTACTGGACCACCCGCTCCAGGCGATGCTCGGAGAGGACGACGGTCAGGCCCAGGTCCTGGTTGAGCTTGACGAGCGTGTCGAGCACTTCTTCGGCGGCCTGGGGATCGAGCTGCGAGGTGGGCTCGTCGAGGACGAGAAGGCGTGGCTGGAGGGTCATGACCGCAGCGATGGCCACCCGCTGGCGCTCGCCGCCCGAGAGGGTGTTGACCGACCTGGCCCGCAGAGCGGCGATGCCGAGCTGATCAAGGGCCTCTTCGACCCGTTTGCGCATGACGATGGGGTCCATCCCCTGGTTCTCCAGGGCAAAGGCCAGCTCGTCTTCCACACGATCCACGACGAACTGGGCCTCCGGGTCCTGGAGGACAAAGCCGACGGTGCCGGCCATGCCCCGCGGGCCGAGGGCTACCGGGTCGAGCCCGGCAACCGACAGCCGGCCCGAGATCTGCCCGCCGTAGAAATGGGGCACCAGCCCGTTGAGGCAGCGCAGCAGGGTCGACTTGCCCGAGCCCGAGGGCCCGATGACCAGCAGGAACTCGCCCTCTCGCACGTCGAAGCAAAGATCGTCCAGGATGGCCGATGCCGACCCCGGATAGCGATAGCCTAGATGCTCAAAACGAATCATGGGCAACACTCCTCGCCCCGGCCTGCTCATGCCCGCCGCCGGTCTCGCTCCCGGCAGGCAGGAGAGCCGGAAGCGCCAGGGGCAGCAGGGCAGCGCCGATCAGGGGATTGAACGCCGGGAGCAGGTCGGCCGGCGGATAGGGGCTATAGTACAGGGTGGCAGGCGCCAGGAACCTGGCCCCGGCGACCGCCGCGATGACCAGGACGCTGGTCACGGCCAGGGCCGTGTCGCGCGCCTCCCAGCGGGGCCGGCGGTAACGGCTGCGCCGCACCCCCCGGCCCTGGTACCAGAACAGGGCCAGCAGCCCCACCACGGCCATGCCGGCCAGGGCCCAACCGGGGGTCGCTGCGGCGGGATAGTAGGCCAGGATGAACAGCCCGCCCAGGAGGGACACGAGCGCCGCCAGCGTCCCGAGTTGCACCCACAGAGCCTGGCGGCGCGGAGCGGGCGTCTGGGTGCCGCCAAAGCCCCTGGCCTCCATGGTCTCGGCCAGCTGGATGGCCCGCTCCAGCCCGTTGGCCAGGAGGGGGATGATGAGCGGCAACAAGTCGCGCACACCCCGCAGCCGGTGGCCGCGGATGCGCTGTGCCTGCCGGATCTCCCGGGCGGCGAGCACCATTTGCGGCACAAAGGTGATGGCGATGGACACCACCACCCCGGCCTGAAAGAGAAAGGCCGGGGTGGCGCGCAAAAGCTGGTAGTGATCCACGCCGGCGTTAAAGGCGGCAAAGACGGCCAGGATGGCCAGGAGCGCCAGGCCGTTGGCCGCGCCGGCGAGAATGGCTTCCAGGGTTATCACCCCACCGACGATGGGCCAGGTCTCGGGCAGGCGAAAGAGCACGATGCGCCCGGCGTGAATGGACAGGGCGTTGAAGGGGATGGACAGGGCCAGGAAAAAGACCCCTATGCGCACAAAGGCTCCCCAACTGCTGCCCAGCGGTGTCGAGCGGCCCAGGGCAGTGTAGACCAGCCAGGCCGCGCCCAGGACCAGCGCCAGGTATAGTGGGTTCTGCAGGGTAAAGGCCGGCAGCGCCGCGGCCGCCAGCCAGGCAACCCACGCCCAGGTATGGTACATCAACGTCTCCGCAACCAGACGACGACGCCGGCGGCGGCCAGGACCAGGAGCATGCCGCCAAAGGCCAGGTACCCGCCCGTGCCTCCCGTGCCATCGGGCGCGGCGGCGGCCGGGGCTTCCGCGGGGTGCCCGGCAGCCGGCGCCTGGGCCACGACAGCGGGCGTAGCGGTGGCCGAGGGCGGCGCCGTGGCCGTCGCAGAGGTCGCGCTGCCTGCCGTGGCAGGCGGCGGGGTGGCCGTCGCCGCCTCTGTCGCGACGGCGGTTGGCGTGGGCGGCTGGCAGATGGCCTCGAAGGTCAGGTCCGCGGCGGGGGGCGTGTGGCCGTCGCCCCACACCCAGGCATCCACGAAGCCGGGCAGGACGGTGTGCAGCCCGGCACCCAGGGGCGAGTAGGTCCAGGTTTCCGCGCCGGCCTCGCGGTAGAAATAGTTCCAGTAGGCACAGTCGGCGCCGCCCATGCACTGGCAGAAGCAGTGCTGCACGGGAAAGTCGCAGCCCTGGCCTTCCAGGCGGCAGACCGAGACGCCCATGCCGCCCGAGACGTCGGCCAGGACCTCCAGGCCGGAGGCCTGCAGCAGCTCGATGCCCTTGACGCCCTCGGCTGCCACGTCCAGGCAGCGGGTCTCGACGCGTGACTCGTCGAACTGGACCACGAGCCCCGCGCGGCCCGGCTCCTGGGCCCCGGCGGGGAATGCCACGAGGCACAGCGCCAGCAGCAGGAGGCTCCCCAACAGCCGGGAACCGATCTTGGTTCCCCTCATCTCTTTACCCTTTCTCTCACACCGTCCCGCCCGCCGGGAAGCAGGGGCGCTGCCCCTGCCTCCCGCCAGGTGGGGAACCGGCTCGCTACTTGCGGCGGCGTAGGGCATAGCCCGCGGCCGCCAGCCCCAGGCCGGCCAGGGAAAGGAGCAGGGCAGGTTCCAGACCCGCGCCGCCGGTCTCCGGGATCGTGGACGGCGCCGGCTCGCTGGCCGTTGCTTCGGGAGCGGATGTGGGAGCGGGCGTCGGCGTCGCCGCTGCCGCGGCCGGCTGGCCGGCGTCCGTGGTCGCCAGGGGAAAGGCCTTGCCCGCCAGGGCCGGGATGGCCTGGACCGTGGCCAGGAGGTTATCGTCGGGCATGGCTGCCTGCCAGGCAAAGGCCCCGCCCTCGTTCTGGAAGGCCTCCAGGGTTTCCACCGGCCCCACGCCGCTACTTCCTTCCCAGCCGGCCGGATCCTCGCCGGCGGCGATGAGGGCCTGGATGGTGACGGCCGTCGAGTTGGCGTCGGTATCCGTCCCAAAGTCGGAGGGGCTCTGGTAGGGCCAGCCGCCATCCTCGTTCTGTATGCTGCGGTAATAGTCCAGGGCATTGCCAACGGCCTCGCTGCCGGCCTGCCCGGCAGCAACCAGGGCCTGCACGGCAAAGGCCGTGGAGTTGGTGTCGGCAGGCGTCGCGTCGGTGCCGTCCCAGGACCAGCCGCCGTTCTCCTGCTGCGCCTGGACGATCTGGTCTACGGCCGCGTCCGAGATGGGGCGCCGGACGCTGGCCAGGGTCAGTACGGCGAGGAGGTGGCTGACAAAGGTGTCGTTGGCCGTGCCTATGCGACCGCCGGCGCCGGCCATGGCCTCCAGCCGGGCGACGGAATCGGTATCGCCAAAGGTGCGCGGATTCTCGCCGGCGGCCACGGCGGCCATGATCAGCTTGGCCAGGTCGCCGGCATTGTCCACGGCGGCGGCGTTGGCGGCCAGGTAGTCGAGGGTGCTGTTGCCATCCTGCGCAAAGGCGGCGGGGTCGCCCCCGGCGGCCACGATGGCCATGACGGCGTCAGCCGTGGAGCCGACCGTGCTGCCAGGGCCAAAGCCGCTGCCAAAGCCGCCGTCGGCGTTTTGTTGGGTGCGCAGATAGTCGAGGGCCGCTGCCAGGTCGGCGGCAGCCAGGGCGGGCAGGGCACTACCGGCGACGAGCAGCAGCGCCAGTGCGAGGGCAAGAATTCGATGTCTCATGTTTCCTCCTTGAACGAGACTGGGGCAACGCGGTCGTTGCCGCCGTGTCAGAACCACCTTACAAAAAAAAGCCCGACCTTTCGGTCAGGGCTATCCTCTCAACGTAAAACCCCTTGCCTTTCGACAAGGGGTGGTCATGGGCCTTGGTCCATGCGCCTCACCCCTTTCCGCGAAGGTTCGCAGTGCGCGACCGCGGCGGGCGTCCTGGCTTGGGCATTGGCCCTTACAGTTGCGGGACAGCGCCGGACTCTCACCGGCTTCTCCCATTAAACCCCGCGCATCCGGGCTACGGGGTACCACGGTCTGGCATATTCAGTTGCAGGCAGTATAGCACAGGGGCGGACGGCTGTCAAACGGGAGCGGCAGAGAGTCAGCAGTTTTTAATGTAGTGCAGGTTCAGTGTCGACCCCGGCGAATCCTGTCTGATCCCTACGCCAGCCCCCGCACCTCCATCTCCAGCCGCTCGAAGAAGGCGACCATGAAGGCGTGGCGCTCTCGCGCGATCTCGCGGGCGCTCTCGGTCAGGAGCCGGTCCTGGATCCTGGCCAGTTTCATGTGGTACTCGTGCACGGGGGTGTGCTCCCCGCGGGTGGCTTTGCTCTCCCGGTACCCGGGCGGCACCTCGGCCCACAGCCGCTGGCCGGCCCGCCCCCCGTAGGCAAAGGCGCGGGCCACGCCCAGGGCGCCGATGGCATCCAGCTTGTCGGCGTCGTGCAGGACGCGGGCCTCGGGCGTGTCGGGCGCCGGCCCGGTGCGAAAACGGTGGGCGGCAATGGCCCGTGCCACCGCCTCCACCCGTTCCGGCGGATGGCCGGCCAGCAGGCGGCGTGCCTCCTCGGCACCGGCCTGGGCGTGGTCCGCGCCCTCCGCCTCGCTCCCATCGCCCCGCGCCACGTCGTGGAGCAGCACGGCGGCGCGCAGGATCTCCGGATCGGCCCCCTCGGCCGGCGCCAGGCGCTCGGCCAGGGCCAGGACGCGCAGGACGTGGTCAAAGTCGTGGACGGCATCGCTGCCCTGGTAGTGTTGGCGCGCTTCTTCAACGCTGATCAAGGTTCCCCTCCTGGTGCCGCGCGTGGAATGGCCGGCGGCGGCTATTATATCACATCATTGCCGCTTTTCCACAACTCTTTTGGCACTGGCAAAAGCACCCGGATTGTGCTATAATCCTGTTCGCTTGCAGCATCCAGTCCCCCTCGAGGCGGGACCAATGAGAGAGGTTTTTGGGGACGCATGACAAAGAGTCGGTTCTTGCTGGCCAGCCTGGCAGCGCTCCTATGGCTGCTGTGGGGCTGGGCGGTCCAGGCGCAGGGTATTCTGCCAGAGGCAACGGCCGAGCCGGGTGTCGTTCGCTTTATCCTCTTTTACAGCGACACCTGCCCGCACTGCCACGAAGTCATGGAGAACTATCTCCCCACGGTCTATGAGAAGTACGGGGACCGGGTCGAGCATCAATACATCGACATTCACAACAATACCGAAGGCTACCAGGCCATGCTGTCGCTGGAGAGCAGCCTGGGCGTGCCCCAGTCCGAGCAGGGCTACATTCCGGCCCTGGTCATCGGCGACCAGGTGCTTATCGGCGGGGACCAGATCCCGGCGAGGTTGGAGGGCCTCATCGATCAGTACCTGGCCCAGGGCGGTATGGACTATCCCTCCCTCGAGAACCTGCCTACGGTCGTGGTGCCCACGCCCGGCCCGAAAGTCCAGGCGCTCGTCTTTGTGGACCAGGCCAGCCCTTCCTTCCAGGAATTGAGCACCCTCATGATCTCCCTCGGCCAGCAGCATGGCAGCGGATTCGAGCCCTACGCGGCGGATATTTCCACTGCCCAGGCCAGGGAAGCGTTGGACCGTCTCCACGAGGCCCTGGGAGAGGCACCTTACACGGACGGCACCCCCGAGGTGCTCATCGACCGCACGCTCCTCATCGGCATGGACGAGATCGAAGCCAAGCTGCCGGGCCTCATCGACGATTACCTGGCCCGGGGAGGTGTCAACCTGCCGTCCCTCAATGCGCTGGCGGGCGAGACCCCCGTGCCCGAGGAAAGCGCGACTCCGACTCCGACCGCAGGCGCGGCCGCGCCCATTTACATGGCCTACTTTGAACAGAGCGGCTGCCAGGAGTGTGCTCGCACCATGTACGACCTCCAGGTGGTGCAGGAGCAATACCCGCAACTGGTCGTCGAGAGTTTTGCCATGGAGGAAGCCGACAACAAGGCCCTCAACGAGTGGCTGAGTGAAAAGTACGGCGTGCCCGAGGAAAAGCGGCTCTCCACCCCCATGGTGTTCGTCGGCGAGGACGTGCTCATCGGCGAGGAGGCCATCCTGGACAACCTTCTGCCTGCCGTGGGGCGCTATGCCGCCGGCGGCGCGCCGCGCACCTGGGAGGACTTTGATCCCGAGGCGGGTGAGGAGGGCATCCTGGCGCGTTTTCAGTCCCTGGGGGCGCTCACGGTGCTCGGCGCGGGCCTCATCGACGGACTGAATCCCTGTGCCTTTGCCACACTGGTATTTTTCGTGTCGTACATGGCCTTTACCGGGCGTCGCGGGCGCGAGGTGCTATTCGTCGGCGTGGCCTTTACCCTGGGCGTCTTCTTGACCTACCTGCTGGTGGGCGTGGGGCTCCTCAAGGTCGTCCAATCCCTGGGCATCCTGTCGTCCCTGGGCCGCTGGGTGTATCTCCTCACCGCCCTGCTGTGCGCCATCCTGGCCGCCCTGACCTTTCGCGACCTGGCCCGTGCCCGGCGGGGCAAGCCCGGCGAGATGACCCTGAAGCTGCCCCTTCCCTTGCGCAAGCGCATCAACAAGGTGATCCGCGAGGGATCCCAGGTGCGAGCCTTTGTAGGCATGGCCTTGGTCACGGGCTTCCTGGTGTCACTCATCGAGCTGGCGTGCACCGGCCAGGTCTACCTGCCCACCATCGTCTACGTCCTCAGCCAGCCCGAGCTGGCGGCCAGGGCCTTTCTCTACCTGCTCCTCTACTGCCTGATGTTCGTCCTGCCCCTGGTCGTCGTCTTTGTGCTGAGCTACCTGGGCACCACGTCGGAGCAGTTGGGGCAGTTCGTCAACCGCCACACGGCGAGCATTAAGCTGCTCACCGGCGTGATCTTTGTGGGCCTGGCCCTGTGGATGACCTGGACCCTGGCGCCGCTGTTCGGCCTCGCCCTGGCCTGGCAGAAGTGGCTTCTCATGGCCGGCGTGGTGGTCGCCATCGCCGTCGCCGCCGCCCTGCTGCGGACGAGAGACAAAACCCAGGCCCGGATGGCGGCCCGACGCCGCAGGAGCCGTGCATGACCGAGCGCCTGCACTACGATGACCCTTTCCTGCTCCGCTTCTCGGCGCGGGTGGTCGAGCGCGTGCAGTGGGAGGACCGGCCGGCCGTCGTCCTGGACCGGACCGCCTTTTACGCCACCGGCGGCGGGCAGCCCCACGACACCGGCATCCTGGGCGGCGTGGACGTGGTGGAGGTGGTGGAGCGGGAGGGCGACGGCGCGGTGGTCCACATCCTGGCCGCACCCCTGCCGCCCGGCACGGTCGAGGTGGAAGGCGAGGTGGACCGGGCGCGGCGGCTGGACCTCACGCAGCAGCACACCGGCCAGCACATCATTTCCGCGGCCTTTGTCGAGGTGCTGGGGGCCAACACCGTGAGCTTTCACCTCTCGGCCGAATACGCCACCATCGACCTCGACCGCGCCCCACTGTCGGCGGAGGACCTGGCCCGCGTCGAGGACCTGGCCAACGAGGTCGTGTTGGAGAACCGGCCGGTCATCTCACGCTTTGTGAACCGCGACGAGCTGCCGTCGCTGACCCTGCGCAAACCCCTGACCCACGCCGGCCCGGTGCGCATCGTGGAGATCCCCGGCTTTGACTGCTCGGCCTGCGGCGGCACCCACGTGCGCGCTACAGGCGAGGTGGGCCTCATCAAGCTCATTCGCAGTGAGCGCCGCGGCGCGGAGAGCCGCGTCGAGTTCCTGTGCGGCGGCCGCGCCCTGGCCGACTACCGGGCCAAGAACGCCCTCCTTCTGGACCTGGCCCGGGAATTCACCGTCGGCCATTGGGAGGTGGGCGACCTGGTCCACCGCCTGGACGACGAGCTGAAAGAGGCCCGGCGAGAGCTGCGGGCCGCCCGCGACGCCCTCCTCGACGCCGAGGCGGCCATGCTCCGGGCCCGGGGAATGCCCGCCGGCGATGCACTTATGGTCCACGCCCACCTGCCCGACCACACTCCGGACGATCTGAAGCACCTGGCCCAGAGGCTGGTGGCGGAGCCCGGCACGGTGGTCCTCCTGGGCAGTGGCCAGGCAGGGCAGAAAGGCGCTTTCGTCTTTGCCCGCGGTGCGGACGTGGGACTGCACGTGGGCAACCTGGTTCGCCAGGCATGCGAGGCCATTGGCGGGCGGGGCGGCGGCCGGCCCGAGTTTGCCCAGGGAGGGGGCACGCGCGGCGAGGACGTGGCACAGGCGCTGCAAGCGGCCCTGGAGACGGCGGCGCAGGAGCTGCAGAGCGGGTAGCAGCCCGGCGGCGAGCGCCTTTTTCATCGGGATGAGCGCTTGAGGAAGGGCACGGCAAGCGGGCTCGCCGGTAGAGCCTACGCAGGGCGGCTGAAAACCAAATAGGCCAGCCACCAATGAGTGGCGTGTGCGAGAGGGGAGCCATGATCCGCGAGATCGCACCCAATGTTTTCGTCGAGACCGAGTACCACGGCGCCAACGTGGCGTTCATCGCCACAGGTGAGGGCGTGATCCTGATTGATACCCCTATGCTGCCCCGCGAGGCCCGCCACTGGCTGTGCGAGATCGAGAAGCGCACCGACGAGCGGATCCTGTACATCGTCAACACCGACCACCATCGCGCCCACATCATCGGCAACCAGCATTTTCCCATGGCCACCGTGGTGGCCCACGAAAACGCATGGAAGGAGATCAAGAGCTACGGTGACAGTTTTCGCACGCGGCTGATGAATATGTACCGCGAGCGCATTCCCGAAGCCGCGGCCGAGTGGAAGCAGACCCTGGAGATCGTCAAGCCCCAGGTGACCTTTACCGGCCGCACCGTCCTTTACAAGGGCCAGACCGAGTTGCACCTCATCGCCGTTGGCGGCCATACTCCGGCGACGGCCGTCGTCTATATGCCCAACGAGAAGCTGCTGTTTACCGGCGACGTGGTGGTCACCAACCGGCCTCCCTTCCTATCGCAGGGCAACACCAAGGAGTGGCTGGAGGCCCTCACCTATCTGCGCAAGCTGCGCTACGACATCCTGATCCCCGGCCACGGCGAGCTGACAGGCAAGGAGGCCACCGATCGCATGTCCGAGTACCTGCGCCTGGTGCGGCGCAAGGTGCGCAGCGCCTACCAGGCCGGCATGCCCAAAGCCGACACGGCCCGCAGCCTGTCGCACCTCATCCGCTACTGGCCCATCCCACCCTTCGAAAAACCCAAGGCCGACCGGCGCTTCAAGTCGGGACTGGGGCGCGTCTGGAACGAGATCAAGGCCGAGGAAACGGCCAAGGCCAAGGCCAAAACCAAGGCCAAAGCCAGGTCCAAGAGCGCGGCCTGAGAGCCGGTAGAGCGAAGCATGGACAAGCCGGCAGTCGCCCTGATCCCCTGCACCAGCTACGACCAGGACGAGGTCGAGGCCGCGGTACGGCGCGCACTGGACCTGTTGGGCGGCATGACCCGCTTTGTCCAGCCCGGCCAGCGGGTGTTGATCAAGCCCAACTTGCTCCTGCCCAGCTCCCCCGAGCGTGCCATCGTCACGCACCCATCGGTGTTGCGTGCCGTGCTGCGCCAGGTGCAGGCGGCAGGCGGATCGGCCTTCATCGCCGACAACCCCGTCGTCATCCCGGTCTCGCGCCGGGGGTGGGAGGGCGCCTACGAGCGCACCGGCTGGGCGGCCGTGGCGGCCGAGACCGGCACCCGGCTCAACACCTCCATCGTGCCGGAACAGCACCCCTACCCCGAGGGCAAGCTGCTGCACCTGGTGGACGCCAGCAGCTTTCTGGCCGAGGCCGACGTAGTCATCTCCCTGCCCAAGCTCAAGACCCACAACTTTATGCGTTTCACCGGGGCGGTCAAGAACCTGTTTGGCGTCGTGCCCGGCACCGTCAAACTCGGCTACCACCTCAAGCTGCAGACCGCCGAGCGCTTTGCCGACATGCTCCTCGACCTGGCCGGTTTTGTCCGGCCGGCCTTGACCATCATGGACGGCGTGGTGGGCATGGACGGCCACGGGCCCTCGGGCGGCCGGCCCTTTGCGGCGAATGTCGTCCTGGCCGGCACGGACCCCGTGGCCGTGGACGTGGCGGCCCTGGCCGTCGTGGGCCAGGAGCCCCTGGGCGTGCCTACCGTGGCTGCCGCGGCGCGCCGCGGGCTGTCCACGGGCCGGCCGGGCGACCTGAACATCGTGGGCGAGGAGCTGAGCCGCGTGCGCGCCAGCGGCTTCCGGATGCCTCCCGGCCGCCCGTCCGACGTGAACCACATCCCGGCCTTCCTGCGCCCCCTGGCGACCAGCCAGTTGGTCGCCACTCCCTACGTGACCGGGCGTTGCATCGGCTGTGGCCAGTGCATCGAGCACTGCCCGGCCAAGACCATTGTCCGCATTCACGGCAAGGCCTATATCCGGCCGGCCAACTGCATTCGCTGCTACTGCTGCCACGAGCTGTGTCCCGAGCAGGCCATCGACCTGCGCAATCCGCTCCTCGCCCGCGTCCTGGCCGGCCTGAGCCGCTGACCACATCCCTCAGTCGGCTGGGCTACGGCGTCCGCCAAAAGTTGTGCCTCTCAACTAATAGAACGTTCAACGGCGGTCAAAGCGGCCAATTGAAGGATTGACAACGGCCCAAACCGTGATATAATGGCCTTAGTTTGTTGCTACGACAAACTAAGGGGGAGACGTGCAGGGACGATATCAGACGGCCGACCAGGCCCTCGTCCGCGAGATGAACCTGTCCATCATCCTGCGTTACCTCCATGCCGGCGGGCCCATGTCCCGGGCGTCGCTGGCCTCCCTCGCCGGCCTGAACAAGACCACCGTCTCGAGCCTCGTGGACGAGCTGTGTCGCAGGGGCCTCGTCCACGACGTCGGCATGGATAACACGCGCACCGGCCGCCCGGCCACCCTCCTGGAGCTGAACCCCGACGCTGGCTTGATCGCCGGGGTCGCCCTGGGCGTCGACTTTGTCTCGGTCATCCTCGCCGATTTTGTCGGGCAGATCCGCTGGCGCCGCCGGGAGGCGGCGGACCCCAGGGAGAGCCAGGAGGACATGATCCGGCGCACGCAAGAGCTCGTCGACGAGGCCATCCGCTTCGGGCGCGACGCGAGCAGGCGGCTCCTGGGCCTGGGCATCGCTACCCCGGGCACGGTAGACGTCGACCGCGGCCTGCTCATCTTTTCGCCAAACCTGCAATGGCACGACGTCGCCTACCGCGACATCTTTAACGCGCGCACAGGGCTGCCGGTCCTGGTGGACAATGATGCCAACGCCGCCGCCCAGGCGGAGCACCTCTTTGGCGTTGCCCGCCAGGCACAGAACTTCTTGAGCGTCTTTGGCGGCGTGGGCGTCGGCGGGGGCCTGTTCCTGAACGGCAAGCTCTACCGCGGCGCGGGAGGCTTTGCCGGCGAGATCGGCCACACCAACTTTGTGGTCGAGGGCTACCGGCGGCCCTGCCGCTGTGGCAGCCGCGGCTGCTGGGAGACCTCCGTGGCCCAGGAGTCCATCGTCGAGCGGGTGCGCAGCCGGCTGCTCGCGGACCGCAACAGCCTGGTGTCACGTTTGATGGCCGAGCGGCAGGTGACCCTCAGCCTGCCACTCATCGTAGAAGCAGCCCGGGCGGGCGATGCCGAGTGCATGGAGGCGCTGGCCGAAACCGGCGCGCTCCTGGGGCTGGGCGTCGCCAACCTGGTCAGTATCTTTAATCCCGAAATGGTGGTCCTGGGCGGCCCGTTAGGCGAAGCAGAGCAGTTTCTGCTGCCCCCCATCCGCGAGGCCGTGAGCGAGACCACCCTGCCCGAGATCCGGCAACAGGTGCAGATCCTCGCCTCTCCCTTTGGCGCGGATGCCAGCGTTGTTGGCGCCGTGGCGCTGGTCGTGGAGGCTATTTTTGCCAATCCAACCAGCGTCGGGTATCTCGACGGCACTCCAGCTCACGAGAGGAGGTGATAGACCCAGACGAATTCCCTGGAACCCTTGAGCTTTGCGTGATATTTGAGGGCTCTGATAGAGGAGGAGTTTGACCATGTTTCGCAAGAACCTATCCTACGGCACCCTGACCCTGTTGATCCTGGCCTCGCTTCTGCTCGCCGCCTGTGGGGCGACGGCCGAGCCGCAGGCCACCCAGGTACCGGAAGCAACCCAGGCACCGGAAGCGACCGAGGCAGCGCCCGCGCCTACGGCCGCCGGGCCGGCAGCAGCTGCCGGCGACCTGGAGATCTTTTCGTGGTGGACGGCCGGCGGCGAGGCCGACGGCCTGAACGCCATGTACGAGGTGTTCGCCGGGCAGTATCCCGACATCGAGGTCATTAACGCCACCGTGGCCGGTGGCGCCGGCTCCAACGCCAAGGCCGTCCTTGCCACCCGCATGCAGGCCAACGACCCACCCGACTCCTTCCAGGTCCACGCCGGCCACGAGCTCATCGACTCCTGGGTCGTCGCCGACAAGATGGAGCCCGTGACCTTTATCTTCGAGGAGAACAACTGGCTCGACGTCTACCCGCCCGGCGTCATCGACATCCTGTCCTACGATGGCGAGATCTGGAGCGTGCCCGTCAACATCCACCGCTCCAACGTCCTGTGGTACAACAAGGCGGCCTTTGCCGACAACGGCCTGGAACCGCCCACCACCTTTGACGAATTCTTCCAGGTCGCCGATGCCCTCCAGGGTGCGGGCATCACCCCCCTGGCCATGGGCGACAACGGCATCTGGGCTGCCACCCACCTCATGGAATCGGTCCTCCTGGGCACCCTCGGCACCGAAGGCTACCAGGGCCTGTGGGACGGCTCCACCGACTGGAACGGCCCCGAGGTCCAGGAAGCCCTCGAAACCTTTGCCCGCATGATGGAGTACGTCAACGAGGACCACGCCGCCCTCTCCTGGGACCAGGCCGCCCAGATCGTGGCCGACGGCGATGCCGCCATGACCATCATGGGCGACTGGGCCGAGGGCTACTTCAAGTCCATCGGCCTCACACCCGACCAGGAGTTCGGCTGGGTGCCCTCCCCCGGCACGGATGGCATCTTCATGATGCTCTCCGACTCTTTCGGGCTGCCCCAGGGCGCCCCCCACCGCGACAACGCAGTGGCCTGGCTGACCCTCGCCGGCTCCAAGGAAGGCCAGGATGCCTTCAACCCCCTCAAGGGCTCCATCCCGGCCCGCACCGACGGCGACCGCTCCCTCTACGACGCCTACCTCCAGTCGGCCATGGATGACTTTGCCGCCAACGAAATCGCCGCCAGCCTGGCCCACGGCGCTGCCGCCTCCGAAGGCTGGGTCACCGCCGTCAACGACGCCATGACCCTCTTTGTCAGTGACCTCGACGTGGCCGCTGCCCAGACCGCCATGGCCCAGGCCTGCGCCGACGCAGGGGTTTGCCAATAAGTCCAGATAGACGAGACCTGGCAGGTCAATCAAGACCTGCCAGGTCTCTTGCCCGGAGGGGACCATGTCGCACTCACGCCGCGAACGCTGGATCGCGTTTCTGATGGTCTTGCCGTCCATCATCCTCATCGCGATCTTTGTGTACGGCTTTATCGCCTGGACCGGTGCCGTCTCGGTCTCCAAGTGGGATGGGGTGCAGCCCAATTACGAGTCGAACGGCCTGGCAAACTATCGCCAGCTTTTCAGCCGGGAGGGCGGTGTCTCGGCCAGGCGGTTCACCATTGACCTCTGGAACACGCTCTTTTTCACCATCTTTTTCCTCCTCATCTGCGTGGTGCTGGGGTTGCTTCTGGCCATCCTCCTCGATCAGAAGGTCAAGGGAGAGGGGATTTTTCGTACGATCTATCTCTTTCCCATGGCCCTATCCTTCGTCGTGACGGGCGTGGTGTGGCAATGGATCTTTGCGCCCGGCACCGCGACGCGGCTGCGCGGGGTCAATGCCCTCCTGCACGCCATAGGGCTCGACGCCTTGCGCTGGAAGTGGTACACCGATACCAACTCCATCGGTCCCTTTCACGTGGCCCTTATCCCGGTTATCATCGCCGCGGCCTGGCAGATGATCGGCTATTGCATGGCCATGTACCTGGCCGGCCTGCGCGGCGTCCCCGAGGAGCTGCGCGAGGCGGCGCGGGTCGACGGGGCCAACGAGGCCGGCATCTACAGGCACATCATTCTGCCGATCCTCCAGCCCATCACTCTCAGCGCCCTCATCGTCCTGGGCCACATCTCGCTCAAGATCTTTGACCTGGTGTACACCATGACCGGCAAAGGGCCAGGGTTCGTCACCGACGTGCCGGGCATCTTTATGTTCGAGACCACCTTCCAGGGCAACCACTATGCCCAGGGAGCCGCCATCTCGATCATCATGCTCCTCATGGTGGCCGTCGTCATCGTGCCCTACCTCATTTTTAGCCTGCGCCGGGAGGTAGAGATATGAGCCCATCCGTCACTCCACCCATCGTGGGCAAGGTGCAGCCCGCTCCCCGCCGGGGAACGCGGCGGCGCGGTGCTAGCCCGGCGCGCATCGGCATCTATCTCCTGCTGATCCTTTTTGCCATTCTCTTCCTGGTGCCGGTCTATGTCATGCTGGCCAGCTCGTTCAAGACCTTTGCCGAGGTGCAGGACCTGTCGCGCATGTGGGCGCCGCCCACCGGCATCAACCTCGACTCCTTCCAGGCCGCATGGTCGGGCATCCCGGGCAAGGGGCTGCGGGGGCTATCACAAAACCTGCTCAACAGCGTCTACCTGACGGTGCCGGCAACGCTGCTGTCTTCGTTCCTCGGCTCGCTGAACGGCTACGTGCTGTCCAAGTGGAAGTTCCGGGGGGCCAACGTGGTCTTTCCCTTGATGCTCTTTGGCATGTTCATTCCCTACCAGAGCGTCCTCATCCCCTTGACGCAGACGCTAGCGGCCATCGGCCTGGGGGGCACGCTCTGGGGGCTCATCCTGGTACACGTGGTATACGGCATTCCCATCACCACGCTCATCTTTCGCAATTACTATACCGAGGTGCCCACCGACATGGTGGAGGCGGCCCGCATCGACGGCGCGGGCATCCTCGGCGTGTACTGGCGGGTGCTCTTTCCCCTGTCGCTGCCCGGCTTTGTGGTGGTCATCATCTGGCAGTTCACCAACATCTGGAACGAGTTCCTGTTCGCCGTATCGATCCTGCAAAAGCCGGAATTGCAGCCCATCACCGTCGCCCTGCGGAACCTGTCGGGCAGCCAGATCCAGGAATGGAACATGATCATGGCCGGCTCCATCATCGCCGCGCTGCCCACGCTGCTCATCTATATCATCATGGGCCGCTACTTTATCCGAGGTTTGCTGGCCGGCTCGGTGAAGGGCTAACGAGGCGCGCCCGGGCACGATGAATCGCGCACTACGAACCAGAGTCTTGCACGTTAGCACCCGTTCGTAGTGCGCGCTTTAGCGCGCTCACTGCTCTTTCCGCCAGTAGACGTCTCGCTCCCGGGCCATGAGCCCGGTTTCGATCATCTCCCGGCGCAGCGTGGCAAAATCGGGGTGCACGCGGCCGATGATCTCGTTCACCTCGCGCTCGCTATAATGCTGGTCCGGCTCGAACTGCTCCAGCAGGTAGCGCAGGATCACCTGCCGCTTTTTCCACTTGTGCGGCCAGCTCTTGAGCCGGCCGCCCTCCATGTAGTCGCGCAGCACCTTGCGATCGTACGCGTCCAGGTCCAGGTCGTTGGTCACCTCTTGCAGGCCCTCGCCCGACAGGATCTGCGCCGACAGCTCGTGCAGCGTTTGCAGCCGGAGCGAGTAGACGTGATAGTGCTGGTCGGCCCGGGCCGTCACCAGTCCTAGCCTGGCCAGGCGCTGGAGGTGGTGCGAGACGGTGGCCGAGCTCAGGCCCAGGATGGCGGCCAGCTCCTCGACCGAGTAATCCTGCCTGGCCAGGAGTCCAACGATTTGCAGGCGTTTCTCATCGCCCAACGCCTTGAAAAACTCGAGCAGAACCTCGCTTCGATCCTCGCCTTCCATCATGTGCCTCTATTTGTGTTGACAATCATCGAAACAAATTTACCATCGTTTCGCGGCGCTGTCAAGAGGACAGAGGATAAAAAAGGCGGGAATCGCTTCCCGCCCTTCTTTTACCGCCCGGCCCTACGCCCTCCGCACCCGGACCTGCCCGCGCCGCTGCCACCACAGCACGGCGCCCGGCAGGCTGGAGACATAGATGGTGAGCTGCATGACCAGCGACATGGCCAGGGCCGGCGCCTGGGGGAGGATCCCGGCCAGGTTGTGATAGAGGGCCACGAACACGGCCTGGTTCACGCCCAGGCCCGAGGCGATGGACGGAATATAGAGGGCAAAGGGCGTCAGGGGTGTCAGGACGAGGGCCCAGACAAAGGGCACCTGGGCCCCGACGGTGACGGCCGCCAGGTAGTTGACGACGCACGTCGCCAGCACGGTGGCCAACCCCAGGCCAAAGGCAATGAACAGGGCGCCGGCGTGGGTGCGATAGATCTGCACCGAGTCGGACAGTTGCTGGTAGAGGGGCAAGAACCGGCCCAGGGGCTTCCAGCGAAAGATGCCCTCCACCAGGCGCCGCAGCCGCTGGCTCATGAGCACGGCGACGACCAGCGCAAAGGCCAGCAGCGCCAGCGCCAGGGTCAGGAGCAGCCAGCTCATGTCGGCCCGGCCAAGGCCCCAGACGGCGTAGGCGAGCCCGGCCACGGCGGCCACGAGGAAGGCGGCCAGGCCGACGACGCGGTCGACCAACACCGAGACGGCCACGGGTGCCCCCTGCCCGTCCGTGTGCCGGGCCAGGTCCCAGCCCCGGGCAATGTCGCCGCCGACCATGCTGAGGGGCAGGTTGGCAAAGAAAAGGCCAACCAGGTTGTGCCGGAACAGGCTGGCGTAGGGCACCTGCACGCCCAATGTGCGCAGCAGATACTGCCACTTGAGCACGTTCAGCCCGATGGCCCCAAAATAGACGGCGAGGGCCACCACCCACGGCCAGACCCGGACGTTGGCCAGGATGCTCTGCCAATCGGCGTCACGAATGGTGGGCCGGGTAAAGACAAAGACGATGAGGCCCAGGCTGATGGCCACCTTGGCCAGGGTCAGAAGGCGGTCTTTCAAGGCCGGCTCTCCCGGTAGTCCCCTTGCGGAGGCGGCTCCTGGCCGGGGTCCTTGGTCGTCCAGGCCATGTCCCACACCACGTGCTTTTTCTTGCGCACGTAATAGTCCCAGGCCCCCAGGATGCGGGAACAGATCTCTAGCATGGCCAGAAAGGCGAGGGTCGCCAGCAGGCGGATGGCGCCCCAGACCTGCTCCAGGGCCAGGCGCACCACGCGCGTGTTTTGCAGGCTCGAAACCTTGTATCCGTACTTTTCCTTCAGGTAGAGGTGCCCTGCATAGTTGCGGCGCCGCTGCCTGACAAAATCGGCCACCGTCTCGGGACCCATGTTATAGACCACGGCTTCGGGCGCGTAGCGCACCTGCATGCCGCGCCGGATGATGAACGCCTCGACAAAGGCCTCGTCCATGGCCACGTCGGGGGGGAGCTGGTCAAAGACCTTGCGGAAGGCAATGAGCTCGCCCAGGCGCGGGATCTCCAGGCAGAGCTGGTGCTCCATCTGTAGCCGGAGGTGGGAGAGCAGGCCCACGATGTGATCGGGTGTGTTGACGGCCACCTTCTGGGCGCCGGTCATGCCCACGGCCGGGTTGCGGAACATATTGACCATCTTCTCGATGGTGTCTTCCCGGGGCAGGGTGTCGCCGCTCTCCAGCACGCAGATCCTTTCGCGGGCGTGCTCCAGGAATACGTTGATGGCCGAGGTCTTGCCCTCGCGCTGGGGCTGGACGTAGAGCTGGATGCGAGGTTCGCGGGCCATGGCCTCGCGCACGATCTCTTCGGTGCGGTCGGTGCAGCCCGAGGCCACGACAATGATCTCGCTGATCTCGACCTCGTACAGGCGCTGATCGATGATGGCCTGGAGCAGCCGGCCAATGTTGGCCTCTTCGTTGTAGGCGGTGATGCCCACGCTGCAACGGATCTTGCCTTCGTCCATGCTAAGATCCCACCACCGTCCGCCACGCCATGCGCGCCGTGCGCGGCAGGCGCAGCCAGGTCTCTTTGCGCATCAGGGTGCGGACCACGCGCCGGGGGCGCAGGTAGAAGCGACGGTACGCCTCTTTCCACTTGCGCTCCACCAGCTCGGCCGGCAGGCCTGGCATCTCGAAGCGGGCCTTGCCCTCGAAAAAGACAAAATCATCCCAGGTTTCGGCCAGCATGCGGCCGCCGGCCATCACGGTGTTGTACATCTGCGTCCCGGGAAAGGGGGTGGCGATGGAAAAATTGGCGACGACGGGATCCAGCTCGATGGCAAAGCGGATGGTGTCTTCGATGGTCTCTTCCGTCTCGCCCGGCAGCCCGATGATGAAAAAGCCGATGGTCTCCAGGTCCACGGCCTTGGCCGCTCGAAAAGCCGCGCGGACCTGGTCCAGGGTCAGGTGCTTGTCCACGACGGTGTCGAGGATCTCCTGGTTGCCGCTCTCCACGCCAAAGGCGCTGCGCAGGCAGCCGGCACGGACCATGGCGCCCAGCACCTCCTCGTCGGCCAGGTTGGCGCGGATGCCGTTGATCATGATCCAGGGCACGCCCGTCAGCCCCTCCTCCACCAGCCGCGCACAGAGGCTCAGCACCCGCTGCCGGTCGATGTTGAAGGAATCGTCCAGGACGCCGATCTCGCCCACGCCCCATTCCCGCACCAGCCAGCGCCACTCGGCGACGACGCTCTCGGCCGAACGGGCGCGCCAGCGGCGGGGGCCTATCTGCGAGCAGTAGCTGCAGCGATAGGGGCAGCCCCGCGAGGTGAGGATGGGCAGGCTGGGGCCGTCCACCTGATCGACCGTGGGCTGCAGGTTGGTATAGCGCTCCAGCTTGAAAAGGTGCCAGGCGGGAAAGGGCATGGCCTCCAGCTCGGCCACGGGGATGGGCAGGCGGTCGGGTGTGCTGACGACCTCGCCGTCCGCGTCACGGTAGGTGATGCCCAGGATGGGCTCGCCCTCCGCGTCCAGGAACCGGCCTCCGTTCCCGTGCCCGTTCTCCCAGCACCGCAACAGCTCGAGCCAGGTGGCCTCGCCCTCGCCGCGGACGACGACGTCGACAAAGGGCTTGGCGGCCGACTCCTCGGGCAGAACGGTGGGATGGGGACCGCCCAGAACGATGGGCACGTCGAGCACGCCTTTCAGCATCCCGGCGTCTCGCCAGGCGGCTACAATCTGCGTGGTGTTGGCGGTGATGCCTATCACATCGGGCGCGAAGGCACGGGCCGCAGACGCCAGGGGCTCGTCCTCCACGTCGCCATCGTGGATCAGAAGCTGGTCGCCGCGCTGCTCGGCGACGGCGGCCAGGTAGGCCAGGCCCAGCGACGGCGAAGACCGGGTATCGATGGGCAGCCTTGATTTGGGATTGACCAACAGGATCCGCAATGCTCTGTGACCTTTCCCCCAATGTGTCGGCGAAGTATAGCACAAGTCGGGAACCTTCACAAGCTGCTGCCTTGAAAAGGTTGTTTGGGGCAGTTTGACAAAACGCCCGCGAGATGCTAAGATCGAGTATGGTGTTCCGTTCTCAGAATGCCGATTCGAGGCAAGACGATGTCCAGTTATGATCTGCAAAGCAGGCTCGCCCAATTCTGGCTGCTGTCGGACCTGGACCAGGAGGAGCTGCAGCGCACCGCCGAGTTTGTCCAGGAAGAGACGGCCCAGGCGGGCCGGGAGCTCTATCACCAGGGCGAGGCGCCCACGCATTTTTACCTGCTGGAAAGCGGGGTCGTCGAGGAAAGCGGCATAGATGGCGCCGGCAACGAGATCCTGCACCGCCGGGCCGGGGCGGGGGATTACGTGGGGCGCTGGGGCGTGTTGCACAACGAGTCGCGGCGCGCCACGGCCAAAGTGGTGCGCGAAGCCAGGCTCCTGTCCATCGAGAACCAGGATTTTCAGACGCTTCTGGCCATGGTACCGCGGCTGCGCGAGCGCCTGGAGCGCAAACACGTCATCAACCGCCTGCTGGCCATTCCTCTGTTCGCCAGTTTTGCCCGCGAGGAGCTGTCCCACGTCGCCGACCTGGTGCGAGAGGTGGACTTTCCCGCGGACCAGACGATCTTTGCCGAGGGAGACGAGGCCGAAGCCTTTTACGTCATAGACAAGGGCCAGGTCGAGGAGATGAGCCGGCACTCGGCCCGCGGTGGGGAAAACTGGCCCAAGATCTTGACAGCCGGCAACTTTTTCGGGCGCCACTCCCTCATCAACAACACCACCAGGCGGGCGACGGCCAGGGCCACGACCGATACCACGCTCTTTCGCTTTGGCGCCGAGGGGTTCCACTGGCTGCGGCGCCTGAAGCCCAGCTTTGACCGCGCCCTCGCCCGGCCCGACATCGAGGGCTATCTGCGCCAGACGAACACCTTCAAGGGGCTCAACGAGGTCGATCTGAGGCGCCTGGCAGGTTTCACCGGGCTGGCCCATCTGCGCCCCGAGGAGACCCTCTATCGCCAGGGCGAGATCGATCCCACCCTCTATATCCTCTACAGCGGTGAAGCCATCGTCCGCGAGCGGGACCGGGAGGGCAGGGAAAGGCCGCGCTCCTACCTCAAGGCGGTGCAGGCAGCCGGCGAAAGCTCCCTTTTCCTGCAGGAACCGCGAGACGTGACGGTGGTGGCCACCACTGCCAGCGATTGGTGCTACCTGACCAGGGCGGACCTGGACCGTTTTCTGGAGCAATACCCGGAAGTCGAGGAAAAGTTTGCCCCCAGGGAAGAGGTCAAGGTCCGGACAGAGATGAAGCGGCTGCCGTGGATGGAGCCAAAGGAGCAGCTCGTGTTGCGGCGCCGCCGGCACTGGTTCTTCCTGGTCAACAAGCTGGCGGGCCCCCTCATCGCGCTGCTGGTAGCCGTGATCCTGGCCGCCATCAATGCCAACGAGGACGCACGCGACCTGCTGAGGGGCCTCGCGTTGGTCGTGGGCATCCTGGGCGTCCTGTGGACCGCCTGGCGCGTGGTCGACTGGCTTAACGACTATTACGTGGTGACCACGATGCGCGTGGCCCACCGTGAAAAGACGCTCTTGATCCGCGAGACCCGCGACGAAGCCCCCCTGGACAAGGTGCAGAACGTGAACCTGAGCCAGGGCGTCATCGGCAACTACCTGAAGTTTGGGAAGCTGATCATCGAGACGGCGGCGGCAGTGGGCGTCTCGCGGGTGAGCTTTAACTTTGTGCCGGAACCGGCCAACGTCCAGCAACTGATCTTCCAGCAGATGCAGAGGCTGCGGGCCGGCGAGGCCATCGAGAGCCAGCAGTTCATTCGCGACAAGCTCGAGTCCCGGCTCGATCTCGGGCCTCGTCTCAGCATTCCACGCCCGGCCATTCCCGCCTCCGAGGTCAAGCCGCCCAGCGAGACTACGCGTGTCGGCGTCGCCCAGAGGCTGAGGGAGGCCCGCCAGAAGCCCCTCTTCTGGATCCGAAGATGGGAGCCCGACAGCGTAACGTGGCGCAAGCACTGGCTCAAGCTCCTGTCGGTCATCTGGTTGCCGGGCCTCCTCGTGCTCGCCATCCTCGTGCTCCTGATCCTCTACGTCGCCTCGTCGGCCAGACTCGAACTGCTGGTCGTCGTCTTGCTATTCGGGCTCGGCGTGGCCAGCTTTCTGTGGCTCAGTTGGAACTGGGTCAACTGGGGCAACGACCTGTACATTGTGACCAACGACCGGATCATCGATACCGAGCGCCTGCCCCTGGGCTTTCGCTCCAAGCGAACCGAAACGACTTTTGACAAGGTCCAGAACGTCAGCTTTACCATTCCCGGCCCCATCGCCACCATTTTTGACTATGGTACGGTAACCGTCTTTACGGCCGGCACCGAGGGAAAGCTGGACTTTTCCTGGGTGCAGGACCCCAAGGGTGTGCAGCAAGAGATCTTTCGGCGGATCAGGATCTACGAGGATCGGCAGCGTCACCAGCGGCGCGAGGAACAATGGGAGTCATTGCCCGAATGGTTCGCCGCCTACGATGCCGCCCGCCGCACCTGATGGCAAGGCTCCCCGCCCATTTCGACCCCATGTTCGTTCTGTGTTATAATCTGTCTTTGTTATCGGGACGGGCCGCGGCTCGCTGTCCGTCCGCTGGAGAATGTGGATGGATCCAATTCGGATAGTGTTTTACTTGTTAGCGCTGGTGGTGTCCATCAGCTTTCACGAATTCGCGCACGCCTGGTCGGCCAACGAGCTGGGCGATTCGACGGCGCGCAGCCAAGGCCGGCTGACCCTGAACCCGCTGGTCCATTTCGATCCCGTCGGGGCGCTCATGATCGTCTTCATGGCCATCAGCGGCTGGGGCATTGGCTGGGGCAAACCCGTGCCGGTGAACCCTTACAACCTGCGCACCGACGCCCGCGTAGGTATGGGCCTCACCTCTGCGGCCGGGCCGTTTTCGAACCTGGTGCTGGCCGCCCTGTTTGCCATTCCCTTGCGCCTGGGCCTCGAAATGCCGGGGCTCCTGACGCAATTTCTGTACGTCCTGGTGGTGGTGAACATCGGCCTGGCGCTCTTTAACCTCATACCGCTGCCGCCCCTGGACGGCTTTGGCGTGGTCCAGGGAATCCTGGGCACGTTTCGGACGCGCTGGGCCAACGACTGGGGCCACCGGCTGGACCAGCTGGCGCCCTACGGTCCTGTGCTGCTCATGGCTCTGCTTGCCCTGGGCTGGTTCGGGTTGGCGAATCCGCTGGGCTGGCTGCTCGGCCCGCCGCTGACCGCGCTCCTGAGGTTGTTCCTGGGCTAGAGGTCATGGGGGCTATCTATCGCGTCCGGCAGTTTGCGCAGGCCGCCGCGACCCGGGTCCGGCCGGCCGCCGTGGACGAGGACTTGTTGCGGCAGATTCTGCCGCCCCGGGCTGTGGCCCTGTTCCTGGCCATGCCCGGGTACGATCGCCAGCACGCCATGGCCGTGTTCCGGGCCCTGCGGGCGGCCGGCCACGACGAGCCAGACCTGCTGGCGGCGGCGCTGCTCCACGACGTGGGCAAGAGTGGCTCGGGGTTGGCCCGAATTCGCATCTGGCACCGGGTAGCAACGGTGCTGCTCCAGGCCCTGTGGCCTGGAGCCCTGGAGCGGATCGGCCGGGACGTGCCGGGCAGTTGGCGCCGCCCGTTTTTTGTGCAGCAGAACCACGCCTCTCTGGGCGCCGAGCTGGCCCGGGAGGCATGTTGCTCGCCGGGAGCCGTCGCGCTCATCCGGCGGCACGAGGAGACCTATCATGTTGGCGACGATGCATTGCTGGCAGCGTTGCAGGCCGCCGACAGCTTGCACTGAGGAGTGGACGTGAGCACACCAAAACCGCGCATTGCCATTGTTGGATTGGGACTCGTAGGCAGCTCCCTGGGACTCGCGCTGCGACAGGCGGAGGTGACCTCGACCGTGGTCGGCCACGATCGAGATCGCCTGCTGGCCAACGAGGCCAAGAGCCGGGGCGCCGTGGACCGCACGGAGTGGAACCTTATCTCGGCCGTGGAAAAGAGCGACATTGTCATCCTGGCCGAGCCCATCGACGCAATTCCCGCGACCATGGAGGCCATCGGCCCCTACCTGCGGCCAGGCTGTGTCGTCATGGACACGGCCCCCCTCAAGGCCCCGGTGCTCGCCTGGGCAGCAGAGCACCTGCCGGAGCAGGTCCACTTTGTGGGGACCAACCCCATCCTGCCCTCGGCCGCTTCGTCCGGTTCCGCCAGGGCCGATCTGTTCCAGCGCGCTCCCATCTGCGTCGTGCCCTCCAACACGGCCGACGAAGCCTCTGTCAGATTGATCAGCGACCTCATCGGCATCCTGGGTGCCCAGCCGCTCTTCCTGGATGCCGCCGAGCACGACGGACTGCTGGGCGGGGTTGAGCATCTGCCACGGATCCTGGCCCTGGCCCTCCTGGAGATGGCCGTGCAGCAGCCCTCGTGGCGCGAGTTGCGGCGGGTAGCGGGCTCGGCCTTTGAATCGAGTACCCGCATGGGCGAAGGGGATGCAGCATCCCTCAGCCTGTTGAGCATCTCGAACCGGGAAAACCTGCTGCGCTGGATCGACACCTATTCCGAGGTGCTCGCTTCCCTGCGCCTGGCCCTGGCCGAGGGCGAGGGGGAGGGCGAGGCCCTCACAGAGCGCATCAAGAAGGCAGGAGAAGAGCGGCAAAAGTGGCTCGCCGATCAGGCCCAGGGACAGTGGCAGGATGGGCCGGCGACCGAGATGCCGCCCCGCCCCTCCCTTTTTGACGCCTTCCTGGGCTCCTTCTGGCGCAAGAGGTCCAGAAAGGAACCCTGACCGGTGCCCTTTGTGTACATGGTGGTGTGCAGCGATGGCAGCCTGTACACCGGCTGGGCGATGAACGTGGAGGCCAGGGTCAAGCAGCACAACGCCGGGCGCGGGTCGCAGTATTGTAAGCAGCGCCGCCCTGTGCGCATCGTATATAAGGAGGAGGTCCCGAACCGCAGCGCGGCCATGAAGCGCGAGCTGGCCATCAAGCGCATGCGCCGGGAGAAAAAGCTCAAGCTCATCGAGGCCTTCCACGGACGGGAAGGGCCATCTTGACGACGGGGTGAAAAAAGGAAATGGCTAGCATATCCATGGTGCTTCCGGCCTACAACGAGGCGGAAAACATCGAAGCGATGGTGGCCGAGGCCGTTCCGGCGCTGGAAGCCAATGCGGACGATTGGGAGATTGTCGTCGTGGACGACGGCAGCGCCGATGAGACAGCAGCCGTAACCCGGCGCGTAGCGGAGCGCGAGCCACGGGTGCGGCTGGTGCAGCACGCGGTGAACCAGGGCTTTGGCTCCGCAGTGTTGACTGGCTTTACCAGCGCCACCAAGGACTGGATCTTTTATACGGACGCCGACCGCCAGTTCGTCCTCGCCGAGCTGGAGCGCTTTGTGCCGCACATGGAGAACGCGGACCTTATCGCCGGCTATCGAGCGCCCCGGCGCGATCCCTTCCTGCGCGTGTTCTATGGCAAGGGCTGGAGCGCCCTCTGTACGCTGCTCTTTGGCTACACGGTGCGCGACGTGGACTGTGGATTCAAGCTCCTTCGCCGCGAGATCGTCCAGGATTTGGCACCCAAGATCGGGTCGCGCGGCGCGACCTTTAGCATCGAATGGCTGGTACGGGCCAAAAGGGCAGGATACCGTTTCGTGGAGCTGCCCGTGAGCCACCGGCCCCGGGTCGCCGGCAGCCAGACGGGTGCCAACGTGCGCGTTATCGTCCGCGCCTTTCGTGAGCTGGTCCGCTTCCGCCTTCAACTCTGGCGGGGAGAGTGATCTCTGCAGGCAATCGCCGTTAGCAGGATGGGTGCCAGAGCCAGAGCCGTCGAGACAGCAAAGCAGGGCCGCACGCTGTTGCCCCTGCTCTTGTTGGGCTTTGCGCTGCGTATCTACAACCTGGCGGGAAGCGAGTTCTGGTTCGACGAAGCCCTGACGGCCAACGTGTCGGGCCTGGGCTGGCAGGGCATTCTGGCGCACCTGCGCAGCGCCCCTTTCGAGCACCCGCCGCTCTACTTCCTGTCTCTCTATCCCTGGCAGAGGCTCCTGGGCACCAGCGAGTTTGCCTTTCGCATCTACTCGGTCTTCTGGGGCGTGCTGTTCATCGCCCTCCTCTATACCCTCGTCCGGCTCCTGGCGAACAGGCACCTGGCCTTGATGGCGGCCACCGTGGCCGTCTTCTCGCCCTTCCTGGTTGCCTACTCGCGCGAGGCCCGCATGTACTCCCTTTTGCCATGCCTCGCCATCCTGACCATCCTCCTCTTCTTCAAGGCGCTGCGGCAACCCGAGCGGCCTGCCTGGTGGCTGGCCTACCTGGTGTTGCTGGCCACCGGCGTGGCGACGCACTATTTTTTCGCCTGGATCTGGCTGGTCAACAGCCTGTTCCTGGCATTTCTCGCTCTGCAAAAGCGCCGGATATCGTATTGGGCGGTGGCCGCCCACGTCATGGCCCTGGCCGTCGTGCTCGTCTGGCTGATGGCGGCCCCTGGGCTGCGCGCCTCACTGGCCCGCGTTTGGCAGGGAGAGATGGCCTTCGGCCTGGCCTACAAGATGGAAAAGGTCATGCCGACCCTGGTGCTCTCGGAGTTGATGGGCACCGAGGTTCCCCTCCTGGCCCACCTGCTGGCAATCGCCGGCTGGCTGCTGGCCCTCCTCGGCGCCTGGTCCTCGCGCAAGGGAACCATCATCTCCACGTCCTTCTGGCGCCTGCTCCTGCTTCTCCTGGTGGTCACCCTGGCCGGCTCGTTCCTCGTCCCCTACAGCGTCCTCGGCCGGCACCTGGGATATCTCCAGGTGCCCCTGTCGGTCTTCTGGGCACTGGGCCTGCTGGCCCTGGCCCGCAAGGGCGGAGCATACCTGGGCGCCGGCCTGGTGCTTTTTCTCCTCCTGGCCAGCTACGGCCTGGCGGGGCATTATGGCGTGGGCAGCGACCGCAGCTTTGGGCGTGCCCTGGCCTATATCGACGAGCGAGCCCAGGACGGCGACGTCCTCATCCTCACCCAGCCGAGCCAGGCCCCCCTGGAGACCTATTACAATACCCGGCGGTGGCCGGTCCGTTACCTGCCCGCCACCCCGGGCCCCCTGGATGACGCCCAGATCGACGCCACCCTGCTGCCACTGCTCCAGGCCGGCCATCGCCTGTGGCTGGGCCCGGTCGGCGCCTGGACCGAGGATCCGGAGAGCCTGGTGGAGCGCTGGCTGGTTTTCCACGCCTTCGAGGCTGAACAGACGTGGTTTCCCGACAGCCACGCGGTGTCGCTGTACGTGGCCGGCGAAGAGGACCTGGTCCGGACGGACCTGGAGCACTTTATTTTTGGAGGGCAGATCCGCCTGCGCAGCCTGGACATCAGCCCCCTGCAGGTAGAGCCCGGCGAGGCCATTCGGCTGAGCTTTCGCTGGCGGAGTGGGCTCGACATCTCGGAGCGATACCAGGTGAGCGTGTTGCTGGTCGACCAGGATGGCTTGGTCTGGGCCAGCCGGGAGAGCGAGCCCTGCGGCGGTTGGTGCCCCACGGATTCGTGGCCGCAGGGCGCGACCAACGAGGATCGCCACGCACTGCTGGTGCCTCCCGGCACGCCACCGGGGGAGTACCGGTTGCAAGTGGCCTGGGCTCCCCTGGAGGACGGCCCTCGCCTGGAAGTCGAGGTCGGAAGCGAGCGCCTGCGGCAGGTGACCGTCGGCCAGGTGACCGTCCTGCGCGGCCAGCCGCGCTCCCCCATCCTGTCCACGCTGCCCAACGCGGGCGCGACGACCTTTGGCGAGCTGGTCCTGATGGGCCACACACCTGCCAGCGCCGAGGTACAGCCGGGCGAAGTGATCCACATGGAGACGCACTGGCAGGCCCAGGCCAGGCCGCAGGCCGCCTACACGCTTCTCGTCGAGCTGGTGAGCGCGAGCGGGCAGGTGGCCAATAGCTGGCAGTTCGCACCCTTTACCGGATCGCACTCGACAGAGCTCTGGCAGCAGGGCGAGTACGCTCGGGGGCACCACCTGCTGGTCCTGCCCAGCGGCCTCGCCCCCGGCAGCTACCGGCTGCAGATGGCCCTTCTTGGCCCTGAGGGACGGGTGCCCATTGCAGGCGCCCAGGGCGAAGCGTGGCCCGTGGCCTCGGTCCGAGTCCTGGATCGGACTCGAACGTTCGAGATGCCCCTCATGGAGCACTCCTTGCACGCGAGGATCGGGCGCCAGGCCAGGCTCCTGGGCTACGACCTGGATACGAGCCAGGCCCATCCCAGCGGGCAGGTGTCAGTCACATTGTACTGGTATGCAGACGGACCGATGGTCCTGCCCTTCAAGGTCTTTACGCACCTGTTGAGCGAGGACGGCACCGTGGCCGCGCAGGATGACGGGCCGCCGGGCAAGGGATGCTGCCCGGCCAATACCTGGGCCACCGGTGAGGTGATCGCCGACGAGCACGTGATTCCCCTGGGCGCCGACCTGCCCCCGGGAACACTCGCGCTGGTGGTGGGCCTCTACGACGAGCCTACGAGCGTCCGTGTGCCCGCCTACGACAGTTCCGGGAACCGCCTGGTGCACGATCGCGTCCCTGTTGCAGAAGTCGAGATCTCGGGCACGGCGCCGGGGAGCGAGGGGCAGCAGGCAGTGCCCCGGCCCGAGTTCGGATCCTTTGCCATCTACCTGCCATCGGTGTTCAGGGAGGTGGCTCCCTGAAGCACGGTTGATGCAATCTCGGCCGCTCCCTGGAAGGCTCGAGGGTGATCGGCAGATCCCCGGCCCGCAAGGGATGGCCTGACTGAAAACGCGATTGAACGGAAGGAGAAGAGTCAATGCAGACAATCCACTTCAAGCGGGGCCAGAGCTATCTCTTTCGCCTGCCGCCCGGCGAAGATCTTGTGGTGGGGCTCTATCGCGTTTGCCGCGAGCAGAACATTGCCTGCGGCGTGTTCATGGTGCACGGCGCCGTCCGCAACGCCACCATCGGCCATCTTGACCAGGAAAGCGGCCAGGTGCAGCGGCGAGCCCTCGACAGTGAGTACGACCTGGTCCATTGCAGCGGGAACATCAGCTCCGAAGGCGACCGGTTCTCGGTGCGCGCCTATGCCGTCCTCAGCGACAGGGAGGGCCAGGTGATAGCCGGCGAGCTGCTGGCGGCCGAGGTATTCGTGGCCGAGGTGTCGTGCCAGGAGTTGCGCGGGCGGGTGCCCGTGCGCACCCAGGATCCGGAGACCGGCCTGTCGCTGTGGCCGCCGGCATAAAGCCATGAGGAAATCCGTGGGTACATCCGAGGGCGGGCCACTGCCCCCACCCGAGGGCAAGGTGGCCTTTGTGCGGCAGTTGTTTACCGACATCGCCCGGCGCTACGATCTGATGAACCGTGTCATGTCGCTGGGACGCGACCAGAGTTGGCGGCGCTATGCGGTATCGCAATTGAGGTCAAAGCCCGGCATTGCCCCCGGGCCGGGCGACGGCCCGCAGCGGGTACTGGACGTGGCCAGCGGCACCGGCGACCTGGCCCTGGAGGTATTGCGCCAGCAGCCCCAGGCCCAGGTCACCGGCGTCGACCTGGTGCCCGACATGCTCGTCCAGGCCCAGGAAAAGGCCAGGGAGGCCGGCGCCCGCCTGCCCCTGGCTGCCGGTGATGCCCTGCGGCTGCCCTTTCCCGACCTGAGCTTTGACGGCGTCGTAACCGCCTTTGCCCTGCGCAACGTGGCCGACATTCCGGCCGCCTTTGCCGAGATGGCCCGCGTGACACGGCCCGGCGGGCGGGTCGCCTGCCTGGAGTTTGCCTGGCCGACCCTGCCCATCTTTCGCGAGCTGTACCGTTTCTATTTCTACCACATCGTGCCGGTCATCGGCCTGTTCCTGACCGGCCAGCGGACGGCCTACACCTACCTGCCTCACTCCGTAGGGGCCTTTCTCTCGCCCGACCAGATACTGGCCGTCATGCAGCGCGCCGGCTGGAAGGACGTCTGGTACCGGCGCCTGATGCTGGGCACCGTCGCCGTCCACGTCGGCGTCCGGGCCGGCGCCTGAGCCCCACTCCGCCCGGGTGAGAGCAAGGGAACCTGGCGCTTATAAGGGGTTCTCTTGCATCTAAATTCTCGCCTCCCCCTTGACAAGAAGCGGCATTGCGTGTACAATGGCCCTATATTTTGGTTTTTTGGGTAAGTCATGAAGCGGATGGCCAAACTTACGGCTCGCCAGAAGGTCTTTTGCGAAGCGCTCCTGGAGTTGTATGGCAAGCTCCGTGGGCCTGTCCACTACTCGGAGCTTGCCAAACGGCTGGGCGTCAACCGCTTCTCCGCCTACGACATGCTCAAAGTCCTGGAGAAAAAGGGGTTCGCCGCCTCCAGCTATGCCCTGGAAGCGGGCCATTCGGGGCCCGGGCGCCCCATGGTCGTCTTTGCACCCACCTCGCAGGCTGCCAGCCTGTGCGCAGCTCCCCAGGATCTGGAGATCGAAGAATGGCATTCGCTCCGGGAGCGGGTTCTGGCCAAGCTGCGGCAAGCACGTGGCGCCAACGTGCGCGAAACCCTCAGCGACCTCCTGGCCCGGCTGCCCGAAACCGGCGGCGCGCCCCTCACCTACTGCACCGAGATGACCGCTGCCCTGCTCCTCAACATGCAACGCGCCAGGGCCCGGGCCGCGGGTCTCAGCCCATTTCGCGCCCTGGCTGCCCTACGCAGCGGAGGCGCCACGGGCCTGGAAGCACTGGCGGGCCTGAGCGTCGGAGCGACCCTGGCGGCCGAAGACGAGACGAGCACGTCCCTTACCCAGCGCTTGCTGGACCACGCCCGGCGCTACCAGGTCAACCTCGAGCGCCTGAGTGAAGAAGCGCGTGCCTTGCTGGTCCAGTTTCTGGAAGAAGCACTGGAGGCTCTGGACTGAGCTGCAATTACACCCGGGCCGCCCGAGGGAGACCGCGGCCCGCGCAGTATCCAATGAGGGAAAGGAGAAACCATGATCAAAATTGTAACTGATTCGACTGCGTACCTGCCGCAATCCATCGTGGAAAAGAATGATCTCCGGGTGGTGCCGCTCTGCGTTCACTTCGGAGACAAGACCTACAGGGAGGGCGTGGATCTCTCGAACGGCGAGTTCTACACGCGGCTGAAGGAAGCTCCGGTGCTGCCCACGACCTCGCAGCCATCAGCCGGCGAGTTTTACGAGGTGTTCTCCGAGCTGGTGGCCCAGGGCCACGAGATCGTGACCCTGACCATTTCGAGCCGCTTGAGCGGCACCTGGAACTCGGCCATGGCAGCCAAGGAGATGATGCCCGATGCCAAGATCAGCGTCATCGACTCGCTCTCCACGTCGGTGGGCCTGATGCTCATGATTGAGGCGGCCGTGAACGCGAGAAACGCAGGGGCAAGCCGCGAGGAGATTGTGCAGCAGGTCGAAGAGATCAAGAAAAAGATGCACCTCTTTTTCGTCGTCGACACGCTGGAATACCTGGCCAAAGGCGGGCGCATCGGCAACGCCAAGGCGTTTCTCGGCACCCTGCTGAAGGTCAAGCCGATTCTCTTCCTGAAAGATGGCGCCATCGAGCCCCTGGAACAGGTGCGATCCAAGCGCAAGGCGCAAGCCCGCATGGTGGACCTGGTGGCGGAGTGCATGGGCGGCGATGGAAAAGGGGCTCGCATCGCCCTGGTCGACGCCCTTGTGCCCGAGGAGAGCGCCGTTCTGGCCAAGGAGATCCATGAGCGCCTGGGCTGCGAACCGCTCTACCTCACCCAGCTCGGGCCCGTCATTGGGACGCACACCGGCCCCGGCGTCGTCGGCGTGGCCGTCTACCGTTAGCACCGTGCTGCGCCGCCAGGCGCGCCGTGCTCACTGCATAGACAAGCCGCCGGCGAGCCCGGCGGCTTGTGCGTTGCTTGCGGCAGCACGGTTGCGTTCAGCTCGCCGCGATACGCTCCAGGCCCTCCCGGTCCAGGATGTGGATGCGCTTGCGCCCGATGTCGATGAGGCCGCTGGCCTTGAAGCTGTTCAAGGTCTGGGTTGTCGTTTCGCGATAGGTGCCAATTCGCTCGCCCAGGTCCTGGTGTGTCAGGCCCTGGATGGTGTCGCTCTGCCGCTCGTCGGCGAGCTGGAGCAAAAGGGACGCCAGGCGGGCGGGGATGCCCTTGAAGGCGATGGCTTCCAGCCGCGACTCGGTCTCTTTCAGGCGGTTGCCCATGGCCTCAAAGATGCGCAGGGCCACCTGGGGCTTGGTGATCAGCAGGCGCTCCACGTCCTCGCGGCTCATTACGATGAGGACGCAGTCTTCCGTGGCCTCGGCAAAGGTGTTGTGCATGCCCTGGCCGATGAGCGCCATCTCGCCAAAGACCGCACCCGGGCCCACCGTCCCAATGACCAGCTTTTTGCCCTCGGGGGAGATACGGTAGAGCTGCACCCGCCCCTCTTTCAGCAAAAACAGCACCTCGCTGGTGTCTTCCGGCATATAGAAGATCTTGCCGCGGCGTCCGGTGGTGATGGTCATCGCCCGATCGATCTCGGCGATCTCTTCCTCCGACAGATCCTGAAAGATGTCGACCATGTGCAGGTATGCGATCCGGTCGGTTTGCTCCTCTGACACCTCTGCCTCCCAGGGTCCGAGAATCCGTCTCTTCCCACGTCTCGATTATACCTTAAGTTGCGGCGCACTACAAGGACCAGGAGGCATTTACCACAATCCCCGCACCCGCCTCGGCAAGGACAACCGCCTGTTTGAGGGGAAAGCGCTTTTTGTGTTATAATGCGGGGCAACTTGCCGGGGGTGGATAGATGAATCCTATCAATCCAATCATTTTCCAACTGGGTCCTTTCCAGGTGCGCTGGTACGGCGTGCTGATCATGACGGGCGTGGCCATTGGCGCCTATTTTGCCTCGCGCCTGGTGGCCAAGCGCGGCGCCAACCCCGAGCACATCTGGAGCGCGCTAATCCTGGCCGTCGTGGTCGCCATTGTGGGAGCCCGGTTGTACCACGTCTTTTCCACGCCTGCCGACTGCCCACTCGACGCCACCTATCCTTGCGGCTGGCCCTATTACAAGGACCACTTCCTGGAGGCCTTCATGATATGGAGGACCGGCGGGTTTCAGGGGCTGGGCATCTACGGGGCCATCGTGGGGGGGATGTTGGGCGTCGTCATCTACTCCGTCTGGCAGCGCTTGAACCCCCTCTTCTGGCTGGACGCCGGGGCGCCGGGCCTGGCCTTCGGTCAATTTGTGGGGCGCTGGGGGAACTTTATCAACCAGGAGCTGTACGGCCCGCCCACGGGCTCGGACTGGTATGGGCTCCGGATCAATCCCGAGCTTCCACACCAGCCGCTGCCGCCCGGCACCACCTATGAGACCCGCTTTCATCCCACCTTCCTGTACGAGTCCCTGTGGTGCCTGCTGGTCTTCCTGATCCTGTACACCGTCCACGCCCGCCTGCCCCATCGCCTGCGCAACGGCGACGTCATGCTCGGCTACCTGATCCTCTATCCCCTGGGTCGCTTTTTCATCGAGATGTTCCGGCCCGACGCCTGGACGGTGGGCGAGCTGGCAGCGGCACAGTGGATCGCCCTGGGCATGATGGCCGCGGCCGGCATTCTCCTGGTCCTGCGCCACGTCTTCTGGAACCGAAAGGGCGAGCCCCAGGCCATGCTGGAGCCGGCTGCCGTTGAAAACGCCGAGGGCGCGGTTCGAACGGAGCAAGAAGATGGTGAGTAAGAAGAGCATCGGAGTCAAGGCTGTGGAGACTGCCGCCGGCTGGGTGGGCATCGCCTGGTCGCAAGAAGGCCTGGTGGCCATCAACCTGCCCGAGCCCGACGAAGCGGCGGCATTGCGGCGCCTGCCGGAGACGAGCAGGCCCGCGCCCCAGGCACCGCCCGGCCTGGACGTCGACGGCCTGGCAGACAGGCTGCGGCGCTATTTCGTCGGCGAGGACGTCCGCTTTGACGAGCCACTGGACCCGAGCCTGGGCACCGCCTTCCAGCGGCAGGTGTGGGCGCTGACGCGGGCCATCCCCCGCGGCGAGACGCGCACCTACGGCCAGTTGGCCCGCCTCGCCGGGCACGCCGGGTCGGCCCGGGCCGTCGGCCAGGCCATGGCCCGCAATCCCTGGCCGGTGATCGTGCCCTGCCACCGGGTGATCGGCCACGACGGCCGGCTGACCGGCTTTGGCGGCGGCCTGGCCCTGAAGCAACACATGCTGGAGATGGAAGCAGGGCTGATGAGCAGCAGGATTTGACGCTGCAAGGCAACGATGGTATAGTACGAGCAGGAAAAGGGTCAGTGTTGCCCTCCATCCTGCGAGTTCCGGCGATGGAGGGTTCTTTTTTTTGATAGCCCCGAGAATGGAGACGGCATGCGCATTGGAATAGACGCGCGGTTGGTCTACTACAGCCAGGCCGGAATCGGGCAATACATCCTACACCTCGTCAACGGCCTGTCGAGGATCGACCGGGAAAACGAATACGTTCTTCTTCAGAGCCGCAAGGACGAGACGAACATCCTCCACCAGCCCAATTTCCACAGGGTATCTCTCTGGACCCCCAGCCACCACCGCCTGGAACGCTATTCCATGAACGTCGAGTTAATGCGCCTTGGCCTGGACGTGTTGCACAGTCCGGACTTTATCCCACCCCACCGGCCGAGTTGCCGGTCGGTCATCACCGTCCACGACCTGGCCTTTCTCCTCTACCCCCATTTCTTGACCAAGGAAAGCGCCCGCTACTACGGCCACATCGACCAGGCCGTCCGCTGGACCGACCACATCATTGCCGTGTCGGAAAGCACGCGGCGCGACACGATCCAGCACCTGGGCGTGCCCCAGGACAAGATCACCGTCGTGCACGAGGCCGCCAACCCCATCTTTCGTCCCATCGACCGCAAGGAAGCGGCCGAAGAGGTGCGCGTGCGCTACGGGGTCGACGCACCCTTTGTGCTCTTTGTCAGCACCATCGAGCCGCGGAAGAACGTGCCCACGCTGATGCGCGCCATCTGGCAGCTCCAGGAATGTTACAAAGAGGACGTGCACCTCATCCTGGCAGGCGGCAAGGGTTGGCTCTTCGAAGATGCCTTTGCCTCCGTCGAGGAGTTCAAGCTCGACAGCCGGGTGCATTTTGTGGGGCGGGTTTCCAGCGAGGAGCTGCTCTATCTCTACAATGCCGCGGAGCTCCTGGCCCACCCGGCCTTTTACGAAGGTTTTGGCCTGCCGCCCCTGGAGGCCATGGCCTGCGGCCTGCCTGTCGTGGTCTCGAACGTGGCCTCCTTGCCCGAAGTCGTGGGCGACGCGGGCTTGCTCATCGACCCCCACGACGTGGACGAGCTGACGGTGAACATCTGGCGCGTTCTCAACGATGACCAACTCCGGGAAGAAATGCGTGAAAAGGGCCTGCGCCAGGCGCAGCGTTTCTCCTGGGACCGTGCCGCCCGGGAGACGAAAGAGATCTACCGGCTGGTCATCAAAGAGTAGACGGGAGCCATGACGCGCAACGAAGCCGCCAGAGTTCTTATCCTGACACCGCAGTTCCCATATCCCCCCCACCAGGGAACCACCATTCGCAACTACAACCTCATCGCCGGTCTGGCGCGGCGCCACGAGGTGCACCTCCTGTCTTTTGGCGACCCACAGCTATGCCAGGACACGCCCCTCAGCCAGGTGTGCCGCAGCGTGCAGGTGGTGCCGGCCCCGCAGCGCACCACGCGGCAGCGGCTGGCGGGCCTCATTTTCTCGGGGCTGCCCGACATGGCCCAACGGCTGCCTTCGACCGGGTTTCGCGCGGCCCTGGACGCGACGCTGGTACGCGAGGACCCCGACGTGGTGCAGGTGGAGGGCATCGAGCTGGCCCAGTACCTTCTCCACGTGGCGGACCGCCGAGGAAGGCAGCAGCGCCCGCGCTTCATCTTTGACGACCACAACGCCGAATATGTCCTGCAGCAGCGTGCCTGCGAGACCGACGCCCGCCAGCTCTGGCCGCGCCGCAAAGCGGGCACCGAGATGGAGCGTCCCGGCGCTCCCGGGACAATGGGCCGCGGCCGGCGCATGGCCGGCGCCGTCTACTCATTCATTCAGTGGCGGCGGCTGCAGGACTACGAGCGGCGGGCCTGCCTCGCCGCCGACCGGGTGGTGGCCGTCTCGGACGCCGACGCCGGCGCCCTCCGCGCCCTGGTCCCCGGCCTGGAGCCGGTGGTCGTGCCCAATGGCGTGGACATGGACTTTTACGGGGCAGCCATCCCACCCCTCACCGACGGGCCGGGGCCTTGCGATCTGATCTTTACCGGCAAGATGGACTTCCGGCCCAACGTCGACGCCACCCTGTGGTTCGCCCACAACGTGCTGCCCCTCATCCGCCGCGAAGCGCCCGACGTCCGCTTCTGGATCGTGGGCCAGAACCCGCACCCCCGCCTGGCGTCCCTGCCGGCCGGCGCGGCCGTCGAGCTGACGGGCTGGGTAGAGGACGTGCGCCCCTACATCGCCGCGGCGGCCGCCTACGTGGTGCCCCTGCGCATCGGCGGGGGCACCCGTCTGAAGATCCTGGAAGCAATGGCCATGGGCAAGGCCATGGTCTCCACGACCCTGGGCTGCGAAGGCTTCGAGGTGGTGGACGGCCAGGAGCTGCTCATCGCCGACGAGCCGTCGGAATTTGCCGCGGCCGTGCTGCAACTACTCCGCCAGCCCGAGACCCGCGAGCGCCTGGGCCGCGCCGCCCGGCGCTTTGCCGGCTCGCGCTATGACTGGCGAATGATCGTACCAAAACTGGAGCGTTTATTGTGACTCAACCACTTCGCATCGAAGAAGACAACCATTGGTGGTTCGCCGGGCGCACCTGGTCGCTGCTGAACATGCTCGACCGGGTGGTTGCCCGCGATGGAGAAAAGCGGGTATTGGACATCGGCTGTGGCGCCGGAAACATGTTCCATCACCTGGGCCGCTACGGATCGGTGACCGGCGTAGACAACAACCCCCGTCCCCTGGCCGTCGCCCGCGAGCGGGGATACGACGTCCGGGAGGCCAGCGGCGAGGAGCTGCCCCTGGACGACGACACCTTTGACCTGGTGGCCCTGTTGGACACGGTGGAACACTGCGAGGACGACCTGGCCGTGTTGCGCGAAGCGTACCGCGTCACGGCCCCCGGCGGCGTCCTGGTCGTCACCGTCCCGGCCTTCATGTGGCTTTGGAGCCACAATGACGAGCTCAACGCCCACCAACGGCGCTACACGACCCGCGAGCTAAAGGAAAAGCTAATGCGCGTGGGGTTTCGCGTGGTGCGCGCCACCTACAACAACTTTGCCCTGTTTCCCGCGGCCGCCGGCCTCATCCTCCTGCGGAGGGGCGCCAGGCAAGAGCCTGAATTGGGCTCTCCCCACTTTGACGACGAGTCGTACCAGGTGGAAATGGAGCCGGCGCCGCCCCTGGTCAACACCATCCTGAAGGGCGTGACCTGGACCGAGTCGCAGGTGCTGCGCTGGCTGAACCTGCCGGCCGGCACGTCCATCATCGCCATTGCCCGCAAGCCGGGCGGCTAGCGCTCGGCCGCGGCAAGGGCCTGTAGCGGCCCCGCCGGGCGACGAGCAGCCACCACAGCCCGCCTCCCGCCAGGGCGGCGGCCAGCACGGCATAGAGGGGAAAGAGGGCATAGTCGCTGGCCATGGCCTGGCGCGCCACCCAGAGGCCCACGACGAGGCCAGCGGCGCCGCAGGCGAGGGCCATGCCCAGGGTGCTCACGACTCCACGATCTGTGGCTTTGCCTATTCTTCTCTCCGGAAAGGCGCGCTGCCGGCGGGCGGGGATCAGTCGGTCTGTCCCGAGGAGCCGGCCTCCTCGGCGGCCTCGGGCCCCAGGGGTGTGACTCGGATGGTGCGCTCCTGCCTATAATTCACCAGGCCAGGCGCGGCGCGGGGGATGCGGCGCACGTTGCGCCGCTGCGTGTAGTCCACCACCACGGATGCGTCCCGCCGGGCCCGGGAATAGTAGGCCGCCAGCTCGGCGGCGCGGCGCACCGTGGCCCGCGGCAGCTCTTCCCCGCCGCCGCGGACGATGACGTGGGACCCCGGCACCCCTCGCGCGTGGAACCACCAATCGGTGCTGCTCGCCCGGCGAAAGGTCAGGTCGTCGTTCTGGCGGCTGTTGCGCCCCACCAGGATGGTGAGGCCATCGGGCGAAGGGAACGACAGGGGCTCACTTCCGGGCGGCTTTCGGTCCCGCATCTTCTTGACGCGCACGTGCCCCGCTTCCACCAGGGCCCGTCGCACCTCGTCGACTTCGGGGCGGCTGGCGGCGAGGTCCAGGTCGGTCTCCAACTGCTCCAGGTCGCGAAGCCCCAGGTCGATCTCTTCCAGGCGCCTGGGAACGCCCGCGGCAGCCCGCTGGGCCTTGCGATAGCGGGCAAAATAGGCCTGAGAATTGTCGGCCGGTGACAGGTCGGGATCCAGGGGGATGCGCAGCGTCTCGGGCTCGCCGGTCTCGGCCAGCAACTCGGTTTGCCCCGGGGTTATGGTGTGGGCGTAGGCCAGGATCCACTCGCCCCATTGCCGCCACTGGTCGGCCTCGCCTGCCTCTGCCCGAGCCCTCTCCAGGGATTCGCGGCGGCGCATCAGCCGGCCGCGGGCCATGGCAATGGCCTGACGCACGGGGCGCTTGGCCCCGACGTAGGGGTCGGCGCTGGCCGCGGCGGCCGTGTAGAGCTCGATGGCCTGGCTGATGGATTCCACCGGCCGGGGCTTGCCCCTGTGGCGGATGTGGTAAGGTGCATAGGCGACGGGCTCGTCGTCCTCGTAGGCCAGGCTCGGCTGCCAGCTCCCGTCTTCCAGGGGCGCCAGCAACTCGCCTGTGACGGCCAGGACGCGCGCAAGGTCCTTGACCTGGCCCACCGCCATCCGCACATAGCCCAGGGCTCGGTAGCTGATCTCGCGGGCAAGGAGGGGGCTCATGCCCTGCACGCCCCGCACCAGGGCTTGCCACAACTGCGTCTCGGGCTCCTGGGCGGCCAGGATGGCGGCGAGGCGCGCCTCGGTCAGCTCCGGGGCCGGCAGCTTGGACTGCGCCGGCGGCGGCACGTAGGGCCGGCCGGGCTGCACGGGTCGATGGGGGCTCATCTCGGGGCTGACGTGCTTGACCGCGCCCAGCACACGGCTGCTGGCGTCCACCAGGATGAGGTTCGAGTGTCGGCCCATGATCTCGACCATCAGGTCTGTCGTTCCCCACTCGGGATGGTCGAACTCCAGGCGTAGCACCCGCTCGAAGGGCGGTTGCACGATGTCCGACAGGATGGCGCCGCGCACGTACTTGCGCAGCAGGAGCAGGATGCCCGTCTGCCGTTCCACACCGCGCCGCAACTTCTCGGAGGACAGCAGCAAGCGGCCCAACTCGGCGTGGGCCGAGGCCAGCAGATAGCGGCGCGTGCCCTGCCCATAGATCTCTAGCCCCAGCGACAGATCGTCGGGCAGGAGCACCCGCTGCACCCGGCCGTTCAGGATGGTCGCGTGCAGCTCATCGGCCACGCTGGCCATGGTCAGGGCGTCAAAATACATCCGTTGTCCTTACCAGTTGAGGTTCAGTTTATGCACAAAGTCGCTGAGGGCATCGTTACCCTGGATCCGCACCCGGCGCAGATGAAAGAGACCGTCGCTGCTGTGCGTGGCCCCTTGCTCGATGGCCACCGCTCCCCAGTAGTGCGCTGATCGCAGGACGTCGATGACGTGATCGTCGTAGCGGCCCGAGGGATAGGCAAAGAAGCGGCACCTGGCTCCCGTGCGCTCCTCGATGGCCTCCTTGGGCCCCAGGGTCTGATAGACGAGGAACTGGTACCCGCGGCTGCGCAGGTCCGAGTGGTCGTAGCTGTGGACCTCCATGGCCATGCCTGCCTCGTGCATCTCTCGCACGTTGTCCCAGGAAAGAAAGGCGGGATTGTTGGCATCGATGGGCGCCGAGGTCAGGAAAAAGGTCCCCGTAAAGCCATAGTGCTGCAACAGAGGAAATGCCTGGGTATAAGCGTCGGCGTAGCCGTCGTCAAAGGTCAGGATGATGGGCCGCTCCGGTAGCGGCTTCCCCACCGTCAGGTGCAGCACCAGGTCGTACAGGCTCACCGTCTGGTAGCCCTCCTGTTGCAGGTAGCGAAGCTGCGCTTCGAAATTCTGCGGCGACACCGAAAGGTCTCGGCGCAGCGCGTTGGAGCCGGGCGGCGCATCCTGGATGTGGTGGTACATCAGGATGGGGACGCGCGCCTGGCGTAACACGCCATCGGGAGTGGGCAGCAGCGGCGTCGGGGTAAAGGTGGCGGTGTGGGTCGGCGTGGGTGTCGGCGTGAAGGTTGCCGTAGGCGTCGCCGTGGCCGTCGAGGTCGCCGTCGGAATGGGCGTGGCCGTGTCGGTGGGCGTGGGGGTCGTGGTGTTGGTTGCCGTCGCGGTGGGTGTGGGTGTGGGCGTCGCAGTGTCCGTCGAGGTTGGGGTGCCGAGGACAGAAACAGCAGCCAGCGCGCCTGCCGGGTTGCCCGGTATAGGGCCGTCCTCCGAATTGGAGGGCTGCCTGTGCATGGCACTCAGGAACAGGACGAGCAGTGGCAGAATCAGGGCTAGCCACCGGGCTTTCGGCGCGAATTGCAAGTTCATCCTCACAATTGTCGTTTCGATTAAGATACCGCAACTGCCTGAAACTGTCAAATGCGCTTCCAAACGGAACGCACTTGCTGCCCGCCCGGGAGTGGGGTATAATGCCTTGCCGAAGGGCAGCCACCGCACATCGCGGGCCACGTGCACGGGGCTGATCACTATCGAACACTAGCAATGGGGAGAAACCTATGGATATCCGCTTTGACACCTATTACCGCTACGACGCCCTGGTCGAGATCCTGAAGGGGCTCGCCGCCGAGCATCCGCAGTTCGTGCGCCTGGAGAGCATCGGCCGGAGCTACGAGGGCCGTGACATCTGGCTGGCGACCGTCACCAATTTCGAGACGGGAGAGGACAGGCAAAAGCCGGCCCTGTGGGTGGATGGCAACATCCACGCCAGCGAGATCTCGCCCTCCAGCGCCTGCCTGTACCTCATCCACCACCTTGTGACCGGCTACGGCAACGATGCCGAGGTAACCCGCTGCCTCGATACCCGGGCCTTTTACGTCTGCCCGCGGGTCAACCCCGACGGTGCCGAGCTCGCCCTGGCCGACCGTCCCAAGGTCGTCCGCTCCAGCACGCGTCCCTATCCCTACGACGAAGAACCCATCGGCGGCCTGATCCGGGAGGACATGGACGGCGACGGTCGCATCCTCATGATGCGCGTGCCCGATCCCAACGGGCCGTGGAAGGCCTCGCCACGGGAACCGCGCATCCTGGTGCGCCGCGATCCTACCGAAACAGGCGGCCAGTACTACCGCCTGCTGCCCGAGGGCCGCGTGGAGGACTATGACGGGGTGACCATCCGCTTGCAGCGCAACAAGGAGGGCCTGGACCTGAACCGCAACTTTCCGGTCCAGTGGCGGCAGGAGTACCAGCAGGAAGGGGCCGGGCCCTATCCCACGTCAGAGCCCGAGGCCCGCGCCCTGGCGCATTTCATCACCGGCCATCAGAACATCACCGGGGGCATCGCCTTTCACACCTGGAGCGGCGTCCTGCTGCGGCCCTATTCCGACCGGGACGACAAGGAGATGCCGGCCGAGGACCTGTGGACCTATCAGACCATCGGCGCCCGCGGCACAGAGATAACCGGCTACCCGGCCGTCTCGACCTACCACGACTTTCTCTACCATCCCGCAGACGTGACCACCGGCGGCTTTGACGACTGGCTCTACGACCACCTGGGCATCTTTGCCTGGACGGTCGAGATCTGGAGCCCGCAGCGCCAGGCCGGCATCGAGAAGTACAAGTACATTGACTGGTACCGGGAGCACGACTTTGAGGACGACCTGAAGATGCTGGCCTGGAGCGACAATACGCTGGGTGGAAAGGGCTACGTCGACTGGTACCCCTACGAGCATCCGGAGCTGGGCCCGGTGGAACTGGGCGGCTGGGATATGCAGTATGCCTTTCGCAACCCGCCCCCGCAGTTCCTGGAGGCCGAGATCGCTCCCTTTGCCAGGTGGCTGGTCTGGCACCTGCTCATCTCCCCGCGCCTGGCCCTGTACGAAGCCAGTGCCAGGAAGCTGGGACCCGACACCTACCGGGTGCGCCTGGTGGTGCAAAACGACGGCTGGCTGCCCAGCTACGTGACCAAGAAAGCGATGGAGAAAAAGCTGGTGCGCGCCGTGGTGTGCGAGATCGAGCTACCCGAAGGCGCCACCCTGGAGACGGGCGAGCCGCGGGTGGAGCTGGGCCAACTCGAGGGCTATGCGTACAAGCCCCCCGTGCCCGTCTCCTTTAGCCCCTGGGACCCCACCGAGGATCGCGCCAAGGTCGAGTGGGTTGTTCGCGCCCCGCAGGGCAGCCAGGTGTCGCTGACGGCGCGCCACGATCGGGCCGGCACCGTCATGACCCAGGTTACGTTGGAATAGGGGCGGGCGTTTTGGGCGCAGCAAGCTGCGCCCATCTTTCCTCGCCCACATCCTGATAGATCAGTCGAGGATCTCGACGCTGCGGCTCGTCATGGAAAAGCGAACCCCGGCAGCGGCCAGCTCGTCCACCAGGCGGTCAAAGAGGCGGCCGGTCACGAGCTGCTCCGGCGTCCGGAGCCCCTGCCCGCGAATCTCTCCCCGGGCTGCCATGCGGCCGACGATGGCGCCGGTAAAGGCCGTGGTGCGCGCCATGGAGGTAAAGCCCAGCGATTCGTCGTAGCGGTCCACCATCTCGATCTCGTAGACCTGACCGTGCCCATCCTGGCGGCCCCTGGCCACGACGCGAAAGCAGGTAATGTCCCGCTCGCCCTCTTCCAGGCGCACGCGCGGATAGAGGACGGCGTCCAACACCTTCTTGGGGCTCACCTGGGCGCCGTCGACCTCGACCGGCTCCAGGCTGAGGAGGCCCACGTCGCGCAGCAGAGTCACCTTGGCCGCGTAGCCGGGCCAGCGGACGGTCTTTTGCGTGCCCGACCTCAACCCTTGCAGGACCTCGAGGTCCAGCAGCCAGGGCATAAAGCCCTCGTGCCACGCCTCGCACTCGCCCACTCCGTCAAAGTAGGTCGACTCGACGCCCGAATAGCGGGCCACGGGCTTGAGCTGCCCGTCCTTCACCAGGCGGGCGTCGGTGTCGCGGAGGGGCATCTGCCGGCCGCCAAAGACGATCTTGTAGCCCAGGGGCGGCTCCGGCTTTTCGGGAATGCCGCCGCACTGGATGTGCAGCTCTTCCACATGGTCCAGCTTTTCGGCAAGGTAGCGGGCCATGATCTCGGTCAGGCCGGGCTCCACGCCGCAGCCCAGAATGACCAGCGAGCCCGCCGCTTCCACGCACTGCCTGAGCTCCGGAAGGTCGGAATCGGGGGGCCAGCTCAGGTCGACGAGGGGCACCCCCGCCGTGGCCGCCGCCCGGATGCCCAGGGGAATGGCGCCCTTGGGCAAGGCCGCCACTACCGCGTCGTGCTCCCCCACCAGTTGGGTGGCCGCCGCCTGGTCGCCCAGGTCCAACGGGACGACCGTTAGCTTTTCTCCGCCCGGCAAGGGGAGGAGCTTGCGGCGCGCGGCGTCCAACTGTGCCTGGCTCAAGTCGGCCAGGGTTACCCCCGATACCTCCGCGTCGGCCAGGGCGTTGAACGCAGCCGCCGGCCCCATCAGGCCACTGCCCAGCACCAGGATTCTCATGAGGCTCTCCTTTTCGCCATTGTGAGTGATTTGCACAGCGGATTATACTACCGTTTCTCGCCGGTGGCAACGCGCACCCGCGACGGTACGGGCCACCGGCCGGGCAGCCAAGGGGTCCGAACCCCAAATTGACAATCCCCGGAACCTGGGGTAGAATGTGTCCTCAATTGGAGCCAACACAGGCAAGGCGTTGTGCCTGATCGCTAGAGGGTAAAAGCTAGAAGCCAGAAGCCAGAGTCCAGAACCGTCGCTGACGGAAGTCAATGTGCCGGGAACCATTCGCAAAGTGCGGAGAGGAGAGGGAGACCGACCATGGGCCGATTTATCTTGATGCGACTGCTGGGGCTTGTGCCTGTGCTGCTGATCCTCTCCATCTTTACCTTTGCCATCATGCACGAGGTTCCCGGCGCGCCCTGGAAGTACGGGCAACGGCCCTTCTCCGAGGCCCAGATCGCGGCCCTGGAGGCACGCTACGGGCTGGACAAGCCGGTGTGGCAGCAATATCTCATCTGGCTGCGCGGCGTCCTGCGCCTGGACTTGGGCATGTCCTTCGAGCATCCCGACGAGTCGGTCCTGGCCCTCATCGCCCGCACCTGGCCGACGACGGCCCACCTTGGCGGCATGGCCCTTCTCATCGCCTTTGGTGTGGGCGTTCCCCTGGGGCTGGTCGCCGCCCTCAAGCAGAACACCTGGATAGACTACGTGGCCACCCTGACGTCCATCGTCGGGTTTGTTACGCCCCATTTCGTGTGGGGCATCCTCTTTATTCTCATCTTTTCCCTGGCCCTCAAGTGGCTGCCCACGGGCGGCTGGGAAGGGCCCAAGACCTGGATCATGCCCGTGGTGGCCTATTGCCTGGCGCCCATCGCCACCATTGCCCGCTATACTCGCGCAGCCGTCATCGAAGTGCTGCGAACGGACTATGTGCGCACGGCGCGGGCCAAAGGGCTGCGCGAGCGCACAGTCCTGGGACGGCACGTGATGAAGAACGCCCTGATCCCCCTCATCACCGTCTTCGGTCCCCTGATCCCGGACCTGATCACGGGCTCGATCTTTATCGAGGCCATCTTTCGCGTGCCCGGGCTGGGCAAATTCTGGGTCACCAGCACCATCAACCGCGATTATCCGGTCATCATCGGCCTGACCATGCTCTGGGCGGTCCTCATCGCCATCACCTATCTCATCTCGGACATTCTCTACGTCGCGGCCGACCCGCGCGTGCACTATAACTAGCGAGGCGGAGCCATGGCAACGGGTGTGCCGGCCCCGGGTGTGGCCGAGACAGAGCAGGAGAGCATTGCCAGGGTCTACGGGCTGCGCTCCCAGGAGCGGGGCATCTATCGCGACGCCGCCCGCCGCTTCCTGCGCAACAAGCTATCCATGGTGGGCCTGGCACTGGTCGCCATCCTCCTGCTGACGGCCATCCTGGCCGACGATGCCCTCATCGCCATTCCCCTGGGCCGCGAGCCCAGGCCGATCATTGCCCGGACCCCCTACGACAAGATCTTTTTTGGGCCGGCAGGGGAATTTCCCAGCAGCGAGTACTGGATGGGCACCGACCTCAACGGCCGCGACCTCTGGAGCCGCATCATCCACGGGGCACGCGTCTCCCTGTCCATCGGCATCCTCGCCCAACTCGTCGCCTTTGGCATCGGCATCCCCCTGGGCGCCATCGCCGGCTGGAAGGGAGGGCGCGTCGATTTCTTTATCATGCGCCTGGTGGACATCATGTCGTCCCTGCCCACGCTCCTCTTTGCCTACCTGATCATGGCCCGGCTGGGGGCCGGGTTCTGGAACGTGATGCTGGCCATCGGCATCACCACCTGGATCAGCGTCTGCCGGCTGACCCGGGCCCAGTTCCTGACGCTGCGAGAAAAAGAGTTTGTGGAGGCGTCGCGCATGATCGGCGCCAACGGCTTGCGCATCGTGCGCTACCACCTGTTGCCCAACGCCCTGGCGCCCATCATCGTCGCCCTGACGTTGGGCATTCCCATCGCGATCTTTGCCGAGGCGTCCCTGAGCTTCCTGGGGGTCGGCATCAACCCGCCCATGCCCAGTTGGGGGCAAATGATCGGCCGTGACGGCATCACCAACATGACCTACTACTGGCATCTGGCCTTCTTCCCGGCGCTCATGATCGCCGTCACCATGTTGGGCTTTACGCTCATGGGCGATGGGCTTCGTGATGCGCTGGACCCACAGATGATCCAGACCAAGAAGTAGCGCCGGTGCAGGTCAAGAAAGGAGGGCAGAACTTTCCAGAAACGGGACGAGCAATTTTGGCTCGAGCCATGGCCTGGAACGCCCGTGGCCACCGAGCCCCGTAGATCGGAAAGCCTTTGAAAGAGACGAGGAGGAGGACGATTATGAAGGGTAGGTTTGCACCGCTCGCCATCTGGCTGGTCATCCTGGTGCTGGTGGGCTGCGGGCCCGCGCCGGCGGCAACCCAGGTGCCGGCCGTCGAGGCTCCAACCGCGGCCCCCCAGGCAGCGGAACCAGACAGGGTCGTCAATCGTGCCGGGGTGGAGCTTCCCCCTGATGCCGCTCCCCTGGACCAGCAAGTGATGCGTTACGCCGAGAGCGAGGCCACCTGGCTGACGTGGGACGCCAGCGTGTACGACGAAAACGTGGGCGACATGTACGCCTGGCCCGATTCTTGCGTGCGGCCTGACGAGTTCTACGAGCCACAGCCCAACGCCTGCACGAGCTGGGAGGTGTCAGACGACGGCCTGACCTGGACCTTCCACCTGCAGGAGGACAAGATCTGGAGCGACGGCACGCCGGTGACGGCCGACGATTGGGTCTTTACCCTGCAGCGTTACGCCCGCGCCGAGTACGACTTTGAATGGTTCTATAGCATGGCGGGCATCGTCAACTGGGCAGGCGTCGTGAGCGGCGAGGTGCCGCCCGAGGAGCTGGGCGTCAAGAAGGTCGACGACTACACCTTTGCCATTACCACCGAGCGGCCGGCACCGTATCTGATCAAGATCATGGCCGACGTGTGGGTCGTGCCCAAGCACGTCGTCAAGGACCGCCTGGACGACGGCTCGTGGGCGTTCAAGCAAGAAAACTGGGTCTCCTGCGGCCCCTATATCACGGAGGCCTACGAAAAGGGCAAGCATCTGATCTTTGTCGCCAACGAAACGTACACCGGGCCCTTTCCTCCCCTCATGGACAAGATCGTCGTCAACTTCATGGAGCCCGAGGTGCGCTGGACCGCCTACAGGAACGACGAGCTGGACGCCATTGGCGGCGGCTACCAGGCGGACCTGCCACCCTCGGCAATGGCCGAGATCATGGCCAATCCGGAGCTGGAGAAACAGCTCGTCGCCTGGCCCAACTTTATCACCTATTACCTCTTCTTTGACACCTGGAACCCGCCCTTTGACAACCTGCTGGTGCGGCAGGCCTTCAGCCACGCCGTGGACCGCGACCTGCTGATAGAGGGCCCGCTAAAGTACCAGGCGGTGGCGGCCTACACCATGAACCCACCCGGCTTCCCCGGCGAGAACGTCGAGGAGCTCAAGAGCGTCCAGGCCTATGACCCGGCGCTGGGCGCCAGCCTGATGGAACAGGCAGGCTACCCCGGCGGCGCGGGCTTTCCCAAGCTGACCCTCTATACCCGCGAAGCGGACCCGGCCCTCTTGAGCGCCGCCGAGGCTGTTGCCGCCATGATCAAGGAAAACCTGGGGGTAACCGTCGAGGTCCAAGACCTGGAGTACAGCATCTACATGGAGTCCATGTACAAGCAAAAGAGGGAGAAGGCCGGCGATTTCATCTTTGGCATCGTCCCCTACGAGTTTGATTTTGTGGATGGCAGCAACCTCTTGAGCGTCTGGGGCGGCTGCGAGACGGAGGGGGCGGACCTGTCCGCAATGCCCGGCCGCCACACCTGGTACAACCAGGACTATAACAAGCTGCTGTGCGACGCCGGGGTCATCTTTGGCGACGAGGAACAGCGCAACACGCTCTACCGCCAGGCGGAGCGCATGCTCATCGAGGACGTGGCCCTGGTGCCCGTCTATCACGCCATCTTTGTGGCCATGGTCAAGCCCGACATCCGGGGCCAGATGCTGGAGCCCGGGGAGGATGGCGTCGTGACCTGGATGCGCCACCGCTTCTCGTCGCGGGAGAGCCTGATCTATCGTTCGACCCAGCCGCGGGAATAGCCGTTCTCGCGGCGGACAGAGACGAGCGGGGCAGCCGCGGCCCGCGGCTGCCCCGCCATCGCCCTCCCCAACTCGATCCCACACCAGGAGGCTCGTATGTTTGTCAAGGAACTCGTCCCGGATCTCGTCCTGCACCGGGGAACGATCCACACCATGGACGCCCGGCGCAACGTCGTGCCGGCCCTGGCCATCCAGGACGGCCGCGTGGTCGCCCTGGGCGGCGATGCCGAGATCCAGGCCCTGGCCGGGCCAGGCACCCGCCAGATCGATCTGGGGGGCCGGGCGGCCATCCCCGGCTTGTTCGACAGCCACAACCACCTCCTGGAGGTGGGCGCCAAGCTGAGCACCATTCGCCTGGACGAGTGCCGGTCGGTGGAAGAGATGGTCGAGCTGGTGCGGCAGCGCGCCCGGGAGACGCCGCCCGGGGAGTGGATCGTGGGCCAGGGGTGGAACGAGGGCTACTTTGTCGACGGGCGGATGCCGACCCGCCACGATCTCGATCCGGCCACGGGCCAACACCCGGTCATCCTGATGCGTTTTTTCAACACCGACGTGGTGAACACCGTCGCCCTGCGGCTGGCGGGCATAGACCGGGGCACGCCCGATCCGGAGGGCGGCCGCATCGAGCGCGACGCCGACGGCGAGCCCAACGGCCTGCTGCGGGCCAGCGCCAAGGCCGCGGCGCGGCGCCTGATGCCCCGGCCCGGCCTGAAAGAGATGCTGGCCTACCTGCGCCTGGCCTATGCCGAGGTGCACCGCTACGGCATCACCAGCGTCGTCGAGCCCGGCCTGCGCCCGGAAGAGATCCGCGCCTACCAGGCCTCCTACCGCGCCGGCGAGCTGACCCTCCGCGCCAACCTCATGCCCGCCTGGCACGGCTTTCACGACGACGAAGAGGAGGCCGAGCTGGACTGCCGGGCCCGGCAGCCGGGCATTTTCAGCGGGCTGGGCGACGAATGGCTGCGCATCGGCGCGCTGAAGATGGCCATTGATGGCGGCACCACACCCCACACGGCGTACATGTACGGGCCCTACGAGGGCGACAGCGAGCTCGTCGCCTTTAACCGCCTGCCCCTGGAAGCACTGCGCCGCTACCTGCCCACCGCCCAGGAGCTTGGTTGGGACGTGGGCATCCACTGCTGCGGCGATCACGCCCAGGATCTGGCAGTCGACGTCATGGCCGAGGTGGCGCGCGACATGCCGCGGCCCGACGCCCGCCACAGCATCATCCACGGCTACTTTCCCACGCCTCGCGCCCTGGAACAGATGGCCCGGCACCAGATCGCCGCGGTCCTGCAGCCCAGCTTTATCTACTGGGAGAGCGAGCTGCTATTCCGCGACGTGGGCGAGCGGCGGGCCCACGCCTACAAGCCGGCGCGCACGTACCTGGACCGGGGCATCCCCGTCACCTCCAGCTCTGACGTCACCAGCACCGTTTCACCCAACCCATTCCTGGGCCTCTATTCCCTCGTGACGCGCCAGAATCACCTGGGCCAGATCGTCGGCCCCCAGGAGGCCATCGGCCGCGACGAGGCATTGTGGGCCTACACGGCCGGAGGCACCTGGCTGACACGGGAAGAGGGGCTGAAGGGCACCCTGGAGATCGGCAAGTTGGGCGACGTGGCGATCCTCGACTGCGACTATTTCGCCGTGCCCGACCAGGAGATCAAGGACATCCAGGTGGATGCCACCATCGTCGGCGGCAAGGTGGTGTGGGAGCGCGGCGCGGACCAGGGGGGACGGGAGCCGGTCGGCTGACGCCCGGCCTGCCGGCTACCGGCGCGGAACAGGGACCTGGGCTGCCAGGCCTCCGTTCCGCGCCGGCAGGTTCTGCTTCAGGATAGGGCATTCTCCTGGCGGTAGACGAACCTGCCGTCCAGGAGGGTGGCCACCACTTCCGTTTCCAGGATCTCATCGGGCGGGATCGCCAGGATGTCACGGGAGAGCACGGCCACGTCGGCCAGCTTGCCGGGCGAGAGGCTGCCCTTGATGGCCTCCTCGCCGCCGGCATAGGCCGCCCCGACCGTGTAGGCCCGGAGCGCTTCCTCGGCGCTCAGGCGCTCCCCGGGGATCCAGCCCTCGGGCCCCGGCGAGCCGTCGGGCCGGCGCCGGGTGACGGCGGCGTGGATCCCGGCGATGACGCTCAGGTCCTCCACCGGCGCGTCGGAGCCAAAGGCCAGCACCGCCCCGCTGTCCAGCACGCTGCGCCAGGCATAAGCGCCCGCGCAGCGGGCACCCCACAGGGCATCGGCCAGGAGCATGTCCTGCGTGGCGTGGAGGGGCTGCATGGAAGCCACGATTCCCAGCCGGGCCAGGCGCGGCACGTCGTCGGGAGACAGGAGCTGCGCGTGCTCGATGCGATGGCGCAGGTGCAGCCCCTCGCCGGCGCGGCGGCTGGCCTCCACCGCGTCCAGGACGTCGCGGTTCGCCCGGTCGCCGATGGCGTGGACAAAGGCGGCCAGTCCGGCCCGGCTGGCCTGGCGCACCATCGCGGTCAGCGCCTCGCCATCGGCGATTACGATCCCCCGATCGCCGGGATAGCCCTCGTAGGGGGCCAACATGGCGGCCGTGCGTGCCCCCAGGGCGCCGTCGGCAAAGATCTTGATCCCACCGATGCGCAGCCACTCGTCGCCCAGGCCGCTGCGCAGCCCCAACCGCACGGCGGCCTCCAGGTTCTCCTCGGGAACCTGGATGAGGACGCGCATCTGCAGCTCGCCGCCCCCGTGGAGGTGTTGGAAGGCGCGCAAGGCGGCCGGCCCCTCCATGGTGTGGACGTTCACCAGGCCGTGGCGGTGGGCCGCGGCCGTGGCGGCCTGGATGGCCTCCGCCGCTTCGGCCAGGGTGGGCTCCTGGATCAAGCTCGACACCAGGTCCATGGCCGTGTCCTTCAGAATGCCCGTGGGCTCGCCGCCGGCGTCGCGCTCGATGGCACCGCCCGGCGGATCGGGCGTCGCTGCCGAGACGCCCGCCAGGGCCAGGGCCCGGCTGTTGGCCCAGCCGGCGTGGCCGCACTTGCGCCGCAGCCAGACGGGGTGATCGGGCGCCACGCGGTCCAGGTCGTGGCGCGTGGGAAAGCCCCCACCGCTCCACAGGGAATGATCCCAGCCGCGGCCCGTGAGCCACTGGCCGGCGGGGGTCACCTCGGCGCGGGTCGCCACGCGGCCCAGGGCCTCTTCCAGGGCCGGCACGCCTGCCAGGTCAATCTGGCGAAGGCTCAGGCCCCAGGACATAAAGTGCAGGTGGCTGTCGGTAAAGGCCGGCACCGCCGTGCGCCCCTCCAGGTTCACGGCCTGCCCATCCGGGGCCACGAGGGCCTGCATCTCGGCGTCGTCGCCCACCGCCACGATGCGGTTGCCGGCGATGGCCAGCGCTGTCGCCCGCGGGCGGGCGGGGTCCATGGTATGAATGTTGCCGTTGTAGAGAACAATCTTTGTCATCAGGCTTAATACTCCAGGACGTCTTCGCGTCCGACGCGCTTGCGGAAAACCCAATAGCTCCAGCCCTGGTAGATCAGGACAACGGGCAGGATGACGAGGGCCACGATGCTCATCACCTGCAGTGTGTAGGGGCTGGACGAGGCATTATAGATCGTGAGGCTCCAGGCATCGTTCAGGCTGGAAACCATCACGCGCGGATAGAGGCCCATGGCCACGCCGGCGGCCGACAGGGCGATGCTCAGGGAGGTCATGGCAAAGGCCCAGCCGTGGGATCGCTGCCGGATAAACCAGCCCACGGCCAGGAGGGCCGCGCCGGCTCCCAGGGGCACGGGGCCGGGGTTGAGCCCCAGGCGGCTGAACATGTCGGTGGCCAGGTAGCCGCCCACCACAAAAATGGCGACCAGCACCACGGTGGGCAGCCACAGGCGCTCGGCCGCTTTCTGAGCGCGCTCCAACATCTCGCCCCTGGTGCGCAGGTTCAAAAAGACGGCGCCGTGCAGGGTAAAGAGGGCCAGAAACGCCAGCCCGCCCGACAGGGCGTAGGGATTCAGCAGGTTCCAGAAGCCCCCCTGGTACTGCATGTCGGGGCCGATGGGCACGCCCCGCACAATGTTGGCAAAGGCAATGCCCCACAGCAGCGCCGGCACCAGGCCGCCGGCAAAGATGGACCAATCCCACAGGCTGCGCCACCGCGGATGGCGGTCCTTGCTCCGGAACTCGAAGGCGACCCCGCGAAAGATGAGCGACACCAGCAAGAGCAGCAGCGCGATGTGAAAGCCGCTAAAGAGGGTGGCGTACCAGTGGGGAAAGGCGGCAAACATCGAAGCGCCGGCCGTGACGAGCCACACCTCGTTGGCGTCCCAGAAGGGCCCGATGGTGTTGACGATGACCCGCCGGTCGGCATCATCCTTGCCCAGGAAGGGCAGGAGGATGCCGACGCCATAGTCGAAACCTTCCAACAGGAAGTAGCCGGTAAACAGGAACATGAGCAGGACAAACCAGATGGTGTTCAGATCCATTTCTGCCTCCTATCGTGACCGCGGCCTCATGCCACCGCCAGCTCTCTGGTCTCTTCCTCTTCGGCTTGCATCCCCCGCCGGGCAAACTTGCTCAGCAGGTAGACGTCGGCCACGATGAGGCCGGTGTAGACCAACGCCAGGACGACGAGGGACGCGAAAATGGCGCCCACCGGAGCGGCGGTCGAAACCCCTTCCTCGGTGCGCATGAGGCCAAAGACGATCCAGGGCTGCCGGCCAACCTCGGTCAGAAGCCAGCCGCCCGTGTTGGCGAGGTAGGGGAGGGGAATGGCCAGGGGCAGGTAGCGCAGATACCAGGGCGCGCGGTGCAACCGGTTGCGGAGCACGAGGTACAGGCCCAGGAGCGCCACGAGCGGCATGATGACGCCGGGGATGAACATGAAGCGAAAGGCCCAGTAGCTCACGGCCACGGGCGGCACGTAATCGCCCGGGCCGTACAGCTCCTCGTACTCGGCCTGCAGGTCGTTGATGCCCTTGACCTCGCCCTCCAGGCTGTTGTAGGCCAGAATGGTCAACAGGTAGGGAATGTGGATGGCAAAGACGTCCTCTCGCTCTCGCTCGTTGCCAATGGTGAACAGCGAGAACGGAGCCGGATCATCGCTCTCCCATAGCGCCTCGGCGGCAGCCATCTTCATGGGCTGCGTCTGGAACATCTTCTGGCCCTGCGTGTGGCCCACCAGCCCGACCATGATAGAGCCGATGAGGGTCCACACCAGGGCGATGTGGAACGAGCGGCGGAAGTGGTTGCCCCCTTCGCCCTCGGGCTCGCCGGAGCCGCGGAAGAGGTGGTAGGCGCTGATGCCCAACACGAAAAAGCCCGCCGTCGTCATCCCGGCGAAAAAGACGTGGGGGAACTGCACCCACACGTGGGGGTTGGTCACCAGGGCGCCGACGTCGGTCATCTCGGCGCGCCCGTTGCGCAGGACATAGCCCACCGGCTCTTGCATGAACGAGTTGGCGATGAGGATCCACAGGGCAGAGATGTTGGCGCCGATGGCCACCAGCCAGATGGCCGCGGCGTGGATGACCTTGGGCAGGACTTCCCAGCCAAAGATCCAGATGCCCAGGAACGTGGACTCCAGGAAAAAGGCCAGGAGCGCCTCTATGGCCAGGGGCACGCCAAAGATGTCGCCCACGAAACGAGAGTACTCGGACCAGTTCATGCCGAACTGGAACTCCATCACGAGGCCCGTGACGACCCCCATTGCAAAGTTGATGACGAACAGCTTGCCCCAGAATTTCGTCATCCGCTTGTATTCCTCGTTGCCTGTGCGCACGTACATCGTCTCCATGATGGCCACGAGGATGGAAAGGCCGAGGGTCAGGGGAACAAAGAAAAAGTGATAGACGGTTGTGATGGCGAATTGCCATCGTGCCAGCCCAAGTGCGGTCATAACAGGACCTCCCCCACGAACGTACGTTTGTGAAGTGGAACACAACCAGGGTTAGGATACCACAACCTCCAGGCGGTGTCAAAACCTACCGCTGGCAATTTTGGGCCTGGCACGGTGCCGGCGTTCCGACGGCCAGTCCGGCTTTTGCCTGGACCTTGATTTTCCACGGCGCGGGAAGCGTGATATAATGGCCAGGTATGGCTTCCAAACGTGGCTCGACGGAAGAGAGTGAGTCGATCCGGGTAGGGCGGCCGGGCTGGCCTTCCATCGTCGCTCTGGCCTTGCTCCTGGCCCTGGCCTTTGCCCTGCGCTGGCGCTACGTGCGCGAGATCAGCCTCTTTGTCGACGAGTTTGTCACCGCCTGGGCCGCCCAGAACGTGCTCCTGCGGGGCGCGCCCGTCTTTCCTTCGGGCAACATCTATCCCCACGGCTTGCTCTTTACTTACCTGGTGGCGCCATTTCTCCTGGGCGGATTTGACGAGGTGATGGTTCGCATCCCCGGGGTCCTCGTCAGCCTGGCCGCCCTGCCGGTGGCCTACCTGGTTGGCCGGCGCATCCTCTCCGAGGAGGCGGGCCTGGTGGCCGCGGCGGCCATGGCCGTCGATCCAGACCTCGTCGTCTGGGGCGGGCGGGCACGCATGTACGGGCTGCTCCAGCTCCTGGTGCTCGTGGCCGTCTATTTCTATTTCCGGGGGCTGGCCGGCGGCAGCACGCGCCAGCGCGTCGTGGCCATGGGGGTCCTGGTGGCGGCCATCTTTACCCACGCGGAGGCCGCCTTCCTCTTGCCCGTCCTGGGGCTCGCCACCCTGGTGGCCCTGCCCTGGCGGCAACTGTTCCGGCGCGACGTCGTGCTGCCTTTTGTCCTCGGCGGGGCGGGGGCCGTCGCCTTCTTTCTCGTCGCCAAATACGGCCAGCCAGAGCACCTGGAGACCATGGAACGGGAAGGGCGGGGCTACCTCGACCTGTCGGCCGACCTGTTGAGCGGTCCCCTGGCCTTTGGCCCGGCCATCACGGCGTCTCACCGCCTGGCCTTTGGCCTGCTGGCCCTGGTGGGCATCGCCCTCCTGTTTTATCCTCGCTTCCGGCGCCGCGGCGCCCTGACCTACCTGTACGTCGTCCTGTTGGGGCTGCTGGGCCTGCTGATGACCCTGGCGGGGGCCGCGTGGCAACGAGAACGCTATCTTTTCCTGGCCCTGCCCCTCCTTTTCCTCGTCGACGGCCAGGTGCTGGCCCGGCTGGCCGGCCTGCTGCCCCTGCCGGCCCTTGCCCGCCGCTGGCTGCCCGCGGCCCTGGCCCTCCTTGTGGCCGCCTACGTCGGGCTGGCCGGGACGAGCAAGGCGTACGTGCAAGAGTGGGGCTACGACCAGGCATTTCGCCACCTGGAGGACAACTGGCAGCCGGAGGCCGGCGACCGGCTGGCAACCTCCATGAGCACCGCCGCCCTCCTCTACCTGGGCCACAACGATGCCTTTGCCATCCAGCACGGCTACGAGGAATACGTCGTGGAGCGGCCCGGCGACAACACGCCCGTCGACCTGTGGACCGCGACGCCGGTGCTGACCACCACGGCCGCCTTCCTCGAGCTCCTGGAGGAGGCGCCGCGCCTGTGGTTCGTCACCGACGGCTGGCGCTTCCAGACCCGCTACGAGCCCGATCTCATCCTGAGCGTCGTGGAGCAGATGGACCTGGCCTGGAACGAGCGGGGGGTGCTCGTCTTTCGCGGCGAGGGCAGCGCCACGCCGCCAGAGCCCGCCTTCGAGCGAGGACGCCAGGTCGCCTTCGGGGGCGAGCTGGCCCTGACGGGTTTTGCCCTCTCAAAGACAACCCCCGCGCCGGGCGACGACCTGGAGGTGATCCTGCACTGGCAGGCCCTGCCCGACGCCGGCGCGGCCTATACCGCCCTGCTGCACCTGGTGGCAGCCGACGGCAGCGGCCTGGCCGGCGTGGATGAGCCCGTCCTGCAGGCCCTCTACCAGCCGGACCTCTGGCCCCGGGATCGCAGCCTGCCCGACCGGCACCGGATCCAGATCCCGGCCTCGGTGCCGCCGGGGCGCTACCGCCTGGAGCTGGGGCTCTACAGGCCCGGCGAGGTAGAGTCGCCCCTCCTGGCCGATGGCCAGGAGCGCGTTGCCCTGGCGGCCATCGACGTCGGCCCCACCGCTCCCGTGCCGCCGGCCCAGGCCCTGGAGGTTGATTTCGAGGAGGTCAGGCTGCTGGGCTATGACCTGGCCTGCGAGGGCGAGGTGCCGGGCTGCCGGCTGGCCCTCCACTGGCAGGCGGCAGAGCCCCTGGACCGCGACTATACCGCCTTTGTGCACCTGGTGGACGGCCAGGGGAGCATTGTCGATCAGGACGACGCACCGCCGGGCGGCCTCTTTTTGCCCACCACCGCCTGGCTGCCCGGGCAGACCGTCATCAGCGAGCACGCGCTGGCGCTGCCGGCGGGCGCGCCGGCCGGGGACTATGGCCTCGTGGCCGGCCTGTACCACCTGCCCACGGACCAGAGGCTGCAGGCCACGGGCCCCGGCGGCCAGCCCCTGGGCGACGCCCTGCCCCTGGCGACGGTGCCCCTCCCCGGAGCGGCGCCGTGAGCGCGCCGGCCGGCTCGCAGGTCCAGGCGCCGAAAGGCCCGCGGGGGAGGATGAGCCGCCACACCTGGTGGCCCGGCCTGGTCCTGGCCCTGCTCATCGCGGCCTACGTGGCCTACTTCGGGGCCCTGACGGTCCAGAAGCACAACGCCTTCCAATCCACGGCCTTTGACCTGGGCAACGTCGACCAGGCGGTGTGGAACACGCGCCATGGCCGCCCCTTTGCCATGACCAACATCTATGGCCTGGAGAACCGCCTGGGGACCCACGTCGAGCCCATCCTGCTGCCCGTGTCTCTCGTCTATTTCGTGTGGAGCGACCCGCGGGCACTGCTCCTCCTCCAGACACTGGCCATCGGCCTGGGCGCCTGGCCCCTCTACCTCCTGGCCCGGCGCAGGTGGACGCGGGAGCCCGTTGGCACCGTCGCCGCCCTGGCCTTTGCCCTGATCTACCTGCTCTTTCCCGCCCTCCAGTCGGCCAACTATTTCGACTTTCACGCCGTGGCCCTGGCGCCCACCTTTTTCCTGTTCGCCCTCTATTTCCTGGAGACGGAGCGCTGGGGCGCCTTTGGCCTCTTTGCCCTGCTGACCATGAGCTGCAAGGAGGACGCGCCACTCCTGGTGCTCATGCTGGGGCTGTACGCCCTGGTCGTTCGCCGCCGGCCCTGGGTCGGGCTGGCGACGATGGCCGCCTCCCTGGCCTGGTTCGGGCTGGCCGTGGGCTGGATCATGCCCCACTTTGACACACGCGGCGTCTCGCCCCTGGCCAACCGCTACGCCTACCTGGGCGACGGTCCGCTGGAGATGGCACAGACGATGGTCACCCGTCCCGGCCTCGTCCTGGAGCGCCTGGCCACCGGCGAGAACCTGGCCTACCTGCGCGACCTCCTGCTGCCCACGGCCTTTCTCGCGCTCCTGGCGCCCCAGGTGTTGATGCTGGCCCTGCCCTCCCTGGCCGTCAACCTCTTGAGCACCGATGGCTTCATGCACCAGTTGGAGGGCTTTCACTACGGCGCTCCCCTGGCGCCCATCGTCGTCGCCGCGGCGGCCTATGGCGTGGGCTGGCTGTCGCGCAGGGCGGGCCGCCTGCGCCACGGCGGGGTGCTGCTGCCCGCCCTGACCCTGCTGGTGCTGGCCGCCAGCCTCGCGTACCACGCCGGCCACGGTTACACGCCCCTGGCGGCCGGCTATCGCCACCTGTGGCCGGCGGTGACCGGCCATCACCGCCTGGGCGCCCGGATGGCCGGCGAGATCCCTGGCGAGGCGGCCGTGGCGGCCCTGCCCCGCCTCAACCCCCACGCCAGCCAGCGGCAGCGGCTCCTGGTCATCGACGCCATAGACGACGAGGGGCTTCTCTCGCCCCTCCAGGACGCTGGCGGCACGTGGAGCGCGGATCTCGCCTGGCTGGACGTGACCGACGGCTGGCCCCTGCATCCCAACGACCTGCAGCGGGGGGTGCAAAACCTGCTGGCCGGCGGCTGGGGCGTGGAGCGCGCCGCCGACGGCTGGCTGCTGCTGCGCCACGGCGGCGACCGCAAGGAATTGCCTGCCGCCTTTTACGACTTTGCCCGCGCGCCCGATGCCCGGCCGCGGTTCCCCCTCCTGCTCCAGTTCTACCTGCCCGGCGAGGACCCGGATGCGGGCGCAAGGCCGGCCCTGGAATGCCTGGGCCTGGACGCAACGCACGATGCGCGCCAGGGCACCCAGGGGCTGGCCCTCTACTGGCGGGCACTGCGCCCTCTGCCGGCCGGACTGCGCCTCTATCCGTTCTACTTTGACGACGCCACCGGCCACGTCGTGGAGGACACGAGCCTCAGGCCCATGATCGAGACCGTCTGGTACCCGCCCGAACGCTGGCAGCCGGGCGAGGTCGTCCTCACCCGCACCCTGCCCTGGGACGTGGGGGACGACGTGGCGGTCGGACTGGGGGCCATCCTGGGGGAGGACTGGAGCGCCGTCGACGACCGCCTCCGCCTGCGCGTCGAATCGTCGGCTGGCATCGTCCGCACCTTTGACGGCGACACCTGGGCGCGCCTGCTAGGCCTGGAGGACGGGCGGCCCGTGGACGAGCCGCGCACCTTTGCCCCGCCCACACCCGGCCAGCCCCTGCACGTCGATTTTGGCGGGCAAGTGCGACTCCTCGGCGCGGACGTGGTACGAGACCCGGCGGGTGCGCCGGATACCCTGCGCCTGACCTTTCACTGGCAGGCCCTGGCGCGCATGGACACCAGCTATGCCGTCTTTGCCCAGATCCTCGGCCCGGCGGGCGCCGTCCGGGCGCAGGCAGACCAGGTGCCGCGAGACGGCGGCTACCCCACCACGTGGTGGCTGCCGGGCGAGATCGTCAGCGACGAGGTAACGCTGGCCTTGCCCCAGGGGTTCGACGCCGGCCAGTTCCGGCTCATCGCCGGACTGTACGACCCGGCAACGGCCGAGCGGCTGCCCGTCGACGGCACGGGACGGGATTTTGTCGAGGTGTCGCTGGCTGCGCCGTAGGAGGAGGTCTCGGCGGCGCCTGCCGGCGCGCTACGCCGGAGCCCGAGACCCGGCGGCCGCCAGGCGGCCGGGCAGCAGCCGTGTGGCGACCACCGCCACCGAGGCGGCGATGAGGACCACCAGCACGTTGTGTTGAAAGCCGGCGGCCATCCCCGCGACCTCCATCGACAGGATGAGGCCAAAGACCGTGGTGCCCAGGGAGCCGCTGACAAAACGCCCCATGTGAAAGATGCCCGTCGCGACCCCCATTTGCGCCTGGGGCACGATGCCCGTCACGGCCAATGTCACAGGCGACTGGGTCAAGCCCATCCCGCCGCCGATGACCAGGAGCGCGGCCGTCAGCCCGTACCAGGTGAGCGTCCCTCCCGCGGGCCCCTGGGCCAGGAGCACCAGCGCGCCCAGAAGGACAACGACCATGCCCAGGGTGCAGGTGCGGCGGCTGCCCCAAACGTCGGCCAGGCGCCCGGCAAAGGGGGCCACCACCGACATGATGAGGGGCAGGGGCAGCACCAGCAGGCCGGCGAGCTGGCTGCTGCGGCCCTGGACCTGGATAAGATAGATGGGCAGGGCCAGCAGCAGGCCAAAGAGGCAAAAGTTCTGGGCGGCAATGACCACCATGGCCGCCGTGTACTGCCGCTTGCGAAAGAGCTCCAGTTCCACAAAGGGCACGGCCGCCCGCCGCTCCACGACGACGAAACTGCCCAGGGCCAAAAGGGTGCCGGCCCACAGAGCCAGGCTCGCGGGCGCGGTCCAGCCCCAGCGCGCGCTCTGGGTCAGGGCCAGCATAAGGCCCGTGGCCGAGGCGGTGAGGGCCGCCGCTCCGGCAAAGTCAAAGGGCCGGCGCTCGCGGCTGAGGTCGGCGGGCACCAGCCGCCACACGGCGGCAATGTTCACCAGGCACAGGGGCACGCTGGACATGAAAGCGACCCGCCAGCCCAGGTGATCGATGAGAAAGCCGCTGAGGGGCGGCCCCAGCGCGTGGGCCGAAGCGTTGGCCAGGGCCCAGAAACCCATGGCCCGGCCCCGCTCGCCGGGAGGAAAGGTGAAGGCGATGATGGCCATGATCGAGGGCAGCGTGGGGGCGATGCCGATGCCCAACAGGGCTCGGGCGCCCAGGAGAGAAGCAAAGGTCGGCGCCAGGCCGCTGGCCACGGCCGCCAGGGTAAAGAGCACCATCCCCCACAGGTAGACCCGCCGCTGGCCGTACAGGTCACCCAGGTAGCCGCCCACGGGCATCAGCACGGCCAGGATCAGGACAAAGACCGTGACCACCCACATGGCACTGCTTAGGGGGACGTCGAACTCGGCCATGATCGAGGGTACGGCTACGTTGGTCAGGCTGTTGCCCAACGTGCCGACAAAGGTACCGATGAGGATGGCGGTCAGGGTGACCCACCGAGAGGCTGGCGCTGTGATGATCCGGCTCCTCATCCAGGAATGGACGGCTCGAAACTCCCTTGCCCGATAACCGCATCGCGCCCGGCCTCTACGAAGCCGGGCCTGCTCGCATTATACGTGAAGAGGCCGCGCCTGTCAAAGGACCGCGGGCCGGTCAGGGGCGAGCCCTTGCCCCTACGGGTATGGAACCGTCGTGGCGCCCGCCCGGTCAGGGCTCCAGCCACTTGTACATGACGTGGGCGTCTACCAGGCCGAGGGCCCGGTGGTTGAACGCCCGGGGCAGGGTGCCGACGACGTCGTAGCCCAGGCTCTGCCACAGGCGCACGGCGACCTCGTTGGTGGCGACCACCAAATTGAACTGCATCGCCTTGAAGCCCAGGCGCACGGCCTCGACCTGGGAATGAAGGCACATGGCCGTGGCAATGCCCCGGCCCCGCGCCCAGGCGGGCACCATGTAGCCGCAGTTGCAGACGTGGGCGCCGAGGGCCGGCTGGTTCGCCTTCACGTAGTAGGTGCCGGCGATCTGGCCGTCCAGCTCACAGACGTAAGTGGCCGCCGGCCTGTGCACCCAGATCTCCAGGGCCTCTTCGCGGCCGGTTTCGGGGTCAAAGGCGTAGGTATCGCCCCGGGAGACAATCTCCTGAAAGATGGCCCAGATGGCCTCATGGTCCTCAGGGGTTGCAGCACGGATCTCCATTGCCATCTCCTCATGCGTCATTGTTTGCCTTGTCCCGCTCGGGCCGGCGGAAGCGGCCGCGGAACTCGGACGCGGGGTAACGTCCCTCGTTGACCTCGAGCTTGGCCATCACCGCGCTGCTAACGTCCAGGTCCAGGGCGTTGCTGAGGCTCAGGCAGTAGATGAGGACGTCGGCCAGCTCTTCGGCCACGCCATCATCTCCGGGGGCCGCGGCCCACGCCTGCTCGTTCGTCAGCCACTGAAAGCGCTCCATGAGCTCGGCCGCCTCGATGGCGATGGACATGGCCAGGTTCTTGGGGCTGTGAAAGGGACGCCATTCGCGGGCGTCGACAAAGCGCGCCACCGCCTTGCGCAGCATTCCCACCGTCGTCCTCTCATCCGTCGTCATGGGCGACCTCCTTATCGCCGTCAACTGCCGCGGGGCCTGTCGGGTTAGCGGCCGGTTCCGTCGAGGGATGGGTCCCGCAGGTGTATCGGCTCCAGGTGGACAAAGGCCTGGTCCACCTCGTCCAACGCCTCGACGGCGGCAATCACCCTGGTGCTAACGTCGTGGGCGTCGGAGAGCGACATCTCGCCCGGCACGTCCACGTGCAGATCGACGCGCACGCGCGGCCCCACATAGTCGGCAACCACGCGGTGCACATCTACCACGCCTTCGACATCCAGTGCGGCGGCGTGTACCCGGGCCAGGAGGTCTTCACCGGGTGCCCGGCCCACCAGGTAACCCAGGTTCTCAAACAGGATGGCCACCGCGTTGCGAAAGATCCAGATGGAGACGAGGAGCGCGGCCACGGGATCGGCCAGGGGGTGCAGCCAGGTCGCCAGCACCACGCCCACGAGGGCCGTGCCCGACGAGACGACATCGGCCAGGTTGTCCCGGGCCGCAGCGGCAATGGCCGGACTGTGGGCCCGTTGTGCCAGGCGATGGACGACGGCATACATGACGACCTTGACGAGGGCGCTGCCGACCAGCACGGTCACGGGCAAGGCCGACAGGAATTCGGGCTCGGGAGCGGCGTCCAGTTGAGACACGGCCCGCTTGATGACCTCCCAGCCGGCCAGCCCCATCATCAAGGCGGTGACGATGCTCACCAGGGGCTCGATGCGCGCGTGGCCCTGGGGATGGTCCTCGTCGGCCGGCTGTTGGCTGCGCCACAGCCCCCACGCCATAAAGAGGGTGTAGACCAGGTCGGTCACCGAGTCGACGGCCGTGGCCAGGACTGCTGTGCTGCCCGTGATCCAGGCCGTGCCCGCCTTGGCTATGGCCAGGAGCGTGTTGCCCGCCAGGGCAATCCAGATGGAGCGCAGGTAGAGGCGGTACAGCCCACGGTCGATGTCGGGGTCCCGCACGCGCTCGACATAGTCGAGATTCTGATTGGTCATGGGTTGCCGGGCTCTCGATCCCAGAGGGAAGGCTCCCAGAGGGGAAGCTGGTGAGGGGGACGCGCCCCATCGAGAAGCAGAAAGGGCGAGGCACGGGCCGTCATGGCACCGGCCCGGCCAAGGTCGGCCACCTCGCGGATCTTGTCCTGGCGGCGCCAGCGCAGCAGCCGCTCCACCGAGCGGGGCCCCAAGCCCGGCACGCGCAGCAACTCCTCCCGCGACGCGCGATTGACCTCCACGGGGAACAGCTCGGGATGCGCCCGGGCCCACATCATCTTCGGATCGGCCCGGCGGGGTAGGAACCCTTCGCTGTCAAAGATCAGGTCCTCGAAGCGAAAGTTGTAGAAGCGCATCAGCCAGTCGGCCTGGTAAAGTCGGTGCTCGCGCCAGGCAGGCGTCGGCTCCAGGCCTTCCAGGGGGGTGCCTCTCACCGGCTGGAAGGCGGAAAAGTAGGCGCGCTTGAGGCCCAGCTCGCCATAGAGCCGGGCCGTGGTATCCAGGATCTCGCGGTCGGGCTCGCCGGCAGCGCCGACGACGAATTGCGTCGTCTGCCCGGCGGGCGCCAGGCGGCCGCCACTGGCGTCTATCAGGCGCCGGGCGATGTGCATGGGCTCGGCCAGCTCCTCGAAAAAGCTCTTGCGCGGGGCAATGACCTTCAGGCGTTCCGCGTTGGGCGCCTCCAGGTTCACCGACACGCGCTGGGCAAGCTGCAGCACGCGCTCGATGTGCGCCTCGGAGGCCCCGGGCAACATTTTCATGTGCACGTAGCCGGTGAACTGGTAACGGCGGCGTACCAGCTCCACGCAGGCGATCATGCGGTCCATGGTGGCCGCCGACCCGGTGCTCACGCCCGAGCTGAGAAAGAGGCCGTCCACCAGGTCGGCCCGGTGCAGCCGGTCAAAGGCGGCGGCCAGCTCGTCGGGGGTAAAGCTGGCGCGGGGCACGTCGTGGCTGGCGCGGATGCCGCAGTAGCGGCAATTTTTTTCGCAGACGTTGGTCATGAGGACCTTGAGGACCCGCACCCGGCGACCGTCGGGCAGGGCCGCGGGATAGATCCAACGGCCGATGTCGTCGCGCTTGCGGGCCGCGGCACCACAGGCGTTGCACAGGTCGTATCGCGCCGATTCACCCAGGGTCTCGATCTTTTGCACCAGGTCCATGGCCCTGACAGCCTCCCCGCCCGTATTATAGCACACGTGTTCCGGCTGTCAATCTGCGGTCCCCTCGGCAGCCGGAATCCCTGGCCCATGGGATGCGTCGGCCTGGCGCCGCGCTCACTTGCACCGCCGGGCAGCCTGTGGTATATTGGGCCGTGCAATGGAGGCAACGAGCAATGCTCTATCGTGATCGCGCCAGCGTGGTGGCTACGCTGGTGGTCCTGGGCCTGATCCTGGCGGCGTTCCTGGAACTCCCGCCCTGGAGCCACGACCTGACGGTCCTGGGCTCGCCGCTGCGGATCAACGTCTCCCAGACGGCCCTCATGGCGGCGCTCCTGGTGGGGATCACCTGCGCCGGAACCGACGCCATCGTGCGCTCGCACCCCACCGCACAGCGCATCGAGGCCCGCTTCAGCTTTGTCACATGGACGTTGCCCGCCCTGACGGTGCTGCTGGCGACCATCCTGCTGCCGCAGGCGCCCACCCGCCTCTACCAGTTGGTGGGCTATATCCTCACCGGATTGATCCTGATCCTCGTCATCAGCGCCGAGTACTATACCGTCGACCCTGCCAGCCCGCGCTATCTTGCCGCCCGCCTGAGCCTGAACGGTTGGGCCTACTTCCTGGCCATCGTCCTCTTTACCCTGATCTATTCGGCGAAAGCCCGCAGCCTCGTCTCGGCCACGGGAGTGTCCCTGGTCAGCGCGCTCCTCGCCCTGGAGTTCCTGCGCAGCGCGGGCCGGGGTTTTGGCCGGACGGCGCTCTATGCCGCCATCGCCGGCCTGTCGACGGGCGAGATCATCTGGGCCATGAACTATTGGCGCATCTCGGGCATCACCGGCGGGCTGATCCTGCTCCTCGGCTTTTACGTCGCCACCGGGCTGGCCAACCAGCAGCTCCAGGGGCGCCTGACCCGCCGGCTGTTGATCGAGTATGCCGTGGTGGCCATGCTCGGGCTGGCCATCCTTCTGCGGTTCGGCCCCTAGCCCCTGGTATTGTAATCTTGGACACATGCGATCTCGTACTTGACAATTCAGAGCACTTGATCTAGAATGGCGCGCAGTCTATGAAAGGAGGCAACTGGATGCGCTACATGCAGCAAACCATCTATCGTGCCGAGTTCACCAGCATCGGTGCTGCTGTTTCTCGTAGTGCGCCCACACGCCTCTAGTTATCGTTAAGTAAAAGGCCGTGGGAGCACTGGATCCCACGGCCTTTTTAGTTTCCGGGGCGCGCGTCGCCCGAGAGCCGTGGGAAGAGGATCCCACGGCTTTTTTGTTGGTCCGCCGATTCTGGAGAAGGACCTGGAGCGGGGCAACACAACCTTGACAAACACGAGGAGCCTGGAAAGCTGATGTTCGTTCGTGCGACACGCCGCTACCTGCAACAACTGGCGAGCTTTAGCCGCAACGCGCGGCTCTTTCTGCTCAGCACGGTCATCACGGGGTTCGGCTACAGCATCTACATGCTCATCTTTAACCTGTTCGTGGATAGCCAGGGCTACTCGCGCCAATTCCTGGGCGAGCTGCAGTCGATGCCGAACCTCATCGCCCTACTGAGCGCCTTGCCCGCCGGAGTGCTGGTGGACCAGATCGGGCGCAAGCGGGCCATGAACCTGGCCAACCTCGGGCGGCTGGTGGCCTATCTCGGCATCGTATTCTCGCCGGGGCCCTGGTCACTGCGGATCTCGATGGTCGTCTTTGGCGTGGCGCAGTCGCTGTGGATGGTAAGCGCTTCGCCGTTCATGATGGAGAACTCGAAGGAGGAGGAGCGCAACACGCTGTTCAGCGCCAACTTTGGGCTTCAAACCCTGGTGGGGTTCTTTGGCACGCTGTTGGGCGGCTACCTGCCCACGGTGTTCGGGAACGCCATGGGGGCCGGCGTGGAGAGCCCGCAGGCCTACGCGGCCACGATGTTTACCATCGTGCTCCTGGCACTGCTGGCCGTGGTGCCGGTGCTCATGATCGAGGAAGGGGCCCGTCCCGAGGGAGCCCGGGTGCGCTCGTTCTTGCCGTGGCGCAACCTATCCAGCCCGCGCCTGGCGATGCGCATCTTTGTGCCCAACATCATCATCTCCATGGGGGCCGCCATCCTCATCCCGTATATGAACCTGTTCTTCAAGGAGACGTATGCCATCTCGGACAGGCTCCTGGGCACGCTCTTTGCCGTATCGTCGGTGGTAACGGGCGTGGCGACGCTGGCCTCGCCGCTGCTGGCCGACCGCTGGGGACGCATCCGGGCACTGGTCCTGACACAACTGGTATCGATCCCCTTCCTGCTGCTCATCGGTTTCTCGGGGATCTTCTGGCTATCGGGCCTGGCCTTCTGGGTTCGAGCCGCGCTGATGAACATGGGCAATCCGCTGTACAGCGCCTTTGCCATGGAACAGGTGGCCGAAGGGGAGAGGGCAACCATCAGCGGGCTGATGGGCATGAGCTGGAACATCGGCTGGACCATCGGGCCCTTTGTGAGTGGCTTCATGCAAGCCCATCCGGACATCGGCTTCCAGCCGATCTTTGTCATCACCTGCACGCTGTACATCGTGGCTTCGGTCCTGGAAAAGCGCTATTTTCAGAGGACGGACGATCGGCAGCGGCGCGCAGCTTTGCTCAGAGAGCAGGGCGTTTTGGATCTAACACAAGGAGCAGGACAATGAGCGTAACAACAACCCGAGGCGTTGCAAGACAAGCGAACCGGCCTACACAGTGGAAGTCAATCAAGGAGGGAAACATGCCAGCGAACGTAATCGTACGCAACTACCGGCCCGAGGATCTGCCGGCGCTGGTGGCAATGATCAACGAGGCAAATGAATACGATCAACTCGAGCGGGCCGTGACCCTGGACGGGATGCAGCACGAGATGACGTGGCCGAACTACCATCCCGAAACCGACTGCTTCCTTGCCTGGAAGAACGGCCGCCTGGTGGCCTATGCCGACTTCTTGATGCGAGCCGGCGAGGAGAACGCTCCTACTCTCTTTTACACCTGGGGAATGGTCCACCCTCGCTGGCGCCGCCTGGGCATCGGCCGGCACCTGATGGAGACCCTATACCACCGGGCCACGCAACGGCTGCAGGGGCTGGGCGACAAGCCGGCATACTTGCAGGGCAGCGGCCGCGATATCGAAGAAGACCGGCGGGCCCTGTTCGAGGGCTTTGGCATGCACCGGGTGCGCTACTTCTTTGACATGGCGCGGCCCATCAACGACGGCCTGCCCCCGGCAGAGACGCCGTCCGGCTTTCGCCTGCGCACCTTCGAACCGAGCCGCGACATGGAGGCCGTCTACCGCGTGGACGTGGACTCGTTCCGCGACCACTGGGGCTGGACCGCCTTTTCTTACGAGGAGTACGAGCACTGGGTCTACCAGCCCCACTTCCGGCCCGAGCTGTGGTTCATCGCCGAGGAGGAGGCCACGGGCAAGATGGCGGGCATCTGCCTGAACAAGATCGATCCGGACTGGATCGCCGAGACGGGTCGGCAGGAGGGCGTGGTCAGCATCCTGGGCGTGCTGCGCGAGTACCGCCGGCTCGGGCTGGGGACGGCCCTGCTGGCGCACAGCCTGCGGACGCTCCGGGAGGCGGGCATGGAGTTTGCTCACCTGGGCGCCGACGCCGAGAACCTGACAGGCGCGGTGCGCATCTACGAGCAGATGGGCTTCCAGGTCCGCAAGACCACGGCGGTCTATCGCCGCGCACTGCACAACGGCAACCTAGCCGGCTAAACGAGACTGAACAACGACGACGAGGCACCAGCCTGTGCCACAGAAAGGAGGGTTTCCTTGATGGTTGAGATAGAGGAAAGCGATGTGTCAGACGTGGGCAAAAACATCGAGCGAAATACGGATCGCCTGTCGCCGGGCCACGCCCATCGGGCAGGGCCGCCGACCGGGAAGGCAGGCCGGCGAGGACCGAGCCTGACCGTCATCCCGGCCCCGGACCCCCGGGGCAGCACCCGGCGAGGGCCAGGTACTTGACCATTTTGAAGGAGATTCCAACGGTGACGAGTGACGACTCTTACCTGGACAAATACGAACGATACGAAGATCTTTACGACCCGACCCCGGGCCTACCCGCGGGACGGAACGGAAAGCGAAAGGGGAACCACAAACCCAAAAAGGCCCAGGGGCAAATCCTGGCCGAGCTGACGGATGACCTGTCGGACGTGGAGCTGGGCTTCGAGACGACGTACACGCCGTCGCGCTACGAGAGCGGCTGGCTCCTGTCGTCGCTGCACGCCTTTTACAACGAAGGGCTCATCACCGACGTCCTGTCGGCGATCAAGGGCGGCAAGGAAGCCAGCGTCTATCTCTGCCAGGCGCATCCCGCCACCGGCCTGGAGCTGGTGGCGGCCAAGGTCTACCGGCCGCGCATGTTCCGCAACCTGCGCAACGACGCCATGTACCGCCACGGCCGGGAGATCCTGGTCGGCAGCGGCAAGCCGGCGGGCCGCGACTCGGGCTATATCGAGCGCGCCATCCGCAGCAAGTCGGCCTTTGGGCAGCAGGCCGCCCACACGTCGTGGCTGCTGTACGAGTTCACGGCCATGGAACGGCTGTACGAGGCCGGCGCCGCCGTGCCGCGGCCCATCCATGCCAGCGACAATGCCATCCTGATGAGCTACCACGGCGACCGGGCCATGGCCGCACCGACGCTGAACAGCGTGGAGCTGGAGGCCGAGGAGGCGCAGGAGCTGTTCCGCGAGGTGTTGCGCAACGTGGATCACATGCTGCATCACGACCTGATCCACGGCGACCTCTCGGCCTACAACGTGCTCTACTGGGAGGGCGCAATCACCATCATCGACTTTCCGCAGGTGGTCAACCTGCACAGCAATCCCAGGGCCCGCATGATCCTGGAGCGTGACATCTTGCGCACGTGCGAGTACTTTGCGGCCCAGGGCGTGGACTGCGATCCGGAGGCCATCGCCAGAGATCTGTGGCGCCGTCACGTGGCCGAGATCGACCCGGAGGACGCGGCCGCCGACCAATCGCGGTTGGAAATGGAACTGGCTCTGCAAGAGTCCTGAACGCAACGAAAGAGGCAACCGAGATGTTGGTACGAGAACAGACAAGAATTACGAATTCGGTGACCCGGGACGCCGAGACGGGGCGTCCCCCGACGGCCACGCCGTCGGTGCCCGGCCTGGTCTTTCGCGGATTCCGCGGCGAGGTGGACTACCCGTCGATGCTGGCTGTCATCGAGGGGTCCAAGGAAGCCGACGGGGTGGAGCGCACCGACACCCTCGAAGACATCGCCCGCAATTACCGCCACCTGTACAACTGCGATCCCTACCGCGATATGATCTTTGCCGAGGTCAAGGGGCAGGTCGTGGGCTACGGGCGGGTCTTCTGGGATCAGGAAGCCAGCGGCCTGCGGCGCTACCCGCACTTTGTCTTCCTCCTGCCCGAGTGGCGGGGCAAAGGCATCCGGCGGGCCATGCTGCACCGCAACGAAGAGCGCCTGCGCCAGATCGCCGCGGAGCATCCCGACGACGGGCCCCGCTTCCTGGACGCCTGGGCCGAAGACGGCGAGGTCCACTGGGAACGGCTCCTCGGCGAGGAAGGCTACGAGGGGGTCCGCTACGGTTTTGAGATGGTGCGCCCGGACCTGGAGAACATCCCGGATCTGCCCCTGCCCCCCGGCCTGGAAGTTCGGCCGGTGCAGCCCGAGCAGATCCCCCAGATCTGGGATGCGGCCAAGGAGGCCTTTCGCGACCACTGGGGCTTCAGTGAACACGAGTGGGAGCAAGAGCTGGAAAGCTGGCGGGAAGCACCGACCTTTATGCCCGAGCTGTGGCAGGTGGCCTGGGACGGCGACGAGGTGGCCGGCATGGTGCAGAACTTTATCGACCACGCGCAGAACAAGGAGTACGGCCGGCTGCGGGGCTACACCGAGGGCATCAGCGTGCGCCGCCCCTGGCGCCGCCAGGGCCTGGCCAAGGCCCTCATCGCCCGCAGCTTTCGCCTGCTCAAGGACCTGGGCATGACCGAGGCGGCCCTGGGCGTCGACGCTCAGAATCCCAACGGCGCCCTGCAGCTCTACAAGAGCATGGGGTTCCAGGTGGTCAAGCGCATGACCACCTACCGCAAGGAAATGTAGGTGGCAAAGCCCCCCTGCCGCCGATGGCGGCAGGGGGGCCAGTTCCGTTCCCCGCACACAACCCCGCACTCTCCAATTGCACAAAACTACACGATCGGCAAAGGTCGTGGTTTGCCTTCTGCGGCAACATGGTGTATACTGGTGGCCGGTTCCGTTCTTCCCGCGTTTGCCCGGCTGACGTCCTCTGATATGGAGACGGACATCATGACCTCAGAAGTGCGCAGCCGCGACTCGTTGCTGCGCGAACTAGACGAACTCCGATCACAGCTCACTGGCTTTCAGGCGGCGGAAGCCTCGAGATCCAGTACCGAGGCGCAGAACGAGCGACAGGCCCAGAGCCTGGCAGCGGTCAGCCGCCTGGCCATCGATCTGGCCGCCGCTCCGCCGGAGGCCGACCTGCTGTCGCTCATCGCCGAAAGCCTGCGCGGCCTGACGGGCGCCATGGCCGTCAGCATCTCGCTGTACGACCAGGATAGCCAGGATCTGGTCCTGACGACGGTTGTCCCTGCCCGGCCATACCTCACCCGTCTGGCCTCGCTGCTCCGCCGCAAGCCGCTGGGCATGCGCTTTCGCGTGAGCCGCGAGCTGTATCAGGAAATGCTCGACACCGTGTTGCGCTTTGAGAAAACTCTTACGGCGACCACCTTTGGCGCCATACCCGGGCCCGTGAGTGCCGCGGTGCAGCAAGCCTTCGGGATCGACTATTTTGCCGGACTGGCCTTCTGCCACGGTGGAGAGCTGCTGGGTTCGTCCGTCCTGGTCATGCCGCGGGGTGTCCAGATCCCGCCTGATGACGTCCTCAAGTTGTTTGCGCACCTGGCCGCCGTGTCGCTCCGCAAAAAGCGGGCCGAAGACGCCTTTCAGCGGCGCAACATGGACCTGGAGCGCCTGAACGCCGCGGGCCAGGCCCTCAATGCCTCCCTCGACCTCGACCAGGTGCTCGTCACGGTCGTCAGACAGATCCGCGAGCTGCTGAACGTGCAGGCCTGTTCCGTGTGGCTGCTGGACGAGGACAGCAGAGATCTCGTCTGCCGCCGCGCCGCCGGCGCCCACGCAGCCAAGGTGCGCGGCTGGCGGTTGAGCCCGGGCCAGGGCCTGGCGGGCTCGGTGGCCCAGAACGGCAAGAGCCTCCTCGTGACCGATACACAGTGCGATCCCCGCCACTATCCTGGGGTAGACGAGGAGACAGGCATCCAGATGCGCTCCATCCTGAGCGTGCCGCTTCGCATCAAGGGCAAGATGGTCGGTGTCATCCAGGCGCTGGATTCGCGGCCGGGCCGCCTGGGAACGGGCGCCGTGCCCATGGTCGAGTCGCTGGCGTCGTCGGCAGCCATTGCCCTTGAGAATGCTCAACTTTACGAGAACCTGCAGGAGCGCCTGCGCGAGTTGAGCCAGGCGCAGACCCAGCTCGTGCAGACGGCCAAGATGGCGGCCGTGGGCGATCTGGCCGCTGGTGTGGCCCATGAGCTGAACACTCCCCTGACTTCGATCCTGGGCTACACCGAAATGCTCCTGGAACAAACTCCTTCCGATGCCCGGGCGCGACGCAGGTTGGAGGCCATCTGCCGCCAGGCGGCCAAGGCCCGAGACATTGTCCGGAGCTTGCTCGACTTTGCGGAGCCGCACGACTATATCATCGACCGGGTCGACCTCAACGCTCTGCTCCAGCAGTCGCTGCTTCTTCTTCGCCAGCGCCTGGAGAACAAGGGCATCATCATCCTGGAGCAGTACGAGCCCAACCTGCCCTGCCCGGCGATGGACGCCAGCCGGATGAAGCAGGTCTTTCTCAACCTGTGCATCAATGCCCTCCAGGCCATGCCCCATGGAGGTACGCTGACCGTGCGCAGCGAGCTCTGTGGCGAGGGCGTGGCAGCGTCCTTCATCGACACCGGGGAGGGGATTCCGGCAGAGAACCTGACGCGCGTCTTTGAGCCCTTTTTCACGACCCGGGCCGTGGACGAAGGGACGGGGCTCGGCCTGTCGGTCAGCCTGGGGATCGTGCAGGCCCACGGCGGCCGCATCGAGGTGCAAAGCAAGGTGGGCGCGGGCAGCACCTTTGTCGTCTGGCTGCCGCTGGAGCCCCCGCCGCAAGAAGAGCCAGGGCTGAAGGCTCCTACGAAGCAGAGCCGGACAGCGGAGGACAAGACAACCGTTGGCGAAGGATCTCGTAAAGCAGGGCGGCCGTGGCGGCCGAAACGTTGAGCGACGTGGCCCGCCCGGCCATGGGCAAGCGCACGTCGACGTCGGCCGCCTCTCGCACGGCTGCCGGCAAGCCATAACGCTCGCTGCCGGCGAGGAGCACCAGGGGCCGGCAATACCCCACATCATAATGCGTGTCGCGGCCGTGGGCCGATGAGGCGACGACCAGGAGCGGCAGCCCCTCCCCCCTCAGATCCTGAAACCAGGACAGCAGCGCCTCCGGATCGTCCAGCCAGACGATGGGCAGGGCAAAGAGCGAGCCCATGGTAGCCCGCACGGCCTGGGGATCGTATAGGTCGGCCGAGGGCGCCACGACGACCACGCCCGAGGCACCGGCCGCATCGGCCGTGCGCACGATGGAGCCCAGATTCCCCGGGTCCTGGAGCTGGTAGGCCACCACCGCCAACAGGCTCTCGCCCCCCGGGATGCTGGATAGGGGACGATCCTCGATGCGCACCACGGCGGCGAGCCCCTGCGACTGCTCGCGGTCGGACAGGCTGTTGAGGACCTCGGCCGATACCTCCAGCCGCTCCACGCCGGCGGCCCGCTCCACCAGCTCCCGAGCCCGGGCGCTCACGAGCAGGTCAGGGGCATAGACCAGGGTCTCCACCGGCGCCCCCAGGTCAAAGGCCTCCTCCACGATGCGGATGCCCTCCACGAGGAAACGGCGCTCCTGTTGGCGGACCTTGCGCAGGCGAAGGGCGCGCAGGGCCTTGATCCTGGGATTCCGCAAGCTGGTGATGTGAAGAGGCATGCCCGGGCGGGTCTAGCGGTCGGTCCGGAGGCCGTTGAGCGAGTGGTCGCGGGCTTCGGCCGCGACGCGCTCCTCGCCGCCGCGCACCGCGGTGCCGTCGTATTCCTTGCCGTCGGAGAAGAACTGCCAGCCCGAGAGGACCAGGGGCAGCGGCCCGTCGGCGGCAATCCACTCGCCGTTGTACTTGCGGGCAAAGTGCAGGTGCGTCGACTCGGCAAAGCCGCCCTCGCACGAGGGATGCCCGACGGGATCGCCCTGCTTCAGGTACGTGCCCTCGGTCACCCGGCCATCCGTGGCGAGGTGCAGGTAAAAGAGCACCCAGCCGGTCTGCTCGTAGCCGTCGCCGTCCAGGTCGAGGCTCACCTCGCCCGTGCCGCTATAGACCACCAGGCCACCGGCGGCGGCCCTGGCCCAGGACGTGGCCGCCTGGCAGCCCAGGAAGCCCTCGTCGGGCACAAAATCCACCGCGGCCCAGGCGCTGCCTTCGCTCCAGGCGCCATGGGGCCCGCCGGTGTAGAACCAGTCCTCTCCCCGGGCCCAGGGCAGCACCAGCTCCGGGATGGCGGTGTCGGCGGGGATGAGCGGCTCCACGGCGTAACGCGCCGGATCGCCAAAGAGCTGCCGGTATGCCTCCAGGAAGCTGCCCGGCCCATCGCCCACCAGGACTTCCCACCCTCGCCTGTCGCTGTCCAGCGAGAAGAAATAATACAACCCGGCCGTCGCGGCGTTGAGATCCGGCGGATAATGGCTGACGGTTCCGTCGGGCCAGGAGAGGGGCGCGATGCCTCGCCCGCGCCAGTCATAGTAGCCGCGATTCAGTTCGTCGGCGGCCCAGGCTAGCTGCCGGCTGAGGAGGTCCCAGCCGCCGCCGTTGTAGCCCAGGGGCAGCGACGACACCTGCCCGGCAGAGCCGGTCACCCAGTTGCTGCGCAGCTCCATGATGGCCAGGAGCAGGCGCGGGCCAACGCTGTAGTGGTGGGCCACCAGGTCCACGACCTCGGCCCCGCTCAGCAGCTCGCCCCCGAGCCACTCCGAATACTCGGCCAGGTAGCCTCCCTGCTTCTGGACAAAGGCCTCCGTATCGAAATCGACATAGGCCGGGCCGTAGACGAACTCGCTGTTGGGCAACAGGCGGGTCGAGGGCGCGGAAACGACCTCCAGGGCAGGGATGCGCAGTTGTTGCCCCACCCGCAGGGTATTGGGATCGGCGAGCTGGTTGGCATCGACGAGGGACTGGAGGTTGCAGCCAAAGCGCCGGGCGATTTCACTCAGCGTGTCGCCCGCGACCACCGTGTACACCTGGGGGGCAGGCGATGGCTGGGCGCCGGCGTCGCTGAGCTCCGAGGGCGGCGCCTCGAGGGGCAGCAGCCCCGGGCCCGCTTCCGAAACCGGGGCATTCGTGGGCTCGACCCGGGCAGCGACGGGCGTGCTCCCGGGAGGGGGGCGAACCTCGCCGCTCGCCGGCGTGGGATCCTGTTTGCGGGCACAGCCACTCACGGCCAGCAGCAACACGAGCAGGAAGAGCGCGGCCTTGTTCATGCCTCGCCCCCGGGCATAGCTGCCATTCATCACCCTCCCGGCCAGCCTCCAGAGCACTCTTGATGCCGATATTATACCATGCCCCGGCCAGGAGCGCCAAGCGACGACCGCCAGGGTACGGGCCCGGCCGATTTGACACGCCGCTCGACGGCGTGCTATACTGGTGGCAGGCAATCACCGCCGAACGGCTTCGCAGCGTCAATATCCAAGCCAGGAAATCGAGCAGACTAGAAGCCAGACAGGAGTAGCGAATGGAGCAATCCTCGGGGAAACCTATGGCCCGTGCCCGGCGGGGAGAGCAGGCCTTCCTATTCAGTACGCTTCTGTTGCTGATCCTGGTGGCCTGCCAGGCCGCGGCTCCGGCACGAGTGCTGGCTCAAAACCTCCAACTGCCGACGCCCACGCCGGAAGACATGCCGGTCGAGGCGCCGGATAGCGTGCAGGTGCGGCCCGAGGCCCGCGACGAAGAGATCCGGGCCAGGCTGCAGGGGATCCTGGAAGCCACGGGCTGGTTCGTCGCCCCCAGCGTGGAGGTGCGGGAAGGGGTTGTCTTTATTCGCGGGCAGGCCAAAGACGTCGAGTACAAGACGTGGGCCGGAGACCTGGCCCGCAGAACGGGCGACGTCACGGCAGTGGTCAACCAAATGGAGGTGGTGCAGCCTTCCATCTGGGACTTTCGGCCCGTGATGAGCGGGCTGCGCGCCCAGGCACGCTCCGTGGTCAGTTCAGTTCCGATTATCATCTTTGGCGCCGTGGTCCTGCTGTTTTCCTTGCTGACCGCCCGCATCGCAGGCTCGGTCACCCGCAGGTCGTTGCGCCGGCGGCAATGGAACCCCCTCTTGATCTCTGTCGGCACGCGGGCGGTTGGCGGGTTGGTGCTGTTGGTCGGCCTGTTTATCATCTTCCAGGTCGCAGGGCTCACCAGCATCGCCCTGACGGTCCTGGGTGGCACCGGGCTGCTGGGCATCATCCTCGGCATTGCTTTCCAGGACATCACGGAGAACTTTTTGGCGAGCATCTTTCTCAGCGTGCAGACGCCCTTCGAGTCCGGAGATCTGGTGGACATTGACGGGACCATGGGCTTTGTGCAGAGGCTGACGACCCGCGCGACGATCCTCATGACCCTGGAGGGCAACCACGTACAGATCCCCAACTCCACGGTGTACAAGAGCAAGATCAACAACTATACCAGCAACCCCAATCGCCGGGCGGACTTTGCCGTGGGCATTGGCTACGAGGACAGCATCGCCAGGGCCCAGGAAATCGCGCTGCGGATCCTGGAGGAGCACCCGGCGGTCCTGCCCGAGCCGGAGCCGCTCGTCCTGGTGGAAAGTCTTGGCAGCACCACGGTCAACCTGCGCATCTACTTCTGGATAGACGGCGCCGAATTTAGCTGGCAAAAGGTCAAGTCGTCCATCATCCGCCTGGTCAAGGGCGCCTACGAATCCGCCGGCATCGAGATGCCGGGAGAAACGCGGGAGCTGATCTTGCGCGACCGGATCCCGGTAGAGATCCAACAGGCGGCTGGCCTTCAGCAGGAGGCCGGGCGACCGCGCCGCCCCGTGGAAGAACCGCCGACCGTGTCCACCCAGGCCGAGGCGGGCCTGCACACCGAGGCGGTGAACATTGAAGCGCAAGCCCGCCACGCGCGCGTGCCCGAGGAGGGAGAGGACCTGCTCAGGCCACACACCACCCACAACCCGGACGAGGAGCAGTCGTAGTAGACCACAGCAGTCCGATTGACAGGGCGGCCCACCCCTGGTATAATACGCCGCGTGCCGCGGGTATCTATGCCGCCGGCTTGGGCAGCGGGGCAAACCGGAGGAGCGCGTAGGCGTATGTTAGAACTGCTGGGTAGGCTCCCGTTCTATTGGAGCTTTTACCACCTGGGCCGGCCCAGGCTTTTGCCTTTCAGCCTGGTAATCAGCGTTAGCTATCGCTGCAACAGCCGCTGCAAGACGTGCGGGGTGTGGCGCCGGGAGAGCGAGGAGCTGAGCCTGGAGGAGTGGCGCCGGGTCTTTGCTCGCCTGGGCCGGGCGCCCTTCTACCTGACCTTTACCGGCGGCGAGCCGTTTCTCCGGTCCGACCTTCCGGAGTTGGTCATCGCCGCCGCCGAGCTGTGCCGGCCCGCCGTCATCACCATCCCCACCAACGGTCTCCTCACGCGGCGCATCCTGGACGGCGTCGAGAACATCTGCGCGTCCGCGCCCCACTCCCAGGTGGGCCTGAACCTCTCCCTGGACGGCGTGGGCGACGAGCACGACGAGATTCGCGGCGTACCCGGCAACTGGCAGCGCGCTATGGACACGTGGCGGGGCCTGAAAGAGCTCCAGGCCCGCCACGCCAACCTTGTCCTCAGTGTCCACACTGTCGTCTCGCGCTTTAACGCCGAGCGCATCCCCGGCATCGTCGAGGGACTGGCCTTTCTCGATCCCGATTCATACATCACCGAGGTGGCCGAGGAGCGCGTGGAGCTGGGCACCGTCGGCTGGGACATCACGCCCCGACCCGAGCAGTATGGGGTCATCGCCGACTATTTGTCGGCGCGGGCCAGAGCGGCGCCGGCAAAGGGGCTGGCCCGCTTCACCCAGGCCTTCCGCGGCCGGTATTACCAGCTCGCCCGTCGTGTCCTGGAAGAAGGGCGGCAGGTCATCCCCTGCCAGGCCGGCTGGGCCAGCGGCCACATCGCCCCCAACGGCGACGTGTGGACCTGCTGCGTTCGCGCCGAGCCCGCCGGCAACCTACGCGAAACCGGCTACGACCTGCGGCCCATCTGGTTCGAGCAGGCCGGCGACCTGGGGCGCATGAGGCGCAGCATTGCCGCCGGCGAGTGCGCCTGCCCCATGGCCAACGCCAGCTATGCCAACATGCTCCTGCATCCTTCCACCCTGGCCCGCGTCCTGTTTAGCATCCGCTGACGGCCTTTGCCCCCGACCACGAAAAAACCCCTCCCCGCCTGGCGGGAAGGGGGTTCTGTCCCTTATCCTTTCCGGTCCTGGTTGCGCACCACCACCGGCAGGTACAACTGGAAGGGATAGCCCGCCTGAGCGCACAGCACATTGCTCAGGCTCGAAGTGTTGGGCCATCCAGGCCCCGGTCCACAGGCTGTTATTTCACGATCTCTCCTCCGGCCATCTGGATCGAGCGCGTCCCATACTGCCCCAGCTCGGCCGAGTGGGTAACCAACAGGACCGTCACCCCCGTCCGCTGGTGGATGTCGCGAAACAGCGACATGATCTCGCGCTCGGTCATCTCGTCCAGGTCGCTGGTCGGCTCGTCGGCCAGGAGCAGCTCCGGCTCGTTCATCAGCGCCCGGGCAATGACCACGCGCTGCTGCTGGCCGCCCGAGAGCTGCCGTGGATAGGAGCGCAGCTTGTCGGCCAGGCCAACCTGTTCCAGCAGGTGCCCGGCCCGCTCCTGGACGTGGCCGTTGCGCTTGCCGCCAAACATGGCGGGGAGCATGACGTTCTCCAGCGCGGTGAGCGCCGGCAACAGGCTCGGGAACTGGAAGACAAAGCCGATTTTCTCGTTGCGCAGCAGCGACTGCTCCTTGTCGGGAAGGCTCCACACGGCCACGTCGTCCAGCAATACCTGCCCCGAAGTGGGCCGTGTCAATCCCGCCACCAGGCTCAGCAACGTCGTCTTGCCCGAGCCGGAGCGCCCGGTGATGACCACAAATTCGCCCGGGTCTACCTCCAGGCTCACGTTGTGCACCGCCGGAACGGTAAGTGACTTGGTTACATATATCTTGCTTACGTTCTGCACCGATATCATCGCTTATTCCCTCATCGAGATGGCCGGATCCTGGAAGCTGATGCGCAACGCCGGCACCAGCGCCGCCAGGACGACGCCCACCAACGCCAGGGCCAGCGCGCCCAGCCCCAGTGTCAAGAGCCCCGGCAGGGCCGGGAACAGGAACGGCGTGCCCAACAGGCCGATGATCAGCGGCCTGAAGAGATAGATGGCCAGGCCGGCCACGGCGACGCCCGCCAGGCCGCCGGCCAGGGCCAGCAGCACCGCCTCCAGCAACAGCGACCGCAACACGACCTGCCGCCGTGCCCCCAGCGCCCGCATGACGCCGATCTGCCGCCGCCGCTCATTCACCGCCAGCGAGAACACCACGGCGATGAGGGCCATGGACAGCACCCACGTGATGGCCAGCAGCAATACCACGCTGTTCAGCAGGCTCACGATCTGCTCCCGCTGGCCGCGAAAGAGACTGTTCGTTACGATGGGCGACACCCCCGGAATGGCCGCCGAGATGGCTTGCGCCACCGCCTGGGGGTCCTCGTTTAGCCCCACCTTGACCAGCACCGACGACACCGTCCGCGGCGGGATGTCCAGGGCCTTGACCGCCTGCACGGCCGACAGCCGCTGGATCTCGAAGGCAGTGTCCATGGTAAAGAACATGCTCTGATCCAGGCCGGTGCCCGTCGGGTCCAGGCTGCCCGCCAGCTCCAGGCCGTAGCCGTAGACCAGCAGCTCTCCGTCCTGCTCGGGCACGAACACCAGGCTGCCGCCCACGGCCTCACCTACCTCCAGGCCGTCTTCCACGTGCTTTTCCAGCCAGGGCCGCAAGGTAAAATCGGTGGCCGGATCGTAGGCGATGAGAAACATCTCGGGCACCGAACAACAGGTCGCCCCGCGCAGCGTCGACAGGTAGAGCTGCGGCGAGGCCGCGGCCACGCCAGGCACGGCCGCCACCTTTTCCACCGTCGTATCCGGCATCCAGAAATGCAGCGGCACGCCCATGAGCAGCGCGCTCTCCAGCCGCTGCTCGTTCCCCTCGGGGATGACGATGATATCCGCCCCCAGGCGCTCGAGCGCCAGGCGCAGGCTGTCGTCGGCACCGCCGATGACCACCGTCGCCACGATGACAAACCCGGCCATCAGGGCGGCGCAAAAGAACACCATCCAGCTTCGAAAAGAACTGCCCGACACATTGCGCAGGGCAAGCCGTAACTGGTTCATTGGTTTCACCCCGTGATTCGTTCTGCTCCCAACTCCGGGCACTCTACCCCTTCGCGAGGTTCTACTCGCGCATGGATAGTGCCGGCTCCTCCCTGCTCAGCTTGCGGGCGGGCAGCCATGCCGCCACGGTGACGCTCACCACGGCCAGCGCCAGGCCGGCGGCCGCCAGCCCTGCAAGGATCAACGGTGGGGGCAGCGCGACCAGAATACCCGTCCTCCGGGCAATCTCGGGCCCCATCAACCCCACAACTGCCACCGCCAGGCCCAGGCCCACCAGGCCCCCCGTCACGGCCAGCGTTACCCCTTCCAGGAGCAGCGTGCGCAGGATCGTGCCGCTGGTGGCGCCCAGTGCCCGCAGCGTGCCCATCTCTCGGCGGCGCTCGTTGGCGGCCAGCGTGAACACCAGGCCGACAAAGGCCATGGACATCAGCCACGTGACGGCCGCCAGGACGAGGACCGTCCGCAGCAGGCCCACCATCTGCGAGCGCTGCGTCTGGAAAAAGCCCGTGCTCTCCAGGGGCACCACCCCCGGCACCTGCTCCAGGATGCGCACCGCCACGTCGTGGGGATCGCTCCCCAGGCGCACCTTCACCATGGCTGACGAGATGCTCTCCGGCGCCAGCTCAAAGGCCGGCTCCGGCTGCCTTTGCACCTCGTCCAGGATGGCCCCGGCCGTATCAAAGCTCACGAACAGCGTCCGATCGACGTCGCTGCCCGTCTCTTGCAGCTTGCGTACCAGCTTCAGGGGATAGCCGTAGGCCTGGAGCCTGGCATCGTCCCCGTCGTCGAGCACGTCCACCCCGGCCACAGCCTCCCCCATGCGCAGCGTCCCCAGCGGATCGTGCTCCAGCCAGGGCCTGAGCACGAAATCGGTGGCCGGATCGTAGGCCACCAGGTAGGTCACCCCACTCGCCTCCGCCGCGGCAGGGTCGTAGCTGCTCCCTACCCCCACGGCGCCGTAAGAGTCGGAGGCAACCCTCCCCCCCGCACCGGCGGGGCCGGGAGGGTTCAGGGTCGAGATAAAGAGCTGCGGCGTAACCGCTTCCACCCCCTCGACCAGGGCGATGCGTTCCAGGTAGGCGCGGGGCATCCAGCGCTGGGTCATCATCCCCACCAGGTGCGCCCCGTCGAACTCGGGCGCCATGGTCCCCCAGGGGATGACCTGGATGTCCGCGCCCATGCGGCTCAGGTTCCGCCGCAGCCCGCCCTCCGCCTCGCGCACCACCAGCGTGGCCGACAGGCTCAGGCCGGCGACCAGGGCAGCGCAGGCGACGATGGCACCGCTTCGAAACAGGCTGCCCAGGACGTTGCGCAGCACCAACCGCCAGAGCGTCACAGCTGGTCAGGCTCCCGGCCCCACGAGAATGCGACGGTTACGAGGCCAATGGCCATCACCAGCGCGCCCATGAGCAGGAGCGCCGGCTTCATGGTCGACACGCACGGCATGGAGGGGTTCATGCACACCCCGATGAGCTCCGTGGGCAGCAGGATGGTCGCGATCCCCAGGGCCGCGCCCGCGATGCCCAACATGCGCCGCGACCCCCTGTTCTTCGAGAAGGGCATCATGGCGCCCACGGCGAGCAGCGGCAGGGCAAGGCCCAGCTCCGCTCGCGCCGTCCAGTGGCACTTCATCGACACCTGCCGTCCATCCTCCAGCGTAAGCATCCGTCCGGCCGATTCGCAGTCGGTGAACATGGGAACGACGCCGATCAAGACCGCCAGAACCATGATTGCAAAAGACGCGACTTTCATGTTTTTCTCCTTTCAGCCTCCCTACCAGGGAACTGCGTGCTCCAGCTTCAGGTCGCCGACGGCGATGGTCGCCGGCCGGCCCGATTGAATGGCGTTATCGGTGTTGCGATAGAGAACATAGTAGGTGCGGCCCGGCTCGACGCGGTGGTTGTGCAGGCCCATGATGGTGACGTCCACGATCTTGCCCGTATCCTCGGAGATGAGCATGGGCGCCGTCTCGGTAAAGTGGCCAAAGTTGGCTGCCTTTCCCTCGTCGACCACGCGGTAGCGCAACTCGACCATGCCGCCATCGGCGGTCACGGCCAGGAAGGAAAACCGGACGCCAAACTTTTCTTCCATCTCGGGGCTGTTGGGCATGGTTCCCGGGATCCACTCCCTCGCATTGCTGGCCCTCAGGCTCCAGCCCACCAGGGCCGCGCCCACGAGCGCTACGAGGCCCAGGGTCAGCAACAGGTGCCGCGCATTGATGATAATCGGCCCCCGCCGGCTATTGACAGTGAGAACTTCTCGATTTAACATGGTCACCCCCTGATTGCCTTTTACGTCCGTGATCGTGCGGGTTGGGCCCGCTCCGGACGTGGGCCGGGGCCCGGCGCTTGCCGCCGGGCCCCGGCCTGCATTGCCGGTTACTGCCCCCGCGACACGAGGGGCAAGAAGATCGCCATCGCGCGGCGGGCGTCGTACTCGTCAAAGTACTGGGCGCCCGATGCCGCCGGGTCGATGTCACCCGAGGGCCCCAGCCAGATCTCGTGCACCGTGTAGGCCGCGGTGTCCAGGTAGTCAAGGGTCTCGACCACCTGGCCGTCTACGATGAGCGAGAGACTCGCCTGGCTGGCCGACTGCCAGTGGATGCCCAGGGCGTGGGGTTCGTCGCTGATGCCGTGCCACCCGGTATAGATGGGCACGCCATTGGACAACGCCCAGCCGCGAACCTCGTAGCCGCCATCTCCGCTCGCCTCAACCTGGATGCCCATGATCGCCTTGTCGGCATACAGCCCGGCCAGGATGTCATGCTCGGTGGCGCCCAGGTTGGCGCTGTTGGGATCGTACAGGAAGCGGGCGCGGTACGCCGCCTCGCCCAACGGCATGGCGTGGCTCGCGTACGCTGGCGCGCCGCCGTCGATGCCTGCCCGCATTCCCAGGCCTGCCCGGTCTGCTCCGAGCCCGGCCTCGGGTACCACGGTCACGTCGCCCACCACGTTGCTCCAGGCGTCCAGGTTGCCGCTCTCGAAGTCGTCGGCCATGATCTGCACGGCGTTGTTGCCCTGGATGCTGAGGGCGACCTCGACGGGGGCCCCAAAGTTGGCCTGGGAGTCGTAGGCCACCAGGCTGATCCGGTGGGTGCCGTTGCGCCAGCCGGTGACGTCGATCTGGGCCGTCAGAGCCTCGACAGGCGAGTCAAAGGCGCCGTCGGCTGCCTGGAACGTCCCGACGTAGCCGGGGCTGGCGCTCCACTGCCCGCCCGCGACGTTGCTGAGCAGGTCCGGGTCGGCCGCCTGGACCGTCAAGGTCACCAGGGTCGCGCCGGCGGTCGGGTTCGGCACAGCTACGGCCGAAGAGAGCACCGGCCCGGCGGTGTCGGTCGCCCCACGCTCGATATAGATCTCGGCCGTGGCCAAGGGGCCCCAGTTGCCGGCGGCGTCCAGGCCGTGGACAAACACCGGGTGCGGGCCCTGGCTCAACAGCAGGAAGGCGGAGACTGGGATGTCAAAGTAGATGGCCTCGCTGCTCTCGTCAAACATTGCGTCCGACGCGAACAGGTCAAAGCCAGTGCCGTTGGGGCCCACTGTCTCGACGAATCCCTCGGCGTTGGCCAGTATGGACTGCGCCCCGGCCGATACCGGGTCGTCCAGCATGGCCTCCAGGCGGACGTTGACCACGGGCGGCGCCCCGGATAGATCCAGCGTGCTCGGCGCCAGGGTCAGCGCCGACACGTCCGGTCCGGTCGTGTCCATGGTCAGGGTGATGACCCCCGGCGCGCCCCAGTTCCCCAGGGCGTCCTGGCTCGTGACGCTGATGGGGTGCAAGCCCTGCGGCAGCGCCTGCACCGTTTCCAGCGCCAGGGTTGCCGTCATGGCCGTCACCGGGTTGTCGGTGCGGGCCAACTGCATGGGCTGTGCCACTCCGCCGTCCATGCTGAACTGGCCGGCCACCACCGGGTTGGCGCCGTTGGAGTGGTCGTCACCCGTCGCCCGCAGCAGCACCGGACGCGAGCCATTGCTCGGCTCCGGCCACAGGCTCAGGGCATTGCTCTCAGGCCCCGTTTTGTCCAGGTTGAGCACGACCGAGCCAACCAGGCCCCAGCCGTTGGCATCCTGGCCGCGTACGTAAAGCGTCACGAGGCCGCTCTGCCAGGTGGCCAACTCGCCGGCCGGGATGCTGGCCGTGGCCGCGTAGGCCGGCCCGCCCCCGCTAAAGCTCATGGCCACGCCCGTGCCCGGAACACCCACCGAGCCGGTAAAGTATTCGACGGCGGTGAGGCCCGCGTCCGAGGTCAGATCAGCGCTCAGGGTCACGCCATCCGCCCCCGTCGTGGGGTTGGGGGAGACCTGCACGTCGGTTACCACCGGGCCGGCCAGGGTGCCGGCTGTGCCGGTGATGGTATCGACAAAGGTCAGCAGGCCGCCAAAGGCAAGCCGGCCGTCGGTGAGGCGTTGCGACGCGTTGTGCATCATCAAGCTGGCATCATAGACCGCAAACTGGGTCCCCTGCACGGTGACCGCCGGGATGGTGAGCAGGGCGTCCATGGTCTCGCCGCTCACGATCTTTTCGGCCACCACGCCATAGGAGTGGATGGGCTTGCCATCAGAGGCCACGATCTGCTGCCGCAGCCCCAGGACGCTCATGCCGTGGGTTTCCAGTCCGGCATTGATGTAGCGCAGCAGAACCGTCGCGCCTGCCTCGGCACCGATCATGGTCGTCTGCGGGTAGGCGAGCCCGTTGATAAGCCAGTAGCGCGGCTCAAAGGAGTACAGCTCAAAGCTGTTGGGGTCCGGGCTGTTGTTCAGCGCCGGATCGATCTCGCTTAACACCAAAAGCTCCTCGTAGGCGAACGCCGTGGCGGGGTCGGCGTAGGCCTGGCCGGGAGCCGATGCCGGCCGCACCACCAGGCCGCCAAAGAGCCCCATGGCCACCTGCCGGCCGCCGTTCGGCGTGGGTCCGGCCTCGTACAGGAAGGTGCCCGGGTTGTCCAGCACGAACTGGTACTCCTGGGTCGCTCCCTGGCCAACGCCCGCCGTGTAGTCCTGCAACCCCGACTGCCCGGGGAAGACCAGCGATACCGTCTCGCCGGGAAGCTCGTTGTGCAGGATGACCCGCAGGGTCTCGCCCTGGTTGGCCACGATGGGCGGGCCGGGCAACTGCGCCGTCCCTGCCGCGTCATCGGCAAAGCCCCAGATCGTCGCGGAGGTGCCATCGGGCAACGGGATCGAGCCCGGCATGGCCCACAGGTCGCAGGTGCGCGTGTTCGTGCCGGCGTCCAGGGTACAGGTGCTGGCGGGCAGGTCGGCCATGGCCGGCGAGCTGACCAGCATCATCGTCGCCAGCAGCAGGAGCAGGCCACCCACCTTTAGCAGCGAAAGTATTCTTGTTTTCATAGCCGTGATCTCCATTCTCTCGTGTCCGGCATGAAACCGGCCTGTTTTCCGGCGTGTCCTTTGCAGCGTTATGCCGTTCATGGCGGACCTCACGGACAATCGTTGGGCAGCGGCGGGTCGATGCGGGTGAAGGTGATATGGCCGCTGAGCACGATACCCCAGGCAGTGATCTGCTGCAGGGCATGGTTGTGCGAGATGTGATAGTATTCCCCACAGGCGTTCAACACCTGGTGGCCCACGGGCAGCGTGTCCAGGTTGCCCAGGTAGGGGCTACCGCTGTAGAACGTGCCAAAGGTCAGGTTCTGGAGCTGCGGGATGGTCACCGGGATGGGATTCGTCACCGGGTCCCACTGCTCCACGTCCCACCAGGCGAACAGCTCGTCGACGGTCTCGCCCGGGCCCACGACCACCGTGAACTTCTCGTACGAGAGATCCTCGCCGCCGGAGATCAGGACGTTCCCATCGCGGGCGATGAGACGGCCGTGGTTGCCGTGGGGGTGGTGCGGGTAGTCCTCGGTGCCCACGCTCAGGTAACGGATGAGGGCCGGGCTCGGGTGATAGGCAGGATCGTCGGGTGCGACGCTATCGTTGAAGGGATTGATGTGCACCAGCGAGCTGTAAGGCTGGTTGGGCAGCCACTCGGCGCCGTTGGGCGCGATGGTATCGGGGAAGCTGCGGCCGTTGATCATCCAGTAGCGCGAGCGATAGTTGTTCATGTTGTAGGGCAGCCCCTGCTCGACGGCCATGTGCAGCATGGGATCGATCTCGGACAGAAGCATGACAAACTCTTCGTCCGGCGTAAAGGCGGTGGTATAGGTCTCGCCGCCGGCCTCCACGACCTCGTTGTAGGCCCAGTCGGGATGGAGCGCGGGCCGCACGATCAGGGCGCCAAAGAGGCCCATGTTCACCTGCACGGCCGACTCGGTGCCACTCTCGTACAGGTAGGTGCCGGGCCTGGTGGCCATGAACTGGTAGGTAACGCTGCCGCCGTTGGCCGCCGCCACGGGCGCCAGGGAGATCAGGTTGCCACCGCCGTCAAAGACAGGCTGCGAGGGCAGCCCGTCGGCCAGAACGTTCTCCTGCCCGGGAAAGATGATGGACACGTCGTGTTCGAGGGTGTTGTTGAGCACAACCGTGACCGTGTCGCCCTCGTTGACGCACAGGACCGGGCCAGGATGCTGGAAGGGGCTGTCCCCTTCGCTAAAGCCCCACATGTAGACGATGTTGCCGTCGGGGGTGCTGATGGTGCCTTCCTTCGTCGTCAGGGTAAAGGTGGCAGTTGGATTGGTGGTGCAAACCATGCCATGGGACGGCATGGCAGCGTGTTCCGCCACGACCTTCCCCGCACCACCACCCATTGCCCCCAGCACCAACATCACCACCAGGGGAAGGGACAGCAGCCGAGCTATCTTGCCAAACCTTGCGGGTTTCATTGCTCTCACCTCACTCTGCATTTTTCCGGCCCGCCTACGTGTTGGGCTCGGTCTGTTCCGGTAGCGGCTGGCTGGTGGGCAAGATGTGCACTTCTGTGATCTGCCCTCCGTAGCCACTCATGCCCGGATTGCTGGTGTACTTGTAACGGCGATCGTGCAAGAGCAGACGCGTCTCGCTCGACACGTCGGGCGCGACAAAGATGGCATCCAGGCTCTCGCCGGGGCTGATGTGCACCGTGTCGGTCATGTAGCTAAGATCGTTGCCGCCACGGCCTTGCAGGGGCGTGGCGTCTTTACCCACCACGCGCATGGGGATGCCCGACAGGCGCATGGCGTGCTCGGTGAAACCCAGGTTGACAAAGCGCAGCAGCACCCTGTCGCCCGAGTTGCAGCGGATGAGCGACGAGATGGGCTGGTACTGCAAGTCGGATCGCCCGGGCGGTGGGATCAGATCGCCGGTCACCGGGTCCGTGCCGCCCCCGGCGGGAGCGATGGTGTCCGGGTAGGCGCGGCCGTTGATCAGCCACAGGTCGGGCTGATAGTCGCTCCACTCGGGCAACTGCACGTGCGAGTCGCACCAGTGGGCCAGCGACCAGACCTCGTTCATGTTGAGGACAAATTCGCGGTCGTACTCGGTAGTCACGTCGTTGTAGGCGAACTTGCCTCCCGCCGTCTGGTTCAGCTCGGGCCGGACAAAGACGACGCCGACCATGCCCATGTGCACGTGCTCCGTCTCCTCAAAGTGGCAGTGGTAGAGGTACGTGCCGGGGTGGTGCGGCCGGTAGAAGTAGGTCAGGTCGCGGGCGATGGGCACGCCCACCGACGAGTGCGGCTCGCCGTCAAAGATGGGAATGGCGTTGCGAAAGCCGTGAAAGTGCAGCGTGTGGGCGTCGATGAGGTCGGGGCGAATCTGGAGGCCCAGGTTGGTCAGCTTCAGGGTAAAGTCCTGCCCCTGGTCCAGCCACCAGGTGGGCGCCGTGAGCTGGGCCTTCATCTTCTGGGCAAAGGCCTGGTCGCGGGTCAGGCCCGTGACGTTGCGAAAGCCAAAGATGTAGGTCGTCAAACCATCAGGGGCCATGTCGTCTGGATGGTAGGGTGCGTTGGCCCCGGGCAGATGGATCCAGCCGTCGGTCGCCGCAAAGTGCAGGTTGGGCTCGGTGATCTGGGCCCGCAGCCCCGCCTCCACACTCTCGGGCTTCAGAATCGCCCGGGGCAGGAGCGTCGCAGCGGCGCCAAGGCCCACCAGCCCACCACCCAGCTTCAAGAAGCGCCGGCGGCTTAGTTCGTGTGTGGACTCTTTCATCATTAGTCTCCTCATAACTAGTTGGACGGGGTTGGGGACCGGCTCTCTGGCCGGCCCCCAACCGTGATCCGTCTTACCAGGGCATCGTGCCGCCACCAAAGTCGGTAATGCTCGCCCCATCCGGTGTGGTAAGGACGGGCCATTCGAACCACAGGCCGATCCTGCCGGTCTCCTCGTAGTACGGCCAGGGATTATCGCCGGCGCTGAGGTCGGCACGGCCGATCAGCATGCCGTTTTGATAGACTTCCACGAGGCCACCTTGGGTGGCCCGCGCGCCGAACAGGTCGCCGGCGGCAAAGGGGATCCCGCCAAAGATGGCGTGCGTCTGCCAGACGTTTCCGGGCGACAGGGTCACCACCTGGATCGTCTCGGTCGTGGAATCATAGCCCACGTCGATGAGATACGTGTCTGTCCCTCTCAGGCCGCCGGGTGCCAGGCCATTCACCTTGAGCAGCAGGTCCTGGCGTGTGGCCGTCGGACTCGCAGCCTGGAAGGCAAAGTAGGCTTCCTGGTCACTGCCGAACAGGTCCCTGTACCAGGTGACAGCCCCGCTGGCCAGCACCTGGATGCCCGTATTGTCGTCAAAGACGAACTTGTCCGTCTCGCCTGCCCAGTCGACGGTCGTGCCGGTGCCGAACTGCGAGACGATGGGCAGGTACAGCCTGTACTGGCCCTGGAACGCAGCCATGGGCGCCACATCCCCGGCTGCCAGGACGGCGCCCGCCGGCGGGAAGATGATGGGTGTGTTCGGGAAAGCGGCGCCTGTCTCGTCGGCACCGATCTCGTACCGGCCTTGCGACGGCCGCGGCTGCCGGTCATAGTCCTGGTTCAGGGGATAGCCAAGGGTCGCCGGGTTCACGCCGGCATTGATGGCCGGCGAGCCGCTTGCCAGGTGATAGTCTCCCAGCAGCGTCACGGGCAGCTCTATGGCTACGATGTCGGCCCCAACAAAGTTGGGGTTGCCCCGCCAGGGAAAGACCCGCACGGTGGAGTCATACTCGGCCACGACGCCGGGATCCTGCGCCACCAGGTTGGTGGCATCCGGCACGCCATTCTGAACCTGCATCAGCGTGTACGTAGGACTGAGCTGGCCAAAGCCACCGGCGACGCCCAGATCCCAGTTAAAGATGGGGCTCAGGTCGCCGTCCAGTCCGATACCGGCCACTCCGCCCCCGGTCCACGTGCCCGCGCGGTTGTCCCAGAAGATGTTGTTGAACATCAGCGGGTCGCTGAACAGAGGCGCGCCCGCCGGCAGCGTGGCCTGCAAGAGATCGCTGTTCTTGCTGCTGGAGAAGCCGGCCGGCGCCGCCAGCCCGTTGCTGGTCATGGAGGTGGCCGTGGTGATGTTGTTCATGACCGTGTTGTTGTAAAAGCGCACGTCGGGCGCGTCGTTGAGCGAGACACCGCCGCCCTCGTGGGTCGACACGTTGTTGACGATGATGTTGTTGTAGACGTTGTAGGGGTTGTTGCCGGCCATGAGGAAGCGCAGACCGCCACCGTCGTCGTTGGCCAGGTTCCCCTGGATCAGGTTGGCATAGACGTCCACCGGGCCCGCGCCGTCGGACAGCAGGGCGGGATCGGGCGGCAGCTCGCCGGCGATCATGACCCCGCCGCCTTCGTCGTAGGAGCGGTTAAAGTAGATGCGGTTGTGGCTGATGGTGCCGCCCGGGCTCTCGCCATAGTGGCTGATGCCGCCGCCATACTCGGCCGAGAAGTTGCCGCAGATGTCGTTGTGGACGATCTGGTAGTTCTCGGCCCCGGCAAAGACGCCGATGGCGCCGGCCAGGTTGGTGCCACCGTTGCCCACGATGCGGTTGTGGGCGATGACGATGTTGTCGTTCTGGTGGTCCTTGAAGGGCTCGGGTACGTCGGGCGTGCCCAGCCGGATGCCCCCGGCGTACGCCCCGCCATTGTTCCCGATGTGGTTGTTGGTGATGCCGAGATAGCGGGCATAGCCGTTGACAAAGATACCGCCGCCCTGGATGACCACCTCGGCCGGGACCCCGGGAATTCTCCCGCCACCGATCTGGTTCAGGTTGTTGGGAAAGCCCTGTTGGTCGCCGCCCTGGATCGTGAAGCCGTCGACGCTGGCATAAAAGTCGGCGGTGAACTCGCCATCCTCGGCATAGACGGTCACCACCGCCCCTTCGTAGATGCGCGGGGTGTTGTCGTCTTCGCCGTCCATGGTGCTGCCGTCCCAGCCGCCGCCGTTGAGCCAGATGTCGCCGACGTGATCCCGCCACCAGGCGGCATAGACCTCGGTGCCACCCATGCCACGGCCGTCCAGTATAGACCCCGGCACGTTGGTGCCATCGGGATAGACGCCACCGGGACCAACACCCTGCAGCTTGATGGGCGAGTAGATGATGAGGTTCTCCAGGTAAAAGCCCAGGGGATTGGTAAAGGGCACAGGAGCGCCGGGATAGACGACGATGAGCGGGTCGGGCACGGGCGGCTGCCCGTTAAACCCGGTCGCCGTATCGATGGCATCCTGGATGGGCCCCGAGGAGTTGCCGTCGTACTTCGGATCGGTCGGATCGAAGGTCCTGCCCGGCCCGACCTCCAGCACGGTGGGATTGTACGAGGCCGGCGGGTTGTTGACCTGGCCCCGGACGTGGAAGGTCAAGCCGTTGGTCGTCTGCTGGCCGTTGCCGGCCAAGACCGTCAACTGGTACGGTCCGGGAGGAAAGGTCGGCCTGACCGGTGGCACCCGGGCGACGATCTCCCGGTCGCTCCAGCTCGTCACCGCCAGGCGGGTATCGCCCAGGGCGACATAGCCGCCGCCCCGCGTCGCGCCAAAGCCCACGCCCTGGATGGTAAAGGTGTCACCACCGCCCACCGCCGAGTAGGGCTGCGAGACGGCATAGATCTGGGGTGTGGTGTCTTCCAGCGTGCAGGCTGCAAGTTGGCTCACGTTCGACGTGGGGTTCCAGATAAGGGCTCCGTTCTGCGTGGGCGCCAGGTCCGAAGGCACGATCACCCCGGGGTAGATCTCGAAGCTGGTGCCGATGGAGCGATAGCCGGGATGATAGTTGTCGTTAAAGGCACCCGGCTGCCCCGGGTCGTTGCCATAGATATAGTAGACACTGGCCAGCATGCCGCTGGGAGCCGGTGCGTTGTAGGTGGCGTCGGAGGGAAGGATCACCTCGTACACGCCGTGAAAGTCCGAGTGTACCGTATGCACCATCCGCCCCGTGTAGTCATAGATGCCGATGGGACTGTTGGGCATGCCCGCCTTCTCCCCGTGAAAGAGCTCCATGGGATTGGTGGACACGTTGAGGTCGTCGATGATGTAACCGCGCCAGCGGCCGGGGATGGGCACGGGCGTCCAGAGGTTAAAGATGGGCGCTATGCCCTTGCGGTCCGCGACGGTCACCAGCTTGACGTTGCACAGGGGCATTTCCTCGCCCTCGAACCGGCTGCCCCCGGCCTCGGCAAAGCCCGGGTTGTCCACGGCATTCAGACCGTCGGGGGCGATGCCGGCCACGTCTACCACGTGGAGCGGGCCGGCGCAGGCCGGCGGCACCACCTGCGGGATGAACGTGTCGCCGTCAAAGATGTTCAGGTCCTCTTCGCGCGTCACCTGGTACAGCGGCCGGTTGAGGATCGGATCGTCGGGGATGACCACTTCCACCAGGTAGTCGCCCGTGGGAATGGGGATCGAGTAGGCGCCGGCCGCCTCAAGCGACGGCGTAAAGATCTCGCTGAAGCCATAGTTGCCCGGCAGCTCTTGCTGGCCATGGCCGAACTGCACGCCCATGGGCGGGCCTTCCAGGCAGTCATAGCCACCCGTCGAGGGCGGCATGGACGGATAGTCCACCGGATCGCCGTACACGTCCAGCGGCTGGCAGTCCTTGGGCCGGACCCAGTCCTCGGTCACGGTTTCGTTGAGGAGCGCGCCCTTGGCGATGGAGCCATCGTCCGCCAACAAGTAGCGGCCCGTGGGGTCGCAGTTGGCGGTCGGGCCGGGGCATTCGACCGGTTCCCACAACTGCAGCGTGAGGCCCGGAATGCCCGGCTGCCAGGGCTCGGCGCCGGCGTAGGCCGCGTCGTCCTCGGCCCGGACGGTGTCGTAAAAGACTGTGCCGGCGATGCCACCGTTGGTGCCGGGATCGTAGAACTTGACGCCCCAGTCCAGGCGACCGGCCTGGCTAAAGATGGGCAGCACCGCCAGGTCGACGATGGGACCGAGGAGGGTCGTTTCCTCCTTGGCGTTGCTGGCCTGGTAGGTCACACCCGTGGTGCGATAGATGTCGCTGTAGGCCTCCAGCACCATCCAGGAGCTCATAGGATAGCCCTTTTCCAGGGCCCAGTCGCCCGTAGCGTCGCTGACGGAGGCGATGGACATGCGGTCGATCTCGGTGTTGTCCCGGTCGCGCAACACCACCGTAACGTCAGGAACGCCCGGCTCCCCGGGGTCCATGCGGCCGTTCTCGTTATAGTCGAGGAACACCTTGCCATGCCACTTGGTGAACCAATTGGTCATGGTCCGCACGCCCACGTCGGTGACCTCGCCTGCCTGCACCGGGACCTGGACAAAGTCGAGGATGTAATGCTGGTTAAAGTCCCAGTAGGCCAGGAAGTAGTCGCCGGGCGGGATGTTGTCGATGCGGAAGCTGCCGTCTTCGTTGCCCATGCCGGTCCAGATGGCCGTGTCGCCGCCCTGCAGGCTGCTGAGCGACAACCACGGGTAGGCGATGGGCTCTTCGATCTTGACACCCAGGAGCCCGCCCCAGAGATCGCCCTGGTGCGGCAGGCCGCCCGCGGAGGGGGTGTAGGCCGTAATGCCCGCGATGACGCCCGTGATAGAGCCGCCATCGGCGATCGGCGGCAGGGTCGCCTCCGAGGGCTTCACGTAGCCAAAGATGGTCCAGGGAAAGGGCTCGGCGGCGACGATGAACTCGTTGTCGAGGCCGGTGCCCGCTTCCTGGATCCACGTATCCCAACCGTGGGAGCCCTCGAGGGTCGTCGTCTGGATCCAGGTCTCGCCATCGGGCGGGGTGACGAGGACGTCGTAGCGCATGGCGCCGATGTTGGGGATGTTGATGATGCCATAGTCGTCGCTAATGCATTCACCGCCCAGTTTGACAATGTTGGCCGGCATTCCATCGGCGTCCAACAGCACCTCGCCGGTCACCGGGTCCTTTTCGTACTCGGTGCACAGGGGATTGCCAAAGAGGTCGGTGGTGATCTCGCCGGCGATGTCGTTCAGGCTGACCCGAAAGCCGGCCATGCTCGTGGGACCCGGTCCGGGCTGCTCCACGGGTGCGTCAAACTGGCCATTGGTCATCGAGTTGTCGTTAAAGACTTGGATGACCATAGACGAGGTCGGCAGGGGGAGGGGATGAGCGGCTACCGTGACAAGCCCGGGTACGTCCATGGGCACGGTAAAGTGCTCACCGTCGACCTTGAAGCCATCCCCCTGTACCGAGATAAGGTACTTGCCGGGGGGAAGGGTGATACCCTGCGTCTCGTTGAGGTCCGCCTCGGTGCCCTGGGTGACGATTGGTGACCAGCCAGGGGTCGAGTGCACACCGGGCCAGTCGCAGCCGTCGGGATAGTTGGGGTTGCGAATCGTGTTCGCCGGCGGGTCCAGGTACGCCCAACAGTCCGTGTCGTCAAAGGGATCGCCCGTGTTGTCCTCGTTGATCATCCACTTGTACGAAGTGACGGGGTCTCCCTCGTTGACCCCCGCACCGTCCAGGGCCAGGGGCTCGGTGCGCGCGCTGATCACCCGCAGCGTGATTGTGTCGGTAGTTGCCTGAGCCGCTGCGGCAGGCGCTGCCTGGCTGGAAGTCATGGCCAGCGTCGCCACGTCCGGGCCCAGAGCGTTTGCCCGCTGCACGGCGGGCAGGGGCGCCAGCATGGAGACGGCCACGAGCAGGACCAGGAGGGTCATCCAGGCCCCGCTCTTTTGCCGGCGCCGGCCGCCGGCACTTATAAACAGATTTGAGATCATTTGCATTCCTCCTCGTTTCACGTGTCCTCTGGGCATAACACTTGGCCCTCGGCCGGCCTCTGACCCTCGCCGGGGTGGAGGCTGCGGCCGCTTCAAGCCCCACTCGGGCCAAGGGTCACCGATCATCACATGCCACGGTCTGTCTCATAAGCCGTTCCTTTCCATACCCTTCAAGGATAACCGCCAATGACCACCACAGTATTGAGACGGCTTCAAGTGAAGCCAAAGTGAAAAGCAAAGAAGAACCCAACGTCCTGATCGGGACAAGGCACTCCGCTTCGGTGGGGTGGATACCCTGTCCCCGTTGCGCGCCGGACCACATAATGGGAAAAGCCTGCCTCGCAGCCCGCGCTACAGACTACATACTAGCACACCTCAGCGCGCACAACCGCCGGACTTGGTAGTTGTTCGGTTGTGTCTGTTGGCCTGGGTCGCAAAAGTTGGAAAAGTGGGCCACATTTGTCCACAAATCCCTGTTTTAATTCTGGCATCTCCCTTCCACCGGTCATTTGCCAAGGGCGCCAAACGATGGTATCATTTCGCGACGAGGACACAAGGGTGGGGGTCGTGGCGTAGAGCATGGTTCAAGACCTGGTGGCAGCAGTGCGGGCGGCGGGGGTCGTGGGTGCCGGCGGAGCCGGTTTTCCGACTCACGTCAAGCTCGCTGCACAGGTGGACACCGTGATCGCCAACGGCGTGGAATGCGACCCCCTCCTCCAGTGCGATCAGCGCCTGATGGAAAGCCACGCCGCCGAGATTGTGCGAGGCGTGCGGCTGGCCATGGAGGCAACGGGAGCGGGCCGGGGCATCCTGGCCCTCAAGAAGGGCTACCAGGCGGCCATCGCCGCCCTCAGCCGCGCCATCGACGCCCCGGGCCAGGGCCCAGGCCAGGAACAGAGCCTGAGCCTTCACCTCCTGGAAAGCCGCTATCCCGCCGGCGACGAGTTCGTCCTCGTCTACGAGGCGACCGGCCGGCTGGTGCCCGAGACCGGCCTGCCCCTGCACGTCGGCTGCCTCGTCCTCAACGTCCAGACGCTGTTCAACGTGGCCCTCGCCGCCGATGGGGCGCCGGTCACCCACCGGCTGCTGACCGTCGCCGGGGCTGTCAACCGGCCCGCCACCCTCTGGGTGCCCGTGGGCACGCCCATCGGCCAGGTCCTTTCCTGGGGCGGGGGGATCAAGCTGCCCCGCTGGGCCCCCGAGGGCCGCACCGCCGACGACTATGCCGTCGTCGTCGGCGGGCCCATGATGGGCCGCGTGGCCGCCGGACCGGAAGAGCCCGTGACCAAAACGACCAGCGGGCTCCTCGTCCTCCCCCGCGAGGGCGTCGTGGTCCGCTACCTGACCCGCTCGCGCACGTCCTGGGTGCGCCGCGGCATGTCCACCTGCGACCAGTGTCGCGATTGCACCGATCTCTGCCCGCGCTACCTCCTGGGCCACAATCTGAAGCCCCACGAGGTCATGCGCGCCATCAACTACGGCCTCTCCCGGCCCGCCGACAAGGTCACCGCCGCCGTCCTGTGTTGCGAGTGCCGGCTGTGCGAGGCCTATGCGTGCCCCCTGGAGCTGTCGCCCATGGCCTATTACGTGGCCATCAAGAACGAGCTCCGGGCAGCGGGGTGGGTCAACGACGTGCACAAGCGGACCGATTTCCAGCCCCACGTCACCCGGGACTATCGCCTGGTGCCCACGCATCGCCTCATCGCCCGCCTCGGCCTGACCGAGTGGGAAAAGCAAGTGGCTCCCCTGGACACCACGGCCTACGCCCCCCGGCAGGTGCGCATCCCACTGCGACATGGCCCCGGCGCGCCGGCCCGGCCTGTCGTCGCCGCCGGAGACCGGGTGGCTGCCGGCGACCGCGTGGCCGACATTCCCGAGGGCGCCCTTGGTGCCGCCCTGCACGCCTCCATTCCCGGGCGCGTCGCCCGCGTCGACGACCTGGGTATCGAGATCGTCGCGGCGTGATGTAGCCATGATGACGATCATGCCCACGATCCTGCGCGTTTTCGGAAGGGGTCCAACATGCCCAACGTGGCGAACGTGACCAACGTGCCCAACGTGATCGAGCCCGCCATCGCTCTCGTCGAGACCAACAGCGTCGCCGCCGGCATCCTGGCCGGCGATGCCATGGTCAAGAAGGCCGCCGTTCAGATCCTGGAGGCCCGCTCCATCTGCCCCGGCAAGTACATGGTCCTCATATGCGGTGAGGTGGGACCGGTGCGCGAGGCTTTTGACGTCGGGGTGGCATCCGCCGCCGACACGTTGGTAGACCAGCTTCTGCTGCCCAACGTCCATCCTTCCGTCTTTCCGGCGCTGATGAGCGCCACGCCACCCCGGGACGACGAAGCCCTGGGCATCGTGGAAACCGTCACCGCTGCCATCTGCATCGTCGCCGCCGACGCCGCAGTGAAGGCCAGCGACGTCCAATTGCTCGAGATCCGCCTGGCCAACGGTCTCGGCGGCAAGAGTTTCGTCCTCATGGAAGGCACCGTCGCCGACGTCGAGGCCGCCGTCGCCGCCGGCGTGGAGCTGGTGAAAGAGGAGGGGCTCCTCATCCGCCAGGTCATCATCTCGCAGCTCCACGAACAGATGAGGAGCAAGATTATCTAACATGCAGCTTGCACGCGTTATCGGCACCCTTGTCGCCACGCAAAAGGCCCCGGGCCTGGAAGGGGTCAAGCTCCTCGTGGTCCAGCCGCTGGACAGACAGGGCCAGCCCCAGGGCGAGCCGGCCATCGCCGCCGACGGCACCGCCCAGGCCGGCCCGGGCGAGCTCGTCTTTGTGGTCGCCAGCCGCGAGGCGGCCCTCACCCTACCCCAGTGGTTCGTTCCCGTCGACCTGGCCATCAGCGGCATCGTCGACCAGGCGGACGTTCCGCCCCTGGAACCCGGCCAGGAGTGAGGGAGGCAGCGAGCGATGTACATTGGGCGCGTGGGTGGCACCGTGGTGGCCACCATCAAGGACAAGACCTTTGCCGGGCACAAGCTGCTCCTCGTGGACAGGCTCGCCCTGAACGGCCAGCCCACCGGCAAGTACGATATTGCCGTGGACATTGTCCAGGCCGGCGTCGGCGACCTGGTCCTCGTCATGGATGAGGGCAATTCCGCCCGCCAGCTCCTCGGCCAGGAGCCCCTGGGCGCGGTGCGGGCCGTCATCGTCGGCATCGTCGACCACGTGGAGGTAGAGGACAACGCCTGAGGTGCGCGCCTCGGGCCTGGATCATGGCCATTGTGAAGAGACAGACCGAGTATGAGCTAAGAGAAGAGATCCTGCGCATCGGCCGGCTCATGTGGGAGCGGGGTTACGTCGCTGCCACCGACGGCAACATTTCGGCGCGGTTCGGTTCCGATCGCCTCCTGGTCACGGCCAGCGGGTACAGCAAGGGCTTTCTCACCGCAGACAACGTCCTCATCCTCGACCTGGAGGGCCGGCCGGCCGGCGGCTACCGCGGGCGCGGCGAGCGGCCGTCTTCCGAAATCCTCATGCACCTGGAGGTCTATCGCCAGCGGCCCGAGGTCCAGGCCGTCATCCACGCCCATCCGCCCCTGGCGACGGCCTTTAGCATCGCGGGCGTCTCCCTGGCCCGCTGCGTCATTCCCGAAGTGATTGTCACGCTGGGCGGCATCCCCACCACGGATTACGCCACACCCAGCACCCAGGAGGTGCCCGAGAGCATTCGCCAGGCCATCAAGCATTACGATGCCATCATCATGTCGCACCATGGCAGCCTGACCGTGGGCCGCGACCTGTGGGAGGCGTATCTGCGCCTGGAAAAGGTGGAGCACACGGCCCAGATCACCCTCGCCGCCCACCAGTTGGGACACGTGGGCACCCTTTCGCCCGACGACGTGGCCCGGCTGGCCGAGATGCGCCGCACCCGGCTCCAGAGCGAGGGTCGAGACCTGTGCGAGGGCTGCACCATTTGCACCATAGACGACGCGCCAATCCTGGGCCGGACATCAGCCCCAGGAGAGGGGACATCCGGCAGAGAAAGGACAGGAGAATGAAAGGACTCATCTTGAGCGGTGGCAAAGGAACGCGCCTCTACCCCATCACCTACACCAGTGCCAAGCAGTTGGTCCCCGTGGCCAACAAGCCCGTTCTGTTCCGCGTCATCGAATCCATACGCGATGCGGGAATCGACGACATCGGCATCGTCGTGGGCGATACCGCCCAGGAGATCCGGGAGGCCGTGGGCAACGGCCGGCGTTGGGACGTCAAGATCACCTACATCCCCCAGGACCAACCCCTGGGCCTGGCCCACGCCGTCAAGATTAGCAAGGATTTCTTGGGGGACGACCGATTCGTCATGTTCCTGGGCGACAATGTCATCGAGGGCGGTATCTCGGAGCTCATCGGCGAGTTTGAGAAGAGCGACTATAACTGCCAGATTGTCCTGACCCCCGTGGAGAACCCGTCGCACTATGGCGTGGCCGAGCTGGACCCGGAGACGCGGTCTGTCGTGCGGCTCGTGGAAAAGCCCCGCCACCCGCCCAGCAACCTGGTCCTGGTGGGCATCTATATGTTTGACGACCACGTCTGGGAGGCGGTGAATGCCATCAAGCCCTCCTGGCGCGGAGAGCTCGAGATCACCGATGCCATCCAGTACCTGGTGGACAAGGGCTATAACGTACATCCCTACATCCACCGCGGCTGGTGGATTGATACCGGAGCCCCGGGCGACATGCTCCAGGCCAACGACCTGGTGCTGGACGAGATCGACCACAGCATCCAGGGCTACGTCGACCGCGATTCGCAGGTCAACGGCAAGGTGACCATCGAAAAAGGCGCCGAGATCATCAACAGCCGCATCCGGGGACCGGCCATCATCGGCGAGGACTCGCGTATCGTGAACTCGTACGTGGGGCCTTTTACGTCTATCTATCACCACGTCGTCGTCGAGAACGCCGAGATCGAGCACAGCATCGTCCTGGAGCACAGCCGCATCCTGGACATCCCCTACCGCATCGAGGACAGCCTCATCGGCCGCAGCTCGGTGATCACCCGCTCGCCCATCAAGCCCAAAGCGCTCAAGATGACCCTGGGCGATCACAGCAACGTGGGCATCCTGTAAGGCCGGCAAGGGGTTGAGGAGAAGCGGGCCTGGACACAGGGAGCGTGCGAGTTGGAGATCTGGGCCCGAGCGTGTATAATAGTTATCTCGATAGACAATACATAAACCGAAAGGAGGTGAGACAATGGGCTCGGTTCAAAAATGGCGAAGAAAAAAAGCATCCAAGCACAAGCATCGCAAGATGCTGAAAAAGACCCGCTGGCAGCGGCGAAAATAAAATCCAGGTCGCGAGACCAGGACGCCGGGCGGCCACGGAAAACGCTAGATCCACTTGGTTCGGTTTTCCGGCTAGGCCGCCCGGCGTTCGCAGCCAGCAAATGCGGGAGAGTGATGGATGAAGACTACGTTGATCTACCCCGGCATAGCCGGGTACGGCTTTAACAGCCTGGCCAGGGGCATGGAGGCAGGCTGGGTCAGCCATGGCCTGGCCCACCTCTCCAGCGCGGCCAAGGCCCAGGGCTTTGACCTGGACCTCATCGACCTGCGGGCCCTCGGCGGTTGGGACCAGTTTCGCGAGGAGCTGCTTCGCCGCCGGCCCGACGTCGTGGGCATGACCATGATGAGCGTCGATTACAACCCCGGTATCGAGGCAGCGCGCATCGTCAAGGAGGCGCTGCCCGAGACCGTAACCGTCGTCGGCGGCCCACATCCCACCATCATGGTGGAAGAGGTGGCCGAGATTCCGGAGTTTGACCACGTCGTCACGCGCGAGGGCGAGATCACCTTTCCCTGGCTCCTGGGCGAGATCCAGGCCGGGCGGCGGCCCGAGAGCCGCGTCCTGGAGGGCGAGGCGCCCGATCTCGACGCCCTGCCCTTTCCCGACCGCGACCTGTTCCTCGACGAGTGGCGGAAATACGGCTATACCCTCGACTCGCCCGAGGTGCCCTTTGTCCCCGACCTGCCCGCGCCGTTCCTGACCATCATTGCCGGGCGGGGCTGCAAATACAACTGCAACTTTTGCCAGCCGGCCGAGCGCCACATCTTTGGGCGCAAGGTGCGCAAGCGTTCTCCGGCCAACATTGTCGCCGAGCTCAAGCTGTTGCGCGACCGCTACCATTTTGCCAGCTTGATGTTTCACGACGACTGCCTGACCGAGAACCGGGAGTGGGTGCTAGAGTTCTGCGATCTGTACCAGGCCGAAGGGTTCACCCAGCCATTTTTCTGCCAGAGCCGCGCCGACATCATTGCCAAGAACGAGGACATGGTGGCGCGCATGGCCCAGGTGGGGCTCAAGGGCTATTTCATCGGCTTTGAGAGCGGCAGCGATCGCGTGCTCAAGTTCTTGCGCAAGGGTACGACCCGCGAAAAGAACCTGGCCGCGGCGGCGACCTGCCGGCGCCACGGGATCAAGATCTGGGCCAACTATATGCTGGGGCTGCCCACCGAGACCAGGGAAGAGGTCATGGAGACCGTCTCCATGCTCCGGGAGATCGATCCCGACTGGTACAGCCCGGCCTTTTATACCCCCCATCCCGGCAGCGACCTATACGACTATTGCGTGGAGCACGATCTGAGCCTCATCACCAGCCACGACCAATACAGGCGCAACCCGTGGGAGATCAAGGTCAAGGGGCAGGACCCGGAGTTCTTGCAGTGGGCCCTGAAAGAGAGCCAGCGGCGCAAGCCGGCCAACGCCGCGCGCCGCCAGGCCCGCTACCTCTGGGGCCGCTACGCCCGCCCCGACAAGGTCGTGCGCCGCGTGCGGCGGCTGATGACAGGCAGTTGACAATCCGAAGCGTTCCTGGCGCGCCTTTCAGCGCACCCCGAACGACGCGTGAGGAGGACTGAGCATGAAGAACCTGCTGGTTACAGGCGGCGCCGGCTTTATCGGCTCCAATTTCGTCCGATACATGCTGTCCCGGTACCCTGACTATTGTATCGTCGTGCTGGACAAGCTGACCTACGCCGGCAACCTGGACAACCTGAAGGACGTGGAAGAGCGATTTGGCGAGCGCTATGCCTTTGTCCATGGCGACATTGCCGACGCTGCCGCCGTCGAGGCAGCCATGCAGGCCCACCAGATCGACACCATCGTCAACTTTGCGGCCGAATCCCACGTCGACCGCTCGCTGCTGGAGCCCGATGCCTTTATCAAGACAGACGTCTATGGCACCTACGTCCTGCTGGAGGCGGCCAGGCGGCACGACATCGAGCACTACCACCAGGTGTCCACCGACGAGGTCTATGGCGACATCGCCGAGGGCCATTCCTCCGTCGAGACCGACCCTCTTCATGCCCGCAGCCCCTACTCGGCCAGCAAGGCCGGGGGCGACCTGCTGTGCCTGGCCTATTACAACAGCTTTGGCACACCCGTGACCATCACCCGGGGCTCGAACAACATCGGTCCCTACCAGTACCCGGAAAAGGTGGTCCCGCTGTTCATCACCAACGCCATCGACGACGAGCCGCTGCCGCTCTATGGCGACGGGCGGCAGATGCGGGACTACCAGTACGTCCTGGACCACTGCGAGGGGATCGACGTGGTCCTGCACCGGGGCGAGAGGGGCCAGGCCTACAACCTGGGCACCGGCTATGAAACAGAGAATATTGTCCTGGCCCGCGCCATCCTCGACCACCTGGGCAAGCCCCACAGCCTCATCCGCCACGTCACAGACCGGCCGGGGCACGACCGGCGCTATTCCCTCAACGTGGACAAGGTACGCGGCCTGGGCTGGAAGAGCAGCCACACGTTCGAGCAGGGCCTGGAAAAGACGGTGCGCTGGTACGCCGAGAACGAGTGGTGGTGGCGCAAGATCAAGAGCGGAGAATACCGGGAGTATTACCAGCGCTGGTACGGCCAGCGCCTGGCACAGAGCTAGGCCGCCGGCCGGCAGCGGTCAGGGGAATACCTGGTACAGCGCCTGGTAGGCTTCGTTCGTGCTCAACAGGGCGCCCTTCCAGCCGCCAATGGCATAGATACGGGGTGAGACAAAGGCGGCGCCCAGGCCCAGCCACTGGCCGTTGACAGGCGTCTCTATCCGCGTCCAGGCATTCAGCCGGGGGTCGTAGCGCTCGTTAAAGGCCAGATATTTCTCCATGCCGCCGCCCAGGGCATAGATGTGCTGCCGCACGGTCAGCAACTCCAGTCCTCCCCGGGCGCGGAGGAGCGAGGCACACTCGTCCCACGAGTCGCCGGCAGGGTCATAGACCTGGCAGGTGTCCAGCTCGGCCCGCCCATCGTAGCCGCCCACGACGTAAATGAGGCCCTGCAGCGCCGCGGCGCCCACAAAGCCCCGCTTGCTCGACAGTTTCCCGATGGATTCCCAGGCGTCGGCCTGCGGGTCGTAGCGGTAGGCCGAGTCCACGTAGCCGCCCTCGCCGCGGCCGCCGAACAGGTACAAGGCGCCGTCCTGGGCTGCAAGCCCGTAGGCGCCCAGGGCCTCGGGCAAGGGCGCCCGGCTCTCCCAGCGGTCCTCCGCCGGATCGTACACCTCAAGCACGTCGCGAGGCTGTTCTCCGGCGTCCAGGCCACCCGGAACGTAGAGCAGGCCGTCGAGCATTGCCGCCTTGACATAGCCCACCGCCGTGGGCTTGGCGCTGCCCCGCGACCAGGCGTCGGCCCGCGTGTCATAGATCTCGACCCTCGTCGTGGCGCCCTCGCTGCTCGCCCCGGCGATGGCATAGATCAACGCCCCATCGGCCGCGACGGCCAGGCCGGTGCGCGGCGTGGGCATCTGCGCCCTGGTCTGCCAGCGGTTCGTCGACACACCGTGGGTGATGACCGGTGGCGAAAGGGCGCCGATGGGATCGAGCTGCTCTTCGTTGGCGCCCACTTGCAACACCTGGGGCAGAAACAGGAGGGCGATGGCCACCACGCAGGCCAGCGCCAGCCCCCCGCGCCGCAGCGCGGAAACCCGGGGCCAGCGCGTCGCCCGGGGCAGCAGAAAACCGGGCAGCGCAACGGCGCCAGGAACCGCCGCCGCGGCGGCATCCTCCTCGCTGCGCGCCACGGCTATCCAGCCCTCGCGCACGGCGACCATGGTCGCTTCGGTGCGCGAGGCGACGCCCAGCTTGGCATAGATGTTGCGCAGGTGAACCTTGACGGTGTTGACGCTGATTTGCAGGTCCCGGGCAATCTCCCGGTTGGTGGCGCCCGTCGTCAGCAGCCGGAGGAGCTCCATCTCCCGGTCGCTCAGGGAACCCAGGTCTTCTTGCAAATCGGCGCTGTCTGTCATCATTTCTCTAACTCGAACCCAAGATCGGTCGCCGTCGTCGCTTTCGCCGCGCGGCGACGACAAAGATTATCCCATAGAAGCCGCCTGGGGGCAAATTCCGGCTTCCCTCACCCCGACCCCCTCCCCCGGCGGGTGAAGGCCCGGCTGAGCACCAGGAGCTCGGGCACCGGGCCGCGCCCGCGGGCCCGGGAGTTGATGGGCCGGGCTGCGTGGAGCACGACCTGGGGGTAGCCCGCGTACAGCGCGCGAATGGATTCCGTGTCCGAGTTGCTCAACATCACCTGGCAGCCCCGGGCGTCCAGCTCCCGAAAGAGCCGCGCCAGCCGCCGCTGATCGTCAAAAGCAAAGTCGCCGGCCGTGTAGGCCGTGAAATTGGCCGTGGCCGAAAGGGGCTGGTAGGGAGGGTCGAGGTAGACGAGGTCGCCGGGACCGGCCTCCTCCAGAACGGCCTCAAAGTCGCCCGCCACCAGCCGCACCCCTTCCAGGGCACGGGCAGCGGCCCGCAGGTTCGGGGCGTCGCACACAGTCGGGTTGCGGTAGCGGCCAAAGGGCACGTTAAACTGGCCGCGGCGGTTCACCCGGTAGAGCCCGTTGTAGCACGTGCGGTTCAGGTAGAGCAGGCGGGCAGCCCGCTCCACCTCGCCGCGCAGGGCATAGCCCGGCTCCCGGTCCCAGGCGCGCACCCGGCCATAGTACTCCCGGTCCAGCTTGTGGGGTTCGTGGCGCCGCAGCTCGGCAATGAGGGCTTCCACCTGGTCACGGACCACGCGAAAGCAGTTGATCAGCTCCTCCAGGCGGTCCACCAGCACGACCTCTTTGCCCGCCAGGCGCCCGGTGTTGTACAGGTGAAAAAAGACCGCCCCACCACCCAGGAAGGGCTCGAAGTAGCGCCCGAACTCGGCCGGCCAATAGGGCTCGAACTGGGCCAGGAGCTGGCCCTTGCCGCCGGCCCACTTCAAGAAGGGCGTGGGACGGGGCGCCGCGGCCTCGGGCATGGGGGACGAATCGGGTCGGTTCATGGCCACCTAGTAGTGCGTCGTCAGGTCGATGAGCCCTTTTTCTCTCGCCCGGTGCTCCGACCAGCGAAAGAACCAGGTCGACACCAGTGCCGCCAGGAGCGTCGAGCCCAGCAAGATCAACAAGAGCTGCCAGTCGTCGATGCCCGCCAGGCTGGGGCTGATGTCCCGGCTCGCACCCGAGCCGAGAACCGCCCGGCGCAGGGACTCCATCCAGTAGGTCAGTGGCAGGGCAAAGCCCAGGGGCTGCAGCCAGCTCGGCAGGACGTCGAGGGGAAAGATGGCCCCGCAAAAGAGATAGAGGGCGCCCGTCACCGATTCGCCCACGCTCCAGTAGTGGCGGGCCATCTGCATCGTGGCAGCCCCCAGCAGCAGCCCGAGGATCGCCAGGCTGGACAGCCCCAGCACGGTGGAGGCCGCCAGGTAGGGCCAGTTCACCGCTTCCAGGCGGATGGGCAGGCGCAGCACCAGCAGCCCAAAAGCCATGGTAATAACCACCGACAGCGTGCCCGTCAGAAAGCGGGCCATGCCCCGGCCCAGCAGGTAGTAGTAAAACTTGATGGGGGAGACATAGATGTACTTGAGCGTCTGGTAGTGCTCCCGGTCGTCGATGACCGCCCAGCTCACGCCCACGAGAATGCTCCCCACATAGATATAGGCCGCATTGCCCAGGTACATGTAGGCAAAGTAGGGGCTCGTGGTATCGGTCTGGGTGATGACCCAGTACATGATCACCAGGATCATCACGCTCGACACCGGTTTGACGATGGAATAGACGAAAAAGAGAAAGGGATCGGTCCAGTTCGACTCGATCTGCCAGCCCAGCCAGGTCGCCACCCGGAAACTGCGAAGCGCCTCCTTCATCTAGCGCCTCCTCTCCGTCAGGCGGCCTTCCTGCATGGCGCGGCGCTCCATGTATTCCAGGGCAAATTTGCTGGCCACGAGAAACACGACCCCCAGCACCACCAGGATGCCGATCTCCAGGTCCACGCTCAGAAAGCCAAAGGTGGGATTCGCAGGAAAGAGGAGCTGGCGCATGGCGTCCAGCCCCAGGGTCAGGGGAATGAGGGAGGCCGTCGTCGCCGCCCAGAAGCCCAGCGCCTTGACCGGAAAGTAAAAGCCCGACGCCAGGTAGATGGGCTCCTGGAGAAGGTTCGAGAGGTGCCACGCCTCGCGGCCCCACAGCAGGAACACCGAGGCAAAGAGCATGCCCATGCCATAGAGCGCTGCCATGGTGATGACAAAGGTCACGAGCAACAGGCCCCAGTACTCCAGCGAGAACTGCACGCCAAAGAGCAGCCAGCCCGCGACGATGATGGCCACGGCCCGCGTGGTGGTCATCAGCAGGCCGCCCACGGCCATGCCCAGGAGGATGGCCATGAGCGAGCTGGGCGCGGCGATGTACAGCGTCAGGTTGCCGGCGTCCTTGTCCCAGTAGAGCTGGGCGCTCATGGACCACAGGACGTTGAGCCAATAGGCCGTCATTGCCCCGCCCACCACCACGAGCCCGATGTACTCCTCGGGCGCGTTCAACGCGCGGTAGAAAAAGACGTAAGCCGCCGTGGCCAACAGCGGCAGGAGCGTCTCGAAAAAGACCCAGCTCTTTTCGCGATTGGCACCGATGACACGGGGATAAGCGCGGGCCACGATGGACCGCAAGAACAACTCCGCCCCCTGGTTCACACCCTCACCTCGAAACCCTGAATGTCGAACCCGCGACAGCGCTCCATTGTATCACGTCCCACCTGTTACGCCAAAATCACAAGTCTAACAGATCTCTAACGTTTCTCCAACGCTCATCTAACACACGGCTTTTAGAATCAGGCCAGAAACCTGGAGTTTTGTACCGCAAAGGAGGTGTAGAAATGTCTGGTATCGTACGTTGGGAACCGTTCCGTGAGATAACGTCGCTGCGCGACGCCATGGATCGCATGTTCGAAGAGGGCTTCTGGCGCCCGCCCGGGCCCTTTGGCGGCTGGGGCGAGGGCACGCTTGCCCTGGACATGTACGAGACGGAGGACAGCGTGGTGGTCAAGACGGCCATCCCCGGCATGAAGGCCGAAGACCTCGACGTGTCGGTAACCGGCAACACCCTCACCATCCGGGCCGAGACCACCGAGGAAGAGGAGATCAAGCGCGAGCGCTACCTGCGCCGCGAGCGCCGCCACGGCTCTTATGCTCGTTCGGTGACGCTGCCCAACGGCCTCCAGGCCGACAGGGCCGAGGCCGACTATACCGACGGCGTTCTCACCCTGACCTTCCCGAAGGCCGAAGAGGTCAGGCCCAAGACCATCAAGGTCAAGGGACAGCAATAACCATACCACAGAAAACATTGGACTTGGAGGAATCTATGGCCAGGCGAAACATTTGGGAACCAATGACCAACCTCATCACCATGCAACAGGCGATGGATCGCCTGTTCGACGACGTCTACAACCGCAGGGGCTACGACTGGCGCCAGGGAGAGCGCGCCGACGTTCTGCCCATCGATGCCTACGTCACCGGCGATGAGCTGGTGATCAAGGCTTCTGTGCCGGGTGCCAAGCCCGAAGACGTCGAGATCACCATCGAGGGCGAGACCCTCACCATCCGGGGCATGACTCCCGGTCCCCTGGAGAACGTCGAGTACGTCATCCAGGAGCGTCGCTCGGGCGCCTTTAGCCGCGCCCTGACCCTCAACGTGCCCGTGAAGGCCGAGGATGCGGAGGCGGTCTTTGAGAACGGCGTTCTGACCCTCACCATCCCGAAGGCCGAAGAGGTACGACCCAAGGTCATCAAGGTTCAAAGCAGAGACCAGCAGTAATCGTCCCGGTCTCAAAGACAACAGGGGCTGATGGCACGACCATCAGCCCCTGTTGTCTTGGTCCTCTCCCGGCAAGAGATCCTCGCCGCCCACCAGCCGTATGTGGCTGCGCGGCCGCACATCGTGGGGTGGCGCAACCCACGGCTCCTGCGGCAGCGGCGGCGCCTGGCCCTGCACGATAATCACGGGTGGGTATGCGCCCCGTTGCGTGTGCTGCCCCTCTTCTCCGGCGCGCCGGCTGCGCATTCGCCGCCCGGACAGGGTCACGTAGAGGAGGATGGTGGCCGGAATTCCGGCCGCAACGCCACACACCACGCCGATGGCGACCGCCAGCGCTTCGCTACTCAAATCTCGGACGACGATGATGGCCAACGTCAGGCAAAACGCCGCGCCCACCATGACCACAGCCCGTCCCAAACTCATGGCTCCCAGTCTCCCTGCCGCTCCATTCTCGGGAGCAAGCGATTCCATTATATACGAACATTTGTTCGATGTCAAGGAGGAGCTGAGAACGAGCGGTGCAGGCCGGGCGGGTCGCACCCGCGGTGGGTGCGACCCACGCCCCTGGCTAGAAGTCTACCGGCCGCCCCTCATAGACGCAGCGCAGGAGCCGCTCCATGTCCTCGTCTTCGGGAATGCGGGGGCCGATGAGGGTGGCGCTGTCAAAGTAGGCGTTGTCGACGATGGCGGGCAGGACCTCCTCAAAGGTCTCGGGCGAGATGCCCGCTTCGCGCAGCGAAGCCGGCTGGCCGACGCTCCTCGCCAGCTCCCGCACGGCGGTTGCCAGGCAAGCGGCAGCCTCCCCTTCGTCCGAAGCGGCCAGGCCCAGGAAGCGCGCGATGTCGCCGTAGCGGGTGGGCAGGTCGCCGCGCACCGAGAACTCGATGGTGTACGCCAGGCAAAGCCCCACCGCGCGCCCGTGGGGGATGGGCAAGAGCGCGCCGATGGCGTGGCCCAGACCGTGGGCCAGGGCCGCCATGGAGTTACCAAAGCCCAGGCCGGCGATGGTGGCCGCGTTGTGCATCCGCTCGCGAGCCTCCTCGTCGTCGCAGCCTTGCCGGTAGGCCCGCGGCAGGAAGTCGAAGACGAGCTGGATGGCCTTCAGGCACAGGCCGTCGGCAAAGTCGTTGTGCCATTGCGAGGTATAGCCCTCCACGGCGTGGGTCAGCACGTCCATGCCCGTATCGGCCGTGATCTGGGCCGGCAGGTCGAGGACCAGGGTAGGATCGACGATGGCCAGGTCAGGGATGTTCTCCGGATGCCCGACCGAGATCTTGCGGTGCTCCCGGGTGTCGGTCAGCACGATGGGCCAGGTGACCTCGGCCCCCGTGCCGCTGGTGGTGGGGATACCGATGAGGCGCGCCCTCTGGCGCAGCCCCAGGCGCCCCATGGGCGCCACGTCGTCGGGGCCCAGGTCCGGCCGCTCGTACTGGATCCAGATAGACTTGGCCGCGTCCAGGCACGAGCCGCCACCCAGGGCCACGATCCAATCGGGCCGGACCTCCAGGGCCACCTTCCCACCCCGCTGCACCGTCTCCAGGGATGGATTGGGCTCTACCTCGGCAAAGACCGTCACGTCCATGCCTGCCTGATGGAGATGCTCCGCCACCAGGCGCACCAGGCCCAGGCCCTCTATGTTTCGGTCGGTGACCACGAGCGCCCGGCTGCCCTCCAGGCCCGCCAGGTGTTCGAGCGCTCCTTCGCCAAAGACGATTTCGGGGCTACGGAAGAACCACATCGTTCACCTCCCTCGTTCTCTGGCCGTGACCAGAGGCTCAGGCCGGGACTCTCGTGCCCCGGCCGCGGGTTTGCGCCTGTTCTTTGCTGGCGTAGAGGACGATCAGAAGGTTGCCGCCGTAGGCGGGCGCCTGCATGTACTGCAGGGAGAGAATCTCGCCCGTCCCTTCGTTGCTCCACAGCACTGCCGCCTGGCCCTGCTCGCGGGCGGCTGCCAGGGCAGGGGTTTCCTGCGCCTGCCAGCCCGCATCCAGGAATCCTTGATAGTGCGACTCGAGGGCCTGGAAGGTCGTGCCGGCAGACACCAGGTAGACCCGCACCTCCACCGTGCCGGCGCCCGCCATGCTCTGGATCGAGCCGGCGACGGCCGCCCGGTCAAAGGGAAGCACGTCCTCGGGGATTTCCGTGGAACCGGACGGAGGGACAGGGATGGCGCCCAGCCGGGCAGGGGGCTCCTCGCCACAGGCCGACAGCGCCAGGAGCGCGCCCAGGAGCGCGACGGCAACGACGGCCAGGGAACCCGGCCGGGGTGCGCGCCCGATGGCTTGCCGACGGGAAAGGGGCAGGAAGATCCTGCCCCCATCACCTTGCCTCTTCATCTCTGCCGCTCAAAGGCAGACATGCCTGCCATTGCCCGTTACGGTTCAGGCTGCAACGGCGGCGTTCAGATCCTTCATCAACGCATCGACGTCGATGCCGTGTGCCATCGCGCCCTGCTCGACGTTCTCAAAGCGGGCAATGGCACAGCCAAAGCACATCAGTCCATGCCGCAGGAACACCTCAATGGTCTGGGGGTATTTCTGCACCACCTCACCGATGGGCATATCCTTGCCGATCGTGTCCTTCTGGGTGTTTTCCACCTACCTATCCTCCATATTAGTCTTCGTGCCCGGGAGTGCCGGGATACGCCCGATCCTCAAGGGCAGCAATGTACTGCTCAACTTGCATGGCTACCTTCACGCCCGAGCCCACCGACGTACCGATCTGGCGATAGATCCAGTCCGTCACATCGCCGGCGGCCCACACTCCTTCGACGTTGGTGCGTCCGTGCTCATCACTGACGAGGTAGCCGTTGGGATGGAGGGCGAGCTGCCCACCCAGGAATTCGGTGTTCGGCGAGTAGCCGACGGCGATAAAGACACCCTGCACGGGCAACGTTCGCTCTTCTTCAGTCTTGACGTTGCGCAGGCGAAGGCTGCTCACCGCACCGTTGCCCACCACCTCGGTGACGACGGTATCCCACACGACCTCGATTTTTTCGTTGCGAAAGGCGCGCTCCTGCAGCAGCCGCTCGGCCCGAAGCTGGTCACGGCGGTGAATGAGATGGACCTTGCTGGCAAAGCGCGTCAGGAAAGTCGCCTCCTCCACGGCTGCATCTCCCCCGCCGACGACGGCGATCTCTTTGCCCATGTAGAAAAAGCCGTCGCACGTGGCACAATAGGAGACACCCCGACCCGAGAACTCGCTCTCACCCGGCACGTTCAGCTTGCGGGGCGAGGCGCCGCTGGCGATAATCAGAGCCTGGGTTTCATACTCGCCGCTGTACGTCTGGACCTTGAACGGTCGCTGCGAGAGATCCACCCCCGTGGCAATGTCCAGCTCGATTCGGGCACCGAAACGTTCGGCTTGCTTGTGCATCAACTGGGCGAGCTCCGCCCCGGCAATATCCTCGGGAAAGCCAGGATAGTTGCCGACCTCACTGCTGATGGCGACCTGCCCGCCCAGGGCCGGGCCGGCGACGAGCAAAGGATCGAGCTGCGCACGCCCCGTATAGATGGCCGCAGCATAGCCTGCCGGACCGCTGCCCACGATGATCACTTTTTCCATGCTTCATCCCCTCAACATTCTCTGTCCATTGTACCCGTTTTTTGCCGGGGGAGCAAGAAATAAAGATGCCTGTGCGCTTGCCGGGCAGGGATCCCGGGATTACAACTGAATTCCAACCTTTGCCAACGCAACACAGTGTGAATTTAAACCGAGCCCGCCTGTCATGGTTCTCTTGCTTCCGGTATAATGTGGCCCGTGAGAATGTCACAACGGCCAAGTCATGGACTGTGGAACCGAAAGGAGAGAGACATGCTTGTCACCATTGCCTTGATCGTCCTGTTTCTGCTGCTCATCGCAGCGTTGCCCATCTGGCCCTATAGCGGAAGCTGGGGCTATGCCCCGGGTGGCTTGCTGGGTTTCTTGTTGATCGTGCTGTTGATCCTGTGGCTTACCGGGATTATCTAGATCACACGACACCCAGTGACGTGAGGGGGTGGAGGGCTCGTGGGGCCGGGCACGGCCACAAGAGGCCTCACCCCCTCGTTTTTGTTGTGTGAAACCGCTCGTCGCACGAGCGTTGTATTTGGGCACCAGGTGCCAGGAGGAAGATCTACCATGAAGACCATCGTCAGATTGTTTGACGACGTGTCCATCGCACGGGACGCCATCCAAGATCTGGTGGCTGACGGCTTTGACCGGCAGGAGATCACTCTGATGGCTTACGACCCGTACGGCGACTATAGAAGCTACCTGGACAGGTCGGAAATTCCCGGAGACATTGGCGAGGAAACAGCGGCCGGCGCGGGCATCGGCGCCCTCGTGGGCGGCATTGGCGGCCTGCTGCTGGGACTGGGAGCGCTGACCATCACGGGCATCGGGCCGATCGTCGCCGCGGGCCCCATCGCGGCGGCTCTCCTGGGCGCCGGTACCGGGGCCACCGTTGGCGGCCTGGTCGGCCTGTTGATGGAAGCCGATCTCGACGAGGAGCAAGCCCAGTTGTACGCCGAGGGCGTGCGCCGGGGCGGCACCCTCGTCGTGGTGAGGGCCGGCGACCGCGACGCCCAGCGTGCCGAGCTGGTCCTGGAGCGACATGGACCCGTGGACGTGCTGGAGCGCGCGGCAGGCTGGCGGGCCAGGGGCTGGACGGGCTACAAAGGCGACGACGAGCCCTATCCGCCCGACGAGGTAGAGCTGGAACAGAACTTTTACACCTTTGAACCGGTCTATCGCCGGCACTATGAGCAGTCCCTGGCGGCCGGGGGCAATCCTTATTGGCACTACGAATCCGCCTACTACTATGGATATGACCTGGTCGCCCGGCGCGGCTACCACGACCGCGACTGGGAAGAGATCGAGCCCGAAGTACGGCAGGACTGGGAAAGCCGGGGCCAGGGTCCATGGGATCAGTTCGGCACCGCCGTGCGCTACGCCTGGGAAGAAGCGCGCCAGGCCGTAGACATGGGAGACGAGTTGTACTACGAAGACTATGAGGATTGGCAGCCCGAGTTCCGGGAGCATTACGACGAAAACTATGCCAATTCCGGCCGGAGCTATCTGGACTTTGACTTTGCTTACCGTTTCGGTTACGATCTAGCCCTGGACGAGCGCTACGAAGGCCAGGAATGGGACGGGTTGGAGCCTGAGGCGCGGCGCGAGTGGGAGCGGCGTGGAGGCGGTCCCTGGGACGACTTTCGGCAAGCGGTGCAGCACGCCTGGACCGAGGTGCGCGACGCCTACGACTTTGAAGATGACTATGGCTCCTTCGAAGAGGACTTCCTGCGCCATTACCACACCAACTATGGCGCCAGCGGCTACTCCTTGGACGAATACGACACCGCCTACCGCTACGGCTACGATCTGGCCAACAGCGACCATTACCGGAACCGTGAGTGGGACGAGATCGAGCCCGAGATACGCCGCAACTGGGAAAACCAGACGGACAGCCCCTGGGACGAGTTCAAGGGCGCCGTGCAACACGCCTGGGACCGGGTGACCCGCGCCTTCTCCGGCGAGGAGACCCGCGAACGGAGCAGTGTCATTGGAAATGGGTGCCGGAGCCGGGATGCCGAGTTTCGCCGCCATTACCAGTCGGTCTATGGCAGCACCGGATATCCCTACACCCGCTACGAAACCGCCTATTACTATGGCTGCGAGCTGGCCACCGACGAGCGTTACCGGGGCCGCAGTTGGGACGAGATAGAGAGCGGTGCCCAGCGAGACTGGCAGATGCGAAGCGAGGGACCCTGGGAAGAGTTTCGAGATGCAGTCCGCCACGCCTGGCGCGAGGCAATGGGTGGCAGCGACCCGGGAGGCCGGCGCGACGATCTTTATCAGAGCTGACCTCAGAGGGATCCTGTTCAACGAGTTCCTCGACGGCCGGCTGGCCGGGCATTTGCAGGTCCGGCCGGCCGTCCCTGTACGTGAATGGCACGGCAGTGCTACAAGGAGGTTGGGATGATTCCAGTAGGCGATTCCGACGTACGCGGCGCCAGCGTGCCCATCGTGAGCTGGGCGTTTATCGCGCTGAACGCTCTCGTCTTTGTCTACCAGCTGACCCTGGGCGAGAGCGGGCTGCAGCAGTTCTTCATGCAGTTCGGCGTCGTCCCTTCCGAGATCCAGGAGGGCGACAACCTGCTTTCTCTGCTGACCTCGATGTTCATGCACGGTGGCTGGGCCCATATCCTGGGCAACATGGCCTTCCTGTTCGTCTTTGGCGACAACATCGAGGCCGTCATGGGCAAGGTCCTCTACACCGTCTTTTACCTGGCCGGAGGCCTGGCGGCCTCCCTTGCCCACATCCTGTTTAACCTGGGCAGCGACATCCCCAGCATTGGCGCTTCGGGGGCCATTGCCGCTGTCATGGGGGCCTACGTCGTCATGTTCCCGGGCTCCCGGGTCAGGATGCTGATCTTTCTCGGGTTCAGGGCCGGCATTACCCAGGTCAGCGCCCTCGTCTTTCTCGGCCTCTGGTTCGTGACCCAGTTGTTGAGCGGCGTTGCCAGCCTCGGCGCCACCTCGGCCCAGACCAGCGGTGTGGCCTTCTGGGCCCACATCGGCGGCTTTGTCTTCGGGCTCATCGTCGGCGTTCTGTTCCGCAGCCGGGCCCAGCAGATGGGCCTGGAGCATGCCTAGGCCAAGACCAGGCGCCTCCCGGGCGTCTCCGCATCTGAACCAAGGAGGAGATATTCGTGCTCAAGAAAATATGGGCCCTGCTCAAAGAGACGTTTGAGGAGTGGAAAGAGGACAAGGTATCCCGGCTGGCGGCCGCCCTTAGCTACTATACCATCTTTTCGCTGCCCGGCCTGCTCCTGATCATCGTGGCCGTTGCGGGCTTTTTCCTGGGACGGCAGTCCGTGCGCGAGGACCTCATGAGCCAGGTGGCCTCGGTGGTCGGCGAGCAAGGGGCGCAGGCCATCGGCACCATGCTGTCCAACGCCGGCTGGGACCAGGATGCCGGGATCGTGGCCGTGGTTATAGGTATCGTGACCGTGATCGTGGCGGCCACCGGAGCCTTTACGCAATTGCAAGAGGCCCTGAACACCGTCTGGGACGTGGCGCCGGCTCCCGGCGCGGGGGTCCTGCAAACCGTGCGAAAGCGCGCCCTGTCCTTTTCCCTCATCCTGGGCATCGCCTTCCTGTTGCTGGTTTCGCTGGTCATCAGCGCCGCTCTTTCGGGCCTGGGGAATTTCCTGGAGAGCCTGTTCCCCGGTGCCGCGTGGCTGATACAGATTTTAAACGTCGTCATTTCCTTCGCGGTCATTACCCTGCTCTTTGCCCTGATGTACAAGTACCTGCCCGACGCCGAGATTGCCTGGAAGGACGTGTTCATCGGCGCGGCGATCACCACGTTGCTCTTTACCATCGGCAAGTTTGTCCTCGGCTTGTACCTGGGCAGGAGCGGTGCGACGTCGGCCTATGGCGCGGCCGGCTCCCTGGTGTTGATCCTGCTGTGGATCTATTATTCGGCCCAGATCTTTTTGTTCGGGGCCGAGTTCACGCAGGTCTACGCCCGGAGGCACGGCTCGCGCGTGGTGCCCGACGAAGGCGCCGTGCGGGTGACAGAGGGGCAGCGCATTCCGGAGGGTAGGCCCAGCCGGGAGACGGTGCAGGAGGCTGCCCGGTCCAGGCAGGGTGCGGGTGCCCTGTTGGCAACCCCCCAGGCCAGGGTCGAGGAGGGTTTCCTGGTGCAGGAAGCTCCACTGGCCCTGCCGCCCCCGCCGCGGAGCGGGCTCATGCAGGGGCTGCGCCGTGTCATGCCGGCCGCGCTCCTCTTTGCCGGGGGGCTGTTGCTTGGCTTTGTCCTGGGCCCCACCGCGCCGGAAGATTAGCCCCCCTTCTCCTCCCGCCCGCGCCCGGGCCCTCGGGCAGCCGATCCCCCGCCACGAGGTGGGGGATTTTGCTGCCGGTCGTTTGACGCACCCCGGATAAGATGCTATAATCCCCTGGCACACGAGCCAAGGAGACTGCGGAGTCATGGCAGAGCAAAGAAGGCAACCCAGGCCCAGCATCTCTGTCTTTTTTCCGGCATACAACGACGGGGGGACCATACCGAGCATGGTTTTGACGGCCCTTATGGCCCTGCGAGAAGTGGCCGACGATTACGAGATTCTGGTCATCAACGACGGCAGCGCCGATTACACGGCGGCCGTCCTGGACGAGTTGGCCTCGCGCTACCCCGAGCTGCGCGTTATTCACCACAAGAGAAACACGGGCTATGGCGGAGCCCTGCGCAGCGGTTTTTCCCACGCCACCAAGGAGCTGATATTCTACACCGACGGCGACGCCCAGTACGACCCGCGGGAGCTGGAGCGGCTGGTTGCCGCCTGGCACGACGGCGTCGACCTGGTGAACGGCTACAAGATCAGCCGCTCGGACCCCCTGCATCGCGTGGTGATCGGGCGGCTCTACCACTGGACGGTCAAGCTGGCGTTTGGCCTGCGCCTGCGAGACGTGGATTGTGACTTTCGCCTCATGCGGCGCAGTATCTTTGACCGCGTGCACCTGGAGTCGGACTCGGGCGTCATCTGCGTGGAGCTGATGAAAAAGGTCCAGGACGCCGGCTTTCGCATCGCCGAGGTGCCGGTGCACCACTATCACCGCGCCTACGGCAAGAGTCAGTTCTTTAACTTCCGGCGCGTCTGGCGTACCGGAAAACAACTCTGGGGCCTGTGGTGGGCGTTGCGCTGGCCGCAGCTCGTAGGGCGGGGAGGGCAGAATGCTGCCTGACCCTGGCCTGGAGCCCCCCTACCTGGAATCATTCCAGGGCAAGAAGGTGCTGATCACCGGCGGCCTGGGGTTCATCGGCTCGAACCTGGCCCACCGGCTGCTGTCGCTGGGAGCAAAGGTCCTCATCGTCGATTCGCTCATCCCGCAATACGGCGGCAACCCGTTCAACGTGGCGGGGATCGAGGACCAGGTTCGCATCAACATCGCCGACGTGCGCGACCGCTCGAGCATGGACTGCCTGGTGCAGGGCCAGGACTATCTCTTTAACCTGGCCGGCCAGGTCAGCCACATGGACAGCATGACCGATCCCTTCACCGACCTGGAGATCAACTGCCGGAGCCAATTGTCCATCCTGGAGTCGTGCCGCTACAATAACCCGGACGTCAAGGTCATTTTTGCCAGCACGCGCCAGATCTATGGCGTCGCCGACTACTTGCCCGTAGACGAGCGTCACCTGCTGCACCCCACCGACGTCAACGGCATCAACAAGATGGCCGGCGAGTGGTACCACATTGTCTACAACAACGTCTATGGTATCCGCGCCACCTCGCTGCGCCTGACCAACACCTTTGGGCCGCGGATGCGGGTATGCGATGCCCGCCAGACCTTCCTGGGCTACTGGTTCCGCATCGTGCTCGAGGGGGGCGAGCTGTGCATCTATGGCGACGGCCGCCAGGTGCGCGACTTTACCTACGTAGACGACGCCGTCGATGCCCTGTTGCGTGCGGCGGTCGACGACCAGGCCAACGGCGAGGTATACAACCTGGGGGCCGACGAGCCCATCAACCTGCTGAACCTGGCGCAACTCCTGGTGCGCCTGGCGGGCAGCGGGAGCTGCCGGCTGGTACCCTGGCCCACCGACCGCAAGCGCATCGACATTGGAGATTATTACGGAGACTATCGCAAGATCCGCAGCAAGCTGGGCTGGTGCCCCCGCGTCTCGCTGGAGGAGGGGCTCCGCCGGACGCTGGACTATTACCGGCAGTATGGCGATCATTACTGGAACGAGTGCCCTGGCCCACCCGGCCGGGCGGCGACTTGAGTGAACGGGAGCCCGGGCGCCGAGAGCCCGGATCGGCGCCGACGGCAGCGCACGTTCGATAGGGTTCAGGTGAGAGGGATACCATGATACCGATGGGCGACCTGCAACGGGAGTACAGCCGCCTCCGCCCTCAGATTGACGCGGCCATCGACCGGGTGCTCCGCCGGGGATGGTTCGTCCTGGGCGAGGAGGTAGAGGCGTTCGAGGCCGAGTGGGCGGCCTACTGCGGCACGGCCCACGCCGTGGGCGTGGGCAACGGCACCGACGCCCTGCACCTGGCGCTGCGGGCAGCGGGCATCGGGCCCGGCGACGAGGTCATCATCCCGGCACTGACGGCCACCTTCACGGCCCTG
>DAOUHB010000100.1:0-18622 GCA_034428935.1 Anaerolineae bacterium | reverse complement strand
CAGCAGCAGCCCCTGTACCCTCGCCTGCTGCTCCAAAAAGGCCAGGTTCTCGCGAGCGTTGGCTGTAAATCGCCGCTGCTCTGCCTGGTGCTGCCGGTCGATAATCAGCAGGGCAGCCCCAAAGCCCAGGCCGGCCAGCACCAGGGTTCCCAACCCGGCCAGGATAGCGATTGCAGCCGCGTCGCCTTGCCTGGCCAGCAAGAAGAGGCTGATACTGATAAACAGCACCACCCCCACCTTGACGCACAGGCCGTAAAAGGCCCATTGCGTCACGCCGCCTTTGTCCTCATCTTCCACTTACTCACCCCCCTTCGTGTTGTGCAAGCCGGTCCAGGCCGGCCCGCACCTCGTTTGCAAAGTCCCGGTGCAGCTCGTGTTGCCCCCTTGTCAGGCCCATTTGGTCCCGGGCCGCGTTCCGGCTGATTGCGTCCGGGCCGGCGTGTAGATAGCTGGCCACGATCCGCGGGTCCACCTCCAAAGGGGGCCGGCCCGGCGGCCGCTGCCCTTCGGGGTCAAAGGCCGGGGGCGGGGCATCGTCGAGGGGGTCCACCTCCAGGGCGGGCACCTCTACCACCCGGGGCAGCCGGGCCAGATCCGCCGGCGTCGCTTGGGCCACCTGTAGCCGCTCGGCTTTCGCCCCCGTCACGTGCCAAAAGTCACCCTTGCCGGTCAGCCGGTGGGCTTCCAGGCCGGGCAGGCCCGACAGATGGGCGGAGATCCGCGCGTTGACCACCTGCCCGATCCACCGCGCGGGCAGCAAGCCCAGCAGGCCGGGCAGCTCCCCCTCTTTCAGTTCCTGGCAGCCCACCACCACGGAAAGCCGGTATTTACGCCCCTCGGCTGCCAGGGCTTGGACAAGGGCCAGGTTGGCCAGGTCCCCCAGCGCCCGCTTGGCTTCGTCGACCACCACGAACAGCCACCGGCCGGCTTTCTCGTTTGCTTCCTTCCGGCGTGCCAGCTCGCGGGCTGCCCAGGCCAGGGCCGCCCGGATCTCGTCGGGCTCGTGGGCCAGGGGGCCGGCGAGATGGGCCGCGTTGCCCAGGTCGGTATAGTCCCGGTGGGGGTCCACCACCAGGGCGCCCAGCTCCGCCGGCCGGTATGTCGAGAAGAGGGCGGCCAGGATGCTCAGGATCGCCGTTGACTTGCCGGCGCCCGGCGTGCCGGCCACCAGGCTATGGGGTTGGGCCGCGTCAAAGGCAAAGTTGACTTGCCGGCCGCCTTCGGCAAAGCCCACGCCCAGGCCGGACAGGTCAGCCCGGGTGTAGCTCAGCCAATAGCGATCGGCCAGCTCGAATTGATAGGATACCAGGCCGGGGCTTGACTCTGAACGTTGGACAATGACCGCCCGGGTCCTGCAGGCCAGGGCCAGGGGCTCAGCCAGGCTCAAAGCCGCGTCCAGGTTCAGGGGGTTGGCCAGGCGCACGCCCAGCGCCAGATGTCGAGCGCCGCGCGTTACCCGGACCACCCGCCCGCGGATCTTGCGCTCGTTGTAAAGGGCGCCCATCACCCGGCCATAACGCCGGGCCAGTTGCTGAAAATCCGGGCTGGAAAAGGTTGCTGTTTTCTGCAAGTTACCACCTCCAACCGTTACGCCGGGAAATACCCCTTTTGGGTTTTCTGCCAGGGTTTCTTACCAGGGTTTTCCACCCTCCGATGGTGTGTAACATTCCAACCTATTATATCAGGTTTTCTGCCAGGGTTTCTTACCAGGGTTTTCCACCTACCCCAGCGCCTTAAGGACCAGCTCGGCCACGTCCACCCGGCCTTTCACCCTTGACCAGAAGCCCCGGGGTACACCGCTCCGCCTGCTCAGGATGGGCGCCGCGCGGTTCATCACGTCCAGGCACAGGTTAACAACACGCTCTATCGCCCGCTCTAGCAGGTCGATCTTGTCCTCTGCTTCCTGGAGGTCGCGCCTCATCCTGTCAAGCTCCCGCTCGAGGGCCGCGCACCGCTGGCACCGCTCGCCGCTCACCCTGGCACCCCCCCCACCTACAAGCCCAGGCTGCCCAGGTTGTCCAGGGCGGCCGCCAGCTCGAGATCGTCGGGCTCCGCCTGGCCCGCGCCGGCCACCGCGCCGGCGGGCACCAGGACAAAGCCGCCACCCTGGCCCACCTTCCGATCCACCTGCTTAAGAAGGGCGTAGACGTCAGCCAGGCTCACCCCGCCGCCCTTTACATGGGCTTCGAGGGCATCCCGGACCGCCTTGCTCTTTTCGCCCTTGGGCAGCCCCTCCAGGTACCGGATCAAGTGCCGGTCCCGTTGGGCGTCCAGGCTGAAAGAGATCGTCACCGTTGCCACGTCAGCCCCCGATCATTTGGGCAAAGCGCCAGTACCCCAGGGCGTTTGCAAAGACGGGATCGGCCACCGTCCGGGCGTGCCGGTAACGCCGGCCGATGTAGGGGCCAAGCAAGAGGGCGCCGCCGCCGGCCACCAGGATCGCGTCAAGCCCGGCCGCGCCGTTCCATAGCTGGCTCGCCTGGGCTATCACCTGCTCTGCCATAGGCTCAAGGGTCCGGTCTATCACGTCCCCCAGGTCGACAGGATCCCCAAAGTAACGCACGCGCCGCGCCTGGATGGCCCGGATCACCTCGTGGTCTCTCAGGTCGAGGTCAGGGCAGGCCGTTGACAGATGGTCCCTCACGGCCCGGGCCACGTCCCAGGCGCCCACGCTCACGCTTGCCGTTTCCCGGCTGATTTCGGCCAGCCGGTTGACCGAAAGCAAGTTCGTTGTCTTGCCGCCCACGTCGATCACCCCAACCGCCCCTTTGGCGAGCTGGGGATCCGCCACCTTGCCGCGGTTGTCAAGGGCCTCACTCAAGAGGGCACCGAAAGGCTGGGGTATCACCCGGCAGTCAGTCACCCGGAAGGATTGCGCCCGGCGCCCCTCGCGGCCGGCCTTGTGGGTCCTCAACAAGAGGTCGCGCAGCCCGTCCTTATCGGCCGCGTAAAACGCCACCGGCAGGCCGGTCACTACCAGCAGATCCGCCTGTGTCGCCGTGCTCAGCTCTGTAAAGGCGGCCAGGACCAGGCGATAATACCCCTCGCTTTCGATCCATCCCCGGTCCTCTCGCCTGTCGAGGAAACGGCTTTGAGTTATGGCCCCCTCCCCTACCAGGTATGTACCCTGCCCGGGCAGCTCCAAGAGAATATCACCACTACCCGCGCCGTTGACCGAAAACCGCGCCCGTTCCGGCGTGCCGCTCACGCTGGGAAAGCTCACCGCCCGGTCAGGGCCGGCCACCGCTTTGACGGCCGAATAGCCCACGTCAAGACCCACGTTCATAGTTGCACCCCCTTTTCAGTCAACATGCTTGTAGCTCTCACGATTCACAACACAACCAACCATGCGCTTCGATATGCCATAGAGACGGGCTATCTCAGCATAGGTCAATTTACCTTGGAGGGCTCGGATCTCACGCACTTGCGTATCTGATAACCTTGCCCTTTCGAGGTTGCGTGCGCGGATCCCGTCACCGTTCCTGTTGGCATATCGCATCCTTGCTTCAGGGGACCATTTGCGCCCGCGGCTTGCCTGCCCTATCTTTTGCTTTGTCTCTTCAGAGTGTTTCCTGCCTTGCCAACGCTGATTGCCCAGGGCGGCCAATCTCATTTTTTCTTTTGCCTCTTCTGTATGCACGTGGCCAAGCCTTGCCCTTCTTAGCTTGTCCCTGGTTTGCTCCGATGGGTTAGACAAACCTTCCCCCCCCTCAGTAAGGTTGACCAGAGGTTCTCCTATCTCTCGCATTTTAGAGATCCAAAACCGCTCGCGGCTCTGCCAATCAGCAGTATCTACCCTTTCCAGAATCGCCAAGATCGGCTGTTCACCAGTAGCTATCAGGGCTCTTAGCCAGTTGTCGCGGTAGGTTCGGCCTCTTTTGCAATGGCATCTGTGTTCCCAAAGGCGCCTTTCAGGATCGCTTGACGCGCCGATATACCTTACTGCCCCGGTGCTTGGTTCCAACAAAGCATAGATATACACCCGGCCTACTCCTTTTCTTCCAAAAGCAGACGGCCCACCCGTCGAGGTTATCCCCTACTGGTGGGCCGGTTGCTCAGCTTAGGCCGGTTATGGTATAATCGGCGTAGCCGTTCCACTGGCCCACCAGTGGATCGGTCAGGGTCGGCTTGGTGTTCGCGCACCAGGCCGGCCCGCTCTCATTTTCTCAAGGTTCCGCTTCCCCTGGGGACCGGGGCAGCCTGCCGCCGGGTCCCTGCAGGCCCTTGATACGTTCCACCTCTTGACGGGGTATCAGCCACCGGCCGCTTACTTGCTCACCCTTCACTGTCCCGGCTTTCAGCAGCCGGCGCAAATGGTCTTGATGATAGCCCAGCAGCTCGGCGGCTTCGGGCGCCGTCAAAGGTCTGTCCATCCCTTCCCCCTATCATCGGGTATACCCGATATTATACCACGGTTTCCCCGGGTGTCAAGCCCCCAACCGGGCCGATCGGGCCGATGTTTCCCCGGAAACATTACGCGCGGGCTATTACGCGCGTAAAGGTTGAGGGCCGGGCGCCGCCGGCGTCTTGTGCCGGCTCGAGCTGGTCAGGCCGCACAAGGCCGGCGGGGGCAAAGGTTCCCGGCGCCGGCGATTTGTGCGGCCACCTGGTGGGCGTCGAGGTCCCCGCCTGCAGGGGGTCCCCCCCTTATACCTAATTCGCGGCCGTGTGCACAGTGTTACCGCGCCGGTCTCCGCCGGAAGAGGCGCTAGAGATTTGCACCCCCTTTCCCCTTCTGCCTGTCCCGCCCGGTTTCTGCCCCTCGTTGCACCCATCCTGGGCAGCTCGCCGCCCCCTGGCCAGCAGGAAAGCAGCCAAGAAAAGGCCCACATTTGCCGGCTTTCCAGGACCAGGACCAGGACCAGGGCAGCCCCCCCCACCTGGCAGGCTGCCCCGGGCATGATGGTAACGTGAGGGTATTTTGATGGTAGTTTGAAGGCCCCTGGGGCGGTCCTACCCGGCCACGGCCGCCGGCGAGCTGGCCACTGCCTCTTGCACAATGGCGGCTATCAGCTCGTTTTGCAGCCGCTCCCCCAGGTCGCGCAGATCGTCCAGGGTCAGGCCGGCGCCCCTGCCCAGGGCCACCAGCTCGTGGGCCAGATGGGCCGCGCCCGCGTCACGATCCCGCGAGCTGGGCAGGCTCACCACGGCCAGGGCCGCGTCACTCAGCAGAGCATAGAGGGGGGCGCCTGTATCGTCGATACGCCACTTGTTGGCCAGGAATGTTTGGACGTCCCAGCTATCACCCGCGGCCGCCCGGGCCTCTGCCTGTCCGGGCAGCTCGCCGCCGGCGTCCAGGTCCTGGCCGTCGCACCGTCCTCCTGACGCTGTCGCGCAGGACAAGCGCGATGGTCCGGCGTCGGGAAGGTCCTGCCCGGCCCGCTCTGCCTGGTATACCCGGTCAATGGCCACCGTCACGGTTTCAGTTTGGGAAGCCCCCCACCGCCCTTGCAGCCAGTCCAGTTGTTCCCGCGTGAGGTCCGATGCACGAAAGTTGATCTGTGTCTTGCCCATTGTCCTTGTCCTATCCTCTCTTTCCCGGTGGGCAGGGGCAGCAGCTCGGCCACCCCCGCCCCGGTCTTGTGTCCGAGCTGGCCACCGGCCGCACACAAGGCAGCCGCTCACCCGGCCGCCCTTTCGTCGGGGTCGCCCACCTGGTGGGCGGGGGTCGCCCGCCGTTCGCCGGCGTCTTGTGTACCGCCCGCCCGGATCCACGTCGCCGCGCACAAGATACCCTCATTGCTCGCCGTCTTGTGTCCCGCCGTCGGCCGGCTCCGACACAAGGGCCGCCCCGTATCCCAGGCCGGCCAGGGCCTCACGGTCCCCGGGCTTTAGAGGCTTGTTGCCAATCAGCCGGCCCAGGGCGTCGACCAGGGCCAGCAGCCGGCGCCGCTCTGCCACCATTGCGCCCAGCAGGGTATCATGGTATCGCCTGGCCTCTGCCACCTCGTGGGGCAGCTCGCGGCCGATGTAGGCCACCCGGCCGCTTCCCTGGTTTCGGCTGTACCAGTAGGGGCCGTGTCCCTGGCCCACCTGGCAAACCTGGCAAGTCGCCTTGCCACACTTGCGCCGCTGTTGGTAGTAAGTCACCCCCTCCAGTTCAAAACGATCCACCGCCGCCGCCCCCTTTCTTGTAAAACGCCGGCGCCGGCGAGTACACAAGACGGCCCGGGGCCGGGCTGCCCCACATCGAGGGCCGTCTTGTGCCGTTCACCTGGTCGCCGGCTACACAAGGCAGCCCCGGGCCGGCGCCCAGGGCTGCCACTATTGAGGGTCAATATTGAGGGTTATTAATGCTTGCCGTTCCGGGTCCTGGCCCACGCTCGCAGGGCGCCCAGGCTCGCCGGGGGCTGCCCCACCTGCTCAAGATGGGCGTTGTAGGCTGCCAGCTCCGCCGGGTTGTCGGAAACCGGCGTGCCGTCGCCGTATCGAGGGAAAGCCCGGGCCAGCTCGCCGCACCGTCCCGGCGGTTCGGCGCCGGGGGGGTCCTCGTTGCCGGCCGGCCCGTTGCCGTCGCCATTCTCGCCGGGGTCGGGGTCCTGCTCTTCGAGGTCGGGCAGGGCCAGCCCCTGGGCTTCGACCAGGACGGCCAGCAGCGCCCGAATAGCCCGCAGCTCTGCCAGGATCGCCGGATCGCCCACGGCCGCGCTTGTCGAGGTCGCCGGCGTGTCCATAGGTTCCAAGGCGAGAATATCCTTGTAGGGCCGGCCCGCCCTGTTCAGCTTGTCGCTCAGCTCATAGATGGCCCAAAACCGGGCCGGGGTTTCCTCTCCGATGGCCAGGCCGGCGGGGTCAATCCCCACGGTTGCCAGCTCTGCCACGTTAAACAGGGTCAAATCTTTGTACTTGTGCCGGGCGCCGTAAAGATCCGCCTGGGTCGCCGTGGTCCTCACTACCTTGACAATCAGGATCCGCTCTGCCATTGCTTGCCTCTCTCTCTGTGAGCTGGGGGCGGGCTGCCCGTTCTGCCAGGTCCCCCCGGCACTTGCCGGGGCAAGTGTGGCCAGGGCTGCCCGCCCCTGTCTTGCCGCGCCGGTCAGGCTTGCGCCGCGGCCGCCGCCGTGGTATACTGTCGCTGGGTCTTGGTCCCCTTCGAGGGGGCCACCGCACCGTCCCGACGGTCCGGCGTCGGGAGGGCCGGAGTGTTCACAGCACATCCGGCCCGCTCTTTTTCGAGGGCCGCCGCCTTTTTGACCAGGGCCACGGCCAGCCGATGCTTGCACCAGCTCACCCCCCGCCGGCCGTGGTCCGGGCACGTGCACGCCCCGTTGACGTGATAATCGCCCACCTGGTATTGACCGCCGCCCAGGTCTCGCACGTCCCCCGCCTTGACGATGGCCAGCGCCCGATCCAACCGCTCTAGCATTGCGGGCTGCCCGTCAAAGGATACCCGGGCCGCCTGGTAGGCCGCTTCGAGGGCCGCCGGCTCTGCCTGGTGGGTCTCGCTGGCCACCACCGAGGCCGGGGCCGCCGGCCTCTTGCCAAAGCCGCGCAGCTCGTTGATCTCCGCCCACCGCTCGGCTATCACCCGATCCACGTCGGCCAGGTTGGCCATTGTCAGGGTGTAGGGCACCCCGCCACAATCCAGGCCCCGGTAAAACCGCAGGGCGGCCGCCAGGTCCTGGTCATTCTGCAAAACCACCTCATCGGCCCACACCTTGGCCGGCGGGTTCAGCTTCTCGCCGTATCTCGAAACCACCAACCGCGCCGGATACTGTACCTTGTCCATCATTCGCCCCCTTTCGTGTTATCCCCATCGCCGGGGTCTGTCGTTCTGTCGTTTGCCGTCTGGTGTAAGCTCACCGTTGCCCGTTCCTTTCCCGTCCGTATCCTCTGCCTCTATCCTGGCCGCCGGCTTGGGTTGTCTCCCCTTGCCGGGTCCCCCCCTGGGGGGCATTTCTTCACCGGGTCTTTTTCCGGGCTTATTCTGTTGTTCAGGTCCCTTTGTGCTATGGCCTAAGTATAGCACATTGCTATACATTTGTCAAGGGGGTAAATGGGGTTTTCCCGCCTGGATTCTGACAAGATTCTGACAGAGGGGCCGGCCAGGCTGCCCGCGGGGCAGGTTGGCCCAAGGTTGGCCGGGGGTACAATGCCCCCGGGCAGGTTGCAAAGGTGTTGCGTTTGTTCAGCGGGGGTAAAATCCGGTCATACTCTAATACAACCCGCCCGGGTCTTGCAAAGGTATTGCAGGGGCGCAAAAGTACCGGAAAAGGGCCGTGTATCCAAGGTGTATCCGGGGTTCACGGTTTTTCACGCCCCGCCCCTCCAGGTCCCCGGGCAGGGCGGCTATTTCCCGGGAAATAGGGCCGCGCTCAGCTCGTCGAGGTCCAGGCCGGCGCCCCACTCTGCCCACTCCCCCAGGCCGGCCGCGTCAAGGGCAGCCAGGGCGGGCCGCAAGGCCGCCGGGTCGGTGGGGCCGTCGCCGGCGCCCAGGGCTGCCAGGATGGCCCGCCACGTCCCCAGGGCGGAGATCGCCCGGTCTATCGCCCCAAACCAGGGGCGGATCACCTCAGCCTGCAGGATGGGCCGGATCGGGGGGTCGGCTGCCCCCGGCTGTCCTTCGGGGCCGGTGGGCGCCGTCTCAAGGTCCCACCTGGGCACCGTCTCGGGGTCCCACAATTCCACTTCCCAGCGTTCTATCTTCTCAGGATCCCAAAGCTCTATCATCCTCCCACCTCTGCAAAGTCAGGCGCCTACCCAAGCCGGGCCAGCTCGCCGGCGTCTTGTGTCCCGGGCGAGCTGGCCAGTTACACAACCCAGCCCCTGCCCAGGAGCTGGGGCCGCCGGCGTCACACCCGCGAGATGGGGGCCGGCCGCGCCTATCGCGGGTGGGCCGCCCAGGGGCAGGGTCAGTTGCTCCCAGGTCGGGGCGGGCAGGTCCCCCAGGGCCACGGCCAGGCCGGCCGCGTCGAGGTCAAGCCAGGCCACCAGCCGCCGGGCACCGTCGCCGGCCAGGAATTGCCGGGCGTCTTGGCTATGCCCGTTCCCCTCGCGGGCATCCTTGTAGGCCAGCAAGAGGATCGCGCACCCCAGCCGCCGCCAGCCGGCCAGATCCGGATCGGTCACTCTTTCACCTTCCCTAGATACTCAGTCCTCTTCCGGCCGTCTTGCCACCAACGCCGGTAAGCATAGGGGCCACAGCCGTTGACCGTTCGCAGCTCTACCCAGCCGCCGGCCCGGCTGCCTTTGGTGGGCGGGCTACCCACGTCCGGCCCATCGTTGCCCACCAAACCGCCGGCGCCGCTTTCGTCGACCAGGGCCACCAGCCGGGCGCCAATCGCTTCTCTCAGGGCCAGCAGGCCGGCCACGTCGAGGGCGTCAAGGCCGGGGTCCCCACCTGGTGGGCCGGGCCGCTGTTGTTGGCCACTGGCAAGCCGGCGGAGATCCACGCCCGCAGATCCGCCCCTTCCTGGTGCATGGCGTTGGCATCGCCCCACCACGGCCGCCACCGTTTGGCGTTGGGCAGGACGTCTACCCACCAGGCCGCCGCCCGCGCCCCCTTGTTAGGGTCTAGATCGGCGTCGAGGGCCACCAGGACCAGGGGGCAGGCTGCCAGGGGCACAATCCACCGCGGCCGCCGGGCGCCGCTCGTGCTGCCCAGGGCCACCGGGGTTATCAGGTCCCCGGCCACCTGGCCCACCGTGAGGGCGTCAATCTCCCCCTCTACCAGCAGGTCGGGCCGGTCCCTGGCCAGCTCGCCGGCGTTGTAAAGGCCGTTCGCCCACCCGGCCGGGCTGTAGTATTTCGGATCCCCTGCAGGCCGCCGGATGTTCACCCGCCACAGGTCCCCGGCCACCTCCCAGGGTATCACGATCCCCCGGTACAGCTTTACCCGCTTTTCGCCCCACGTCGACCAGGCCCAACCGTCAGGATCTCGAGGGGCGGGGTTGTAGCCCAGGCCGGCCGCCCGGATCGTTTCATCGGCCAGGCCGCGGCCGCGCAGCCAGGCCAGCGCCCGCCCGCCGGCCTCACTCCATAGCGCCGCTTGGCAGGTCGCCACGAAAGCCCGGGCCGCTGCCTGCCAGTCAGGACCAGGGGGCAGGACAGGCGCCGGCGCCGCTGCCCGTCTTGTGTTGCTCAGCAGCTCGCCGGCGCCACAAGATGGCAGATCGCCGCCCCGGCGCAGCTCCGCCGCTTCCTTTTTGGAGATCCGGCCCATTTCGACCAGCCAGGCGATCGCATCCCCCCCACGGCCGCACGCCCTACACCACCACCGGGGCCGGCCGCTGGGATGGTTGGGCCAGATGCAAAGGGCATCCCGCGAGCTGTTGCAGCCGGGCAGGGGGCAGGCTGCCTTGTACTCCCCGCCGTTCGTTGTCGCGCTCTGCCTGTCTGATACTCGTGTATCGCCGCGTATCAGGGCCAGCAGGTCAAGGGTTGTGGTCATCGTTCCCCCTTTCCAAACCGGAGAAACCGGAGAAACCGGAGATCCCGGGAAGAGTTTTTTGAAAAAATCGGCCGCGCGTTCTAAATAGTTTCCTCAGATTCTCCGGTTTCTCCGGTTTCTCCGGTCATGCCCTACGGGTCATGGTAAAAAGGGTGTTGTTTCCCTCTTTCGTCTCTTCCACGGCCAGCCCAAAAAGGGCCAGCGTCCCGGTTCCCTCGCGCAACATTCGCGCGATCGCCTTGCCCCCGTTCAGGTAAGGCAGTTCCGCCCCTGCTTCTGTGAGGGCCTTGACCAGCCCGCTAGGGCTGCCCTTCCACCTGCCCAGCTCCCCCAGCAGCTCGCCGGCATACTCCAGGATGGCGGAGATCAAGGGGTCGGCATCCCCCACGGTCAGCATTTGCGCTTGCTGTAGGGCCTTGAGGGCCGCCGGCGCCCGGCCGTTGTCATAGGCCCACACTACCCGCCCAAAGTCGACAAAGCGCCCGGGCAGGGTCGGGGCATCGGGCAGCCGCTGTAACAGGTAAACGGCTTGCATCACGGCCCACGTCAAAACCCGGTCCCGCTTCTGCCTCACGTCCCGGGTCAGGTCGTTGTCACTGGCCCGCCGTTCGTCGCTGAAAACGCCCGTGATAATGGGCAGGGTCCTCTCTGCCACGTCGGGCCGGGCAAAGGCCGCTGTCCTGGTGGAAACGGCAAAGGCCGCGGCCGCCCGGCTTTGGATCACCCCGTTGTCACTGTACAGCTTGCGCCGCTCGTAGGTAACGCCCGTCACCGCGGCCGCCAGAAGGTCAGGCAGCCAGGGGGCGGGCTTGCTGTCTACATTGTCGAGGGCCACCACCGGCCGCCGCGTGGTCAGGGTCCAAAGGTCCCGCGGGTCGTCGCTTACGGTCGTTGGGTCGTCGAGCATGGCCAGCATAGACACGGCCCGGATCGCGTGGGTCTTGCCCCCGCCCTTGTCCCCCACGGTTGCCAGGATGGGCAGGGGGCGCACGCCGGCCACCAGGGCCACAAGCCAGGCGTCCATAAGCAGCCGTTGCACCTCGGGAGTATAGCCGGGCACCTCGGGGGGGGTCACAATCTCAGGGCAGAAAGCGCCCACCTTCGAGGGGGCCAGGGGCTCAGCCGCGGGGTCCCAGGCCGGCAGGGTCGCGTCACTGGCAAAGTAGATCCCGCCGGCGCCGTTGGGCAGCAGCTCCAAGCCGGCCTCCCCGTCCTGGAGGCTTGCCCTTACCATGTTGGCCGGGCCGCACGAGATGTAAAGGGCATCCCCGGCCCGCGTCCAGAATCTGGCCAGCTCTACCCGGGGGCCGTCGTTGGCCGCGGCCACCTTCAGATCCCCCACCAGCCACTTAAAAGCCGGCTCGGACAGGTTCAGCCCGGCCCGGCCCAAGAGGGCCTGAACGGGCAGAAGGTCCCCGGACAGGGGCCAGGCCTCGCCGGTCTCCCCGATAACGTAGGGCGTCCCCCCGTCGCTGTTGGCCTCTGAAACGTCGAGGATCAACCGCTTTTGAGTCAGTAGCAGCCGGCGGGCCGCGTAGGCTACGCCCCGGTGCCGGTCCCTGGTTTTTACCTTGGGCACCGCCTGCAGCCCGTTGACAAAAGGCGCCAGATCGTCAAGGGTTTGGACGTGATCCACCGGGGGCAGAAAGCCCAGCAAGGGGGGCTGCCCGCCACAGCCAACCGCGAGCATTTTAGCTATCTCACGGCCGGCGCCGTCGAGGGGGCCGCCGTCGCCCCCGGCCAGCAGCCCGGCCAGTTCGGGGTGTTTGCCGTCCTTGGTGAGATAGCTCCACAGTCCCTTGACCGCCTGGGTCCCCCCGCCCTGGTGGGCCTCTAGCAGCTCTGCCAGGATCCAACCCAGGTCCCCACACTCCGCCGGGTCTGTCCCGTTCGGGTCGTTGCCGTCCAGCAGGTTCCGGATCGCCTGCCTCAAGATGCTGTCTTGTTGCGTTGTTGTGCTCACTTGTCACCTCGTTGTGGGGGATGGGTCGCCGCCCACGCGATCGCCTGGTGTTGCAGCTCACGCCGGCGCCACAACGCCCAGGCTTCCAGGTCGCCGGCTGCCTGGTAGGCATCGGCCAGCAGGCCAGCCACCGCCATTTTAATAGCTGCCTGCTCTGCCAGGTCGCCCAGGTGCCAGCCGGGCACCGGGGGTTGTGGTGGGATCCTGGGGGCAGGCCCCAGGGTGGAAAGACACAGACGGCCGCCGCCGCCCAAGGGGTCAAGGACGCACGCCGGGCAGGGTTGACACAGATCGGCCTTTTGTGCTATACTGCTGTTACCGTCCGTTGAGGCTGCCAGGTTCGCCGCCAAGGCAGCCGCCCCCGCCCCGGTCGCCGCCGGGGCTCTTTTTTTGTCTGTCACTCGTTACCCCCCTTCTCTTGCCGGGGGCAGGTCCCCGGCCAGGCAGAGATCCGGTTGCCCGGTCAGCTCTGCCAGGGTCAGCAGCCGCCGCATAAGGTCAGAGGGCCGCCGGCCGGTTTCGCTGGCCAGGGCTGCCAGCCTGGCCCGCTCGGCTTCGGTCACTCGAAAAGAGATCACTTCGGTCAGTTGTTCCCACTCCATTCTTACACCTCCAGGAAAAAGAAAAAAGCCGCCTGGCTGTGGCGGCTTGCCCCCTACGTTCTGCCAACTCGGATATATCCGATTTTTTGTTGACAGTTGTGTTAAGATGTGCTATACTCTCCTTGGACAGTTGGCAATATCAGATTGCCCAACCGTCAAGGGGGAGACCGCCCACAGAAAAAGGTTATCCCGCCCGTCTCACGCCCGGTGTTGCCCGCACCGGGCGGAGCTTTGTAGAACGGTATTAACTAGGTTGTCAAGGTCCCACATCTTGTAGATCGTTCACCGTCTACTACAAGTAGTAGAAGTATACCACAAAGACGACAGTATTGCAAGGTTCCTCTGCCATGACTGAACAGATGTTTGGGGTTGGGTTATGGCGTTATCAAGATAAGTCCACAGCCCGCCGCCCACATTCGCATAATCACCCCGCCCAGCTCGCCGGCCCGGATCCTGGTTTCTCCAGGTCCTGGCCGGGCCGGACGTCGCCGGCGTCACGCCGGATCGCGCTTTTTCGCGCTGTCCTGGCCGGGCCAGCTCGCCGGCGTCCAGGTCCTGCCAGGGGCGCACCGCCCCGCCGGCGCATCGTCGAGGGCGCCCGGTGTTTCCCGGGAAACATCGGCCTATTACGCGCGTAAAGGTGCCGCCTCTCTCCCCCCTGCAGGGCGCCGGCGTCTTGTGCGTCACACCCCCGGAGATCGTCAGCTCGCCGCGCAGAGCCAAAGGCCCCCTATGGGCAAGACGGGGCCGGCGGTTCACCTGTCACCGCCGGCCCACGGATCGCAGCCCAGGACCAGGGCCACCCGCCGCCGGGTTTCGAGGTCCCGGGCGTGGGCGCCGTAGGCTTCCCACCGGTGGGCCGTGTTGTAGGCCACCCCCACCCGCCGGGCCAGCTCCGCAATGCTCAGGCCGGCCGCCCGCCTGGCCGCTCTCAGGGCCTCGTTTGGCGGCCGCCGGCGCAGCGCCCGCGCCCGCGCCCGGTTGTGGGTCCGGTGGGCCTCTGCCTCTTCCGGCTCGAGGTCGGCCACCTGCAGGCCGCTCCGCAGCCGCTCCATTGCCCGGTGTAGGGCCGGGTTGTCGCCGTGCACCCGGGGCCGGCTCAGCTTGTCCCGGGCGCCGGGGGCATCGGCCGGGTTTTGCCAGGTCCCCGCTTCGAGGGCTGCCCGGTGTTGTTCGGCCCGCACGGCCGCCCCGGCCAGGGCCGCCGCTCGCAGGCTGTCCGGGGTATGATGCTCCGCCGGATTCTGCCAGGTCCCCGCCCGTACTCGTTGCCGGGCTTTCTCCGCCCGGATGGGGGCGCCGGCCCGGCTGTTGGCCGTCGCCTTGCACCAGCTCGAGCAAAACCGCCGGGGCTTGCCCTTCACGGTATAATACCCGTCGCCGTCGCCCAGGTCCTGGCCGCACAGCTCGCAGGCCGGCCAGGCATAGGGCGGGCCGCCGGCGCCGGCTGCCCCTGCCCGCTCTTCGAGGGTGGGCGGGCTCCCCTGCCCGGCCCGTTCCCGCTTGCGGAGTCTCTGCCAGCAGGTATGACACAGATCAAGCCCCCACCGGCCGCGCCTGCTGGCCGCCGGCTTGCCGGTCAGCTCACGGCCGCAAACGTCGCAGGTCCTCACGGCCTACCCCCTGGCCACCCCGATTTGCACCCCGCCCCGGCGCCGCAAAATGTATCAAGGCCCCTTCCGGAAAAGGCATCCAAAGGCATCCGAGGGCGCCCGGGTATTTCCCGGGAAATGTCCTCTGCCCGGCGAGGGGGCGCAAGTCCCCCAACCCGTACAGAAAAAATTCCGATTACCCGCGCGGTCTTGGCGCTGGGTTGGCCAGCGATTTTGACGCCCCTTCCCCCTGCCCGGCCGCTGTCACGTTTTGTCACGTTGTGTCATCCCTCCAGGTCCCGGCCACCGCCAAGGAAGCGGTACACAGCAGGCCGCCGGCGTCCCTGCTCCCTGCAGCCGGCCCGCAAATCGGACACAGTGTCCGGTTTCGCCTGGCCAGCTCGCCGCCCCGTCCTGGAGGGCCGGCCCATAGGGGGCCATTGGCTGCGAGCTGAACACAGGGGCTGAACACAGGGGCCGGGGGGGGCGCCTTTTGGGGCCTTTTCCCGCTCTATCTCCCCCAAAGCCTCTACAATGCCCCAGGAATAGGGAAACGGCCGGATTTTGGCCAGTTTGCCACGTTCCCGGCCTACAAAGGCCCCTGGGGGGCATCCTGGAGGGGGTGGGCTGTACCAACCCAAGTACCAACAAGGCTACTGCCCCCCCTGCTCAGCCCCGGGCAGGGTTGCCCGCTGCCAGGGTATATGCAGCCGATCCACGGCCCGCCGCTTGGCCACGTCCGGGCGCCGGTCATAGCGGGCCGTCGTCTTGGGGTCAGCATGGCCCGCGAGCTGTTGCACCGTCGCCAGATCGGCGCCGGCGTCCAGGAGATCGCCAACAAAGGTCCGGCGCCAATCGTGGGGGCTCAGGTTGTTCACGCCGGCCAGCTCCGCCCGTTTGGCCAGGGCGTTGTAAACTGCCTGGGGGGTCAGCCCTTCGGCCAGGATCCGCCCGGCCTTGTTCACCTGGCACAGCAGGGGGCCAGGCCGATCGCCGCGGAGTGTAAGCCAGTCGGTCAGGACGTCGAGTGCGCCGGCGCCCAGGGGCACCAGCCGTTGCTTGTCACCCTTGCCCGTCACCTTTACGGTTTCGCCTGCCCGGTCAAAGTTGCCCATCTGCAGATCGGCCACCTCTTGCCGGCGCAGGCCCAAACGCAGAAGGGCCAGGATCGCCGCGTCGCGCACGCCGGCGGGGGTTGCATCATGGGCACAGGCCGCAAAGAGGGCCGCTATCTCGCCGGGGGTCAGGCTCCGCCCGGTGGGCAGCCGTTCCGCTTTCAATCCTTTCACGTCGGCCACCTGCCTGTAAGTTTCGGCGTCGATCTGGCCCAGCTTCCAGGCTGCTTCGAGGGTCCCGCGCAGGGCTGAAAGGTGCCGGTTGACCGTCGCCGGGGCGTATCGCTCCGCCAGCTTGGCCCGGATGGCGGCTGCGTGCTGAAAGCGCACCTTTGACCAGTCGAGGGTTAGGGCGTCTGCCTGGCCACCGCTCAGGATGGCCGCGATCGTGTCCAGGGCCGCCCGTTGCGCTCGCCGTGCTTTTTGCCCGGCCAGGTAGACGGCCGCCGGGTTTTCGTCGAGGGGCCGCCCGCTGGCCACCTGCAGGGCGCCCGGGCCGGTTGTGGTCACAGCCAGGGCGGTACTTTGCAGCTCGTTTCCCATGTTACCCCCTTTCTCCCCCTGGTGGGGTGATAGGTTTCTAGAATTGACATTCTCATAAGCTATCATAGGGCATTATACCCCGCTTCACTCCAGACGGCAAACGACAGAACGACAGGCCAGCCAGCCCCTTAAGGGCCAAAGAGGGCAGCGCCCGCGGGGGCCGGGCTGAATATGCGAACGTTCAGAAAAGGCCCGATAAGTTCCGATCGGCTTACAAAGACCATGCTACAAACTCTCTCGCACCCTACAGGGCACACGCCCGGCGCAAACCGGCCTGCAGGCCCTTCCCTGCCCGGCGGGCTGCCAGGATAGCCAGGCCCACGGCGCCCGGCTCTGTCCGGTCCTGTCCCTCTCCGATCACCTGGCCGCCGGCGTCTGTGACCACGGCCGAAAACCGCGGGCCACCAGCGCCGGCGTTGCTTACGATGGCCACCGTCACGGCCGCCAGATGAAAGCGATACTCTGCCACGTTTGCCCCCTCGTTTTGTCAGATTTGTAAGGCTGTCCCGCTCACCTTGCCCCACCTGGTGGGCCAACAGGCCGGCCGCCAGATGGGGCAAAGTCGGTGGGCCAGGCTCCCCCCTATCCACTGGCCCGGGGTTTGGCTGTGTCCATCAGCCGGGCAAAAGCCGCCCGGCTTTCGTCGCTCAGAGGATAGTAACGCCCGCTCACGTTCACGGCCGCGCCGTGGTCCTCGTAGATCACCAGGTCGGTCAGGGCGTCGAGGACCGCCGCGTCGAGGTCATAAAGCTCTTCGGCGCACCGTTCCCCCTGGGCATCCACCAGCACCAGGTCAGCCCGGCAATTCCAGACGTTCACATACCAGGCCAGGTCAGCCACCGGCAAAACCAGCGCCCACGCCCGGCCGCCGGGCAGCAGCTCCGCTTGTATCAGCTTGGCGCCGTTGGCCCGCTCCCAGCCGGCCAGGTCGCCCAGCTCCGCCGCGTCTATGGTCCTAGTTTGTAGCATCGGCCGCCCCCTCCATTGTTTCGCCCAGCAGCACGCGCAGCCGCCGGCCCATGCTGTCCCCAGCTCGCAGGGCAAAGAGGTCAATCACCAGCTCGCGGCTTACCACCTGCCCGGGGTCCTCTGCGTATTCGTCGAGTCGCGGATCCGCGCCGGCGTCGTTCAGAAGCTTGCGGATCGTCCGTTCGTTGCCGCCCGTCACCCGGCGGGCCAGCTCGCCAATTGTGAAGGTTTGCCCGTTCATGGTTCCCCCCTATTCGCTCGCAGCGCAGAGATCGCAGTAAGGGCCGGTCAGGTAGTGCACGCCGGCCGGGGTTTGCATGGCGGCCAGCCAGATCCCCGCGTCGCAGGTCCCGTCACACTCCAGACAGGCCACCTCTCCGGGGTTGAGGTCCCCGGGCCGGTCAAGTTTCAGGTATCCCAGGCAGAGATCCGGATCGGGGTCCTGGCCGGGGCTCACGTCCGGGGGGTCTACCACGGCCCGCACATTGGCCGGAAGGTCGCCGGCGTCTTCGAGCCACAGCAGGGGCAGGCCGCGGCCGGGGGGCAGGTCCCCGGGCCTGGGCTCGCCGGTGGGGTCCAAGATCCGGATCCCGCTGTTGCCCCCGTAAACCAGGAAACCGGACAGGTAGCCCGCCGCGCTCAGTTGCGCCGGGCTTCGATGCAGCACGCCGCCGGCGTACACCTCGTATTGTGAGACGTCGCCGGGCAGGCACCGAGCCTTGACCACGTGCACCGGGCAGGGGTAGCAGTCGCCCACCAGCTCGCCCCAGCCGATCACCTCAAAAAAGGTCAGGGCCAGGCTTTCGCCGGTCCATTCCGCCCCCAGCCGTTCAAAGCTCGTGGGGTCCATTCCCGGGGGGTAGTTGCTCGTTGGCTTGACGTACAGTTGCAGATCGCTCATTGTCCTCTTCCTTTCGTTCGGGTTGTGCTCTTCTGGCCAGCAAGAAAGCCGGCCCGAAAGGCGCCATACTCTGCCCACCCCCAGCCCGGCGGGGGCGTCGAGGGCTGCCAGGTTGCCGGGTCAGGCCCTGGTATTTCGGGCCACACTTGGGCTAGGAGGGCGTGGGTGTCGAGGTCGGTAAACAACTCTTCCAGGGTTTGCAGCGCCCAATCCTGGGTCTCGGGGTCCATAACAGCTAGGGCGCCTTGCAGCTCGTGTTGCAGCTCTACCAGCCGATCACGGCCGGGGTGGGCGGGTTTCTGTGCTGTGTCCATTGCTCCGATGTTCCCCCTTTGTGATATAATGGGGTGGGCCGGGCTTCTGCCTGTCCGGGTTGTCAGCCCGGCCCACCGGGGGGCAGGGGGTCAAACCCCCTGCCTCTGTCTTTACACCGCGAGCTGCCCGGCCAGCATCCTTGAGAAGTCCACCACGCGGCCGCGTTCGTCCAGGACGGTAACGCCCCGCTTGGGCCACGTTCTCACGGCCAGCTTGCACAGTGGCGATTCTG
>DAOUHB010000099.1:0-28577 GCA_034428935.1 Anaerolineae bacterium | reverse complement strand
TACGAGGCGGCGGCCATCGACGGGGCCACCGGCTGGCAGCGGTTCTGGAAGGTGACTCTGCCCCTCCTGCGCCCCATCATCGTCCTCGTGATCGTGCTGGGCACCATCGGCACTCTCCAGGTCTTTGACCAGATCTACCTGGCCACAGCCGGCGGCCCCCTGGGCACGACCCTGACGCCGGTGTACGTGGTGTACCGGGAGGCCCTGGGCACGCAAGGGCCGATCCAGATGGGCTACGGCTCGGCCCTGGCCTTTATCCTGGCGGCCATCATTTTTGTGTTCACCTTCCTGCAGCGGCGCTTTATCGAGCGCGGCGCCGAGATGTACTAAAGGAGGCACCTGATGGAGACAACAGCTACAAGTCGGCCAGCAAGCACGGTGGCCGCCGGGGAAAAGGAAGCCAAGCCCTTCAGGTTCTACCTGGACCGCGTCTTGCGCTACACCGTCCTGATCCTCATCGGCGCCGTCCTGTTTGCACCCTTTGTTCTGGCCGCGCTGGGCAGCTTCAAGACCGGTGCCGAGATCATTGCGTACCCGCCCCAGTTCCTGCCCAACGAATGGCTGACAGAGAACTGGGTGCGGGTGTGGAACACCGACTTTGGACAGGGCGCCACCTTTCCCCGCTGGCTGTTCAACACCGCCTTCCTGTCGGTGGCCATCGCCGTGGCCGAGGTCATTGCCTGCTCCATGGCAGCGTATGCCTTTGCCCGCCTGAGGTTTCCCGGCCGCGACGCGGTCTTTAACTTTATGCTGGCTACAATGATGATCCCCGGCGCGGTGACCCTCATCCCTGCCTTCGTGTTGATGAGCAAGCTGCAACTGCTGAACAGCTACTGGTCGCTGCTGCTGCCGGGCATCGTCAGCGCCGGCGCCATCTTTATGCTCACCCAGTTCCTGAAGTCCATCCCCCGTGACCTGGAGGAGGCGGCCGTCATCGACGGGGCAAGCCAGTTCCAGATTTACAAGGACGTCGTCCTTCCCCTGGCGCGGCCCGCCCTGCTGACGGTCTTTATCCTGCAGTTCCAGGCCATGTGGAACAACTTCTTGACGCCGTTGCTCTACCTGTCGTCACCCCGGATGTGGGTGCTCAACGTGGCCCTGGCCTCTTTCCGCCAGCAGTACCAGGCCCAATACAACCTGGTCCTCGTGGGCGCCATGTTCAACGCCATCCCGGTGTTGATCTTGTTCTTTCTCTTTAGCAAGTACTATATCGAAGGCGTAGCCTATGCCGGTGTCAAGGGATAAGGGGCAGGCGCAACCACGGGAGCCGGTCCCATGAAAGATGCATGGCGCGTGGTGCGCGCCGCGCTGGCCAACCTCTGGCACGACCTGTTCACCACGGCGGTCGTGAACCTGTCCTGGCTGCTGTTGTGCCTGCCGGTGGTGACGGGCCCACCCGCCACCCTGGCCCTCTTTTACACGGCCAACCGCATCGCCAGCGGCGAGGTCACCGACCCGCGGGATTTCTTCCGGGCCCTGCCCCGCTACTTCTGGCTGGGCTGGCGATGGGGCCTGCTCAACCTGGTCATGCTGGTCGTGCTCGTGGGCGACATCCTGCTTTCCGGCCGGCTGGGCGCCGATTCGAACGGCGCGCGGCTGGTGCAGGGCCTCTACCTGGCCGGCCTGGCCTTCTGGCTGCTGCTGCAACTCTACGTCCTGGGGCTCGTCTTTGAGCAGGAAGAGCCCAGCCTGCGCATGGCGCTGCGCAATGGCGCCCTGATGCTGGGCACCAACCTTGTGTTTTCCACGTCGCTGCTGCTGCTCATCCTGCTGGCTCTGATCCTGGGCAGCCTGCTCTTTTTCGTCAGCCTGGCCGCCGGGGGGCTCTTTGTCGCCCTCGTCGCCAATCACGCCGTGCGGAATCGCCTGGCCGCGCAACGCACTTTGCTCGGGGAAGAGTGGCCGCAGTAGCATGGCGGCCACCCTTTTCGGAGCCTGTCGTTCGACAATGTTCTGAGGCTGCCCATGTCGGTGAGCGTCGAGAACCTGGTCAAGCACTATCGCGTCCACCACAAGGAGCCAGGCCTCGCCGGCTCGCTGCGCAGCCTCGTCCGCCGCCGATACGAGGATGTGCGGGCCGTGGACGGCATCTCTTTCGAGATCGACCAGGGCGAGGTCGTCGGCTTCCTGGGGCCCAACGGCGCGGGCAAGACGACCACGCTCAAGTGCCTCTCGGGGCTGCTGTATCCCACGGCCGGGCAGGTGTCGGTCCTGGGCTACACGCCCCACCGCCGCGAGCGCGACTTTCTGAAGAGCTTTACCCTGGTCATGGGCCAGCGCAACCAGCTCCTGTGGGACCTGCCGGCCATGGAGACCTTCCTGGTCAACCAGGCCATCTACCGCGTGCCGGAGGCCCAGTTCCGGCAATCCCTGGACGAGATGATCGCCCTCCTGGAGCTGGAGCCGCTCCTGACCAAGCAGGTGCGCAAGCTGAGCCTGGGCGAGCGCATGCGCTGCGAGCTGGCCGCCTCGCTGTTGCACCGCCCCCAGGTGCTCTTTCTCGACGAGCCCACCATCGGGCTGGACGTCACCGCCCAGGCCTCCATCCGCGAGTTTATCCGCGCCTACAACGCGCAGCACGACGCCACGGTGCTCCTGACCAGCCACTACATGGCCGACGTCACCGCCCTGGCGCGCCGCATCCTGGTCATCGACGATGGCAAACTGATGTACGACGGCGACCTTGAAGCCCTGGTGGCCCAGACGGCGCCCTACAAGCTGCTGCGCCTCACCCTACAGGAGCCCGTCAACGGCAGCGACCTCCAGGCCCTGGGCGAGATCGATAGCCTGGATGGGCTGAAGGTGACCCTGCGCGTGGCCCGGGGCCAGACCAAGGACGCCGCCAGCCGGGCCCTGTCCAGCCTGCCCGTGGCCGACGTCTCGGTCGAGGACCCGCCCGTGGAAGAGATCATACGCGCGGTCTTTGCCCGGCACCGCGAGGTGCACGGTGCCTGACATCCTGCGCACCTACCGCGCCCTGGTCCGCGCCTCCTGGGCCACGGTCCTCGAATACCGGGCCCAGGTGGTCCTATGGATCGTGAGCTGGCTCTTTCCGCTGATCATGATGGCCGTCTGGCTGGCCGTCGTCGACGAGGCCGGGCCGGCGGCCGGTTGGGACAAGAGCGACTTTGTCTCCTATTACGTGGCCGCGGCCCTGGTCATGCACCTGACAGGCGCGTGGATCGTCTACGAGTGGGACGAGGACATCCGCACCGGCAGCCTATCGGTCAAGCTCCTCAAGCCCCTGGATCCCTTTCACCACCACATGGCCAACGAGCTGGGCTGGAAGCTCTTTGCCCTGGTCCTCCTCGTGCCCCTGATCACCGTGGCGACCTGGCTGCTGCCCGTCCTCCACTACCCTGTCACGCCCGGGCGGCTCCTGGCCGTGATCCTCAGCATCCTCCTGGGCATGGTCCTCAACTTTATCATGAGCTCGACCTTTGGCGTCCTCGCCTTCTGGACCACCCAGGCGCACACCCTGTTCGGCGCCTGGTCCGGGATCGGCCAGTTCCTGTCGGGCTGGATCGCGCCCCTGGCCCTCTTTCCCGCGGGCTTTCGCCAGTTGGCCGATCTGTTGCCGTTTTACCCCACCCTTGGCCTGCCCATCGAGATCCTCATGGGCCGCGTGACGTTGGCCGACGCGGCGTTCGGCATGGGCGTCGGCGCGGCGTGGACCGTCTTTTTCTTGGTCGTCTACCGCGCCCTGTGGCGCGCCGGGCTGCGGCGCTACGAGGCGGTGGGCGCATGAGGAACAACTATCTGCGGCTGATGGGCATCTTTTACAAGAACACCCTCATCAGCGAGATGGAGTACCGGGTCAACTTTCTGGGCAACCTGGGCCTCAGCCTCTTCTGGCTGGTGTGGGCCGCCCTCAGCGTGCGCGTGTATTTCAATCACGCCGAGACCATCGCCGGCTGGACCTACGACGAGATGCTCATCGTCATGGGCCTGTTTTTCACCCTCAACGGCTACCGGCAGATGATCCTGGAGCCAAACCTGTCGCGCATGAGCGAGCACGTGCGCCTTGGCACGCTGGACTATATTCTCACCAAGCCCGTGGATAGCCAGTTCCTGGTGAGCCTGAGGCACATCGGCGTCTATAACTGGGGCGATCCCCTCCTCGGCCTGAGCCTGGTGGTCATTGCCCTGGCGCGCATGAACCGGGTGCCGGGCCCCGTCGAGCTGGGCCAGTTCATCGTGCTCCTGGTGGCGGCCATGGTCCTGCTCTACAGCCTGAGCCTCATCCTGCAAACGACCACCATCTGGCTCGTCAACGTGGAGCGGCTGGACACCATCGTCATGGGGCTGCTGGAGACGGGACGCTTTCCGGTGGGTTTCTACCGGGGCTGGCTGCGGGTATTCCTGACCGTCGTCATCCCCGTGGCGTTCATGACCACCTTTCCCGCCCGGGCGCTGCTCGGGCGGCTGGAGCCCTGGCTGGCGGCCGTGGCCGTGATCCTGGCCGCGACGTCCTTTGTCGGCGCCTCTCTCTTCTGGCGCTTTGCCCTGCGCCACTACAGCGGAGCCAGCGCTTGAATTCGGGCGCGGCGGATATAAATTTCGAAAGGAGTGTATTATGGAGCTGACGCGCCATCCCGACAACCCCATCCTCTTGCCCGAGCCGGCCTCCCCCTGGGAGTGTACCAACGTCTTTAACCCGGGCGTGCTGTACCACAACGGGCTGTTTCACATGTTCTACCGCGCCCAGGGGCTCGACTGGGTCAGCCGCCTGGGCTATGCCGTGAGCGCCGACGGCGTGCACTGGAATCGCATGCGGGAGCCCATCCTGGAGCCCGTGGACGGCAGCGACTCGCGGGGCCTGGAGGATCCGCGCCTCGTCGAGATCGAGGGCATCTTTTACATGACCTACACCGCCTACGGCAGCGAGTTCCAGGGGAGCGGAACGCCCACCCACAGCGGCGGCGGCATCCTGCCCATGATCGCCCGCAGCCGGAATCTCATCACCTGGGAGCGCATGGGGCCCATCGTCCGCGGCGAGGACAACAAGGACCACATCCTCTTTCCGCGGCGCATCGGCGGGCGCTACGTGGCCCTGCACCGCCGCTGGCCCACCATCGGGCTGGCGTACAGCGACGACCTCCTCACCTGGCCCGAGGAGGACATGGTCCCCATCTTTGGTCCGCGGGCAAGCGGCTGGGACAGCAAGAGCGTGGGCAGCAACGGCGTGCCCATCGAGACCGATGAGGGCTGGCTGCTCCTCTACCACGCCTACGACGACGATCACATCTACCGCTTTGGCACCTGCCTGCTGGACCTCCAAGATCCGTCGCGCATCATCCACCGCGCGGCCGCGTCGATTTTCGAGCCCAGGGAGCTCTGGGAGCTCAAGGGCGACGTGCCGAACGTCGTCTTTTCGGGGGCCAACCCCGTCGTGGACGGCACGGTGTACGTGTACTACGGGGGCGGCGACCACGTCATCGGCCTGGCCACCTGCTCCCTGGACGAGCTGCTGGCCTTTGCCCGATCGGGGTAGGTTGCTTGTGATTTTTCCCATTTTGACACAACTCTGCTATAATGCACCCACCTATGGGCCGTGTGCTTGCCTTGGCGAATCAAAAGGGTGGAGTGGGCAAAACCACCACAGCGGTGAACCTGGGGGCGTACCTCGCCGCCGCCGGGAAACGGGTGCTGCTCGTAGACCTCGATCCCCAGGCCAACGCGACGTCCAGCCTGGGCATCGACCGCAAGAACCTGCCGGCCTGCACCTACGACGTCCTCCTGGGCGGCCTGCCCACCGAGGAGGCCATCGTCGTCACCAAGCAGGTGCGACTGGACCTGCTGCCCTCGGCCCCGGCGCTGGCGGGCGCCGAGGTCGAGCTGGTAAGCCTCATGGCCCGGGAACAGCGCCTGGGCCGGGTCCTGGAATCGATCCTGGACCGATATGATTATGTCTTTGTCGACTGCCCGCCTAGCCTCGGCCTGCTGACGGTCAATGCCCTGACCGCGGCCCGGCACGGCGTGCTCATCCCCGTGCAATGCGAGTACCTGGCCCTGGAGGGGCTGGGCCAACTGCTGCGGACGGTCTACATGGTGCGCGACAACCTGAACCCCGCCCTGGCCATCGCCGGCGTGGTGCTGACCATGTTCGACGCCCGCACCAACCTCTCGCGGCAGGTGGTGGAGGAGGTGCGGCGCTTTTTCCCGGCGTACGTCTTTCGCACCATCGTGCCGCGCAGCATTCGCCTGGGCGAAGCGCCCAGCTACGGAGAGACCATCCTGCATTATGCCCCCGACACACCCGGCGCCCTCGCCTACCAGGCGCTGGCCGCCGAGTTCATGGAGCGCAACCGATGAGCAAGCGAAGCGGACTCGGCAAGGGCCTCGAAGCCCTCATTCCCACCGACCAGGAGCCGGCCGGCGGCGTCGCCCAGGTGCCCGTGGCGGCCATCGCGCCCAACCCCATGCAGCCCCGCACGGCGATGGATCCCGAGGCCCTGGCCGAGCTGGCCGAATCGATCCGGGAGCATGGCCTGATCCAGCCCCTCATCGTCACGCGCCAGGGGCCGGAGCAGTACCAGCTCATCGCCGGCGAGCGCCGCCTCCAGGCCGCCCGGCTGGCGGGCCTGGGCAGCGTGCCGGTCATCGTCAAAGAGGCCACGCCACAGGAGGTGCTGGAGCTTGCCCTGGTGGAGAACATCCAGCGCTCCGACCTGAATCCCCTGGAAGAGGCCTCGGCCTTCCGGCACCTGGTGGACGAGTTTGGCCTGACCCAGGAGCAGGTGGCCCGGCGGGTGGGCAAGAGCCGCGTGGCGGTGACCAACACCTTGCGCCTGCTGCGCCTGCCCGACGAGGTGCGCGAAGCCCTGGCCGGCGGCACCATCCACGAGGGACACGCCCGGGCCCTCCTGGCCTTGCCCACGCCCGAGGCACAGCTCGCGGCCCTCAAGGTCGTCGTGCAAAAGGACCTCAGCGTGCGCCAGACCGAGGAGCTGGTGCGCCGCCTCCTGGCCGAACCGCCCCAACCCCGGCCCCAGGAGGACCCAGGCCCCGAGGCACAGGCTCTGGAGCAAGAGTTCCGCGACACGCTGGGCACCAAGGTGAACCTCTACCGAAACCGCAAGGGACGCGGCCGGCTGGTCATCCATTTTTACTCCGAAGAAGAGCTGCAGGCCATCTACGATCTCATCGTCGGCGGGGCGTAGCGGCCCGCCTTCGGACCGGCCCTGCATAATTTGCCGATTTTCCGATTTCCTGGTAAAATCAGGGGTGATGAGTGACAGAACATTGCCGCCACCTGTTTGGGTTGATAAGCCGGCGGCCTTTCGGGCCATGCTGGCACACCTCGAAGGGGAACCAGCCCTGGCAGTTGACACAGAATCCAACAGCCTATACGTCTACCAGGAGCGGGTCTGCCTGATCCAGATCTCGGTGCCTGACGTCGACTACCTGGTCGATCCCTTTGCCCTGCGCGACCTTTCCGGCCTGGGGCCCTTCCTGGCCGATCCGCGGGTGCTCAAGGTGTTCCACGGCGCCGAGTACGACCTGAGCGTCCTGCACCGCGACTTTCAATTCACCGTGGCCAACCTGTTTGACACCATGTGGGCCAGCCGCATCCTCGGCTGGCCGGCCCACGGCCTGGGCGACCTGCTCCAGGAGCAGTTTGGCGTGACCCTGAACAAGAAATACCAGCGCGCCAACTGGGGGCTCCGCCCCCTGCCCCCGGCACAGCTCGATTACGCCCGCCTTGATACCCACTATTTGCTCCCGCTCCACGAGATCCAGGCACAGGAACTGACCGCCACGGGGCGCTGGCCCCAGGCCCGCCATCGCTTCGGGCGCCTGGTCGAGATCCGCTGGGAGTCCAGGGAATTCGATCCCGAGGGGTTCTGGCGGCTGCCGGGGGTGCGCGACATGGACGACGTGGGCCGGGGTGTGCTGCGACAATTGTACCTCTTTCGCGAGGAGCGGGCGCGCCACGAAAACCGCCCTCCCTTCCGCGTGATCTCGAACCGCGCGCTGGTGGGCCTGGCCGAGCAGCGACCGCAGAACCGCCGAGAGCTGCCCCGGATCAAGGGCATTTCGGAGAGCATGGCCCGGCGGTACGGCCAGGGATTGCTGAACGCCATTCAGCGAGGAAAGGAACACCCTCTGTCGTGGAAGGACCGCCCGCGCTCGGACAACAACCACGGCTCCAGGCCCAACGGCCGGCCGGCGCCCGCCGCCCAGGCACGCTTCGAGGCGCTGCGCCAGTGGCGCAATGCCAAGGCCCAGGAGCGAGGCGTCGAGCCCGACATCGTCCTCAACAACCAGGCACTGTGGTCCATCGCCATCCTCAACCCCCACAGCCGCCAAGAGCTGACGGGCGATGGGCTCCTGGCCCGCTGGCAGGTTGACGAGTACGGCGACGAGCTTCTGGCCGTCGTAGCCAGGGCGCATTGACGACGGCCGGATTCTACGGAACGAAACCGTGGCTCACATCCTGTTGACCAACGACGATGGCATCCAGGCGCCCGGGCTCCGGGCCCTCCTGGAGGCCCTCCGGCCCCTGGGCCGGGTATCCGTCTTTGCCCCGGACCACAACTGGTCGGCTGCCGGCCACACAAAGACGATGCACAAGCCGCTGCGCGTGGCCCGCTTTGCCCTCCCCGGCATCGAGGGCGACGAGGTGGAAGCCTACACCAGCACCGGAGCGCCGTCGGACTGCGTGGCCCTGGCCCTGCTGGGCCTCCTGCCCGACCGGCCCGACGTCGTGGTGTCGGGCATCAACCAGGGGGCGAACCTGGGACACGATGTGACCTATTCGGGCACCGTGGCCGCGGCCATGGAGGCGGCCATCTTTGGCCTGCCCGCCGTGGCCGTTTCCCTCGACAGCTACGAGAGCCAGGAATTTGGCCTGGCCGCCAGGGTGGGGGCCGGCGTGGTGGCCAAGGTCCAGGAGCACGGGCTGCCGGCGGGCACGCTTCTCAACGTCAACGTCCCGCCCCTGGCGCCCGGCGAGCTGGCCGGCACCGCCGTCACGCGCATGGGGCGCCGCGTCTATCGCGACGTCCTCGTAGACCGGCGCGACCCGCGCGGGCGCCCCTACTACTGGATCGGCGGCGAGCCACCCAGCGGCCACCTGGACGAGGGCACCGACATCTGGGCCGTGGCCCAGGGCTACGTCTCTATCACGCCCATCCACCTGGACATGACCGCCCACGACCTCATCCCCAATCTCGAGGCGTGGAGCTTGACCGAACTCTCAACTCGGTGAGGAGGAAAGATGGACTTCTGGCAGGTTCTGGAAGCGAGGTATAGCGTCCGCCGGTTCGATCCGGCAACGGATGTGCCTCCCGAAACCGTGGAGCGCATTCTCCAGGCGGCCATCCGCGCCCCCTCGGCGGGCAACCGCCAGCCGTGGCACTTTTACGTGGTGCGCGATGCCGCCCTGCGCAGTGGGCTCGCCGCCGCCGCCTTTGGGCAGGAATACGTGGCCCAGGCACCCGTGGCCATCGTCGTCTGCGCCGACGCCGACCAGTCGGCCGCCCGATACCACGAGCGGGGCCGCGAGCTGTACTGCCTTCAGGACACGGCAGCCGCCGCGACGCACATTCTGCTGGCCGCCGTCGCCCTGGGCCTGGGAAGCTGCTGGATCGGGGCCTTTGACGAGGGCCAGGCAGCCGCCGTCCTGGAGCTCCCCTCCCGCCACCGGCCCGTGGCCATTCTGCCCATCGGCCGGCCGGCCGGGGAGCGGGGCGGCGCGACGTCGCGCGAGCCCCTCGAATCGGTAGCAACATTCCTGGGATAGTTGCGTGCTTTGTCCAAAACGAGTATAATCGTAGCACGGAGGAGACACGATGCCCAAGTATGCGTTTTTCCGGAACAAGCTCGTACCCATTGAAGAAGCCAAGATCAGCATCATGACCCATGCCTTCAACTATGGCACCGGCTGTTTCGAGGGCATTCGCGCCTACTGGAACGAGGAAGACAAGGAACTGTACGTCTTTCGCCTGCCCGAGCACTTTGAGCGCATGCATCGCTCGTGCCGCATCCTGCGCATCGACCTGCCCTACACGCCGCGGGAGCTGTGCGATACGACCGTGGAACTCTTGCGGCGGGAAGGATACCGCGAGGACGCCTACATCCGCCCCCTGGCCTACAAAGCCAGCGAAGTCATCGGCGTCAGGCTGCACGACCTGGAAGACGCCTTTGCCATGTTCGCCGTGCCCTTTGGCCGCTACATCGAAAAAGAAGAGGGTGCCCACGTCTGCATTTCCAGTTGGAGGCGGGTGGACGACAATGCCACGCCTGCCCGGGCCAAGATCACCGGCGCCTACATCAACTCGGCCCTGTCCAAGACCGACGCGCAGCTCTCCGGTTACGACGAGGCCCTGGTGATGACCGACACCGGCCACATCTCCGAGGGGAGCGCCGAGAACTTTTTCATGGTGCGCAACGGCTGCCTGGTCACGCCGTCCGTGACGTCGAACATCCTGGAGGGCATTACCCGCGACACCATCATCGAGCTGGCCGCCGCCGAGATGGGGCTGCGCACGCAGCAGCGCTCCATCGACCGCAGCGAGGTCTATATCTGCGACGAGGCCTTCCTGGTGGGCACGGGCGTGCAGGTGGCTGCCGTCACCCACATCGAGCACCGGCCCGTTGGCTCCGGGAGCATCGGGCCCGTCGTCAGCCGCCTGCGGGAACTCTACTTTGACGTGGTGCGGGGCAGGAACCCGAAGTACAAGCACTGGTGCACGCCGGTCTATGGCTAAACTCTCGATGTCGCAATACAGACGCAGGGAGCAAATTCCTTGACCTATCGACCCAAGTTTTCCATGGGAGGAGTCCTCGGGCTCCTGTTCATCCTGTTGGTCCTGGCGGTGGACGTCCTGCTGGTGAGGGCGTTGATCGTCCACAGCATCCGGCCGCAACAGATCAACTTGATTACGTTTCTCATCGGGCTGGTGGTCATTGCCAGCCTGCCGGTCCTGGTCGTGGCTGCCTACGAGACGCTGAGCTGGTTCAGCCTGCGCTATCACCTGGACCGCAACGGCATCGCCATCCGCTGGGCGGGCATCGAGCAGATCATCCCCCTGCACGACGTGCAGCGCATCTTGCCCGGCGGGCAACTGATCGAGACCATGGTCAAACGCCACGGGATCCACTGGCCGGGCCACGAGCGAGGCGAGGGAGATGTGCCTGGAATCGGGCATACCCGGCTCCTGTCCACGCAGCCCTCGGCCGGCCAGTTGCTGATCATCACCCCCGGGGAGGCCTTTGCCATCTCGCCCCGGGATCCGGATGGCTTTATCCGGGGCTTTGAGGCTCGACGGGCCATGGGCCCCAACCGGCTCCTGGAGCGCGAGCTGCGCCTCGCGCCGTGGCGCCAGTTGTCGCTGTGGACCGATCAGACGGCCTGGGTCCTGCTGGGCGTCGCCCTGGCCGTCAACGTGGCCCTGTTCGGCTACCTGGCCGCCCGCTTTCCGGGGCTCGATCATCAATTGCCCCTGCACTTTAATAATCTCGGCCAGCCGGACCGCATCGGCACCAAGACCGAGCTGTTTGCCCTGCCCATCATCGGCCTGATCATCCTGGGCACCAACCTGGCCCTCGGCCTGCTGCTCTACCGCCGGGAGCGGGCCGGCTCGTACCTGCTGTGGGGAGCGGCCGCGGCGGCCCAGGCACTGTTCTGGCTGGCGACATTCAGCATCGTGCCGTGAGCGCGCGCTGCTGGCTGGCATCGGGGGTCTGCTGACCAATGGAAACCGTCGCTCTGCGCTTGTTGCTGGGCGTGGCACTGAGCGCCGTCGTGGGCGCGGTCGGATACTGGCGGCAGTCGCTGACGCCCGGCGGGGTGGCAGGGGCCGTCATCGTCGGCAGCCTGATCTTTGGCCTGGGAGGCTGGATCTGGGGCCTGTTGCTCATCACGTTCTTTGTGTCCTCCAGCCTGCTGTCGCACTACCGGCACCGCGACAAGGAGGCGGTGGCCGAAAAGTTTGCCAAGGGCGGCCGGCGCGACCTGGGGCAGGCCCTGGCCAACGGCGGCATGGGGGCCATCCTGGCCATCGCCTATTTCGCGAGTCCCGAGCCCGCGCTGCTGGCCGCCTACCTGGGTGTCATGGCCACGGTCAATGCCGATACCTGGGCCACCGAGCTGGGCGTCCTGAGCCGCGTGCCGCCGCGGCTCATCACCAACGGCGCCGAGGTTCCCACGGGCACCTCGGGAGGGGTCACCAGCCTGGGGACGTGGGCCTCGGTGGCCGGCGCCTTGCTCATCGGCGCCATGGCCACGGCCCTCACCCAGTTTGGCTCCCTCGTGGGCGGCAGGGGCTGGGACGCCCGTGCCCTGGCGTACCCGGTCCTGGCCGTAGCCGGAGGCATGGCCGGCTCCCTGTTCGACAGCCTGTTGGGAGCCACGGTGCAGGGCATCTACTACTGTGACCATTGCGGCAAGGAGACCGAAAGCGCCCTGCATCGCTGCCCCCCGGCCCTGAGGGCACCCCAGGGGCCCGAAGGGGGGCACGCGGCCCGGCCCCTGCGCGGGTGGCTGTGGCTCAACAACGATCTTGTGAATTTCATCGCGTCGATCGTGGGCGGCATTGTTGCCGCCTCCCTGGGCTGGCTCTTCTGGAGGTAGGCCGGTGACACGCAAACAGATCGCATTTATCATTGCCGTGAACGCCGTGGTTTCGACGGCCATCACCCTGCTCCTGGTCCTGGTGCTCCTGCCGGCCCTGGGCGCGCCCGTCCAGGAGAGGGCGACCGCCGCGGCCACCGTGACCAGCGGTGCCGTCGCCGGGTCAGAGACCCGGCCGGCCGATCAACCCCAGCTCAGCCCCACCCCGGTGATACACATCGTGCAGGCGGGCGACACCATCTCGGGCCTGGCGCTGCGCTACGACGTGCCGGCCGAGGACATCATTGCCGCCAACCAGATCGCGAACCCGAACTTCTTGCAGCTCGGGACCGAGCTGACCATCCCGGTCGGGGGGCTGGCGGAGGCCACGGCGACGCTGACGCCGGTGCCGACGCCCACGGAAACGCCCATCCCCTTCGAGCCGCCGCCGGCCCTGACCGCCACGGCGGCCGCCGAGGCGGTCGCATCCTCCACACCCGAGTCGGTCGAGTCGCCGTCCAGCGGGGAGCTGCTGGTCGAGATCGGAGAGGTGCTGGGGGCGGGCGAGGTGGCCCTGGAACGGGTCATCATCGCCAACATGGGCGAGCGGCTGGCCGACATGCAGGGCTGGACCCTCAGCGATGCGGGCGGCAACGTCTATACCTTTGCCAACTTTCGGCTGTGGAAGGGCGGCAGCGCCATCGTTCACACGCGCATCGGCGAGGACGGCAACCCGCCAGCCAATTTCTATTGGGGCAAGCTGGAAGCCCTGTGGGAGCCCGGCGAAGTGGCCACCCTGACGGACGACGAAGGCCGGGTCGTCGACACCTACACCGTACCCTGAGGGCCGGGCAGCCAGGACGCCCTGCCCCTACCGTGATACAAGGGCAGGCTACAAGCCGGCCAGGTGGCAGCAATCGTTGAGGCGCAGCACGTCCCAGCGGTCGCGCTGCCGCACAAAGACGTTGAAGGCCGCGGGTTCCTGGCCGATGCGTCCGATCTGGTCCAGTTCGAGGTCCAGGAGAGCGCAAACCAGGACCTTGTTGACAATTTGGTGCCCCACCAGGACGACGGTCTGTCCAGGGTGGACCTCGGCTAGTTGGCCAAGGAGAGTGCGGAGCCGGTCTCTCACGTCGGCCAGGCTTTCTCCATCGGGGAAGCGAACCTGGTCCGGCCTGGTGCGCCATAGCCTGTGCAGTTCGGGATAGGCTGTCGCCGCCTCAGCGTGCGTCAACCCCTGCCAGAGGCCATAATTGATATCGGTCAGGCCCTCGTGGCTTTGCACGGGCAGGCCCAGGCGAGCGGCCAGGGGAGCGACCGTCTGCCGGGCGCGTTGCAGCGGGCTGGCATAGATGGCCGCGATGGAGGCCGGGGCCAGCCGCCGGGCGACGCGCTCCGCCTGCGCTTCACCCGTGGCGTCCAGGGGAAGGTCGGTCCGGCCCCGAAAGCGCTCCGGCCCCGCCCCCGGGTTCCAGGCCGTCTGGCCGTGGCGCACCAGGATGATGCGCACGCCCGGGCCCCTGTGGGGGGGCAGCTCCAGGTCCAGGTGGCAGGTGTCGTTGAGGGTCTCGACGCTGAAGCGGCGGCTGTCCGCATCGTAGAGATAGGTGCTCAGGTTGCACAGGTCCTGGCGCACCTGCCAGTAGGCCGTCGTGGGCATGTCCAGCAACCCGCAGGCCAGGAGCCTGGTGACCGCCTGGTGGGTCACGACGAGGAGGGTCTCTCCCGGCGCGTGGCGAGCGGTGACGTCGCGGACGGTCGCCAGCGCCCGATCCCGCAGGTCGGCGACGCTCTCGCCGCCGGGGATGGGGACGCCCAGGGGATCGCGGCGCCAGGCGGCATAGACGTCGGGCCACTGGCGGGCCACGTCGGCGTGGCTCAGGCCGGCCCACTGCCCAAAGCTCATGGAGCTCAGCCCGGGCAGGACCCGCACCGGCAGCCCGTGGGGCCCGGCAATGGCCTCGGCGGTGCTGCGCGCCCGCAACAGCGGGCTGCTATAGACGGCGGTCAGGGGCCGGCCCGCCAGACGGCGGCCCGTGGCCCGGGCCTGCTCCAGGCCGTCGGGGGCCAGGGGAGCGTCGATGGTGCCGCGAAAGCGCTCGTCCATGCCTTCGCCCGTGTTGAGGGCGGTGCGGCCGTGGCGGACGACGATAAGTCGGATCATGTGGGATCTCCTGGTTTGGTGGCGCTATTGTAGCGCCCTAGGAAACGAGTGTCAAGGTGGCAAAGGAACGAGACTGGGAAAACTGGATCGACCAACAGATTCGCGACGCGCAGGAGCGCGGCGATTTCGACAACCTGCCGGGCAAGGGCAAGCCCCTGAACCTCGAAGGCAACCCCTACGCGTCCGACCGCGAGATGGCGTTCAAGATTCTGAGGGATGCCGGCTACGCGCCCGAATGGATCGAGCTGGACAAGGCCATCCGGGGCCACCTGGAGCAGGCGCGGGCCGCGCTGTCCCGTTCCTGGGCGTGGTACCGGGCCAGCCTGGAGCGGCTGGGCCATCGGTCCGATGCCTGGGCCGAAGGGGAGCGATGCCGGCTGCAGGACGGCTGGCAGCGCGCGGTGGACGCCTTCCAGGCCGAGGTCAAGGCCATCAACGCCGACATCGACGAGCTGAACCTGAAGGTGCCTAGCTCCCGGTTCCAGAGGGCGCGGCTGGACGCGGCGCGCGAGCTGGAACAGCTCACGGACCAGGGAACATGAGCGGCGAACCGGCACCCGCGGGCTCCGAAGAGCGAGGGCAAGCCGGGCGCGCCAGGCGCATGGCCGAGGCCGTGCGCCTGGTGGTCACCAGCCGCGAGCGGGCGCCCCGCTCGCCGCGCATGGAGCACGCCCTGAAGCGCCTCATCTGGCGCTACAACCGGGAAGGCGGCCGGAAAGGCGCGGGCCCCGACGAGGGCCGAGAGGAGAGCACCAATGTTTCGCAATAGAGGCTGCACTCTGATCCTGATCCTCCTCGCCGCCGTCCTGGTCGTGGGCTACTCGCTCCTCGACTTTTATACCGACTGGGCCTGGTTCGACGCCCTGGGCCTGGCCTCGCTGCTCTGGCGGCGGATCCTGGCCGAATGGCTCCTGTTCGTCATCGCCTGGCTGGTGGCGGCCGCCATCCTGGCGGCCAACTGGCTGCTGGCCCGTTCGGTGGGCGGCCGGGGCCAGATGAGCATTCCCTGGCTGCACCAGCAGCGCTACCGCTCCCAGATGTATGCCACGCCCACCACCCGAGTCCTGGGCGGGCGCACGGCCGACACCGTCCTGGCCGTGCTGGCCGCCATCGTCGGGCTCCTGTTCGCGCTGCCCGCGCGGGCCTCCTGGCTGACGGCCCTCCTGAGCCTGAATGGCGGTTCCTTCGGCCAGGCGGACCCTATCCTGGGGCGCGACATCGGCTTTTACATCTTCCGGCTTCCCTGGCTAAATTTCCTCCAGGGCTGGTTCCTGTGGCTGATCCTCGTCGCCCTGGCCGGCGCGGCCCTTGTGTACCTGGGCAGCTACTCGGCCCAGAGGCTGAATGCCCAGGTCGAGATCGTGGGCGCCCGCGGCCCCTGGCTGCGCCTGCCGCCCCGCGCCGACCGCCACCTGCTGGTCCTCGGCGCGCTGGCCCTGGGCCTCTTTGCCTGGGGCTATCAGCTCGACATCCCCGACCTGCTCTACAGCACCGGCGGTGCGGCCTATGGCGCCGGCTACGTCGACGCGCAGATCCGCCTGCCCGTCTACTACGTGGTGACCGCCATCGTCCTCGCTGGCGCCCTGGTCCTGCTGGCCAGCATCTGGGTCCGGGTGCGATGGCTGCCCTACGCCGTCGTCGCCGTGTGGCTGGCGACCGCCTTCCTGGGCGGTAGCGCCATCCCCAGCCTGGTCCAGCGGGCGGTCGTCATCCCCAACGAGCTGGCCCGCGAGCGGGAATACATCGCCCACACCATCCAGCTCACGCGGGCCGCCTACGGGGTGGACGACGCCGTCGCGGCTGACTATGACGTGGTGACCGAGGCGGTGCCCATCGACCTGGACGCCGAGGCCGAGACGATCAGCAACATCCGCCTGTGGGACTACCGGCCGCTGCTGCGCACCTACAGCCAGCTACAACAGATACGCCTATACTATGCCTTCACCGACGTGGACGTGGACCGGTACCACGTGGCCGGCGACTATCGCCAGGTGATGCTCACCACGCGAGAGCTGGCCACGGAACAGCTCCCCGACACGGCCCAGACCTGGGTAAACCGCCACCTCGTCTACACCCATGGCCTCGGCGCGGTGGTCAGCCCCGTGAACCAGGTGGTCGAAGAGGGCCTGCCCGACCTGTGGCTGCGGGACATTCCGCCCCAGGCAAGCTATCCCGAGCTGGCCCTGCCCCGCTACGAGATCTATTACGGCGAGCTGACCAACGATTACGTCGTGGTGAACACCGACGTCCAGGAGCTGGACTATCCGGCGGGGGACGAGAACGTCTACACCAGCTACGAGGGTTCGGGGGGCGTCGTCCTCAACTCGCCCCTGAAGCGCCTGTCCTATGCCCTGCGCCTGGGCAGCAACCAGTTCCTGTTGAGCAGCGCCATCAACTCTGACAGCCAGCTCCTCTGGCGGCGGGCCATCGACGAGCGGGTGCGGACCCTGGCTCCCTTCCTGCGCTACGACCCCGATCCCTACTCGGTCATCCTCGACGGGCGATTGATCTGGGTTCTGGATGCCTACACCACGAGCAGCCGGTACCCCTACTCCGAGCCCGTCAACACTGCCTACGGCCGCCTCAACTATATCCGCAACGCGGCCAAGGTCACCGTCGATGCCTACACCGGCGCCGTGACCTTTTACCTGGTCGATCCCTCCGACCCCGTCGCCGCCGCCTACGCCGCCATCTTTCCCGACCTCTTCCGGCCCGTGGACGAGATGCCCACGGGCTTGAGGGAACACTGGCGCTATCCCGAAGGGCTGTTTCGCATCCAGGCCACCATGCTGCAGACCTTTCACATGGTCGATCCCCAGGTGTTTTACAACCAGGAGGACCTCTGGAATTGGCCACAGGAGATTGCGGCCGGCGAGCAGGTCCTCGTCGAGCCGTATTATGTCATCATGAAGCTGCCTGGCGAAACCGAGCCCGAGTTCGTGCTCATGCTGCCCTTCACGCCGTCGAACCGCCAGAACATGATCGCCTGGATGTATGCGCGCAACGACGGCGAGGCCTACGGCGAGCTGGGCGTATATAACTTTCCCAAGCAGCGACTCATCTTTGGGCCCATGCAGGTCGAGTCGCGAATCAACCAGGACCCACAGATCAGCCAGCAACTGGCCCTCTGGAACCAGCAGGGCAGCCAGGTTATCCGGGGCAATCTCCTGGTCATCCCCGTGGAAAACAGCATCCTGTACGTCGAGCCCCTCTATCTCCAGGCCGAGACGAGCCAACTGCCCGAGCTGCGGCGGGTGATCGTCGTCTATGGCAACCGCATTGCCATGGAAGAGACCCTGGGCGCCGGCCTGGCCCGCGTCATGGGTGCCGCGCCCCCCGAGGAAGGCACGGCCGAAGGCGAGCAGCCGCCACCGGTACCCGGCGGCGAGGCTCTTGAAGGCGACGTGGCCGATCTGGTGCGCCAGGCGGACGCCCACTACCGGGCCGCCCAGGAGTGCCTGCAGCAGGGCGACTGGGTATGCCACGGCGAAGAGATGGAAGCCCTGGAGCAGGCGCTGGAAGCCCTTGTATCCGCCACCCAACAGTGAGTACACCTTGAGCCTGACTTGAAAGGAGACTGGTATGGCCGAGGATCGAGATCGTGAACTGGAGAGTTTGGAGAGCCCGGGATCGGAAGAAGCCCTGGAAGCGGAGGACGATGCCAAGGCGGCCATCTACGAGTCGGTAGAGACCAACACCGGCTACGAGCCCGACTTTGAGGAGACGTGGACCGCGGAGCACCGGCTGGACCTCAACACCGCCTCGGAGCAAGAACTCGAGGCGCTGCCCGGCATCGGGCCCAAGCTCGCGGCCGAGATCGTGGCCTATCGCGATGCCGTGGGCGGCTTCCGGGAGGCCGCCGAGGTCACCCACGTGCCCGGCATTTCCCTCGACCTCTACGAGCGCTTTGCCGACCGCGTCACCGCCGGTGGCGAGGAGCCGGAAGAGTACGTGGTCGAAGAGGGCCAGATCCTGCCCGCGGAGGCCGCCGGCGTCTACGACGAGCCATCGCCCTACCTCGAGGAGGAGTCGCTGGAGGAAGAGCCGCCGGCCTTCGAAGAGCCGCCGGCTTTCGAGGAGGCGCCGCCCGAGCTGGCCGAGGACGAAGAAGCCGTGGTCGTCGACGAGGCGCTGCGGGCCGAGGAGGCACCCCCGCCGCCACCACCGCCGCCGTCGAGGCCGGTGGGAGGGGCGGCGCCCCCGCCGCGCCGGGGCCTTGGCTGGGGCTCGCTGCTGCTGGTCGGCCTACTGAGCGCCCTCGCCGGCGCATTGCTGGCGCTCCTGGTGGTCTGGCTCCTCAACGGCACCCTCGACGTGCAGCGGGCCGCGGAGCGCAGCCTGCAGGGCGAGGTCTTTCGCCTGGAGGGCGACATGGAGGCCATTCGCTCCCAGATGGGCGGCGTCGAGGAGCGCATGATGGGCGTCGAGGGCCTGGCCGGCGACGTGGAACAGGCCCAGGGCGAGATCCGCGACCTGGGAAGCTCGGTCGACACCCTGAGCAACGACATCACTGCCGCGGCGCGCAGGCTGGAGGACGTGCAGGGCACCCTCGCCGGGCTGAGCGACGACATGGTGAACGTCGAGGAGACGGTGACGACCCTCGGCAGCCAGATCGGCGACGTCGAGGCGCGCCTGGGCACCATGTCGGACGAGCTGGCCGAAGCTCAGGAGGCCGTCACGCGCTTTGACGGCTTCTTGACCGGGCTGAGGGAGCTGCTATCGGAGGCGGAAGCGCCGGATGAAGGGGCCACGGCGGCCCCGGGCCTGGCGACCATGACGCCCATGGCCGGCCCGACCGGAACCGCGACGCCAGCGGCGACGGCAACGCCCCGGGCGGACGTGACCGTCATCCCGCTGGCGACGCCGACGCCCACGCCCACCGGCCAATAGGCCCCGGGCGCGGATCACATCTGTAGGGGCGCGCGGCCGTGCGCAGGGCCCCGCGCCCCTACAGGATCAACTCCAGCAGGCGCAGGCAGTTCGCCTTCGCGTCTTCGCCCACCTCGGCCACCGGGCCGACACAGGACGGGCAGCCCCGCGGGCAGCGGCAGGCGGCCACCAGCTCGCGGGCCCCGGCCAGCAGCGTGCCATGCAGCTTGTACAGCTCTTCGCTAAAGCCCAGCCCCCCGGGCGCGTTGTCATAGATCGTGCAGGTCGGCAGCCCCGTCAGCGACGACTTGACCTCGCTTACCACGCCAACGTCCCGCGGATCGCACATGAGGTAGAGGGGCGCGATGTGGCTCACCACGTGGGCCAGGGCGCTCAGCGTGCCGAACACCAGCAGGTCGGCCTCCACGCGGCGGTGGCACGAGCGGCAGAGGGTCACCAGGTTTTCCAGGCGGTTGGCCTCCAGGTAGCGGTCGTTCTCGCCCCGCCGGTAGCCAAAGGTGCGGAAGGGCTGGACGTGGTGCACGTCGTGGCCGCGACCGGGGCGCTCGGGGGCGCCGCAGTGGCGGCAGCGGTGCCCGTCGCGATCCCGGGCCTGGTTGCGCTGCTGCTCCCAGTTGGGCCCCCGGTCGTCGCGGGCCATGTTGATCAGCCCCTCCTGCTCCAGCAGGGCCGCCGTCTCGGGCAGGACGTTGAACCAGTAGGCCGTCGTCTCCATCTCTAGCTCCGGGACGCGCTCGGGGTCGATCTCGCCCCAGCCCAGGATCTCGTGGGTGTAGAGGCGCACCTTCTTGAACGACGTGGGCCGCGACCGCATGCGCACCAGGCCGCGGGCCTTTTGCGTCGCCGGCCCCGCCTCCTCTTCCACCACCTCCATCACCTCGACGGTCACCGAGGCGCTGGCCTGGGTATAGTAGCCCACCTGGGCCGGCTCGACGCGGGCCATGCGCCCCTCCCAATCCAGCTCGCGCACCAGGTAGGCCTCGCCGCCGTGCATGTAGACCGCCCCCTCGTGGAGGAGCAGCGGCGCGCTCTGGCGGTCCACCACGCCGATGACCGCCCCCTCCTCGGCCGCGTTCAGCACGGTGAAATTGTCCATCTCGGCCGTGCGCAGGCTGACCGCCTCGGCGGGGTAGGCCTGGTCGGCCCAGTGCCACTGGCGCCCGCTGTGCCGCAGCAGCCCCTCCTCCTCCAGGAATTCGAGGACCTCCCGGGTGTGGGGAAAGCGGCCAAAGGGCTCGCCGTCGGCAAAGGGCAGCTCGAAGGCCGCGCAGCGCAGGTGGTTGACGGCAATGACCAGGTTGTCGGGGTTGAGGAGCGCCCGCTCGGGCGAGCGGCCAAAGAAATAGTCGGGGTGGTGGACGATGTACTGATCCAGGGGCGAGGCGCCGGCCACCAGGATGGCCGCCGAGGTCCCCGCCCGGCGGCCGGCCCGCCCGGCCTGCTGCCAGGTGCTGGCCACGGTGCCGGGGTAGCCGGTCATGATGCACAGGTCCAGGTGCCCGATGTTGATGCCCAGCTCCAGGGCGTTGGTGGCCACCACGCCCAGCACCTCCCGCTCGCGCAGGCCGCGCTCGATGGCCCGCCGCTCATTGGGCAGGTAGCCCCCGCGGTAGCCCTGCACCTTTTCGCCCGGCAGGCCCTCGCGGCGCGCCGCGTCGCGCAGGTAGGTCAGCAGCACCTCCGTGGTCAGGCGCGCCCGGGCAAAGACGATGGTCTGCACGTCGGCCCGCAAAAAGCGCTCGGCCAGGAGCCGCACGTCGCTCACGGCGCTGCGGCGGATGCCCAGCTCGCGGTCGACGAGGGGCGGATTGTAAAAGATCAGGTGCTTGTCGCCCGTGGGCGAGCCGTCCTCCTCGGCGTCCACCAACGTGAAGGGCTCCTCCACCAGGCGGTCGGCCAGCTCCAGGGGGTTGGCGATGGTGGCCGAGGCGCAGATGAACTGCGGGCTGGCGCCGTAAAAGGCGCACACCCGCTTCAGCCGGCGCAGGACGTTGGCCACGTGGCTGCCCAGCACGCCGCGGTAGGTGTGGATCTCGTCCAGGACGACGTAGCGCAGCCCCTGGAAAAAGCTCGCCCAGCGGGTGTGGTGGGGCAGGATGCCGGCGTGGAGCATGTCGGGGTTGCTGATGACCAGGCGCGCATTCTGGCGGATGGCCGGCCGGGCGCCCTGGGGCGTGTCGCCGTCGTAGGTGTTGGCCCCCAGCTTGACGCCCAGCTCCTTCTCCATGGCCTGGAGCCCGGCCAGTTGGTCCTGGGCCAGGGCCTTGGTGGGAAACAGGTAGAGCGCCCGCGCCTGGGGCTCGGCCAGCAGGCGGTCGAGGACGGGCAGGTCGTAGCACAACGTCTTGCCGCTGGCCGTAGGCGTGACGACCACCACGTTCCGGCCGCCCTGGGCCGCTTCCACGGCGTGGGCCTGGTGGGTGTAGAGCTGCTCGATGCCCCTCTGGCGCAGGGCGGCCAGCAGCCGGGGATCGACGTCGGGCGGCCAGCCGGCGACGGAAGCCGGCCGGGCGGCCAGGTGCCGCCAATGCTTGATGCGCGCCGCCGTCTGGGCGTCGGCCCGCAGCCCTTCCAGGATCTGTTCCAGGCTCATGGCGAATCAGCCCTTACCGCGTCTCCTCCCCCCCGGTGCGGGCCATTGTAGCACACCTTGCGCCGCAGGGCAAGGATAGCAAGCAGGTGCTCTTGACAGTTGAAAAAAACATCGCGGCCCGGCCTTGCTGCTACGGAATGTATTCGAACGACTGGACGATATCGTCCACTTCCTCCTGGATGTCCACCCCGAGGTCGATCAGCTCATAGCCGACGGCAACGTTTCCATCGTCGCAACTGAGGGTGAAGGCCAAACCGTCGACCCGTATCTCTTGGGCGTTGTTATAGTGGACGGCCTTTACCTTGCCCTCGTAGATCAGTACATCCCTTGGCACTTCTCGGGCGAAAAACAAAACGGTGCCCTGACGGACCACGTCCCCAGCCCCCACGCCGGTACGCTGGATCATTACTTCTTCGGTGATCCGCTTGAACGCGATGTCCACTTTCAGCGTTGGGCGTTGCTGATGGTGCAACCAGAGAAAGTTGGGCAAAGCGTCGCGTTTTTCGATCGTCCAATGTGGTGGATAGCTGAAGGAGAACCCATACTCGCTGTTGGTATACGTTAGCCACGTACCAGGCGTCGGTGTGACTGATGGTGCAGCGGGAGATGGCAGGGGCGTGTCCATGGTTTGGGTCTCATCCAAAGGAGGGGACGACGCTGCCAGGTTGACCGAAGGCCGACTCGATGCGCAGGCGGTTATCAGCAGAGCCAGCACGATCAAGAGCGGATAAACATGGCGCGAGTTCAGCATCTCTAGTTGTCCCTCTCCTGTGCCCCGGAATCAAGGGCCGTTGGTTCGTATTTCAAAAAGATTTAGCCATTCGGCTGGTAGATAGAAATCGATTGCGTTGTGCCACAATTCACACAGTAGCCCATGTACGAGACCGTTACGTTGCTGCCTCCCGAATATGACCCTACGTAGGCAACATGCCCGTTCGGATATGTTGGGTGACCTGCCTGGTAATAAGCGATGCTGCGCTTTCCAATCGGCGGGGGTGGGGCTTTCCGATCCCAGGCGGGATAGTCCGGGACCTGACCCCACCACGTGTAAGCATCGTAGCGAAAAGGTACACCGCCGTCGCAGGGCTTGGTTCGGACTCGGTCATCAACATCACCGACCTCTTCAGCCGGGTCAAAATGGAAAGTTGGCCTTGTCTGGACACGGCACACCCCGACGCCTTGGACTATCAACTGGCCTTGCGCCGGGCATTTGTCAACTATGGCCTGCCGCACAGAATCACCCTTGACCATGACTCCGTGTTCTACGACAACATCTGTGCCTCTCCGTTTCCGGTGGTCCTCCATCTGTGGCTCATCGGCCTTGGCGTCGAGGTCCGGTTCATCGACAAACCACCACCTGCTGAACACTCTGTGATCGAGAGAAGCCATCAGACAATTGCTCAGCAGGCAATCACCGGACAACGCTTCAGCGATGAGACCGCTCTTCGTGCCAGCGTGGCAGACCGGCTCGACTTTCTCAACACGCGCTACCCTTCTCGTTCTCTGGCTGGCCAACCACCGCTGGTGGCTCATCCAGAAGCCAGGCACTCGGGACGCCTGTACCGCCTCGAATGGGAGGAAGACCTCCTCGACATGCAACGCGTTTACGACTACCTGGCCTGCGGGCACTGGTTCCGAGAGTCGAGTTCGGTCGGGCAGCTTTCCTTGGGCAGCCAGCGCTATGGAGTCGGCAAGGCGTTCGCGAATCAAACACTGGAGATCGCGTTCAACTCCGAAACGCTGGAGTGGACCATGCAGTCGGAGGATGGTCAACGAGAAATCAACCTCCCTGCCCGTGGACTGACAAAAGCCGCCTTGATGGGTGAGATCAGTCCGTTGCTGGCCTGTTCAGCGTACCAACTGGCCTTGCCGTTTTCTGCCGCTGCGTGGCGTGAGATGACGCTGGCCAACGCGCTAACCGGCACGACTTTGTGAGACATTGCCCGGCATGACTTTACGAGACTCAACACACCACAGATCCTTAATCGGCTACTTGTGGAGTTGATATCGGATCAGGATCTGACGGAAACCTCCCGGTGTTCCATGATGGTCGCCCTTCCAATCTACAACACCTACACCGGGGCAAAACCATGTCTCGAAAGTGGTACCAGCCCACGTTTCCTCCAGGAAAGAGCAGCTGTTAAACTCCCCAGCAGGCACAACGACCGTACCGACTTTTGTCACTTCGCGGAGCATCCAGTCATCGGCATATGTCGGATTGAGTTCAGCCTTTTCTTCGCTTCGATACCACTTATTCCCGAGTTTGACCGGGAACACGAACTCCAGCAGGGCCGTGCTCAGACTGGGTAGATCAAGATTTCTCTCCTGACGATACATGCGATTCCCGCTTACCACGAGCCAGTATTCGCTGGATGTGGCAGGTCTCAACGGGACACCCTGCCAACTTGGCGGGACCTCACCTACCGGTATCTCAGCACTCTCTTCTTGATGGATTTTGGCCATGAGGTAGGATGAAGTATTGTTAACTTCAACTACCGTTTTGGTGACAATCAGCGTAGTGGTTACAATTTCGTCAATTGGGACCCCTTCATACCGGGTGAGTTGAAACACCCAAGTATTATTCAATTCCAATGGAAAGTCGATATCCGGGCTGGGCGATGGAGAATCCGTAGGTAACGCCGCTGCGAGTAGCTCAAGTGCAGGCGTAGTAGTAGATGATGCCAGAGCTACATCTTTTTCTGAAGATGTGCCACAGGCACTGATTAGCGCACTCGCAATCAGGAGGAAGCCCACAACAGTTCCAAATTGCTGCTGGTTGCCGTTCTCTTTTCTTTGTACTCCGAAACAGATCATCCTCCGCCACCTCAGCCCCTTCAGATTGGTTTCGTGCATTTCTGCGCAAGAAGCTACTAAATCGGCTTGTTTTCTAGTCGGCGCCGCCAAAGTGTCTTGAACACAATCCATCCGAATATCGTCAGGAAGATGAACGCAACGATCCACTTCAAAGCACTTGCCGATGGCCATTGAGCGAGAACTGCCAGGACGATGGCCAGTCCAAGAATTAGGGAAGAGGCAATCACGCTCGATGGATCAATTGCACTCAGTTCATGAGCACCGAAGCATCCACACCTACTTCCTTGACTTGTAAGCATAAGGAACAGTTTGAAGAGCAAGAACAAACCAAAAAGAGCGGCGTTCGTTATCGCCACCAACTCTGTTCGGATTCCCAAGGCTAGTAGAAAAGCCAGAACTACCTCAAAGGCTCCGAGTATGCGACCCGCGATTGGCGAAAAGAATAACCCGAGCAGCCTCCTGCGCAAGCTTGTACCATTTGGTCTTACCAAAGGGCGATCTATTTTGGCCAGTCCCGAAACACCTAAAGAAAACGCAAAGTACAACGTCAACACAGACATCGCAGATGCCAGAATCATAGATCACCATTTACCGTTTGTATCGAACCGGATACGACCACGAATCGGCGCTCTAACAACTTGACACTGATACTCAGATCAGAACATTAGCTGCGACAATCGTGCCATCCTCCAGAGGTAAGCCGATATTACCGTAATACCATTGCCCCATAATTACCTCCTCGTATGGTACTCCCACGAATCCGGGAGGTAGGGAGCATGCGTGCGGTCACAGGGGCCCAAATCGCAGTATCCGTCTGTTACAGCATAGGTTCCCGAATAGCGCTTGAACATCGAATACCAATCTCCCGTGTCTATCCGGAAAGAAGCCGTAGGCCCATTCTGGCAAGTTGCATAGATATACTTGGTACTCGAGGTCCATCCTAGCAGGGTACCTCCTCCCTCCTCACTCTTTGACTCTTCCTCGCGCATTCTTTCGTTGAGCTGATCAGTGAGTCGTTCTATTACTTCCCGTGAGGCGCCATTCTGGTGCGCAAGCTCGACTTGTCTGTCGTACTCGACCAGCAAGTCAACCTGTTTTTCCTGTAGCCCCGTTTGATGAAGCCACTCCACCCACTCCTCATAGTTCAACTCTCGAGCCTCATGGATGACCATCTCTTGAGGTTCATTGATGACCATCTCGACACCGTCAGATTCGCTGTGCGCTCTGTCTGGGTCACCAGCAGCGACCAAGGTTATCGTAAGAAACACGAGAAACACGAAAAGCAAGTTAGTTCGCCTAGTCACTTGTTCACACCTCCATTGGAGTCTAGTCATTACAAGCCTTCAAAATGCAACTCTAACAGTGCCTTGGTTATGAGCGCCACCTCCTCTCTTCACGGCGAGCTATGCCGCAGCCATGCGCCACGATGATTTCCATCTCCATGCTGCACTGTTCCTCCATCGTGGACTCGCTGGAAAACTCAGCAGGTTTATCCTACCATACTCTCGGAGGTTTGTCATCACGGCAATCCGCCATTTTCCTCTGTCTGATCTCCACCACCAGAACCCAGATCCTCGGCCAGTCTATCTTGCCAGACCCAAGCCATGGCTTCAGCCCGTGAAGTGAGCGCCAGCTTGCCCAGCAGGTTCGCGACATGCGTCTCCACTGTATGCTCACTGATGATCAGCCTCGGCAATTTGCGCGTTGCTTTGCCAAGGAATCCCAGCGCAGTATGACACCGGGGTTCCTTTAGCAGTTGCCTGGATCAGATCGAAACCTAACGCTGCAACAATTTGAGCAAAGAAGCTTCAAAAACTCGCCGTGTAGCCGGATCATCAAAGCCGTGTACTGCGAGGATAACAAAGACTCTGTCTTTAGCTCCAACGAATAGATGACTTACAAACGCTGTATCGCCCTCGATCCATCTGGTCTGTACGATCCGACCCTGCCTATTGTTGCCCACTGCCTGGGTCACATCGCCGAGCAATGAACCCAACTCGACGTACTCAATGTTTCCCAAACTTTGACCGAAATCATCTTGTCTAGCAGCTTGTGTAACAAGCCTGATCGCCTGGTCAATTTGTGCTGTTGCCTGCCCACTACTGTCAAACTCATAAGCGAGATTCAGTACTCCTACGGCACCAGTGCCATCCGCCACAAGCTCTTTGACGGCCTCATTTCGGAATTCACAAGGATATTCTCCCTCGGCAACATAGCCTTTGCGAAACCCATCTGCCTGCGGCGCAAAGTTAACCACAGAGAGAGGTCCTGGGAAATCGTCATCTGCCAATGGTCTGCCTACCAGCTCAGCCCCTTCAGGGAAATCGCTTTGCTGCAGTATTAGTCGGTCTAGTCCGTTATCGACTCCTTGCGCCACCACAAATCCCTTGAAGAATAGGGCGAGTCCGACCAAAGCGAGAATGGAAATCAAAGCGAACGAGAGTTTTCTCTGTTTCATCCTATTTCTCCTTTACAGTCTTATCTACGATCCTTCCTCTCGTTGGGGCTAATTCATGTAAGTCGTTGCTTCCCAATTATCAGGATCTCGTGCAGTGATGTGCGACCAGTAAAAGGTGCCATCGATCAGCAGTATGTTTCGATCGCCAGGAGAAGGAGGATACCAATCCCAGGTCGAAATATCTCCAGGATCTCCCTCTCCATAATACGTCTGACCGTATCCATATAGTCCACTGAAGAAGGCCCCGTAGTGCGGCCGCCAATCCCAGAAAGCCACACCACACTGATAGGCTCGATGGGTTAACCAATAGCCAAGTGGAACTTGGTCAGCACGACTTATCGTGCTGGTAGTCGCGCGCCAAGCTCGCCGGTGACGGTAAGCTTATGAACAATAAAACTACGGCGAGACCAACCATTAGAAAGCGTGACTTCATGTCAGCAAACCTCCTCGTTTCCTAGTTTTCTGAACTCGCCAGACTGATAGGATACTACCACACTTTGCGAGGTTTGTCATCCGTATTTTCACCATCTTTGTCTGGAGTTTTCACCAGCTTTGGCTGATGCGGCCATCGGGATCATCTGTTTGCCATACCACTCCGTGCTTCCACATCCAGGCGACTGCCTCAGCCCGTGAAGCCACGTTCAGTTTGGCCAGAATGTTCCCAACGTGGGTCTCTACTGTGCACGTCTCAATGGTCACTGCCTCGGCGATTTGTCGGGTACTCCATCCTTTGACCACCAGCGCCAACACCTCTCGTTCCCGCCTGGTCAGGCTCTCCCAGCGTACTCCCACCTCTTCCTGCCAGCGCCGCGCCCGAGCCAACTGCTCTGCGGTGAGGATCACTTCTTGGCGTGCGGCCCGCCGCACGGCATCCACGATTTGCTCCGGCACTTTCTCCTTGAGCACGAATCCTGCTATCCCCGCGGCTACCATTTGTCAATAGCCGGGCTATAATGGTCCATGGTGTTCATCCAAGCTGGTCCATAGATGTTCGGCCAAATGGGTCCAGCGATGTTCATCCAAGCTGGTCCATGGATGTTCGGCCAAACTGGTCCAGTCATGTTCATCCAAGCTGGTCCAGCAATGTTCACCCAAACTG
>DAOUHB010000098.1:0-3831 GCA_034428935.1 Anaerolineae bacterium | reverse complement strand
TGATCCCGCCGGTAAAAGTGCTCGCGCGTCACCAGGCTGTCGCTCCAGCCGGCGCTCTTTAATTTGGGCTCTATCAGCAGCGCCCGGGTGTCGGCTTCGTTGCGGGGCATGCGCTACCTTGCTCCTGGCTTGCCAAAGGCATGATGACGACGGCAAAACCTGCGTCCGCGTTCCCAACCAGAGGATCGATCCCGAATGCAAGTGGGCCTATTATACCCCGCTTCTGCGGAGATGGCAAATGAGGAATGGCCGGCCTGGCAATTCTAATTGGTCGGGTACACCCCGGGTGGCAGCGCGAGCGGTCCAGGGTGAAAGCGTGTAAGTTTCTCCGGCGCGTGTTGGAGAGAACTATCCGTTGCTTTCACCTACCAGTGACAGGGCGTGGGCGTACAGCGAGTCAGCCAGGTAGAACCCGGCAGTTTGGCGCAGAGCATCGAGGTGGGGACGCACCTCTTTGACCAGCCCACGCCCCTTGGCCTCAAGCAGAAGGCCCACCACGCCGATGACACGCAGGCCAAGTCGCTTGGCGGCGCGCCGGCCTTCCCACTCGTCCAGAATTGCCAGGCCGGCTTCCAACTCCAGGGCCAAGGCGATGGTTTCCGCTTCACCCCAATCCAGATCACGCTGCAAAGCAGTCACCAGGGAGCGATTCTGCACGGTGTGCTGCTCGATCCAGCCGGCCCCGGCGACCTCACCGCGACCCGGCCAATGTTGGCCTCCGGCGTTCAACTCCTGCCACACCCCTGCGGCGATGTGCACTTGGCCGTACAGGCGGCGTAACAGATCAAACTGGCCGATGGCAGCCAGGTTGGTCAGCGGCGATGTGTTGGCAACGACGATCACAGCCGGCCCATCTCACGCAGCGTAGCCACGTCCTCGTCCAGTTCGGCCTCGTCATAGTGGGGCGGAATGCGGCGCGAAGCCAAAACCTGCCGAAACTCCCACAGTGTCAATCCGGCCAACTCCCGCGCCTTGCCCGCCGATAGACGTCTCTGGGCGTAGAGGTGCACAGCCATCTCGACCTTCAGATCGGCCGGCGTCAGGCGGGCCGAGTCCAGGATATCCTGGGAGACTTCCAACACGTGAACCGCGCTCATCTCACGCTTCCTCTCCAACAAATGGCTTTGATGTATTATACACCAATTTGCCGTCCCGGTCGAATCCGCCGCGGGTCACACTCCAACCGGCGAAAGCAGCCTCGCCTGCTCAACCAGGTCCTGGAGCGTGACGGCGTTGAGCATGTCGGTCACGGCCTGCGACACCTGCTGCCACAGCAGGTGGGTCACGCAGCCGTCGGCGCGATGGCAGGGCAGCCTTTCCTCGCCCTGGGTCAGGACGCACGCCACCAGGGCCATGGGCCCCTCCACCGCCCGGACAACGTCGGCGACGGTGATGCTGGCGGCCTCGCGGCCCAGGCGATACCCGCCGCCCGGCCCCTTGACGCCTTCCACCAGCCCCGCCGACTGGAGATGGCGAAAGAGCTGGGCCACGTAGGCGGCCGAGATCTCTTGCCTGCCGGCAATCGCCTGGCGAGACACGGGGCCGTCTCCGTCGTGCCGGGCCACATCCAGGAGCGCCCGCAGCGCGTACCTGCCCCGCGTCGAAATGCGGATCATCGCCACCCCTCCAATGCCCGTTCTACGGTCTCTTCCAGGGATCTGCCCGCTGCCCTGGCGCAGGCGGCCTCCACCTGCCGGGGTGCCAGTTGACCGGCCAGTTGCGCCTGGAGGTCCCGGGCCCGCTCCCGGGCCTCGTGGGTGCTGGCCCGGTGGCCCAGGACGCTGGCCGCCATCTCGGCGGCTGCCTCGGCCTCGCCGGCCCCTGCCTGCAGGCGGGCGAGCCCCACGAGGGCATCCAGGGCCAGGGGGGTGGCGCGAACCTCCGCGGCCTCGCGGAGGGCGTCCAGGAAGATCCGCCGGGCTTCGGCCGCGTCGCCCGCCGCGGCCAGCGCCTCGCCCAGGTAGGTCAGGGTCCGCACCACGTCCCAGCCCGTGATAAAGCCGGCAAACAGGTCCAGGCTCGCGTGCAGGAGGGACCGGGCCCGGTCCAGGTCGCCCTCGGCCAGGGCCAGCAGGCCCAGGTGGCGATAGGCCGTCCCCATGCCCCACCGGTCGCCCACCTCGGTGCACATGGCCAGGCTCTCCTGCAAAAATGCCTGCGCCTCCCGGTAGCGCCCCAGCCGTATGGCGGCCGGGCTGATGTAATTCAGGCCCAGGGCCGTGGACCGCGGGTCGCCCAGGGCCCGCCACCCGGCGATGCCGGCCAGCATCTGCTCGTACCCCCGGTCGTCCTGGCCCCGCAGGCTGGCGATGTAGCCCAGGTTGTGCTGCGCGTAGGCCTCGAACCACGGCGCGCCGGCCGCCCGGGCACAGGCCAGGCACTCGGTCAGGCGCGATGCCGACGCGTCCATCTCGCCGTTCAGGAACAGGATGACCCCGCTGAAGAGCAGCGTATCGAGCAGCAGGGCCGGGTCGTCAAAGGGGCGCAGGATGGCGAGGCCCTCCTCCAACAGGGCCAGGGCCCGGTCAAAGTGGCCCTGGCGAAAGAGGAGCAGTCCCTGTTGCGCCAGGGCCTGGCCCAGGACCCGCTGCCCATCCGCGTCGCCCGCCCTGGCCCGGCACGCCTGCACCACCAGCTCGAGCTGCTCCAGGCCCTCGCAGAACCAGCCCCGCATTTCGTAGAGCCAGCCGAAACAGCCCAGCCCCTCCTCCAGGGCGGCCAGCTCGCCCTGCCGCACCGCCCGGCTCCAGGCCGCCCGCACGTTGTGGATCTCGTCCGTCAATTCCCGGAGCGTCTCGCGCTGCGTGCCCCCCTTGAGCGCCTCTTCTCGATCGCGGAGCAGCGCCAGGTAGAAGGCGCTGTGCCCGTCGCGGGTTGCTTCTCCCCGGGGATCCCGGGCCAGGTGTTCCAGGGCGTATTGTCGCACCACTTCCAGGAGGTCGTAGCGGCCGTTCTTTTGGCGGCGCACCAACGACTTGCTTTCCAGCGCCGACAGCGCGCCCAGCGACGCGCCGGCCACCTGCTCCGCCGCCTGCCGCTGAAAGCCACCCCGAAAGACGGCGAGCCGGCACAGCGCAGAGCGCTCCTGGTCCGATAGCAGGTCCCAGGAATGGCAAAAGACCGCCCGCAGGCTCTGGTGTCGCTCGGGCATGTCGCGGGCGGCGCCCGCCAGAAAATCCAGGCTGCGCTCGATCTCGGATGCGATTTCGGTGCAGCCCAGGACGCGCACCCAGGTGGCCGCCAGCTCGATGGCCAGCGGCATCCCTTCCACGAGGCGGCAGATGCGGGCGATGGCCCGCCTTTCCTCCGCCGCGAGGGCTTCGAGCTGGAAGCCGGCCCGCACGCGCCGCGCGCTGGCCACGAACAGGGCGACAGAGCTATAGTCCTCGGCGCCGTCCGCCTGTCCGGCCGAGGGAACCGGCAGCCCCTGGAGGTCGAACAACCACTCGCCCTGGAGGTTCAGCCGCTCGCGCGACGTGACCAGCAGCTTGACCCCCGGCGCGCCCTGCAGCAGCTCCGCCAGGCCCACGCCGTCCTCCAGCAGGTGCTCATAGTTGTCCAGCAGCAGCAGTAACGACCTGCCGCGGAGATGGCGCAGGAGCTGGTCCAGGGGAGCCATGGAGCCGGAAAACGTGTGCCCCAGGGCGCCGGCTATGGCCGGGACGACCAGGGAGGGCGACGCGAGGGAGGCGAGGGGCACAAAGTGCACCCCGTCGGGGAACAGCCCCCGGTGGACGGAGGCCGCCTCGATGGCCAGGCGCGTCTTGCCGACGCCACCCGGGCCGACGATGGTCAGCAGGCGGCACTGGCGGTCGGCCAGCAGCCGGGCCA
>DAOUHB010000097.1:0-81438 GCA_034428935.1 Anaerolineae bacterium | reverse complement strand
TGATCAACCTGTCAGGCCGGCCGATGTGGTACGATGAGGCCTTTGCCGTCCTGTACGCGGAGAAGCCATTCGAAACGATGGTCTATGGCACCGTTGCCCAGGTGGAGGGCGCGGCGGCCGAAGAACACCCCCTGTTGTTCTACGGCCTCTTGCATCTGTGGATGGGCCTCGCGGGCCAGTCGCCGGCCGCGGCGCGCGCGCTATCCGTTCTGATGGGCACGGCCACGGTCGGGATGGTCTACCTTCTTGCCGCGCGCCTGTACGACAGTCGGACTGGGCTCGTCGCCGCTGCGGTGACGGCCGTCGCACCTTTTGCCATCTATTACTCCCAGGAAGCGCGCATGTATGCCCTCCTGGCGTTGGTTGCCACAGCGACGGCCTATTTTCTGGTGCGTGCCTGGACCGGCGGCCGATGGTACCATTGGGCCGCCTTCGGGCTGTGCGGGGCCATGACCCTATACACGCACAACCTGGGATTTTCTTTCCTGGCTGCGCTCGATCTGTGGCTCCTCTGGAGCTGGCTGCGAGGAGGCCGAAAGTGGCGCTCGTTCGGTTCCATCGCCTGGTCACACCTGCTGATACTGGCCCTGTACGCTCCCTGGCTGGCCATCCTACCCAGCCAGTTCGGCAAAATCCAGCAGGCGTACTGGGTGCAGCAGCCGGGCCTGGTAGAGGCGATCCAGACCGTCATCATCTTTCACTTTGCCTACGACAACCAGGCACTGCCCGGCTGGCTCCTGCCGGTGGCCCTCCTGTTTAGCCTGCTCATCGTCGCCATTGTCGTCCTCGAGATCGCCCGGCATCGCCGCCCCTCGTCCCGTCACGTCCTCCCGACCCTGCTGGCCTTCCTGCCTCCCCTCCTCCTCGCCGCCGTATCGCAGATCCGTCCGGTCTATATCGTGCGCGCACTGCTGCCATCAGCGCTGGCCTATTACATCCTCGTGGCCGCCACCCTGACCGCCCGCACCGTTCCCCGGGCTGTCAGGTGGGGATTGCTGCTGCCTGCAGCGCTCTTGATCGTCCTTTCCCTGGCCAACCACTATACCTACGATACATTCCCCCGGCCACCGTTCGACGAGCTCGCCGCCGTCTTGCGCGAACACAGGGGGCCGGGGGACGCCATCGTGCACAGCAACAAGCTGACGTTCCTGCCGACCCATTACTACGACCGAAGCTTGCCCCAGGCCTTTATCGGCGACGAGCCGGGAACTCCTTCCGATACCCTGGCCTACCCCACGCAGCAGGCCCTGGGGTTGTTCGCCACCCCCGGCATCGAAGCCGCGGCCGCAGGCCATGGGCGCGTATTGTGGATTGTATTTCGTCGCGAGCTCGACGAGTACCGGCAGGCCGGCTACACGGACCATCCCCAGCTCGCCTGGCTGCGGGAGCATTACGTGCCAGGTGCTGTCACCTCCTTTGGCGACCTGGAAGTGCACGAGTTCCGGTCCGCCTCCTCGTCGCCGGGGAGCGAGGGACCTCCATGAAGCGCACCTGGCCCTTGGGAGACCTGTCCATGCTCCTCCTGTTGGCTCTCGTCCTTCGCCTTCTCACCGCCTGGGCCCTCCGCCAGCCGGGCTATACTGACGCCTATTACTATGCCGTGGGTGCGCGGCAGCTCTACGACGGCAAAGGGTTCAGCGAGCCCTTCCTCTGGAACTATCTGGATCCGCCGGCAGCCCTGCCCCATCCCGGTTACCTCTACTGGATGCCCCTGGCCGCCATCCTGGGCTGGCTGGGCATGGAGGTCCTCGGCCCCGCCTTTCGCGGGCTCCAGGCGCCATTCGTCCTGCTGTCGGCCCTGCTGCCCCCGCTGACCTACGGCCTGGCCTGGGACCTGGGGGGAAGTATCGCCCGCTCGCCCCGGCAGCGCCACCGGTATGCCCTCCTGGCCGGACTGCTGGCCCTCTTTCCCGGCTTCTATGCCCACTTCCTCGTACTGCCCGACAACTTTACGCCTTATGCCCTGGCCGGTGCTCTCTGCTTGTGGGCCGCCGGGCGCGGTCTGCGCCAGGGGCAGCCCCTGTGGTTCGGGCTGGCCGGGCTGGCGGCCGGATTCGGGCATCTGTCCCGGGCCGACGGCCTGCTGTTGCCCGGGATCGTGCTGGCCGCGGCCCTGGCCCAACTCTGGCCCGCGGCGGGCGGGCGAGGGGGCGTCAGGCAAGCCCTGGCCGGCGCCGCACTGGGCCTCATGGGCTACCTGTGCGTCATGGCGCCCTGGTTCGCCCGCAACTGGGAGGTGACCGGGCAGGCGTTGCCCACGTCCGGCACCCAGACCATGTTCCTGACCCACTATGACGACATGTTTGCCTACGGCCGCCCCCTGACCGTCGAGAGCTACCTGGCCTGGGGCTGGCCGGCCATCCTGCAATCCAAGGTGCAGGCCCTGGCCCTGAACCTGCAGCGCCTGTGGGCCGAGGCCCTCATCATCGTGCTGCTGCCCTTTGCGGGGCTGGGCCTGTGGCGCCTGCGCCGCGACCGGCTCCTGTGGCCCTTTTTCCTCTACCTCCCCCTCCTATTCCTGGCCATGACGCTGGCCTTTACGTTTCCGGGCATGCGGGGCGGGCTCTTCCACTCGGCCGCCGCCTTGCAGGTCTTTTTCATGGCCACCGCAGGCCCGGGGCTGGAATCAACCCTGCTCTGGGCCGCCCGCCATCGGCACGGCTGGCACCTGGACCGGGCCTGGCGCCCCTTCTCGGCCGGCCTCGTAGCCCTGGCCGTGCTGGTGACCGCCTTTGCCCTGTGGCGAGGTGGCGTCCTGAACGGCGACTGGAACCGCCGTGATTGGGGTTACGACGAGATCGGTCGCTGGCTGGCGGAACAGGGAGAGGCTGGCGCCCTGGTCATGGTGGGCGATGCCCCGGCCTTTAGCTGGCACACGGGCCAGCCCGCCATCGCCATTCCCAACGAGCCGCCGGACGTCATCGTCGCCGTGGCCGGGCAGTACGGGGCGCGTTACCTGGTCCTCGATACATCTCGCCCGAGAACCACCGATGCTCTATACCACGGGGAGAAGGACCATCCCGATCTGGCCCTCCTGCACCAGGTGAGCAAGTGGCAGCTCTACCGCATTCAGCCATGAGACAGGGATTATGAAGACACGAACGTCGACCCAAGCAGGCCATCCATCCGCACCCGTGGTATTGGGCATTGTCGGCGGCGCCGCCGCCCTGGCCGTGGCCGTTTATCTCCTCGTCGCCCAGGCGGCCGGCTACGCGGGCTTCCCGCTGGACGACGCCTGGATCCACCAGACGTACGCCCGTAACCTGGCAGCCACGGGGCAGCTTGCCTACCTGCCCGGCCAGCCGAGTGCCGGCTCCACTTCGCCAGCCTGGAGCTTTCTTCTGTCGGTTAGCAGCCTCCTGGGGGTCGATCCTCGCCTGTGGACCTACCTGTGGGGCGCCATCTGGCTGGCTGCCACGGCCTGGATGGTTTACCGGCTAGTCCTGCGGCTCGCAGACCTCGTTCCGCGGGCATCACCCGTCTCGCCGCACCTGGCTGCACTGGCGGCCGGCCTGCTGTGTGCCGTCGAGTGGCACCTGGTCTGGGCGGCGGGCTCGGGCATGGAGACGCTCATGTTTGCCGCCCTCTCCCTGGCCCTCCTCGACGCCTTGTTCAAGCAAGCCGGCCGGCCGGACCAACACCTGGCGTCGTTGGCGCAAGAGGAAAAGTTCGTGGGCGCGGTTGGCCTTGGACTCCTGGCGGGTATCCTGGTGCTGACCCGGCCGGAGGGGGTCATCCTGGCAGGATTGGTCCTGGCTACTACGGCCGTCTGGCCTTTGCCCCGGGGCCGTGTCGAGATCCGCAGCCGGCTGCTGGCTACCGCTGCGGCGGTAATCCTGTTTGCCGTGATATTGGCTCCCTACGTGGCCTTTAACCTGCGCACCGGCGGCAGTCCGTGGCCCAACACGTTCTATGCCAAGCAGGCCGAGTACCAGCTCGACCTGTCCCTACCCGCGCGTCTCTGGCGTGTCGCGAGGCCCACGCTGGTCGGCCCCCAGGTGCTGCTGCTGCCCGGCGTGGTCTATGGCCTCTATCGCCTGGTCGGCAACCGCAGGGCCGGCGCCGGCTGTTGCCTGGGCCTGGTCCCGGCGGCCTGGTGGCTGGCCCTCCTGGCCGTCTATGCCTGGCGATTGCCGGTCGGTTACCAGCACGGCCGCTACACCATGCCGACCATTCCCCTTCTCGTGCTCTATGGCATGTGGGGAACGGCCGGGATGATGCGCATCCGGTCTCCACGCCTGGCCGTGCGCGTCGCCAGCCAGGCTCTGCCGGTGGCCGTCACCCTCCTGGCCCTCGTATTCTGGGGGCGTGGCGTCCTGGCCTACCGGGACGACGTGGCGTTCATCGAGAACGAGATGGTCGCCACGGCGCGCTGGCTGGAAGCAAACACGGAACCCACCGATTTGCTGGCAGTCCATGACATCGGCGCCGTAGGCTACCTGCTTGACCGCCCTTTTCTCGACATGGCCGGGCTCATCACCCCCGAGGTGATCCCGTTCATGACCGACGCGGGAGCGTTGGCGGATTGGATGTTGGAGCGGGGTGCGGACTATGCCGTCTTTTTTCCCGATTTTTCTGATACCTACGCCCGCCTGGCCGCAGACCCACGCCTGCAGGAGGTATATTGCACGGGCTATGCCTGGACCCGCGCCGCGGGCCACGAAAACCTGTGCGTCTATCGCCTCATCGAGTTGTAGCCCGGAGCATTGTGTGGTATACTGGGGCCGTTGACCCACTTCACGCGGCGTATGCGTAGGAAGGAACACATGCACAGGATCACGGTCATGCTGGTGGACGACCACCCGGTCTTTCGCCAGGGCCTGCGACGGGTTCTTGAGGACGAAGACGACCTCGACGTTATTGTCGAAGTTGCCGACGGCCTTGAAGCCCTGCGCATGGCCAAACAACTCGTGCCCCACGTGATGCTCCTGGACATTAACCTGCCGGGCATGAACGGCCTGCAAGTTGCCCGCGCACTGAAGGATTCCCTTCTCGACATTAACATTATCATGCTGACCGCTTATCACGACGATCAGCAGGTCTTTCACGCCATCCGGGCAGGGGCCTCGGCCTATTTTCCCAAGGACGTCAGTCCGCGGCGCCTCATCGAGGCGATTCGCCTCGTGCACCAGGGCAGCTACGTCGTCGAGGACAGGGTGCTCGAAAAACCACAGGTGGGAGCCTGGCTGCTGGAGCAGTTTGAGGGTCTGGGCCTGGACTCGGACGACGAGATGGGTAACCTGCTGGTGCCCCTCTCACCGCGAGAGATGGAGATCTTGCAGTTCATCGCCCAAGGCAAGAGCAACAAGGAGATCGCCTTTGACCTGGGTATCAGCCGCCAGACGGTCAAGAACCACATGACCAGCATTCTGCGCAAGCTGGCAGTAAACGATCGCACCCAGGCGGCCATTTACGCACTCCGCCGCGGCTGGATCCGGCTACAAGATCTGTAAGGGCAGGCTGGTGGCCCGCCTTGCTACAAACGTTGGACAGACTGACCGTCTGTCCCGGACAGCAAGCATCGAGCCACAGGAAGAGAGAGGATAGAAGGAATGTCTGCCGACAACGCTGCTGTTTCGGGAACCGATCAACTCAAGACCCTCGTCCAGGAGAGCCACCGGGAATACGACCAGATCCAGAAGGAGATGAAAGAGATCGACGTTCTGATCCGCCAGAGCACGTCGGAGGTGGAAAAACTTGCCCAGCGCAACACGCAAATCGCCAACCGCGTGCGGCAAATGGAGATAAACATCGACACGATGCCCCGCGAGGACATCAAAGAGATCTATGCCGGGGCCCACGAAGCGCAGATGCGCCTCTTCATGATGCGCAGTCAATTGGAGCAGTTCCAGAACCGCCAGCAGAACCTGGAGCGCCAGAGCCAGCGCCTGTTGCGCATCGTCGAGTTGAGCAAGACGATCATCCCTGCCGACGCAGCCGGCCGCCATCCCAGCGGTGCGCCTGGCAGCCAGAGCGACATCGTGCGAATCATCGAAGCCCAGGAGAACGAGCGACAGAGGCTGGCCAGGCAGATCCACGACGGGCCTGCCCAATCGCTGACCAACCTCATCCTCCAGGCTGAAATCTGCGAGCGGCTCTTTGATACGGATCCCATCCAGGCCCGCGTCGAGCTGGGCAACCTGAAGACCGCCGTAAACAGCACGTTTCAGAAGATCCGGGATTTCATCCTCACGCTGCGGCCGATGATGCTCGACGACCTGGGGCTCGTGCCGACGCTGAAGCAGTACGTGCAGGATTTCGAGGAAAAGTCCAAGCTCACGGCCAACTTTACCATCGTCGGGCGTGAAACGCGCCTTCCCTCCTACACCGAAGTAACCCTCTTCCGCATGGTCCAGGAACTGTTGAACAACGTGCAGGTCCACGCCCACGCCACGCACGTCCAGGTGACCCTCGATTTCGAGGACACCCACGTTGTGGTGAGCGTCGAAGATGACGGTAGTGGCTTTGACGCCACCGAGCTGCAGAGCACTATGCAGCAGCGCCGAGGGCTGGGCCTGGCGACGATCCACGAGCGTGCCGAGATGCTGGGCGGCAAGGTCCAGATCGAAAGCCGGATCGGGCGCGGAACCAAAGTGCGAATCGAGCTGCCTGTCGCCCAGCACTGAGTCCGGAAACGCGCGTGCCCCCTCTCCATCCCGGCTGCGGGCGTCGCGGCCGAAATCGTCCGCAGGGGCCGGCATTTTCGATTGACCTATCGGATCGGGAGCTCGCAAGGTTTCTATCACATGCAGAGATTTGCTGCAAAAACAGGGTGTAGTACAAGAGTACTATTGCCAAAAATCGCCCGATCCACTATAATCTGAGTCGTAGCACAGCTACAAATCTTGTTCCGAAGGGGGGTGAGCCGGATGCTGTTTCTGCCCAACGAAGAAGGACAGGGGTTGGTTGAGTATGCTTTGATTCTCGTTCTCGTGGCTGTTGTGGTGATTGCTGTCCTGACGCTGCTGGGTCCCGCCATCGCGGACGTCTTCAGTACGATCATGGAGAGCTTCTAGGAGCGGGCCAATCGACTCTGTTGGCGACACGTAGAGCCCCACTTCGGTGGGGCTCTACTCGTATTGGGCCCCGGTCTTGCTTCTTAGTACCAAGATACTATTGTCATTCCTCGTCAAGTGGCGTATAATTAGCCTGGATCGGATGGCAGATGCTCCGCTTTTAACGGAGCGGCTGGGGAATGAGGAAAAACGCCATGAAAGCACTAAAAATCTCACGAGGGCAACGACCTGAGGCAAGGCGCCCGGCAGGCCTCTCCAGTGCCGGGCAAGAAGAGGGCCAGAGTCTCCTCGAGTTCGCCCTGACCTTCCCCATTCTTCTCATGATGCTGCTGGCCATCGTCGATTTCGGACGCGCCATCGACGCCCTCATCATCGTCACCAACGCAGCCCGAGAGGGAGCACGCCACGCCTCCGTCGAGAAGAGCCTGACCGTGAACGACGTCCAGGGCCTGGTAAGAGACCAGATTCGGGGTTCGGGCACCAACATCACGACGATGTCCAATTTTGGCGACGACCTTGAGAACCAGGTTCAGGTGAACATCACGGAGGACTCGGTAACCGTCACCGTAACCTACGATTTCCCAACCTGGTTCGGCGGCATCGTGCGCCTGGATACCATCCGCATCCGAAAAGTAGCCGTAATGCCCGTCTACGGGGGGCGCTGAACATGTTCAAGCGGGCTGCAAAAGGCTCCAAGAAAGAAGAGGGACAGGGACTCCTGGAGTTCTCCCTGGTGGCGGTTCTGCTGTTCATGTTGATCTTTGCCATCATTGATTTCGGCCGCCTCTTTTTCGCCTATGCCACAATGTCCAACGGGGTCCGCGAGGGCGCCCGATATGGCATCATTCACCCCAACCAGGACGCGGATATCGAGGCCCGCGCACGAGCGATGCTCTTCATTATTGGCGGCGAGGCCGACATCCAGATCAACTATCCAGGCGGCGACGATCTCGAGGCAGAGCCGCCCGGCTGCACTCTCCCACACCACTGCCGCATCGAGGTAGTCGCCACCACCGTCCTTGACGTCTGGACGCCGATCCTGCCCGCCCTGCCGTTGGAAGCGCGGGCAACCATGCACTTTGAGTGAGCAGCAGAGGAGAAGGGCCCATGCGAACCCATATCGAGCGTAAAGAGGAGGGCCAGTCCCTGGTCCTCGTGACCATCGCCATTGTGGTCATCTTTGTGTTTGTGGTGCTCGCCGTCGATATCGGCAACGCCTACGTGCACCGCCGCACGGATCAGAACGCCGCCGACGCTGCTGCCCTGGCCGGTGCCCGGGAATTGGCCGGTATTCTCAACGACAACAACGGCAAGATACCGGCCGGCGCCAGTGAGAACTCGATCTTGAGCGCCATGAACAGCTTTGCCGAACAGAACGGCATCGAGGATACGGACGAAAGAGACCACGTCAACGACAACGTGGTCGGTTACTACCTGGCTGCGGACGGCAGCCGCCTGGGCGGCGAGAACGCCCAGGGCGAATTCGTAGCCATCGTCATCGGCGCTCGGCGGGAAATCCACCCGGATGCCCGTGGGGTTGAGGTCGTTGTCAACTCGCTGGCGCCAAGCTTCTTTGGCGGCGTCCTGGGCCTGACTGGCCTGACGATCAACGCCGAGGCGGCCGTGCTACTCAACCAGGGCGTCTGTTCTGCCGGGTGCCTGGCGCCCATCGCCACCTTGTGGGAAGATTTTCAGTACGGCCAGTGTTACGAGATCTGGGATGGCGCCAAGATCACCGGGGGGAACACCACGCCCAGCGGTCAGGTGTGTTCCAACGATGAAACCGTTGAATGTGACTCGGCTGAGGACTGCAATTTTGGAACCTGCAAGCAAAATGGCAAGTGCTCCAATAAGTCCAGTCGCTCGTGCAGCTCGGATGCCGACTGCGGTGTGGGTACCTGCGGCGAGCCAGGGACGACCACGCAGATTCACACCGGTGGCAACTTTGGCTGGCTCAACTGGTCCTGGAACGGACACCCCTGTCAGGACGTGGACCCGCCGGACGAGTGGCCCCAGCAAAGCCTGCCCAACGATTGCAGCACACCTTGCCTTGAGTATCATCTCTGGCAAGGTGGGTTGTGCGACAGTGGTATGGTGGATGTGGGTAGTTGGGTGGCCGGCGTGCCCGGCGTCAAGAACGCCCACGACGTCCGGCATGAGTTGGACTGGTACATCGACAATCTCGAATCCTTCACCATCATCATCTACGACGTCTTTGGCGAGCCGTGGGGAAAAGGTGGCGAATGTGGTCACGTTGCGGGGGCGGGACCCAAAGGATTCGGCTATCACGTGGTCGGCTTTGCTCGGTTCCAGCCGGTGGGGTACGATCTCTCAAGTGGCGCCAACAAGGGGGCGGGAGAAGGCAACAGCGGCAATATGCGCTCACCGTTGACTACGTGGAACGGAAAACCCTTAAACTGCCCGGAGTGGAACAGCCAAAAGGGCAACCAGATTGCCGGCGTTTTCATCGAGTGGGTGACGGCTGACGCCCTGGCGGGAGACTGCGACGATTATGGGGTCTCGGCACCACAAATGACCAAGTAGTCGGTCGTGTGCCCATCCCTATCCGCAAGCGCAGGACACACCTGGGCGCTCTGCGCCGATGGGTGTGTCCTGCGCTTATTCTACCATAATGGGCTCAATGGAGAGGAAAGAGCATGGAACGCGGTAGAATTCTAGGCATCGGGTTCGTATTCCTGTTCCTGCTCCTGGCCGCCTGCGCGCTGTTCGCCGCGCAGACTGCCGCGCAGGAAGTCGTCGTGACCCATACCGAAACCCTCCTCGAGCACTTTAACGCCGGACGATTTCACCACACGGGCCTGACCCGCATGGACGATGGCGAAGTCCAACTGCTGGTCGTCGGCATTGCCGGCGACTGGAATACAGACACGATTACTACCGGTCTTCCCGCGCTGTCCAACCACACGGCTGTGCATCACAACGGGCACATCCTGGTTCTGGGCGGCCTTGGACTGGGCGATACGATCAGCAAGAAGGTATATTACACCACTATCAACCCCTTTACCCACGACCTGGCCGATTGGCAGGCGACGGCCGATCTCCCGGCTACCCAGTATCCTACCGGGCTCCATTCTCACGCTAGCGTCGTGGTCAATGATCGTGTATACGTCCTCGGTGGCGTGGGGTACGATGACATCCCCTATGACACGGTTTCCTTTACGCGCATCAATGATGACGGCACGCTAGAGAATGCCTGGCAGACCACCACCGCTCCACTGCCCGTCGCCCTGGAGCTTCTGCAAGCCGCGGTGCTGGATGGCCGGATTTACGTCATCGGTGGCCGAGACAACAACAGTCAGCTCCGGGCCGAAGTCTACTCTGCCAAGCCCGACGCAGCGACAGGAGACATCGTCAACTGGACTCCAACAACAAGCTTTGTCCACGAAACCTTTGCTCACATGACGGCCGCGTATTCTGACACGATCTATGTGATGGGCGGCAGGCACCCCGATGAAGAATACTCACCGTATACGAACTATGCCGTCCCCGATGCAGACGGCAACATCAGCAATTGGGTCCCGGCCACCGACATGAGACACAACCTGTATGGAGGGGCCGGCCTCTCCTTCAGCGGCTTCCTGTATACCACTGGCGGCGCCAAGGACGGGAGCCTCTTTCCCTCCGACTATGTCGGTACTGCCATGCTCAACGACGACGGCACTGTGGGTGCCTGGGTCGATACGAGCCTCATCGACCCAGCGAGGTTCTACCACGCCGTGGTGTGCAGCGACAATGGCTGGCTGTACGTGATCAATGGCCACGATGGCTCCCAGCCGATCCGTTCCATCAACCGGGGAGCGACAGCCGGGGCGGGGGTGAGCTATGCCCCCAATGGCATCTTTACATCGGCGGTGATCGACCTGGGAAGGAAAAGCAAGCTGCGCGAGTTGCGGTGGAATACCACAATGGAAGATCCGTCGGCCACGGCCATTACCATCCAGTATCGCACCCGCAATTATACCACGGAGGAATGGTCTGATTGGATCGGCCCGTATTCTTCGCTGGCGACACCCGGCACCGTGACCACGACGCAAACGCTGGAAGGTTCGGCACGTTATGTCGAGTATAGAGTTAGTTTTAGCACTTCCGAACCTTCTCAAACGCCCATCCTGAACGCCGTTCAGTTGTTGTACGTGCCACCAGTTTATGACGTCAAAATAGACAAGAGGGGGGACCCACCATCGGGCAGCATTGTCTACCCGGGCGATATCGTAGACTACACGCTGACGTACACCTGCAGCACGTACAGCATCACCGCCACCAATGCCTACCTGCTCGATACGGTGCCCGACCACATGGTCTACGTGCCAAACAGCATCCAGGGGCCGGGCGCCAATGACAGCAGCGCACCTCTCCTCCGTTGGGAGCTGGGCACACTGGCGCCAGGTGACTCTGGCCAGGTCAGCTTTTCGGCCATGGTGGCAGACACCTATAACGAACCAGTCCTGCTCTCAAACCAGGGGGAGGTTTACAGTGAAGACGGGCCCGGCCGCTTCAGCAACGTGGTCACCCACGAGGCCAGGCTCCCGATCCCGGAGCTGGAGGTGCAAAAGACCGCCAGCCCACCACACGGCAGCCACGTCGCGCCCGGGTCGCAGATCATCTATACCATAACCTATAGCAATCCAAGCATCTTCCTGGCCGAGAATGCTGTGCTAACCGACACGTACGACCTGCACGGCAGCTACAAAGTCGTGAGCACCATGCCAGAGGCGAGCGATCCGTCGAACTCGATCTGGCAGTTGGGCGACGTGGCGGCGGGAGCTCGCGGCGAGGTCCAGGTTGTCGTCGAGGTGGCGGATGGGCTGCCGAATCATTGGATCGTCAGCAACCAGGTGGACCTGGGACACAACAAAATGACTCACCCCGTCACGGACGTGGTAACCCACATGGTCGTCTATGATGGAGTCGCCCTGGTCGATTTCAGCGTTGACGATATACGTTGGATCCCAGAGGAACCGGGCCCCGACCAGGAGATCACGTTTTATGCCACGGTCACCAACCGGGGAGCCGCGGCTGCCGGTGAGTACTTCTGGGTCTCGCTCTACATCAAGCCCCAGCCCTCGGTTCCACCCCTGGGGGCATACGACCATATCGGCGGCTACTGCCTGGACGCCGCCTGCACAACGCCACGCCGGCACTATCTCGCCTACGTGCCCAGCCTGGCGCCCGGCGCCAGCACAGAGTTGCGCTTTGAGGGACTGGAGTGGGATCCGGTATTTCCGGCGAGCGGCATCTACGATGTCTATGTCCAGGCAGACATGTCCTTCGACGGGGATGAATATTACCCCTACTGGGGCCGCTACCCGGAGGAATATGAGCAGAACAACGTGGAGCACGCGGTGTTGGTGATTCCCCCGCCAGAGGGACCTCCCAGGCTCTTTTTGCCCGTCGTGACCCGTCTAGGCTGATGAGGAGCAGAATCTCCTGCCGGTCCGCGCTCCTCGCGACCGACCAGGCCTTGAGAGTAGCTGCGCATAGTTGCGAGTTGGCGAGTTTTCTGGTACAATGAGGGAGGTTTCCAGGATGCCAGGCACCTGGACAGGGAGACGAGTGCCATGATAGAACTGAGGCATCATCCACCATTGACCCGCATCCTCAAGTTGGTTTGCGCGCCAGCGCTCATCGTCTGCCTTCTGTTGCTGCCCGGTGCAAGCCAGGCGCTGCAGGCGCCGCCGCCGCCGCCGGCCACGCCCGAGCCAAGTGACACCCCGGTGCCGACCGATACCCCGGTGCCGACCGATACCCCAGTGCCGACAGATACCCCAGTGCCGACCGACACCCCGGTGCCCACCGACACCCCGGTGCCGACCGACACCGACACCTCCACACCCCAAATTCCGACGTCCACCTCCCCGCCGTCCACCGGCCCGAGCGCCACGCCCAGGCCTACAAACACCGCCCGCCCGGCGAATCCCGGCCAGCCGGCACCCAACCCCGCCTGCCAGTCGATGGTCGAAGGCTTTGTCCTGGATTCCGCCGGGCAGAGGGCCATCGGTGCCACGGTAACCATCGACGGTCTCGACTGGTCAAGGCGCATCATGACCGACGACAGCGGACGATACGGATTTGCAGGGTTGTGTGCCGGACCAGCCACACTGCAAGCCTTTCTGGTCACCGGTCAGGCAGGCCCTGTCGTCACGGTGGCCCTTAACGGAAACAACAGCCTGCGCCAGGACCTGCACTTTGCCGCATCCTCCACGGCCCCCACGCAGGCGACCTCGGCAAGCCAGGCAACCGCCCAGCCAACGCCCACCGGCACGCCTGAAGCCGGTATGCCCGTTACTGGCTACGCAGGTTGGCTCCTGGCGGGAGGAGCTGCGCTGGGTGCTTTGCTGCTGCTCTCGGCGGGAGGTCGGCGTGCGCTGCAGGCATATGAGCGTGCACGAAGCCGCCAGTAGCAGTCTATGGCCCACACTATCTGATCACATGGAGGCAAGGGAATGCGACGCGGTAGAACACTGATCCTATTGGGCCTGATACTGGCCCTCGGCACCGCCGGAGCCATCTTCGTGCTGTTGCAAGGCACCACGGCCACCCCTCCCGAAGCACAAGTTGAGCGTGTGGAGGTGGTCGTAGCCATGCAACCCATTGCCGAGGACGAGCCCGTGGCAGGGCGCCTTGAGCTGCGGGCCATGCCCGTCGACACGATTCCGACCGGCGCGCTGCGTACCCTGGATGGCACTTCGGACATGCTGGCGGCTGGACCCATTCCCCAGGGAACCATCATCCAGCAGGCGCTGCTCATCAGCCCGGTGCAGCTCATGGCCGAAGGCGATCTGGGCACACTCGTGGAGCCCGGTTTCGTCGCCGTGGCCATGCCCATTGACGAGTTGTCAAGCGTGTCCTACGGCGTGCGACCGGATGACCACGTCGACATTCTCATGACCTTCCATTTCGTCGACATCGATCCGGAGACGCAGATGAAAGAACCCATCTGTCCTCCTGTCTGCCCATGCCCGGCCGAGTGCCCGACGCAGGAACAGGCGACAGAACTCCAACTGAGCGACCAGATCCCACGCCTGGCCAGCCAACTCACGCTGCAGGATATCCGCGTCCTGGGCGTCGGACGTTGGGAGATGGAGGAAGTGCTCACCGCGGAGGAAACCCAACAGCAACAACAGGGCCAGCCGGTAGCGCCCGAGCTGCCGGCCTTTATCACCCTGATGGTCACACCCCAGGACGCCCTCGTCCTGAAGCTGGCACGTGAGGCTGGGGCGAGCATCGACCTGGCGGTGCGTGCCGAGGACGATGTGCAGCAGTTTGTCACGCAACAAGTGACCTTGGACTATCTGATGGCTCGCTTCTCCATTGGGCTCCCGACCAAGCAAGCCTACACCATCCAGGAACTGCGCTCGGTTCCCGGAGAACTGCAGTAAAGAGAATCCCTCCGGCGATTCTCGGAAGTGCTGAGCCAATATTAACAACGAAACCAGGAAGCATAACGAGAGTTCTATGGCCAAGATTACGGTATTGATCGTCGACGACATCCCGGAGACGCGAGAGAATCTGCGCAAGCTGCTGTACTTTGAGCCGGACATCGAGATCGTAGGCACTGCCGCCAATGGCCGCGAGGCCATCGATCAGGCGCGCAAGCTCCAGCCGAACATCGTGTTGATGGACATTAACATGCCCGACATAGATGGCATCTCGGCCAGCCAGGAGATCACCCGCGTGGCCCCCATGTGCCAGGTGATCATGATGTCAGTGCAAAGCGAGGCCGACTACCTGCGCCGGTCCATGCTCGCCGGCGCTATGGACTTTTTGACCAAGCCATTCACCAGCGAAGAGCTCAGTAGCAGCATTCATCGTGTCTTTCAGATGGGCGCCAGCCGGCGGGCTGCCATGCCGGCGGCAACGTTGGATCCATCTCTGGCTGGAGTCCCGGGTATGGGCCAGGTTCCGGCGGGCGGACCCTCGCCGCAGGGCAAACTGCTGCTGGTCTTTAGCCCCAAGGGCGGAACAGGCTGCAGCAGCGTGGCTGCCAACCTGGCCATCGCCCTGCACAAGGCCAGCAGTCGAAAGGTCGCCCTGGTGGATCTCAGCCTGCAATTCGGCGACATCGACGCCATCCTCAACCTGCAGGGGCATCGCAGCCTGGCCGATGCCCTCAGCCGCGGAGACGAGCTGGATGGCGACCTGCTGAACGCGCTGATGTCGCCCCACGCCTCAGGTGTCAAGGTGCTGGCCGCTCCGCCTTCGCCCGAGATGGCCGAGAGCATCAGCAGCGAGGAGATCAAGATGCTCCTGTCCCTGATGCGGCAGGAGTTCGATTTCGTCATCGGCGACACGTGCAGTTATCTCGACGACACGGTGTTGGCCGCCATGGACCTGGCCGATCGGTTGGTGCTGGTCATGGTGCCCGAGATCCCGTCCATCAAGGCGACCAAGCAACTTTTCGAGATCGCCGAGGCCCTGGAGTTTCCCTCCGACCACATCGATCTCATTCTCAACAAGGTGGCTTCCCGCGATGACATTCGCGCCGACCAGATCGGAAACAGTCTGCGCCACTCCATCCTGGCGCAGCTCGAGCTCGACCCGCGCAGCATGCGCCTGGCGACCAACCAAGGCCTGCCCCTGGTCATGGGCCAGCCCAACCTCCCACTCGCGGCAGCCTTTGCCGAGATCGCTCAACAGTTACTCGCTCTGCTGGAGCCCAAACCGGTTGCGCCGGCGGAGGAACCCGCGGAGGTAGCCAGGGCGGAGCGAACGAAACGAGTGGGACTCTTTGGCAGGCTGAAGAAGTAGTGGCAGCCCGGCCATATCTCCGTTGAGAGGGAGTGGAAAAGAGAATGTCTCTGCTACGTCGGATAGAGAAGACCCAGCAAGTAGCGAACCAGCCAGCCGCAGAGCCGGAAGATCGCTCTACCAGGTTGGAGGATCTGCGCATCAAACGCACACCCGTCGCACCGGTGCGCGACACGTTTAACGATCTGAAGACCCGGATTCACAAAAAGCTGATTGCCGAGCTGGATCCCAAAATGGACGTCTCGAAAACCGACGAGATCCGGCAAACCATCGAGGAGATGTACGATGGGATGTTGGTCCAGGAGAACATGATCCTTGGCCGCGCTGACCGCCAGAGACTGCTGGAGCAGATCGTGGCTGAAATCCTGGGCTATGGTCCCATTGAGCCCCTCCTGGCGGCAGACGATATTACCGAGATCATGGTCAATGGCCCCAACTCGGTCTACATCGAGCGCCAGGGCCGGCTCGAGCTGACCGAGATCAAGTTCGAGAGCGACGAGCACGTGGCGCGCATCATCGACCGCATCGTCTCGCCCCTGGGCCGGCGCATCGACGAAAGCCAGCCCTACGTAGATGCCCGCCTGCCCGATGGCTCGCGCGTCAACGCGGTCATCCCGCCGCTTTCCCTGGTTGGGCCCATCCTGACCATCCGCAAGTTCGCCCGCATTCCTATCACGGCCCAGACCCTGGTGGATTTGGGCACGCTTACCCCGGAGGCTCTCGAGTTTTGCAAAGCCTGCGTTCAGGCCAAGCTGAACCTCGTCATCTCGGGCGGCACCGGCTCGGGAAAGACGACGACCCTCAACGTCATGTCGGCCTTTATCCCCAATGACGAGCGGATCATCACCATCGAGAACGCGGCCGAGCTCCAGCTTCAGCAGGATCACGTGCTTATCCTGGAGACGCGGCCGGCCAACGTGGAAGGTAAGGGCGAAGTGCCCATGCGCACCCTGGTGATCAACAGCTTGCGCATGAGGCCCGATCGGATCATTGTGGGCGAGTGCCGCGGCGCCGAAGCGCTGGACATGCTTCAGGCCATGAATACCGGCCACGACGGCAGCATGACGACCGCTCACTCCAACAGTCCCAGGGACACTCTGGCACGCTTGGAGACGATGGTCCTTATGGCCGGCATGGATCTACCCCTTCGCGCCATCCGCGAGCAGATCGCCTCGGCCCTGAATCTCGTCATCCACCAGGAGCGCATGCGCGACGGCACCCGCAAGATCACCAAGATTACCGAGGTCCAGGGCATGGAGGGTGACGTCATTGTCATGCAGGATCTCTTTGTGTTCGAGCAGCAGGGCATCGAGGCCGGCAAGGTCATCGGCCGCCTGAAGCCCACAGGCATCCGCCCAAAGTTCGTGGAGATCATGGAGGCAGCCAACATTCACCTGCCGCCGACCATCTTTGGCGTGGGGCGCCGTTTCTAGGCGGCTGGAATCGGAGCGAGGACCATGGACTTGATGCAAGTCTTGCTCAACCCGCTACTGCTCTCGGTGGTCGCCGCTTTCGCCATCCTGCTGCTGTTTGTGGGGCTGAGCCGCGCCAGTCGGTCGAGCGAAGAGCTCATTGAAGAACGACTGGATCGCTACGGCGTCCAGGCCGAGGACGAGAAGAGGGGCAAAGGCAAGAAGCGCCGCTCGGCAATGGATGGCCTGGAAGAGGCTGTCCAGAAGCGGGGCTTTGCTACCGATCTCCAGCTCGATCTGTCGCAGGCGGACCTCAAGCTGCGCGTGGCCGAGTTCGCAATGGTGAACGTCCTTTCGATCGTTCTGTTTGCCATGCTGGGCCAGTTCCTCCTCGGCTCGCCGGTACTGGCCCTCGTCTTTGGCGTCGTCGGCTTTTTCCTGCCACGCCTCTACGTCAACCTGCGCAAGCGAAGGCGCCTGAACCAGTTCAACGATCAATTGGGCGACACGATCACCCTGTTGGCCAACTCGCTTCGTTCCGGCTTTAGCATCGTTCAATCGATGGAGACCGTTGCCCAGCAGCTCCCGCCGCCCATCGCCACCGAGTTCCATCGCGTGGTGCAAGAGATCGGCCTGGGGCTGCACTACGAGCAAGCCCTGGGCAATATGCTCCGCCGCGTCCCCAGCGACGACCTGGACCTGATGATCACGGCCATCAACATTCAGGGCAAAGTGGGTGGCAACCTGGCCGAGATCCTGGACACCATCGGCCACACCATCCGAGAGCGGGTACGGATCAAAGGAGAAGTCCGTGTCCTCACGGCGCAGCAGATGATCTCGGGTTACGTCCTGACAGGTTTGCCTATCATCCTGGGAATTGTGCTGTACATGATCAACCAGGATTACATCGGTCAAATGTTCACCGATCCTTGTGGCTGGATCATGCTCGGCACCGCCGCTCTCATGGTCGCCCTCGGATTCTTGATCATCCGCAAGATCGTGAACATTGAGGTTTAGCACCGGGAGATTCAAGTCAAGAGGAGAACTCATGTCGCCAATGATTCTCGGGGCCATCGCCCTTATGGTCTTTATGGCGCTGATGCTGATCATCCTCGGCATCGCCTCGCCGCGCCCGGCCGACGAAGTGGAAGCGCGCCTGGTCGAATACGGTGGCCGGCCCATGACGCTGGAAGAGATCGAGCTGGCGCAGCCGTTCAGCCAGCGCGTCATCATCCCCCTGGTCCAGGCAAGCTCACAGTTCGTCCAGCGCTTTACGCCAGAACGCACGCTGGAGACAACGCGCCACAACCTGGATCTGGCGGGCAACCCGAACAACTGGAGTGCCACAGACTTCTTGGGGATCCGTGGCCTGGCTTCTGCGATCCTGGGCGTCCTCACCTTTGTCCTGGGCATGCTGGCCGGGGCAGAGGTAGGACAGCGCTTGCTGTTTACCGCCGCCATGGCCCTCCTCGGCTTCTTCCTGCCTGTGCTTTGGCTTGGCGGCCGCATCCGCAAGCGGCAGGACGAGCTTGTGAAAACCTTGCCCGATGCGCTGGACCTTTTGACCATCAGCGTCGAGGCCGGCCTGCCCTTTGACGGAGCAATGCAGCGCGTGGCGGAAAAATGGGACAATGAGATCAGTCGTGGGTTTCAGCGCATGCTGACCGAGATGCGCGTAGGCAAGTCCCGCCGCCAGGCATTGCGCGATATGGCCGAGCGAATGGAAGTGCCAGACATCACCAGCTTTGTGGCTGCCCTGGTCCAGGCCGACCAACTGGGTATCAGCATCGCCAAGGTGCTTCGCATCCAGTCGGAGCAGATGCGCATCAAGCGCCGCCAGAGGGCAGAGGAAAAGGCACACCAGGCTCCCATCAAAATGCTCATTCCCATGACATTTCTCATTTTCCCTACTATCCTGATCGTGATCCTGGGGCCGGCAATCCTGATGCTCAAAGAATCCGCACTTGGTGGTATGATATAGTTGTTGCCGGGGACCTACGCTCGAAGAAGCGAAGGGACCGTGAATCAACGTATCGAGTTGAACGAAAGCTGTACAGCCTGGCAGGTTGCCGGGCTGGCGTTCCTGAAAAAGATTGGTAAGGCAGCGGCCGATCTTCTTTTCCCACCGCGCTGCATGGTTTGCCAGCGCCTCGGGGCCTGGCTATGCACTGCCTGCATAGCCGAGATCGAGATGATCTACCCCCCGATCTGCCACCGGTGCGGCTTGCCGCTGGACGCGCACGGCACGGAACGTCCGTGCCGCATCCCTCCGCCGTTGGACGGGCTGCGGGCCTGCGCCTTTCACGACGGCCCGCTGCGCGAGGCCATCCACCAGTTCAAGTACCGGGATCTCACGGCCCTGGCGGGACCTCTCGGTCGCCTCATGGCCACTGCCTGGCCGGCGCTCGACGGCGAGTGGGTTCCGCAGGTGGTGGTGCCCGTGCCGCTCCACCCGCGCAGGCAGCGGCAGCGCGGCTACAACCAGGCTGCGCTGCTGGCGATGGAGCTGTCCGCGGCTCTGCAGATCCCCCTGCTGGAAGGCGCTCTGCACCGCGTCAAGGCCACAGCCCCGCAGGTGGACCTCGACGCCAAGCAGCGAAGCATCAACGTTAAGGACGCCTTTCGCTGCCAACCGGGGAGGCTGGACGGACGGGCAGTGCTGCTCGTGGACGACGTCTGCACCACGGGAGCGACACTGGCGTCGGCCTGTGAAGCGCTGAAGGAAGCGGGGGCAACATCTGTCGTAGCCTATACGCTGGCCCGGGCAAGGCCGCCCGACGAACGGCAATTCAGTTTGGAGAGTTAATACTATAAAGGAGAGTGGAAAATGGAACTGATTCTCAAGGGCAAGAACGTCGAAGTGACCGATCGACTCCGGGAATATGTCGAGCAAAAGATAGGGAAACTGGACCGCTATCTGCCCTCAATCAGCGAGGCATGGGTCGAGCTCTCCAGCGAAGAAACCAAAGCTGCCCAAGACCGCCAGGTGTGCCAGGTAACGGTGCGATCCAATGGCACCATCCTGCGCGCCGAAGAGCGTTCCGATGACATGTTTTCGGCCATCGACACCGTCCTGGACAAGATGTATCGGCAGATTGCACGATACAAAGGCAAGCGCAAGAATCGATGGCGCGGCGCCGGGACCACGGTGGAGCCCCTGCCCATCGCCCTTGGAGAGGAGCTGGAGGAAGAAGTCCGGAGCATCGTCCGCGTGAAACGGTTCCCGATGACTCCCATGGTCCCGGAAGAGGCGGTCGAGCAGATGGAGCTGCTGGGCCACGACTTTTTTGTCTTCTTTAACGCCGAGGAGGGACGCATCAACGTGCTCTACCGGCGCAAGGGAGGCAACTATGGCCTCCTGCAACCCGAGCTTGACTGAGTAACCGGTCATACCGGGGTCGGGGCATCGCCGCCCCGGCCCTTTTTGTTGGGCCGGCCTCCCCTCAGCTTGACACCAGTCCAGGCCTGGTCTACAATGCTCCTACACTTGGGAGAGATGCCGCTATGAGCCTGATATTGATGGTGTGCACCGGGAACCTGTGCCGCTCGCCCATGGCCGCCGGCCTGCTGCGCCAGCGCCTGGCCAGGGAAGGGCTCGACGGGCAATACACGGTGCGCTCCGCGGGAACCTGGGCGCTGGAGGATCGGCCGGCCAGCGAGCACGCCGTGGAGGTCATGGCTGCACGGGGCGTGGACATTTCCGGGCATCGTGCCCACGGCCTGACATCCGCCGACGTTGCCGAAGCCGATCTCATCCTCGTCATGAGCCGGGAGCACGAGCAGATGATCGCCAACACCTGGCCCCAGTACAGGTGGAAAGTACATCGCTTGAGCCAAGTCGCCGGCAAGCGTCGAGACGTCGAGGACCCCTACGGCCTGCCCATCGAGGCCTATCGCACCTGTGCCGACGTGATCGAGGACTACCTGGAGCGAGGGTTCGAGCGCATCCTGGAACTGGCCTGACCCCCTCCCCGGCCCTCCCCCGTATCGGGGGAGGGAGACAATCAACCCCCCGGATGCGGCGGCAGGTGGACGCAAACCAGGGTAGGTGCGGAAGGCGGTCACCCCCCCCCACATGGGGGGGCAGGGTATGGGCTACAGTCCTACTCCGAGGGCCACGGCCTGTCACCCCCCCGCATGGGGGGGCAGGGAGGTCCGACGCAGTTGCCCGAGGCGCCGGTAAGTGACAAACGTGTACCAGCCCATGAGGCCACAGAAGAGCAGCCCGTAGACGTGGTCGCGGTAGCCTCGTAGTGTGACAAAGCGGCGCCAGAACTCGCGCACTGGCATCAGCAGCGTGGTCCAGGGCCGCAGCCGAACACCTTGTTGGTGCAAGATCTGCGCCTCGTAGCCCGTATAATGCCCCACCTTCTGGCGAAACTGGGCCACGGTGTCATAGTTGTAGTGGATAAAGGGGTTTTGGAGGGTGCCCGCCTCGCCCTCCAGAATCACCACCTCGTGCACGGGTCGTGCCGGGTCGTAGCGGGCCTTGCCCCTGCGCAACAAGCGAAGTTGGTGATCGGGATACCAGCCGCCACCGCGCATCCTGTGGCCAAGCATATAGTTATGTCGAGGAATCCACCATCCGTTTCGCGCGCGGTCATCCTCGTAGGCAACTACCTGCCGCACCTCGGCGGCCAACTCGGGTGTCACCCGCTCGTCGGCGTCGACGAACAGCACCCACTCGGCGCCGGCCATGGAGAGCGCCCGGTTGCGCTGCGCGGAAAAGTTTTCCAGGGCATGCTGCACCACCATGGCCTCCCGATCCCGTGCAATCTCGGCGGTCCGATCGGTGGAAAAGTCATCCACGACCAGCCGCTCGTCCGCCCAGGCCAGGCTGTCCAGGCACTCGCCAATGTGTCGCTCCTCGTCGTGGGCCAGGACGACGGCCACCACCTGCGGACTGCTCATAGCCGCGCCACCTCCTCGAACGCCACCAGGCGTTTCTCCAGCTCGGCAGCCGAAAGCTGGCCGCGGCGGCGTGCCATCCGGGCGCGGCGCGCCTCGGCGCGGAGCCCCTGGCGCACGAGCAGCCGCGCGGCGCGGCGAAAGGCCGCGCTTTCGTGCTTCTCGAACATCAAGAAGCGGCTGCGCCATAGGGCCACAAACATCCTGTCGCGAAATTGGCCCGTGCTCTGGCCCACGAGATGCACGATCTCGGCCGCCGGCACGGTATAGATCTCCCAACCGGCCTGCCACAGCCGCCGGCAGAGATCGATCTCTTCGCAGTACATGAAAAAGCGCTCGTCAAAGCCGCCCACCTGGGCCAGCGCCTGGCCGCGGACCATGAGCGCCGCGCCAAGTGGATGATCGACGACGAACGGGCGGCCTGCCTCGTAGAGCCGCCGCGGGTAGCGCCCGTTGAACCGCGATTCGACCAGGAGGTGGTGCAGAGGCCAGAAATCGACGAGGATCTGCCGCAGTCCGGGGAAGCCAAAGGCCGAGTGCTGAAAACTGCCGTCGCCGTGGACCAACCGCGCGCCGGCCGCGCCCGCCCGGGCTGTGGCATCCAGGAAGCCGACCATCGTTCCCAGGGCGTCCCCCACGACGCGTGTATCGGGGTTCAGGAACAGGACGTGCCGGGGCTGGACCCGTTCGCCAAAGCCCATGCGCTCCAGGGCCAGGTTGTTGCCAGCGGCAAAACCAAGGTTCGTGTCGTGGGCCACGAGCCGCACGTCGGGGAACCTCTGCCGGACCATGTCGGGGCTCCCATCCGCCGAGGCATTGTCCACCACCCAGACCTGGCCCTCCAGCCCGGAGCGCCGCATGCCTGCAATTGCCGACTCCAGGCAGTCGGCCAGGAGGTTTCTTGTGTTATAGCTGACGGTGACGACGGCCAGGTCCATGGAAGGTTTACCGCTGGCGGCACGGGTGTGCCTCACAGCACGATGACGTCAGTCCGCGGCCATGCGCAGAATCAGACAGCCGATACCCCCGCTAGGGTACGCCGATGTGGATGAGCACCCGATCGACATAGTTGTTTTCGGCGGTCAAGCCTACCCACTGGTGAATCAGCCCGCCCCAGGCATAGATCTCGTTGCGGGGAAAGGGCCCGATTAGCTCGATGCAGCCCGTCACGGTGCCGCGCTTTCCGGCGTCCAGGAAGCACTGCTCCTGTCCTTCGATGGTTTCGCAGCGCAGCTCCTCGGGCTTGCCCACGGCCCAGCGATAGGGAAAGTCGAGCTGCGACGTGTCAAAGCGGATGCCAAAGCGCCAGACACCGGGCTGCTCGTAATAGCTGTCCTCGCCCTCGTCGGCCGCAAGGGTGTTGTAACTGATGTCGCTGCGATAGGCCGTCCCTGACGGCGGTCCCGACGTGCGGAGGGGCACCCGGCTATAGTTCTCGACGTAGGTGGTGAAACAGAGGGTCGAGCCCAGGGGCAGGTATACCTCCGTGCTCTCCAGGTTGCGCACGGCGTCGGTCCACTGGATGGTGCCTTCGACCACGAGGGCCCGGGGCTTGCCCCCATCCTTGATGGTCAGCGTATCGCTGACGACGACGTGGTGGCCCACCAGGTCTCGAGCCTCGGCCTGGACGATGTACGTGCCGTCGACGGGCGGGTCAGCGTTCAGGTCCACGCCGCCATCGTAATCGTAATAGTGGTAGCCCCTCTCGCCCGGGACCGCCGCCCCTCCCTGTTCTTCGAGGGGAATCTGCACATCGGGCCGGTCGGGATGGTACAGATAGACCGTGACGCCGTCCACGTCCTTGTTGAGATAGTAGCCAATGCCCGTGCGGTCGGCCAGGCCATCCTGGTTGGGGGTAAAGATCGGCAGGGCCACGGTGAATTGTCGCAACTCGGGCACCACGGTCTCGCCGTCCGCCAGGGTGATAGAGCCCTGGACGCGCTCCGTGTTGCCGTCGTCGTCCGTCGCCTCCACGGTCCAGGTGTAGGTACCGTCGGGCAGCAGCCAGCTCCGCACGAGCTGCCGGCCGAACTCGTTCTCCAGCCAGTAGGGCTCGTTGATCACACCGCCCCACTGGACGCGATAGTCCCCCGCCGACCGCCGCTGATTCTGCCGGAAATAGAAGCTCTCGCCCTGCTCATTCTGGAGATAGATGGACAGGCTGGCGTTTCGGGAGAGGGAATACTCGATATTGGTGGCATCGTCCGTGCCGTCCGCGTTGGGCGAGATGGCTTCGGGGTAGACCGAGACGTCGGCGAGCAGGGGCCGCAAATTGCAGCCACCCAGCAGCAGGCCGAGTAGCAGCAAAGTTGCCAGGATCAGCACGTTCTTTATGCTCACAGCACTCCCCTTTGCGCTCACAACCAGCGTAGTGTACCAGAAGGGGCGGGGTTCGTCAAATCGACCCGCGCCCGACAACCGGCAAGGGCCAGTAGAGGCTTTTGACGGCCGGGGGCTTTTCTGCTAGAATGCAGAGGCTCGAGGGAGGAGGAAAGGCAATGAACACCACCGCTTGTGTCGGGCCGGGGCCTTCGATCAAGCAGCCACACAACCTGTCGCCGCGCATTCAATGGCTGCGAGACTATTACTTCCAGGGGACCGCGCGCCGCTGGAACAACGAGTTCACTTCCTGGACCACGGGCACGCCCTGGGATTTCCAGTACGAAGAGCTTCCCTTCTACATCGTGCCCGAAACCTATACCTTTTTCGATACGTTCCGCGGCTGCTTTCGCCAGGCAGCCCGCCCGGTCAAGCTTCACCCCCACTTCTGGCAGTGGAGCCTGCCCGAGCGCAAGGCCTGGTTCGTGCGCGAGGTCATGGTCAACTACCTGCCCCAGGAGATCCTGCCCGGCGACCTCCTTGCCGGGGCGCGATTTAACGTCCAGACATCCACGTGCCTCACCAGGCAGGAAGCCCGGGAATATGACAGGCTCGTCCGCGGCAAGGGCGGCACCCGGGAGGCCGTCCTCCGGTTCCACAACCACGGCTACGGCAACGCCGGCGCCACCAACGGCCACCTCATCCCCGACTATCCACGCGTGCTGGCCGAAGGCTGGCAGGGTATCCACGCCGACCTATCGGCCCGCTACGATGCCCTGGCCGAGGGCGAGCGCCAGGGAGCCAAGGGGGCCCAACTGCGGGCCATGATCAGCGCCGCCACCACGGCCCGAGACGTGGCAGCCAGATACCGGCAGCGCTGCCTGGACCTGGCCGCGGAGGAGACGGACGAGGCCCGCCGGCAGGAGCTGCGGCAGATGGCTTCCAACCTTGCCCTCGTGCCCTGGCAGCCGGCGGAGACATTCTGGCAGGCGGTACAGGCGCTGTGGCTCACCCATATGCTGGTCATGAGCGAGGAGAACTACCCAGGGCCCGGATTGTCCTTCGGCCGCATCGACCAGTTCCTCTATCCCTTCTGGCAGCGCTCCCTGGACGAGGGCATGGACCGCGAATGGGGCAAGGAGATCCTGAAGTGCTTCTGGATACACGCCAACACGGCCTACGATGCCATGATCCGCACGGGCGGCAACCAGGGCATCACCGCGGGCTACGGGCAGCTCATCACCCTCTCCGGCCTGGGCCTCGGAGGGGTGGACCTGACCAACGACCTCACCTTTGCCATGCTGGAGGTCATCGACGAGCTGTCGCCCATCCTGGAGCCCAAGCCGAACGTGCGGCTCCACCGCAACACGCCTTCGGGGGTGTACGAGAAGATCATTGACATGATCGCCTCCAGCCAGGGGGCGCCCTTCCTGCTCAACTTTGACGAGCGCTCCATGGCCGGTCTCATGCGCCAGGCCGTCCGATCGGGGGTCGCGCACCTGATCCACGCGGGCAACGTCCACGATTACGCGCCTGTCGGCTGCCTGGAAAACACCATGGCCGGCAACGACCGGTCGGGCACCGTCGACCTCAACCTCAACCTCCTCAAGGCGGTTGAGCTGGCCCTCACCGGTGGCTACGACCTCCTCCCCTTTGTCGATCCGATGACAGGTGCCAGGGAAAAGCCGCGGCGCCGCGGGCCCGACACGGGCGATGCCGCGCTTTTCCAGAGCTGGCCCGAGTTCTGGGAGGCCTATGCCCGGCAGACGGCCTTTATCGTGCAAGAGATCGTCGACGTCTTCCAGCAGACCGAGGAGGTGGTCGCCCGCTTTTCTCCGACGCCCTATCTTTCCTGCATGGTGCGAGGCTGCGCCGAAAAAGGCCTGGACATCACCCAGGGTGGACCGGAGCTGTTCTACGGCACCGTGGAGGCGGTGACGTACGCCACCACCGTCGATTCGCTGCTGGCGGTCAAGTATCTCGTATTTGACCGCAAGCTGTGCACCATGCAGGGCCTGATCCAGGCCCTGCGCGACAACTGGCAGGGCCACGAAGTGCTTCAGGCCCAGGCGCACAACAAGGCGCCCAAGTACGGGCGCGACGACGACGTTGCCGACGAGATGGGGCGGCGGGTCATGGACCTCTGGGCCGAGGAGGTGTGGAAGCATAAAAGTCGGGTCACGGGACGCCAGTTCCGCCCGGGGATGCTGAGCTGGAACTACTGGATCTCGGATGGATTCATCCTGCCTGCCAGTCCCGACGGCCGGCCCAACGGCAAGTTCCTGTCCAACGCCCTGTGCCCCTCCAACGGCGCCGACGTCAACGGGCCGACGGCCAACGTCAACTCCGTGGGCAAGGTCCTGGGTGGCAAGGCACAGAATGGCGATGGCGACTGGGAGGGCTTTTATAATTCACTGCCCAACGGCGGCAGCCACACCATGACCTTTAGCCCTTCCCTGGTCCGCGACTCGGAGCACAGGAAAAAGTTCGAGGCGTTCCTGCGCGCCTACGTGGAGCAGGGCGGCACCGCGCTCCAGGTGAACATGGTCGACGCCAATCTGCTGCGCGACGCCCAGCAGCATCCCGAAGAGTATCGCCACCTGTTGGTGCGCGTCACGGGCTATAACGCCTACTTTACCAGCATCGGCAAGGAGCTGCAGGACGAGATCATTGCCCGGGAGACGCACAGCGTGTAGCCGCGAGCCATGAGCGAAGACAGGCAGGGCCGGATTCTCCATCTACAGAGGCTATCAACCGAGGATGGGCCGGGCATCCGCACGACGGTCTTTTTCAAGGGCTGCCCCCTGCGCTGCGCCTGGTGCCACAATCCCGAGAGCATCTCTCCCCGCCCGGAGGTGCAGTGGCTGGAGACCCGCTGCATCGGCTGCCAGACCTGCCTCGGCGCCTGCCCCACGGGCTGCCTGCAGGCCACGCCCCAGGGGGTCCACATCGACCGCGAGCGCTGCACTGGCTGCGGCCTGTGCACCGAAGCATGTCCCGGCGGCGCCCTGGAGCTGTTAGGCAGGACCGTTACCGTGGACGGGCTGGTGGACGAGCTGCTGAAGGATCGCACCTACTACCAGGCTTCGGGCGGCGGCGTGACCGCGTCGGGCGGCGAGCCGGCCATGCAGCCCGCCTTTGTGGCGGCTCTTTTTGAGCGCCTGAAAGCGAGCGCCGTGTCGACCGCCCTGGACACCTGCGGCCTGGCCGCGCCCCGCGCCCTGGCCCGCATCCTGCCCCACGCCGACATGGTGCTCTTTGACCTCAAGGAGATCGACGCCTCCCGGCACCGGGCCTTTACCGGGCAGGACAACGAGGCCATCCTGGGGGCCCTGCGCAGCGTGGGCGACTATGTGGCGGGCAACGCTTCCTCGCCCCGCCTCTGGATTCGCACCCCCCTCATCCCTGGCGCCACGGCCAGCCGCGAAAACCTGGAGGGGCTGGGCGCCTGGATTGCGGCCCATCTTGACGGGCTGGTGGAACGGTGGGAGCTGTGCGCCTTTAACAATCTGTGCCGCGACAAATATCGCCGCCTGGGCATGGAATGGCAGTTTACAACGGCGCCCCTGCTGACCGGCGGGGAGCTGAGCCGGTGGGCCGAGATCGCCCGGGAATCGGGCGTGCCGCCCGAGATCGTCATCGCCACCGGCGCGACGCGGCCGGATGAAATGCCGGCCTCCATGGAGGGTATGAATGACCAAGACAAAGCTGGCCACGTTCTCGGCTGACGACATCCAGGCCCTGCAGCCGGCCATGAAGATCGGGCTCCTGGCGACGGTCAACCCCGAGGGGCTGCCGCACCTGACCCTCCTGGCAAGCTTGCGGGCCAACACGCCCACGCAGTTGACCTTTGGCCAGTTTATCGAAGGCACCAGCAAGGGCTTTCTACGGCAGAACCCGCGGGCTGGCTTCCTGGTGATGACCCTTGACAAAAACTTGTGGCGGGGCAAGGCGACGTTCACCCACACGGCCCGCCAGGGTCCCGAGTTCGAGCTCTATAACAACCAGCCCATGTTCCGCTACAACGCCTACTTTGGCGTGCACACCGTCTACTACCTGGATCTCGTCGAGCAGAGCGGGCGTTCAGCCTTGCCCATGGGCCGCATGGTGGCGGCGTCGTTGCAGACCATGGCCGCTCGAGCGGTCCACCGGCCGGCGGGCGAGGCGATGAACGCCTGGACGCAGGCGCTGCTGAACAAGCTGGGCAACCTGAAATTTCTGGCCTACGTGGACGGCGACGGATACCCTTGCATCGTGCCGGTTATCCAGGCCCAGGCCGCGGGCGCCGGGGAGGTTCTCTTTGCGGCGAGCGTCTATGGCGAGGCTGTGAAGGCCATCCCCCGCGGCGCGCCGGCCGCTCTCCTGGGTATGTCGCTACAAATGGAAGACGTGCTCCTGCGGGGTGAGTATCAGGGCCTGCGCCGGGTCGCTGGGCAGCAGTGCGGTAGCATCCGGGTCGATTGGGTGTACAACCCCATGCCACCCACGCCCCAGCAGGTGTATCCCCCCTTGCCCCTGGAGCCGATCACGAGCTGGTGAGGAGGGCGGGCGCGCCCTCGCCGGCCCCTACGCTGCCTGCTCCTCGTCCAACCAGGGGCGCGGTGGGGGTGTGTAGGTTCGCAGCAGGGTTGCCGGTGAGACTGCCCGCACGGCATAGTCGCCCAGGGACGCCGGCAGCAGCGCGAAGCGCACCGCCGGCAGATCGAGATCGTTGATCTTCGCCCGGCCGTCGATGGCCCCCCAAATCTCCAGCGTGTCGCCGTTACATGTGCCGTGGAGCACCGAGCCGGCATCCAGCTCGATACGCTCGGCCATGAAATAGTCGTTCCGGCACAGGACAGCCCGTCGGTAGCCTTCTTCTTCCTCCACGACCTGCGCCGCCTCCACCTGGGGCTCTACAACGTCCAGATCGATGACGTCCAGCGCCCTATCCACGTGCAGGGGCCGGGGCTTGCCATCCTTGCCCACCCGTCCCCAGTCATAGACCCGGTAGGTGGTGTTCGAGTTCTGTTGGATCTCGATGAGGATCAGGCCATCAAGAATGGCGTGCAGCGTGCCTGCCGGCACGCAGACGTGGTCGCCGGCACGAACCGCAACGTGGTGCAGGTAGGGTTCCAGCCGCGTTTCCTCGATGGCGCGGCCCAGCGCTTCCCGCGTCGTGCCCGCCGTCACGCCCACGATGAGCTCCGCGCCCGGCTGGGCGTGCAATACATACCACATCTCGGTCTTGCCCAGCTCGTTGCCCTCGTGGGCCCGGGCATAGTCGTCGGTGGGGTGTACCTGCACCGACAGAGGCGTGTGGGCATCCAGCAGCTTGACGAGGAGTGGAAATTTCCCCCTTTCGTGGGCCCAGGCATTATTGCGGCCAATGAGGTCCAGGCCCAGCTCGGCGTGCACCTCGGTCAGGAGGCGGCCGGCATGGGCACCGTTTTCGACGCGCGTGGTTCCGTCTTCGTGGGCGGAAATCTCCCAGCTCTCGGCCACCGGGCCCTCGGGCGGCAGGCGGCGCCCAAACCTGGCCAGGCTGCGCCCGCCCCAGATGTAATCCTTGAACACAGGCTCAAAGGTCATTGGATAAAGCCGGGCGGCCTTGCCGCCGCTGGCCGCCAGCCGGTCCGCGTCCACCATTTCCTCTCCTTCCGGGCTATGCCCGCTCGAAAATATTAATGCACTTTTCTCTTGACAATCAGCGCCTGTGCTTTATACTGAACCCAGGATGATCGACATCCCTGAAAAAAACTGCTGCCACAGCAGTTTGAGACGAAAGGTTTCTGCAAATGGTCGAGATCCATCTTTATGGCAACCTGCGCCGCTACGGGCACCAGACCAGGCCAGGGCAGAAGTGCGTCGTGGGCGTGGAGGCGCGCCCCGGCGAGACGGTGTCCTCCATCCTGACGCAGGCTGGCATCCCCTTGGAAGAAGTGAACCACATCTTTCTCGACTCCCGCCTCCTGGCGTCGCGAGCCCGGGCCGCTGTCATGTATGGCTATCTGCAATCCCGTGACGACGTCCACGACTGGAACCTGGACGTCCCCGTCGGCCAGAATGCCCGGCTCGGGCTCTTTGGTCTGGATATGGCCCTGCTCAGCATGTAGCCCCTTCACACCCGGCCGGGAATCACGGGCCGGCTGCCTCCGCGCACCCGTCCGCAAAGGCGACCAGGCCCGCCACCAAAGGCGCGCGCTCCCGCCCGAGGGCGTCCAACAAGTAATCGGAGTGGCCGGCCCCCGCCAGGAGTTCCAACCGGCTCTCGGCCCCTGCCTGCTCCAGGGCCATGTGAAACTCCCGGGCGATGCTCGACGGCACGGTGCTGTCCTCGGTGCCATGGATGAGCAGCACGGGAGGCAGATCGGGCCGCACGTAGCGCACGGGCGACGCGGCCGCCAGGTTATCCCGGCCGCCCATGACATCGGTGATGAGCCGCGGTGTCACACCCCGCCGCGCATAATAATCGTATTCGGCCTGCACGTCATACACGCCACTCATGCCCACCAGGCCGCACAGCTCGGTTGCGCTGCGGCCATGGGCGGCCAGGAACCGCTCGTCGAGCAGCGCCAGGCTCGCCAGGTGACCACCGGCGGAATGGCCGGCAACCACCACGCGGCGGGGATCGCCACCATAGTCCTGGATGTTCTCCAGCGTCCAGTCCAGCGCGGCCGCGACCTCGGCGGTCATCTGCTCGTAGCCAGCATCCGGATAGAGTGTATAGTCGGGGATGACGACGACCATGCCCTCCGGCACCAGCTTCATGGCCACCGGGGCAAAGATGTCCTTGTCATAGTCCTTCCAGGAGCCGCCGTGTACAAAGACCAGCACCGGGTGCTCGTCGCCTGTGGCCGGCCAGTACACGTCCAGGCGAGGCTCCATCCCGGGGTCAAAGGCCACGTCCCGCTCAAAGTACGGGTAGCGGGCCTGAAAGCTGCGAGCAGCGCGATAGGCGCTCACCATGCGCGCTGCCACGGAGAGCTGGCCTCCCCAGGCTGCGTAGGAACCCAGCGCCAGGACCAATACCGCCAAGCCGATGAGGACGGCCGTCTTTCGTGTCACGCTCATCCCTCTCTGTCCCCTGCCCAGCCGGCAGGCAACAAGCTTCCCTCCTGGTCAAAAGCCATCTCGTGGCCCTGCCCGCTCACGCCCAGGTCCGGGCGGCGCTCCACTTCGGGCAGATATGCCTCCGAAATCTCTAGCTCCTGGAGATGCGCGGTGCTCCTGATGCGCACCAGGCGGAGGCTCCCGGGATCAAGCCCCCGGGCACCCAGGGTGGACAACGCGAAATCCACTGCCTGCCGGTCGGTGGCAAAGTGCTTCGGCGTAACGGGCAGGACCACGGTGCCCGAAGCCAGGCCGTTCAGCAGCGTGGCGTGCCAGTCGACCTGGGCCAGCAGCCGGTCGGTGCACAGATCCACACCGTCGAGCCCGGTGGCATTCCCCACCGACTCCGGGGTCAGGCTCCCCACCAGGACCTGGCCAATGGCCGGGTAACCGCCCGGGTTCTCTGCCACCTCGGGCTCGACGGAGGCCGGTGGCCCGTCCCTCCGCCCAATGGCGCGGGCAGCAAAGCGCAAACCCTTCCGGCCAAGGGTCTCCATGAACTCGACGTGGCCCACGGGCCGGTGGGGACTGCCGGCAGCACCGCGGAGCACGAACTGCCAGTAGGCCTGCCCAACCCGCGACAGCTTGACCAGCGCCCCGGCCGGCAGGCTGCCCGTGCCGAACGACCCTGGCCCGATCACCTTGCGGTCGAGCCCGGTGCCGCTGATGTTCTTGCCCATCTCGTCCACGATCAGCAGGTCCACGCTGTCAAAAGGAAAGCGCGGCAGCCAGCCCCGCGCCTGCCGCAAAAGCCGCTCCTCTCCCACCTCCATATCGCGCGCCGACAGGGCGTCGATGATCGCCACCTGGGCGTAGGCATTCTCCACGATGGCCAGTCCACCCAGCACCGGGCAGCTCGCCAGGATGGTCCGGGCCGCGCTGCGCACTGTGGCCTCAAAGCCGTGCTTTTCGAAGGCCTGGTGGTAGCGCCTGGCCCCCTCGTAGTTTCCCAGCCCCACGACGAGCATCTTGAGCAGGCCACTTTCGATAGCTCCCCGAAAGGAGGCATGGGGTCGGATACGGTTGCAGACCAGGATGTGGTGGGCCCTGGCCGCCTCCCGGTCCAGGTGCACGGGCACTCCCGCGGGCGTCTTGCCCAGGCGGACCGTCTCCATGGTCGCCCGGACCTCGCAGCCGAGCCGCTCCGCGCTAATGCCCTGCGCCCGAAGCACCGAAGCCTGCCCCGCCGCCGTGGCGCCCCCATGGCTGCCCATGGCCGGCACCACGTAGGGCTCGGCGCCCAGTGCCCGGAGAAACTCGACGGCGGTGGCGACGATGAGGGGCAACTCGGCGATGCCCCGGCTGCCAACGGCGATGGCCACCGACTCGCCTGGCCGGATCTGTGCTTCCAGGCCCAGGCCGGCCAGGGCGTCGCGAACGGCCCGGGCCACGTCGGGCACCCGGGGTTGGGGATTCACTTGTCGCACGCGAAACATCGTCGGATAGGCGCGATCGGCCTGAGGGGCACCGGAACTAGTCGTCAAGGAGCCCGCGATCTGTCTTGACACTCGTCTGGACCCTATTTTCAGCATATTCATGTGCTATATTATTCACTATACCACATCATGACCGGGTGTCAAGTCCCCGGTCACTGCGCATATCACTCCCAGGCTCGGGCTGCCGAACCCTCGCAACTCGCGGCGCCGGCCCTGACCAAGGTGCGGGATGGCTGCCGGCCTGGCTCCCCGCCAGGCCAGACGCCTGCCCTGCGCGTGGATGGACGCCCAGGCCATCAGGCGCGCGCCTCGCGCCCCCACGCGGCAACGGATGCCAGCCCCAGGGCCAGCGTGCCGGCGCACAGCAGGTAGACCCAACGCAGATCCATCACCACGGCCAGGCCGTAGGCCAGGAGCGGGCCGGCCGCGCTGCCCGCGTCGCCGGCCGTCGCCAGAATGCCCATGATCGTACCCTGGCGGCTGCCAGCCGCTTGATCGCCCACGACGGCGGCCAGGGTGGCGATGAGCGCGCCGCTGCCCAGGGCCACCAGGGCCACTCCTGCGGCCACACTCAACACGCCGCCCCCCGCCGCCAGCAAAGCAAAGCCCACGAGCCCCAGGACCAGGCCAAAGCCGACGACGGGCCAGCGGCTGCGGAGCCGGTCCGAGAGGGTGCCTGCCGCCGGGCCGGCGGCGATGCCCAGCAGAGAGCGCAGGGCCAACATCCCGCCCGCCATGGAAGCCACACCCACGCCCACGCCGCCGACGGTCAGGCCCCCGGCCCACCGTTGATCGAGGTAGAGGCCGATGGTCGACATCAGGACGCCGCTGCTCACAAAAAAGATGGCAAAGTAAAGGCCCGCCGCCAGCAGGACGCGGGGCTCCGAATGTCGCAGGGCGAGGAGCTGGCCGAACGCGAGCCGCAAGCCGGCCGGCTTCGAACGGGCCGCGGGCCTTTCCGGCCCGGTCTCGGGCAGGGCCATGGCCGCCACGGCCAATCCCACGGCGCTCAACCCGGCGCAGGCAGCCACAGCGGGCTGAAACCCCAGGGCATCGGTCAGGGCACCGCCCACGAGGGGGCTGAGGGTCAGGCCCAGCAGATAGAACATCTGGTAGAAGCCGGTCAAGCGCCCCCGATCCTCGCGGCTGCTGCGGTCGAGGATCATGGTATAGCCGCCGACGTTGATCAGCGCCCAGGCGCTGCCCCATAGCAGGCGCGCGGCCAGCATCGGCCAGAAACCGCGGACCAGGCCATAGGCCAGCGTGGACACGATTCCCAGGCTCAGCCCCAGGAGAAACAACCTGCGGCGGCCGAGCCGGTCGTTGAGGATGCCCGCCAGGGGATTGGCCGGGATGCGGACCAGGCGGTTGACGCCCAACAACACGCCAACAGTGCCCAGGCTCACACCCACCACCTCGGCCTGGTTGGGCAAGACGGCATAGAGGGTCGAATCGCCCGTCAGCGACAGGGCCACAGCCACTCCCAGGGGCAGAAGAAGCTCCCGCTGCGAGCGGTTGAGGATCATCCAGCTCCGCCTAGGACCAGCTTTGCCAGACGCGCTCCACGTCGTCGGGGTTGCCCCGCCAGGGGCCGGGCTCTTCCTGCTTTAGCGTCGTCACGGCCGCGGCCCAGCGCGTCGCCTCTTCCGCATCGAGCGACAGCCGTTTGCCCAGGTAGGTCGCAAAGCAGGTATCGCCGCGGCCGGTACGCCCCGCCAGCGATCGGGGAGTAAAGGGCGCCCGGTGAAATTGCCCGCCGGCCAGGACCATGACCCCGGATGATTGGGTGAGTACGATCTCGCGCGGCCCATATTCGGCCAGGCGCCGGGCCGCCTTCCAGAGCTCGGTATGCCCCGTCAGCAGCTCGGCTTCGGCCCGGTCCACCTTCAGGTAGGTGACGTATTGAAGACCCTCTTCCATATCGGGCCACGGACGAAAGACCAGCTCGTCATTGTCGCGGACACGCACAAAGCCCTGGATGTCAATGGCAACCGGCCCCCGCGCGGCAAGGGCCCGCAGCAGCGGTAGGTCCACCTCGCCGGCAATGATGGAAGCCACCACCTGGATGCGCGCCGGGACGTCGGGAATGTCCTCCAGGCGGAAGGGCCCGGCAAATCCCAGGGGCTTGCAGATCCGCCGCTCCATGTCGGCCGAGTCATAGATATTCTCGATGCCCGACGTCGCGGGCGCGGGCGCGGCCCAGGTGCGAACCCCGGCCTGCTTCAGCTCGTCCAGCAGGTCGAAATCATCCGGGTGCAGGCGGGTCACGACGCCCACGCTCGCACCCAGGCGCCGCAGGGCGATGCTGCCATAGTACACACCGCCGCCGGCCGCCATCTCGCCCCTGCCATCCACCACCAGCCGGTCCTTGGCCAGGTGGCCGATCATCAGAATATCCAGGTTCTCTCTCTGGCTCATCGTCCTCTACCCAACCTGAGTGTGGTCTCTCGGGTCCCGGCCATCATAGCGCTCGCGGATCAGGTCTTCCACGTCGGCCGCGGTGCGGCGGAAGGGGCCTTCGGCCTCCATCTTCAGACTTGTGGCCGCCGCCGCCCAGACCGTGGCCTCGGCCGGCGAGTGGCTCAGCCGGCGCGCGACGTACGACGCCAGGCACGTGTCGCCCCGCCCGCTGCGTCCCACCAGCTCTCGGGGAAAAAAGCCGGCCTCGAAAACGCTGCCGCGGGCATGGACCAGCAGGCCATTGCGATGGGTGAGCACCACCTCCTCGGGGCCGAACGCGGCAAGGGCTTGTGCCGCGGCCCGAATATCGGTCTCGCCGGTCAGCATCTCGGCCTCCACGGCGTCGGTTTTCAGGATGTCCACGTGACCCAAGAACTCGTGTTGCTCAGGCCACTCCTCGTAGCGCAGCACACCATCCTGCTCCACCCGCACCCAGCCTTGCACGTCCACGGCCAGAAGCGCCTTCTTGCCGGCCAGCACCTCGATGACGTCCAGGCCAACCTCGCCGCGGAGCGTGGGGCCGATGACAAAGGCCGGCGCCTCCAGCTCCTGCACCTGGTCTGTCGTGAAGGCGCCGGCCGTGCTCGTCACATAGATGACCCGCTCGTCGACGTTGGCCGTGGGATATTCCAGGCGCAAGCAGGTCGAGTGGGGAGTGGCCCGGGCGCGCACATCGATCCCCATGTCTTCCAGGTGCCGGACCACCTGCCAGTCTTCTTTTGCCAGCCGGGTCACGGCTGCCACGCGCAGGCCCATGCTCGACGCCACGTGGGCGCCATAGTTGAACGCGCCACCGTCTACGACCCGCGTGCCGGCGGCAGAGACGATGGTGTCCTTGGTATAGTTGCCCAGAAAGACGATGTCGCGCTTCATGAAGCATCCGCCGGCAGGACGTATAGGCAGTCCTCCAGGAATTGCAGCCAGACCTCGTGCCCCTCGGGATAGACCGTTGCCTGGCGCGGATCATGCTCAACCAGGCTGAGGAGCTGGTTCTGCACCTCGACGTCGTACTCGATGACGTTGCCCAGGTAGGTGGCCCGCCGCACGATGCCCGACACCTGCCCGTGCGTCGAGTCTAGCTCTACCATCTCGGGCCGGATCACCAACTGGGCCATGGACCCGGGCTCCAGGCCGTCCTCCGGGGCCGGTGCGTGTACTGTCGTCCCCAGGGTATCCAACACCAACTGGCTGCCTTCCCTTCCGCGGACGATGCCCTCCACAAAGTTGGCCCGCCCGATAAAGTCGGCCACGAAACGGGTCTTTGGAAATCGATAGATCTCCGGGGGCGGCCCGATCTGTTCGATGCGTCCCTGGTTCATGACCACCACGCGGTCCGAGAGGGTCATGGCCTCCACCTGGTCGTGCGTGACGTACACGCTGGTAATGCCCAGCCGCCTCTGGATGCGGCGGATCTCGCTGCGCATCTGTTCCCGCAGCTTGGCATCCAGGTTCGAAAGGGGCTCGTCCATGAGCAGCACCTTGGGCTCCATGACCAGCGCCCGGGCCAATGCCACGCGCTGCTGCTGGCCGCCCGAGAGCTGGTTGGGGGCCCGGTTCTCCAGCCCCGTCAGCTCCACCAGCTCCAGGGCCCGCGCCACCCGCTGATGGATCTCGGCGCGGGGCAGCCGCTGCACGTTCAGCCCGTAGGCCGTGTTCTCAAAGACGGTCAGGTGCGGAAAGATAGCATAGCTCTGGAACACCATGCTCATGTCCCGCTTGTGTGGCGGCTCCTGGTTGATCACCTTGCCGTCCAACTCGATGGTGCCCTGCGTCGGAAACTCGAAGCCGGCGATCAGGCGCAAGGTGGTCGTCTTCCCGCAGCCCGAAGGGCCCAGGAGCGTGACCAGCTCGCCCTTTTCGATCTCGATGTTCACCCGATCCACGGCGGTCACTTCGCCGCTCCCCCCTCGGGCAGCGAAAACCTTGACCACATCCTTCAGTATGAGATACATCCCTTTGCTCCTATCAAACTGGGGTTCGAGTCGAGCAGGCCTCGCGCCGGCCTCCCTGCACCCCCATCCCTGCTCGATGCTACGCCCCTATAGAAAGGTCGACGTCGCCTCGACTTCCCAGGATCTTGTTTACGACAAAGTAGAGAACACCGATGGCAATGAGCACCAGGATAATGATCGTCGTCGAATAGGCGGCGGCGATGCTGATACCCCCCTGTTCCCACTCGCTCAGAATGCTGGCCGTCACGATACGCCAGCGGGCACTGACCAGGAAGATGATGGCCGACAGGCTGGTCATGTGCCGCGTAAAGCTAAAGATGAGGCCCGCCAGCAGGGCCGGCAGGATAAGAGGCAAGGTCACCCGACGGAACGTGTATTGAGCATCGGCCCCCAGGATGTTGGACGCCTCTTCAATGCTGGGATCGATCTGCTGCAAGGCCGCCACTCCGGCGCGTACCGAGGCGGGCAGGCTGCGTACGGCAAAGGCCGCGACAATGATGTACGGAGTGCCGACCAGGGCCAGGGGCTTGCCCATAAAGCACAGGGCGCCTACCAGGCCCAGGAGCAGGATGGCAATGCCCAGGCGCAGGGCGCCCTTCTGCCGCTCCAGGACCAACACTGCCGCAAAGGTGAAAAAGATGGCGGACAGGGGCGTCGGCGTCTGGAAAAACACCTGCAGGTAATCCCCGAACTGGAAGATGGCGTTGCTCCAGAAGCCGCGGGGGATGGAGCGGCTCAGGGCGGCGATGGGCTGTGCCAGGTAGACCGAAAAGACCCCGGCCAGCAGATAGAGCCCCAAGCCGCACAGGATCCAGCCGGCGACTTTTTGCCGTCGAAAGAGCCACAGGAGCAATCCCAGCCCTACGTAGATACCACCCAGTAGGTACAACATCCCCGACTCGGTCATAAAGTCGTAGAGCTGGGCCAATCCGATGCCCAGGGCCGTCCCCAGGCCGAGGACGATCCACTGCTCGCGGCGCCCATTGAACGCCGTGCGGGCCATAAAGAGGGCCAACAGGGCATAGAGAACCGCCACCACGAACATGGGCGGTGTGGAAAAGGCCAGCACAAAGCCGATACCCAGGATGGTTCCGGGCACGGCACCGCCGAGGTTCGAGATAAAGTCGACGGCATTCTTGCCGCTGAATCGCTTGCGCACCACCAGGAAGGCGATGACCATGCCCGTCAGACCGGCAATAGGCGTGGCAAAGGCGCTCAGGAAGGTGGTATCAAGAACCGACTCGATGCCGCGGGTCACCATGTGCTTCCACCACTGCAGCGTCGGCGTGTAGTCCACACCCCAGGCGGCGCTGATGGAGCCGACAAAAATGGCCAGGTAGAGGGCAATGATGAGCAGGCACATACCATAGGTGATGATGATAAAGGGCCAGCGGATCCACGCCTCTTTGACCAGGATCTGCCCGCCCGTGGGCTTGCCCGTCACCGACACGTAGGAGCGGCGGGTTACATAGTAGCGCTGTACCAGGAACACCACCAGGGTGGGCAGCAGAAGCACAAAGGCCAGCGCCGAGGCCTTCTGGTAGTCATACTCGCCGGCCACGGCCAAAAAGATCTGGGCCGAAAGGACCGTCGTGTTGCCGGCGATAAACAGCGGGTTGCCCAGGTCGGCCAGCGACTCGACAAACAACAGCAGGAACGAGCCGGCGATGCCCGGGACCAGCAGGGGCAGGGTGACCGTGCGAAAGATGTGAAACTTGCCCGCTCCAAGGCTGTGGGCGGCCTCCTCCATGCTGGGATCGAGCCGTTCCAGCATGGCGCGGATGATCAAATAGGCGACGGAGAAGAAGGTGATGATCTGGACGAACACGAGACCATCCATGCCATAGATGTCGTTCATTCCCGGGCCAAAGTTGATGCCCAGTATTTTGCGCGTTACCAGGCCATTGCGGCCAAAGAGCAGGATGGTGCTCAGGGCAATGGCGAAAGGCGGCGACACGGTAGGGACCAGAGCCAGGAGATGGATCAGCCTCTTGAAGGGTATGTCGGCGCGGACCATGGTGTAGGCAAAGAAGAAGCCCAGGATCGTGCCGCCCGTTGCGGTCAAGACGCCCATGATGAGGGTATCGATGAACACGCGCCGGGCAAAGGGCCCATAGTAAGAGTCAAAATAACGGCCCAGGTATTCCACGCTCAGGCGGGTGTACCACGGCCCTGACCGTTCGGCATCCAGGAAGCCATTGGCAGTGCCGCGGAACAGGGGATAAACGACAAACATGAACAGAAACAGCCCGCAGAACAAAAGGCTGATCATCAACACCGGGTCACGGGCGATGAGGGCGAACTCGCGGTAGCGCCTGAGAAGGGCACTGCGCAAGGTCGCTCGTTCCCGGGTGGGCACGCTTTGTGCAGAGACGGCCATCACTCTCTCCCTTACGAAAACCGGCCCTTGAACAACTGGCCCCATAAAAAGTGGGGCGGGGGAGCGCGCCCCCGCCCCACAGAGTCACATCGTTATTCCTTTAGCTGATCGGCTCCAGCAATCTCGTTCGAGAACTTGTCCACGAACTCTTTTTTGTGCTCGCCGGCCCACTGGAAGTCATAGTCGATGAGGTTGACTTCGAGGAGCTCGGGATGCGACAGCTCGACGCCGCTAACCGTCGGCGCCTGGTATGCCTTGTACTTGGGGCCCAGGGCCTGGGCCTCGGCGGTCAGCGCCCAATCGAACCACTTCTGGGCGGCGTCCAGGTGCTGGGCGCCCTTGAGGATGCCCATGCCACCGATCTCGTAGCCGGTGCCTTCCGCAGGGAAAGTTAGCACCAGGGGCAGCCTGTTGTTGTCGATCTCGTTGACAATGTCGTGAGAAAAGACGACGCCCACGGCCGCCTCGCCCTGGCCCACGAACTTGGCCGGGGCTGCGCCGCTCTTGGTGAACTGCAGCACCTGGGCAGCATACTGCGTCAGGTATTCCCAGCCCGCATCTTCGCCACGGAGCTGGAGGACGGTCGCGAGGGCGGTGTACGACGTGCCCGACGTGGAGGGATGGGCTACCAGGATCTGGTCCTCGAACTCGGGCTTGAGCAGGTCATCCCAGGAGGTGGGCGCCGCGCTGCCGGGATTGGCCGCCAGCCAATCCTGGTTGGTTGCAAAGCCCAAGGTTCCGACATAGATACCAACCCAGTGGTTGTCCGGGTCTTTGTACTTGGTCTGATCGAGCAGGTTGCCATAGTTGGGCGAGTCGTAGGGCTCCAGCAAGCCATCCGCCTTGGCGGATACAAAGCTGTCGATGGGGCCACCCCACCAGATGTCGAACTGGGGGTTGTCCTTCTCGGCCTGCACGCGGGCCAGGGCTTCACCGCTGGACATGCGCACATAGTTGACCGTGATGCCGTATTTGGCCTCGAACTCTTGCTTCATGCCCTGGCACCACTCCTCCTGCGGCGTGCAGAGGACGTTCAGCTCGGTGCTCTCGGCTGCGGGGCCGCATCCGGCAAGTCCTACCACCAGGCTCACCAAAGCCAGGAGAGCCAGAAATTTCCAGTGATTGTTCCTCATTCTTTCCTCCTCAAATGTCCTGTTCGCCCCCGAGGGGAAAGGCCGGTCCCCCTGCCATGTGGGCAGCCCGACGAGCGGAGCCGGGCTCAAGACCTGAATCTGACGCTGCCACGCACCTCCTGGATCTTCTGGCTTCCAAAGAACCGCCAGAGAATTCACGAACCACGCGCCAGACCCGTACGTAGAGGCTGGCGTTGGCTCTGGGACACATGGCCGGCCAAGGCCAGAAAGGATTGGCACGACGGGAGGAGTGTACCACCGGACCCCTGCTTTGTCAAGGCAAAGCTTTCGCTTTCTCGAACCTGGCCCCTGCGCAATGAAGCACGAGCCTGCCGCCGTCGTTTCGCATGACCACTCGCCGTGGCGCCGCGCCCTTCTCGCGTTGGCATAGAAGGCTGCTCCTGTGGTATAATGGTCCGCGGGCGACGCGCAAAGACATGCACGGCAAGGCCCATACCCGGCAGCACAAAGAGAATGCAACGCGGGTAATTTTCCAAACAGGAATTGCATAAATTCGGAACGGATCTTACTGACGACGGCGATTTGCCTGGGGTATGATTCGGGGCAATGGCTCGGGGCCGGTGACAGGGCCGGAGAATGTGCCCCAGGCACCTGGCAAACACAATGAAACGACATGGAGCGGGCGAATGACGACGCGTACCGAGAACCTACTCTCGCGGTTGCGCGCCGGCGAGGTTTTCCTCGCCGACGGCGCCACGGGGACAATGTTGCAAAGCCTGGGGCTGGAAGATGGCCGCCTGCCTGAGAGCTGGGTCGTGGAACAGCCAGACCGGGTCCGGGCGCTGCACGAAAGCTATGTGAAGGCTGGAGCCAACCTGGTGCTCACCTGCACCCTGGGCGGCACCCGCTTTCGCCTGGCACACGAAGGGCTGGAGGATCGGGCAGCGGAGGTGAACCGGCGCGCCGCAGAGTTGGCGCGGCAGGCAGCCGGTGACGGCGTTTTCGTGGCCGGCGACATGAGCTCCACCGGCCAGCTCCTGGCCCCCCTCGGGCAGCTCACAGCCGCCGAGGCAGCCGACGGCTATGCCGAGCAAGCCGCTGCCCTGGTCGAGGGCGGCGTCGATTTCCTCCTGGTCGAGACCCTCAGCGACCTGGCCGAAGCCAGGGCGGCCGTGGAAGGTGCCCGACGAGTGACGGATCTTCCCATCTTTGTCACCTTTTCCTTTGACACCCATGGCCGGACGATGATGGGCGTGCGCCCGGCGCAGGCAGCAAAGGAGATGGCCCCTCTAGTGGAGGGCCTGGGGGCCAACTGCGGCCGCGACCCCGACGAGTACCCTGCCATCCTGGAAGCCATGGCGGCCGAGGCACCGGGCGCCATCCTGTGGGCCAAGCCGAACGCCGGCCTCCCCCATCTGAACGGCGACGACGTCGTGTACGATGCCAGCCCCGCGTTCATGGCTGAGGTGGCCCTTCGCTTGCGCCAGGCCGGCGCGCAGATTATCGGTGGTTGCTGCGGCACGACGCCGGAGCACATCGCCGCCATGTCCCAGTCCCTGGCCCACTGACGTATCATGGGCGGATCGCTGATGGCGACGTGTTCGATCTGTTTTTTCCAATGGAGGTAAGATGATCGTCGATACCTTACTGCTCCGCCTCGGCGGCGAATCGGGCACCGATAATGCCGTCTCGGCCGGCGACGTCCTGACCTTGTCGATGGCCCGCAGCGGCTACCAGGTGCACACCTTTCGCACCTACCCGGCCGAGATCAAGGGCGGCCCGGTCATGTTCCAGCTCCGGGTCGGCGTCCGGCCGCTGCCTTCGCTGGGCGACGAGCTGGACCTTCTCCTGGCCTTTAATGAGGAGGCCTGGGACCTGCATCACGAGGCGCTGCGCCCCGACGGGATACTGATCTACGATCCGGGGGAGCACGACTGCCCTGAGGGCTTTGCGGGCACAGCCTACGGCATCCCCCTCGATCGCATGGCGCGGGACTTGAACCTGCGCAAGGGCAAGAACCTCATAGCCCTGGGGGCGCTGTCGGCGCTGCTGGCCCTGGACTTTCCACAGCTCCAGGCCACCGTCAAGGAAAAGTTTGGCCGCCGCCCGGAGTTTGCCGAAAGCAACCGCATGGCGCTCCTCGCCGGCTACGAGTGGGTCAAGAACAACCTGCCCGGCGAGTCACCCATGCGCCTGGCCCCACCTGACCCGACACAAGAGCCCGAGTTGGTCATGTCCGGCAACCAGGCCATCGTGGCCGGGGCGCTGGCCGCCGGCTGTCGCTTTTACGCCGGCTATCCCATCACGCCCGCCTCCGACATCCTGGAAGAGATGGCGCGGCGCCTGCCCGGCATCGGGGGGACGAGCCTGCAAACCGAAGACGAGATCGCGGCCATCGGCAGCGTCATTGGCGCCTCCATTGCCGGTGTCAAGGCCATGACTGCCACCAGTGGTCCCGGCTTTTCCCTGATGCAAGAGATGCTGGGCCTGGCGACCATGGCCGAGGTTCCCGTGGTGGTCGTCAACTCGATGCGTGCCGGCCCCAGCACCGGGATGCCGACCAAGATGGAGCAGGGCGACCTCAACATTGCTCTGTATGGCGGTCACGGCGAAGCGCCGCGCATCGTCCTGGCCGCCCGCTCGGTCGCCGACTGCTTTTACCAGGCAATGCAGGCCTTTTACCTGTCCGAAACCTTTCAGATGCCGGTCATCCTGCTGACAGACCAGTCCCTTTCGCACCGCACCTCCACGCTGCCCATGCCCGACCCAGGCCTGGTGCCCATCGTCGAGCGCCTTCGCCCGGCGCCGGGACAGGCCGACGATTACCGGCGCTACGAGCTGACCGAGAGCGGCGTGTCGCCCATGGCCGTGCCGGGCTTTGACGGCGCCCCGTTCACGGCCACCGGCCTGGAGCACGACGAGGAGGGCGCTCCCAACTATACGCCGGCCATGCACACGGCCCAGCTCGACAAGAGAGGACAAAAGTTCGAGCGGGCGGCAGAGGCGCTCTGTGGCCTGCAACCGCCCCTGGGCTGCCTGACCTACGGCGTACCCGAGGAGCAGGCGGAAGTGGGCGTTATCACCTGGGGCTCGACGGCGGGCGTCGTCCGCGAGGCGGTGGAGAGCATGGCTGCCGAGGGCTATCCCGTGGCCGCCCTCGTGCCCGCCGTGCTGAATCCGCTGCCCAGCCAGCGCATCCTGGAGTTCGCGTCCCATGCCAGAGCCATCATCGTGCCCGAGGTGAATCGCTCGGGCCAGTTCGCAGCGTGGATCAAGGCCAACACCGAGCTGCACACAGTCTCGCTCAACAAGTACGGGGGCCTGCCCTTCACGCCGGGCGAGATCAGGGCCAAGGTCATGGAATTCCTGGTGGGGGCCAGCAGCAAGCAGGTGACCAGGCGCAAAACAGTTGAATCCGAGTCCATGGAGGAGGTGGCCCGTGGCTAAGCAGGCTGTCGTAGAAACCAGGCCCAAGCTGACCACCAAGGATTACAAATCGGGCGTTAAGCCGACCTGGTGCCCGGGCTGCGGAGACTTTGGCGTCCTCGCTTCCCTCTACCAGGCCATGGCGCAACTGCAGCTCGACCCGGCGCGGACGGTTGTCGTGTCGGGCATCGGTTGCTCCAGCCGCCTGCCCTTTTTCGTCCAGACCTATGGGTTCCAGACCGCCCACGGGCGGGTGCTGCCTGTGGCGACGGGCATCAAGCTCGCGAACCCGGAGCTGACCGTCATTGCCGTGGGCGGCGACGGCGACGGCTTTAGCATCGGCGGCGGGCACCTGGCCCACGCCGTGCGGCGCAACCCCGACATCACCTACGTCGTCATGGACAACGAAGTGTACGGCCTGACCAAGGGCCAGACCTCGCCCACCTCACCCCTGGGTTTCAAGACAAAGAGCACGCCCCAGGGCTCGTCCGACGCGCCCATCAACCCCATGGCCTGGGTCCTGGCCTCGGGAGTGAGCTTTGCAGCGCGCGGCTTTTCGGGCAATCCCAAGCACGTAGCCGACCTCATCGTGCAGGGCATCCAGCATCCCGGGTTTGCCTTCATCCAGACCATGAGCCCCTGTCCCACGTTCCACAACACCTTTGACCTGTGGCGACCACAGGTGCAGGACCTGCCCGCGGATCACGACCCGACCAACCGCATCCGCGCCCTGGAGCAGGCGTTCCGCGACGATGCCATGCCCGTGGGCGTCTTTTTCAAGGAGATCCGGACGACGCTGGACAGCCATACCCGCGTCACCAACCATCCCCTCAAAGAGGATGCGCAGGATTTCGACGTGCGGTCCCTGCTGGAGATGTATCGCTAACCGCCAGGACGTGAGAAACCCGGCTCCCCTGGGAGCCGGGTTTCTTTTTGTCAGGCCAGCTCCTGGCTAGACCGCGGGCTCGCCGCGCTCGATGTGCGCAAAGAACTCGTTGCGCGTGGCCTGGTTCTTCTTGAAGGTACCGAGCATGGCGCTGGTCGTCATCCGGGCGTTGGCCTTTTTCACCCCGCGCATGGCGCTGCACATGTGCATGCCATCCACCACGACAGCCACGCCCTGGGGCTTGAGCGTCTCGTCCAGGAACTCGGCAATCTGGCGGGTCATTCGCTCCTGCACCTGCAGGCGCCGGGCAAACATCTCGACGATGCGCGGGATCTTGCTCAGGCCGATGACCTTGCCGTCGGGGATGTAGGCAACGTGCGCCTGCCCGAAAAAGGGCAGCATGTGATGCTCGCACAGGCTGTAAAAGTCGATGTTGCGCACGACGACCATCTCGTCGTAGCGGACGTCAAACACGGCGTCGTTGATCAATGCCTCGCCATCCACGTGGTAGCCGGCCGTCAGCTCCTCGTACATGCGGGCGATGCGCTTCGGTGTGGCGCGCAATCCCTCCCGGTCCGGCTCCTCGCCAATGGCCGTCAGGATGTCGCGCACCGCGCACTCGATCTCCCCGCCACACTCCTGATCGGGCAGGTCGACCAGGTCATTGCGAAAGGCATCGTATGTGCCGGTCTTTACTTGAATTTCGGACACGTCGTTCCTCCTTTATTCTTTTTCTCTTCAGCTCGGCCCTGACCCCACAGTCAGGACCGACCCGCCGGCCAGGCCTGGCTGGCGGGCCAGAACACCAGGTCGGGCCGATGAACAAGCCCCCCCTGGGGCAGGCTGCGGGCGATTTCCAGGAGCGTCTGCCCCGTCTCGGGGTGCCGGTAGTGGGGCGCCAGGTCGGCCAGGGGCCGGGCCACGTGGGCGTGGCGCAGGATGTCGGGCTCCGGAATACGGCGGCCGCGGACCTCCAGGACCTCGTGGTTAAAGAGCGAAATGTCGAGGTCCACGGTGCGCGGGGCGTTTTTGTCAGCCGTGCGCACCCGCCCCAGTGCTGCCTCGATCTCGAGGAGCACGCCATCCTTGAGCGTCTCGGCGTCCAGGTCCGTCGCGAGGAGGACGGCGCCGTTGACAAAATTCGGCCCGCCTGGTGCGCCTACGGGCTCCGTCTCGTAGGCCCGCGACACGGCCAGGAGCTGGCAGCGCTCGGCCAGGCGGCGAACCGCCTCCGGCAGGTAGTGCTCCGGCTCGACGTTCGAGCCCATGGAGATGAAAACGCGGTTGGCCGGCGCCGGACGGGGCCGGTCGCGGACGATCTCGACGCCCACGGAGCGGGCAAAACGCAGGGCCCCCGGCTTCTCAACGCGCACGACGGCACGCGCGACCCGGGGCTCCTCCAGGCAGATGTTGGCGATCTCGGCTGCCATCTTTTCCACCAGGTAAAAGCTCGAGTTCTCGACCAGGGCAATGACCCGCTTGGTGATGGTCCGGTAGTTGACGGCGTCTTCTATTCGGTCAGAAGCCCCGGCCACGCGGGTGTCGGCCTGGAGGACGATGTTGACGAGCACGTCTTGCCGGTCACGGCGCTCCTCGGGATTTACGCCGATGACTGCTCGCAGCAGTAGGTCTTTGATCAGAATCTGGTCGGGCATGGGATCCTCGCGCGTCGTGTTGGGTGCTGCCTCGTCGGTGCGGCGGTCCGCAAGCCTCCCTGGCGTGGGACATGAGCCCTGGAGAAAATGTGCGGGGATCGCGCAAAACCCCGCCTGATCATTCTAATCCGGCTCGCTTCCATTGGCTGTAAGGGGTCTCACAGCCGGCACGCCCGGCGCTCATCAGCGGCGCGTGCCCGGCGAAAATTGCACACTGCGAAAATTGCATCTGCGAAAATTGCATCTTGACAAACGGCGAAACCTGGAGTATAATTAACACGTGTTAGTAACGCGCGTTAGTAACGCGTGTTACTAAAAGGGAGGCAACGTTGGGCCGAAGGCAAGCAAGAAGCCAGGACGTGGCCAGGTTGGCAGGGGTCTCTCGAACCACGGTGTCGTTCGTCCTCAACGAAGTACCGGGGGTCAAGATCAGCGAAGAGACGCGGCAGCGCGTTCTACAGGCTGCCCGCGACCTGAACTACTACCCCGCCGCCGCCGCCCGTACCCTGGCCAGTGGCAAGACGCAGCGCATCGGGCTCATCCTCGGAGAAGGCCAGGCACGCCTGGGCGTCGATGCCTTTTTACCCCCGTTCCTGCAGGGTGTCACTGCCTCAGTTCACCGCCGTGGATACCTGCTCGTCCTGCAGCTCGCCGAAGACGTACCCAGCCACGAAGCCTACGCCCGCCTCATCCGCGAACAGCAGGTGGACGGCGTCATCCTGTCCGGCCCAAGGGATGGCGATCCCATCCTGGAGGAGCTGGCCGAGGACCGCTTTCCCCTGATTCTGCACGGGCGGCTCAACCGCACGGACTTTCCCATCGTGGACGTCGACAACCAGGCAGGCGCCTACCAGGCTGTGCAGCACCTCATCGGCCTGGGGCATCAGCGCATCGGCTTTATCTCCAACGCGCCTCTTTCCTACGCGGGCGCTCAGGACCGGTTCGCCGGCTACAAGCAGGCGTTGGGAGAGCACGACCTCGCCCAGGACCCGGCCCTGGTGCACACCGCCAGTTTTTTGCCCGGCTCGGGCCGCGCCGCCATGGAACGGCTCCTGTGCCTCGACCAGCCGCCGACCGCCGTATTTGCGGCCAGCGACGTGGTGGCCATAGGCGCCATGAGCGCCATTCACGATGCCGGCCGGCGCATCCCAGATGACGTAGCCATCGTGGGCTTTGACGACATCTTTCTGGCTGCCCACGTGCATCCCAGGCTGACGACCGTGCGCGTGCCGGCCTATGGCCTCGGCTGGACCGCCGCCGAGGTTCTTACCGCCCTCATCGAAGGCGACGAAGAAGTTCCCTCGATGATCCTGGAAACCGAACTCATCGTTCGGGAATCCTGTGGAGCGCCGCCAGGCGCTCGCAACTGAGCTTCGATCGTTCTCGGAGAACAACGGCCATGCGCGACGCTTGCGGAAGAGCCGCTGTTGCGCTGGCAAGACGCGATAGCTCGGCCCCAGGCCAGAAAGGAGGTAAAAGAACATTCGAGTGATTCCATTCCGCACGACACCCGAAGTCGATTTTCAACGAAGCACTCTCGGGCAGGTGCAGTGCCTGCCCCAACGATTTTCGTGTAACAGGAGGAGATTCAAATGAAACGCTCAATCTTTACTCTCGTGGCTCTGGTCGTCATCGCCAGCATGCTGCTGCTTGCTTGCGGCGCGACGCCCGAGCCCACCTCGGCGCCAGCGCCAACCGAGGCGGCGCCCGAGGCAACCACTGCTCCGGAGCCGACAACAGCTCCGGAGGCAACAGAGCCGGAGCCTGCGGTCGAGGGCGTGGAAGCGCCCTTTGCCGTCATGGCCGGCGGCTTCCTGGAGAGGGCCCTGGCCGGCGAGTTCTCCGGCACGACGGTCGTCGTCGACGGCCCCTTCACCAACCCCGACGACATCCGCTTCGAGGAGTCCATGGTCGCCTTCGAGGAGGCCACGGGCATCGATGTCCAGTACATCGGCGACAAGGAGTTCGAGGCTCGCATCGCCATCGCCGTGGACGCCGGCTCCCCGCCCGACATCGCCGACTTCCCGCAGCCCGGAGCAGTCGCCAACTTTGCCCGCCAGGGTCACCTCATCGACCCCACCTCCTGGATCAGCGAGGAATGGCTCCAGCAGCAGTTCAACCCGAGCTGGCTGGACATGGGCATGGTCCAAGATCCCGATGGCCAGCCCATGGTCGGCGGCATCTGGCACCGCTTCAACGGCAAGAGCCTCGTCTGGTATCCCAAGGACGACTTTGACGCCGCCGGCTACGAGATCCCCGAAACCTGGGACGACCTCCTGGCCCTCACCCAGACCATCGCCGACGACGGCGACGCCGCCTGGTGCGTCGGCATCGAGTCGCAGGCCGCCACCGGCTGGCCCGCCACAGACTGGACCGAGGAGATGGTGCTCCGCACCACCTCCCTGGAAAACTATGACGCCTGGGTCCGGGGCGAGCTGCCCTTCTCCTCGCCCGAGGTCAAGACCGCCATCGAAACCTGGAGCGAGATCTGGTTCAACCCCGACTATGTCTTTGGCGGCACCGACGGCATCGTCTCCACCTACTTTGGCGATGCCCCCGCACCCATGTTTGAGGATCCGCCCCAGTGCTGGCTCCACAAACAGGGCAACTTTATCACCGGCTTCTTCCCCGAGGGCACCCAGGCCGGCGTTGACTATGACTTCTTCTACCTGCCGCCCGTTGACGAGGCCTACGGCAAGCCCTTCCTCGTCGCCGGCGACATCATGACCATGTTCAACGACCGCCCCGAAGTCCGGGCCCTCATGGAGTACTTTACCACGCCCCAGTCCGCCTCCGGCTGGCTCCAGAACGGCGGCGCCCTGGCCGCCCACCTGACCGCCACCCCCGACATGTATGGCGTGGATCTCGAACGCGGCATCGCCGAGCTCGTCGCCGAAGCCACCAGCTTCCGCTTCGATGCCTCGGACCTCATGCCCGCCCAGGTCGGCTCCGGTTCCTTCTGGACCGGCATGACCGACTATGTCAGCGGCCTCTCTGACCTCGATACGGCCCTCGCCGAAATCGACGCATCCTGGCCGCAGTAGGTATCCAGACGACAGGCTGCCAGCCCTCACGGGCTGGCAGCCTGTCGAGGGGAGGTGACATATGGCACAAGCCGAAAGCGTGAAAGGATCCCCGACAGGCCAGGCGCCCAAGCCCAAGACAGCGCTGGAGCTGATTAGCTGGTTGGGGCGCCTGTTACTGGCCATAGCCATCCCGTTCATCGCCTTTGCCGTGCTCTATGCCGGGTTTATTTGGTTGCGGGACAGCAATGCGCCGCGCTGGCTCATCGCGGCGGTGGCCATTCTCTGGGGCGTTGGTGGCGTGGCGATGCTCTACTGGATCTTTAACAGCATTGTGGAACGACTCCCCAACCAGTGGACTGCCCGCCTGCAACCTTTTGTCTTTGTCGGCCCGGCAATGGCCATTCTCCTGTGGTATCTGGCCCTGCCGGCAGTCCGCACCTTTTACCTGAGCCTCTTCGGGCGCGACGGCCCGCCCAGGGGCGCCGGCCTCATCGAATCCCTCCGGAGCAGCGCCTTTGTGGGGTTGGACAACTATGCGGCGATCTTTAGCGAGCGCCTGCTGACCGAGGCTTTGCGCAACAACCTGATGTGGATCATCATCGGCAGCACCATGTCGGTGGTCATCGGTCTCATTGTTGCCGTGTTGGCCGATCGCAGCAAGTTCGAGCGAGTCGCGAAATCGCTGATCTTTTTGCCCATGGCCATCTCTTTCGTCGGCGCCAGCGTCATCTGGAACTTTGTGTACGAGGTCCGGCCGGCGGGATCGGCGCAGATCGGTATATTGAACGCCCTCACCGTCGCGCTGGGGGGCCAGCCCCACCCCTGGGACAAGTGGGTCCAGATCGCGCCCTGGAATAATGTCTTTCTCATCCTCATCGTCATCTGGCTCCAGGCAGGGTACGCCATGGTCCTCTATTCCGCCGCCCTGAAGGGCATCCCGGAAGAGATCATGGAGGCGGCACGGGTTGACGGCGCCACCGAAGTGCAGGCCTTTTTCCGTATCATGATCCCCTCCATTGCAGGTACCATCATCACCGTCTGGACGACCGTCGTCATCTTTACGCTCAAGATCTTTGACGTAGTCTGGGTCATGACCGGCGGGCAGTTTGGCACCCACGTGATTGCTACTCAATTCTATCGCCAGTCGTTTACGTTCCGCAACTCGGGCTATGGCTCGGCCATCGCCATCATCCTCCTCCTCACCGTCATCCCGGTGATGATCTACAATCTGAAACAATTCAGAGAACAGGAGGCGTTCTAGCATGAGACGAAAATGGACCGGCCCCCTGCTCGTCAACCTGACGCTGGCGCTCATGGTGATCATCTGGAGTGTCCCCACGCTGGGGTTGTTCATCTCTTCGTTCCGGACTCGGTTTGACATCCAGACCACGGGCTGGTGGAACATCTTTCCGCACCGGGAATGGGCGACGACGGACACGTACAACGTCCAGGAGCTCGGCCTGGATCCCAGCGGCGTGATGGAAGTGGAGGGCGTGACCGGCACCTTCGAGGAGCTGCGGGAGGGCGTGATGTCACCCGAGGGAGGCACGCGCGTGACCTGGGTGGGGAACCGGCGCCTGGGACGCATCGAGGTGCAGGAGCGCATCTGGACCACCACGTGGAACTTTTCCCTCGACAACTACAAGCAGGTGTTGCTCGGCAGCCAGATCCCGGTGACCAGGCCCGACGGCACGGTAGAGATGACGCCTGGACAGAACATGTCGCAGGCTTTTCTGAACAGCCTGGCCGTCGCTGTTCCCTCGACCATCATCCCCATTCTCATCGCGGCCTTTGCAGCCTATGCCTTTGCCTGGATGAACTTTCCGGGCCGCCGAATCATGTTCATCCTGGTGGTCGGGCTGATCGTGGTTCCTCTGCAAATCGCCCTGGTGCCTATCCTGCGGGACTATAACAGCCTGAGGCTCAACGGGACCTTCCTGGCCATCTGGCTGGCGCACACCGGCTTTGGCCTGGCGCTGGCCACCTATCTTCTGTTCAACTATATCCGGACGCTGCCCCGCGAGACGCTGGAATCGGCATTCATCGACGGCGCCTCTCACTTTACCATCTTCTTGAAGCTGGTCCTGCCCCTCTCGGTGCCGGCGCTGGCGTCGTTTTTCATCTTCCAGTTCCTGTGGGTCTGGAATGACTACCTGGTGGCCCTCACCTTTCTCGGCGTCGACCCCAGCTACAAGGTCCTGACCCAGCGCCTGGCCGATCTCACGGGCACCTTCGGGAACGACTGGCACCTGCTGACGGCGGGGGCGTTCGTCACCATGATCCTGCCCCTGATCGTGTTCTTTAGCCTGCAACGCTACTTTGTTCGTGGGATGCTGGCAGGGTCAGTGAAGGGCTAGGCGAGCTGAGCCTTCGTGGAACGGCACAGGGAGCCAATGGCGCGATCACGACAGCCCGCCTTTGACGCAGCCCTCTGGTTCCTGTGGATCATGGCCACGACCCTGGGCTGGCTCCTTGGCAGCCTGCTGTTCACAAACCTTGCCCTGGTGCCGGCAGGCGTGGGCGTGGCGGCCATGCAGTCGTTCGTGCTCCATCACCGCATCCCCCGGGCATGGCGCTGGTTCCTGGCGACCTCGGCGGTGTGGCTTGTAGTCTCTACGCTGCTCCTGGCGACGGTCCCTGCCCCCCTGCAAGGGTTGGTGGGCGGCGTGATCCTGGGCCCAACCCTCGGCCTGGCCCAGTGGCTGCTCCTGCGCCACGAAGTACTCTGGGCAGGGTGGTGGATCGTCGTCAGCACCATGGCCTGGATCACGGGCCTGGCGCTGTTGCCCGGCATTCTATCTACGGGAGCCCTGGCCGGGGCCATCACCGGCCTGGCTCTCACCCTTCTGCTACACTATCCCAAGACGGCCAATGCGCCGCCAACAAAGGTTTGAATCGAGGAGCAAACGTATGGAGGAAACGCAACTCATCCCTGTGGACGTCATCCACCGGTTCATGATGGACGTTCTGCAGGGGCTTGGCACCCCGCCCGAGGAGGCCCAGATCTGCGCCGAAGTGCTCATCACCTCCGACGTGCGGGGCATTGAATCCCACGGTGTGGGCCGCCTGAAGTACTACTATGACCGCATCAAGGCCGGCGTGCAAAACACTCACACCGAGTTCGAGGTCGTGCAGGAGAGCGAGACCACGGCCGTGGTGGACGGGCACCACGGTATGGGTCACGTCATCGCCTACCGCGCCATGCGCCTGGCCATGGACAAGGCACGGCAGGTTGGCCTGGGCGCCGTTGCCGTGCGCAACGGCACCCACTTTGGCATCGCTGGCTACTATCCCCTCATGGCCGCCCAGGAGGGCATGATCGGCTTTACCTTCACCAACGCCCGCCCGGCCATCGCCCCGACCTTTGGCACCGAGCCCATGCTGGGCACCAATCCCATCGCCTTTGCCGCCCCGTCTGACATGGACTTTCCCTTCTCCTTCGACGGAGCGACCGCCATCAGCCAGCGGGGCAAGATCGAAGTAGCCATGCGTGCCGAGAAGCCGGTGCCGGAGGGCTGGGTCATCGACGCCGAGGGGCAGCCCCTCACCGATCCGGCCGCAATCATGGCCGGCCTGGACAAGGCCACGGCCGCGCTGCTGCCCCTGGGCGGCGCGGGCGAGCTGTTTGCCGGCTACAAGGGCTACGATCTGGCGACCATGGTCGAGATCCTGTCCGCGTCGCTATGCGGTGGCGTCTATATGAAGGACCTGTTGGGCTATGCCCCCGACGGCTCCCGCCGGCCCTACATGCTCGGCCATTTCTTCCTGGCCATCGACGTGGAGCACTTCTTGCCGTTGGACGTGTCGCGGCAGATCACCGGCGGTATCATGCGGGCGCTCCAGGCATCGCGCAAAGCCCCGGGCGAGGAGCGCATCTACGTCGGGGGCGAAAAAGAGTACGAGAGCGAAAAGATTGTCCGCCAGGAGGGCATCCCCGTCAACCAGAACCTGCGCCTTGAACTGCAGGCGATGCGCGACGAGCTGGGGATCTCGGGCTACGAGGAATACTTCTAGTAGATCCGGAGTCTGTTATGCACATACGCCGCCGGGTGTGGTATAATCAAGTCATGGTACCAAACAGCCAGTCCAAGGATGTACCCGTTCATGATGGCTATCGTTGTTGAGAGGTTGTGGGGATAGATGGAAGCTACAGGCAGATATGAGGTCCACCCGCAGGCTCAGGACCAGGGCAATGCCCGGGACAGTCTGATCAAGCGGGCAGACCAATACCGAATGGATGCCAGCCACCGCCTAGACCCGGAAAATCGCTCCCGGATGGGACAGTTTTTCACCGTGGGTTCTATCGCGCAGTTCATGGCATCGCTTTTCGGCACTGGCATCGATGAGATTCGCCTGCTGGACGCGGGAGCGGGCGTAGGAAGCCTGACTGCCGCCTTTGTAGAGCGGATTTGTCAGGAGCCATCGCCGCCGCGCGGCGTTTCTGTTGTTGCCTACGAGTTGGAGCCACTCCTCGTCGAGTATCTGCACCTCATCCTGGCCGGATGCCGCGAAGTCTCTGAAGGGTGCGGAATTGCGTTCGAAGCACGGATCCTGGAACAGGACTTTGTCGATTCGGCGGTGGAAATGCTGCGAGGCGGCCTCTTTGCCGTCGAGCACCTTTCCTTTAACCGCGCGATCCTGAACCCTCCGTACAAAAAGATCCGGAGTGACTCGCAGCATCGCCGGCTTTTGAACTCGATCGGGGTTGAGACCACGAACCTGTATGCTGCCTTTCTGGCCCTGGCTGCGGACCTGCTCGAGGAGGGGGGTGAGCTCGTTGCTATCACGCCTCGGAGCTTCTGCAATGGCCCATATTTCAAGCCGTTTCGCAAGCGATTTCTGAGAACCATGACGCTGCGGCGCATCCACATCTTCGAGTCTCGAGAAGAAGCCTTCAGGACAGATGGCGTCCTGCAAGAGAACATCATTCTGCACGCCGTCAAGACAGGGAAAAAGGACGACGTGCTCATTTCGGCTAGCCACGGGCCAGCCGGAGAAAGCATGACTTTGCACTCGGTCAGCTACGAACAGGTAGTCGGGCCGGATGATCCCGATTTGATCATCTATCTGGCCACAAGCGAAATGGACCAATTTGTCCTGGACCGGTTGTCCGTCTTTGACCACACCTTGGAGAGCCTCGGCGTGGAGGTCTCGACCGGTCGAGTTGTCGACTTTCGCGTCCGGGAGCTATTGCAGTCCGATCCTCAGCCAGGGACCGTGCCCCTAATCTATCCCACCCACTTTCAAGATGGCTACATTCTCTGGCCCAAGTCCGGCGGCAAGAAGCCAAATGCCATTTCCAATGTACCGAAACTAGAGCCGCTCTTCCTGCCCACTGGTCATTACGTTCTTGTCAGACGCTTTTCAGCAAAGGAGGAGCCACGGCGAGTCGTTGCCGCCATCTTTGAGCCTCAAAGGGTCCCGGCTCCTTGGGTAGCCTTTGAGAATCATCTTAACGTTTATCACCGCAAGAATGCGGGCCTGCCCCCGATGCTTGCCAAAGGGCTCGCCTTGTTCTTGAACTCGACGCTCGTGGACAGCTATTTTCGCCAGTTTAACGGCCACACCCAGGTGAACGCCACGGACTTGCGTATGCTCAGGTATCCAAGTCCTCAGATCCTGGAAACACTTGGCCGCCAGATAGACATCAAATTCCCGTCACAGGAGCAGATCGACAAACTTTTAGAAAGGGAAATCCAGCGCATGGCGGACATAGCATCCCCTGATCCTGTTGCCGCAAAACAAAAAGTGGACGAAGCACTCACTATCCTGGAACTGCTGGGTCTGCCCCGCGGTCAGTTGAACGACCGTTCGGCACTGACTCTGCTTGCTCTCCTGGAACTCGAGCCCGAAATGAGCTGGTCCCAAGCCAAGTCTCCTCTCAAGGGCATCACGCCAGTCATGGACTTTTGTCGTGAGCAATATGGCAAGAACTATGCCCCCAACACCCGAGAGACAGTGCGCCGACAAACTATGCACCAGTTCATTGATGCAGGTCTCGTCGTAGCCAATCCGGATGACCCAAGCCGGCCGATCAACAGTCCCAAATTCTGCTACCAAATTGAGCCGACAGCCCTGAAGCTATTGAGAAGCTTTGGAACCGAGCACTGGACTGGCAAGCTTGAGAAGTACCTTGCTTCGGTAGAAACGCTCAAGAATCGGTATGCACGAGCCCGTAACCTGAGCATGATTCCGGTCACCCTGGCTGAAGCCAAGATGGTTTACCTGACGCCTGGTGAGCACAGTAAGCTGGTGCAGGCTATCATTGAGGAGTTCGCGCCCCGGTTTGTGCCCGGTGGTCGAGTCCTTTATGTAGGAGACACGGGCAACAAATGGCGGCATTTTGATCGCGACGCGCTGCAAGCTCTTGGTGTGTCTTTGGACATTCACGGCAAAATGCCCGATGTTGTAATTCACCACGTCAAGCAAGATTGGCTGGTTTTGGTCGAGGCGGTCACCAGCCATGGGCCGGTAGATCCAAAACGCCGGCACGAACTGGCCGCACTCTTCAAGGGCGCACGCCCTGGTCTGGTTTACGTGACTGCCTTTCTAACGCGTAGTGACATGGCCAGGTACGTTGGCGCCATATCGTGGGAGACCGAGGTCTGGGTCCAGGAAGCGAGCACGCATTTGATTCATTTCGACGGCGAGAAGTTTCTTGGTCCATATGAAGCAGGTTAATACGGAAAAGGCGCCGCTAGAGTTGTGGAGTGAGCAATGACAATAGAGTGGTACAAGAATGCAGTTTTTTACGAGGTCGTTGTGCGGGCCTTTGCCGACGGCAACGGAGACGGCATCGGCGACCTGCAGGGGATGATCTCGCGTCTTGACTATATCCGGGAACTGGGCATCGACTGCATCTGGCTGCTGCCCATCTATCCCTCACCCCTGCGCGACGACGGCTACGACGTCTCGGACTTTTATCAGATCCACCCTGACTATGGCACAGTGGAGGACTTTCGGACCTTGCTGGTCGAGGCCCACCGCCGCGGCCTGCGCGTCATCGCCGACCTCATTCCCAACCACACCTCCGACCAGCATCCCTGGTTCCAGGCGTCACGGGACCCCTCGCACCCCCACCACGAGAAGTACCGGGACTGGTACGTCTGGAGCCCCACCGACCAGCGATACGAACAAGCGCGCATTATCTTTATCGACTACGAGCCGTCCAACTGGACCTGGGACGAAAAGCGCGGCGAATACTTCTGGCACCGCTTCTTCCACCACCAACCGGACCTAAATTATGACAACCCAGAGGTCCAGGCAGAGATGCTGGAGATCGTCCGTCACTGGTTGGAGCTGGGGATCGACGGCTTTCGCGTGGACGCCGTCCCCTACCTGTTTGAGCGGGAGGGCACCAACTGCGAGAACCTGCCCGAAACCCACGCCTATCTGAAGCTCCTGCGCGCCTTTGTGGATCGCGTGGCCCCCGGCACCATGCTCCTGTCGGAGGCCAACCAATGGCCCGAAGACGTGCGGCCCTACCTGGGCGAGGGCGACGAGTTCCACATGAACTTTCACTTTCCCCTCATGCCCCGCATCTACCTGGCGCTGGCACGCGGCGACCGCACGCCGATCCTGAACATCCTGGACCGCACGCCCGACATCCCCGGGTCGTGCCACTGGGCCACGTTCCTCCGCAACCACGACGAGCTGACCCTGGAGATGGTGACGGAGGAGGAGCGCCAGTTCATGTGGGAGTTTTACGCGCCCGAGCCGCGCATGCGCCTCAATCTGGGCATCCGGCGCCGCCTGGCCCCCCTCCTGGACAACGACCGGGAGCGCATCGAGCTGGCCAACTCGCTGTTGTTCACCCTGCCCGGCGCGCCCGTCTTGTACTATGGCGACGAGATTGGCATGGGCGACAACATCTGGCTGGAGGATCGCATGGGCGTGCGCACACCCATGCAGTGGAACGCGGGGCCCAACGCCGGCTTTTCCGCAGCCGACCCCGCCGACCTATACTCGCCGGTCATCGACGACGAGGTCTATGGCTACCGGCGGGTCAACGTGGAGGCCCAGCGAGCCGACCCCGGCTCCCTCTGGCACCGCATGCGGCACATGATCGCCGTCCGCAAGGAGCAATCGATCCTCGGCTACGGCGATGTTCACTTCCTGGACGCAGCCGATATGGCCCACCCCGGCAGCACAACCCCCGCCGTCCTGGCGTTCCTGCGAAGGCACGACGACGAGACGCTGCTCTCGGTAAACAATCTGTCGGCCGAACCCCAGACCGCCGTCCTGAACCTGTCGGCCTATGCCGGCCGTTCGCCCACCGATGTCCTGGACGATACAGCGCTGCCTCCCGTGGGAGAGGCCCCTTACACGCTAGAGCTGGGCCGTTATGGATATCGTTGGCTGCGCCTGTAGCGGGGGGTTGTTTGCACCATCCGGGCCGCGCCGTGGCGCGGCCCGGATTTGACAACCGTCTATCCGGCTGCTATACTATCAATTGTGTAACCTAAATTACATAATTGGCAGGTCGGCGGTAGCGCCCTCTTCTGCTGGCGATCTGCCGGGAGAGGATCCAGCTCTATGGAAAGTCTGTGGCAGATCTTGTTGCGAGCAACAGCAAGTGATGAACCACTTTCCTGCGACGACTGTTTCGTGTTCCTGGACTACCTGTCAGATTTACTGGCCGAAGGCATGGACCCCCGGGCCATTATGCCCATCGCTCAGAAGGCATTGCAGCGCTGCCCTTCGTGCAAAGAAGAGTACCAGCACGACATGATCGAGCTGCTGGCCATGCCCAAGGGAAGGGATGGCGCCGTCCGGGACGGGTCACCGGCGGCCGCGCACTGATCGCGAGCCGGAGACCCCTTTTCCCGGCTTTGACTTTTCCACCTACATCACCTATAATGGCCTACCGGAGTGGCCAGGCCGCGCCCGGCGCTGTGGTCCCGCTCTGTTTCTGACCCGCCGGCCCGGGAGTGCTGCCGCGTGGCTGACCTGGCTCGACTTGGCTCAAGGAGGATCCATGAAGATCTTGATCGCAGCCGACATGGAAGGAGTCACCGGCGTCGTCAGTTGGGATCACGTCGATCCGAAACACGCCGAGTACGCCCGCTTTCGCAAGCTCATGACCGGCGACGTCAACGCCGCCATCCGTGGCGCCATGGAAGGCGGAGCGGAAGAAGTCATTGTCGCCGACGGCCACAACTCCGGGGAGAACATCCTCGTGGAAGAGCTGGATCCCCGGGCGCGGTTAAACTCTGGCAGTCCCTCTCCTTTTTCCATGGTCCAGGGGGTGGATTCGGGCATTGCCGCTGCCATGCTGGTCGGCTATCATGCCCGTGTCGGCTCGTCCGGCGCCATCCTCGACCACACCTGGTCGTCCACAAGCGTGGCCAACCTGTGGCTCAACGGCCACCCGGTGGGCGAGATCGGCCTGAACGCCGCCGTGTGTGGCCACTTTGGCGTCCCGGTCATCCTGGTTTCGGGGGATCAGACGGCGTGCGCCGAGGGCCGCGAGCTGTTGGGCAACATCGAGGTCGCCGTGGTCAAGCGGGCCAGCAGCCGCATGGCCGCCGAGCTCCTGCCTCCGCAGGTTTCGCAGCAGAGAATCCAGGAGGCGGCCCAGCGGGCTGTCCGGCGCCTGGCCGCAGGCGACGCCCCTCCCCCCCTGCTCTTTGACCTGCCGCTGACGGTCACCCTGGAAATGTCCCACACCGAGCGGGCCGACCGCATGGCCATCCTGCCAGACCTCCGGCGCCTGGAAGCCAGAAAGGTCGAGTTCACCGCACCCGACGTGCCCACTGCCTACCGCATCTTTCGCGCTGCCGTCTCGCTGGCGCGGGAATAGGAGGCCGGTCCATGGACGAGGATCGCTACGACCCCGCCGCCCGCCTGGACCTCTTTCCCATCACCGCCCGCATCGAAGGCGAGCAATTGTCCATCGCGGGCTGCGACCTGGGAAAGCTGGCGGAGGAGCACGGCACCCCCCTGTACCTTTACGACGAGGCGAGCATGGACGCTGCCGTGGCCGCCTACCGCGCCGCCCTGGCCCGCTTCTACCCCGGCCCCTCGGGCATCACCTACGCGGCCAAGGCCTTTCTCTGCCTGGCCGTCGCCCAATGGGTACAGCACCGGGATCTGTGGCTCGACTGCACCGGCGCCGGCGAGATCGCGGTTGCCGTAGCCGCCGGCGTGGACCGCCGGCGCATCCTGGTCCACGGTGTGAACAAGAGCGCCGCCGACCTGCAGGCCGCCCTGGTCCACGCCGGGACCCTGGTCATCGACAACATGGTCGAGATGGAGCACATCGCCTCGCTGGCGCCCGCTGCCCGGGCGCCCCTGCCCGATCTCTGGCTGCGCCTGCGCCCGGGACTGGCCGTGGCCACCCACCACGCCTTTACCCAGACGGGCCAGGAGGACAGCAAGTTTGGCATGAGCGTCGCCGAGGCACGCCAGGCGGTGGGGCTCTGCCAGGAGCAGGGGTTGCATCTCGGCGGCATTCACTTTCACCAGGGCTCGCACTTTCACGACCCGGAGCCCATCAGCCCCGCCCTGGACGTGGTCCTGGAGCTTCTCGCCGCGCTCCGCCGCGACGTGGACTGGATTCCCGAGGCCCTGAGCCCTGGCGGCGGTTGGGGCGTAGCCTATCACGAGAGCGAGCTGCCCCACCCGGAGATTGAGAATTACGTCCGGTACGTGGCCACGCAGTTGGAAGAGGGCTGCCGGCGCCACAGCCTGCCCCTGCCCCGCCTCCAGTTCGAGCCGGGGCGCAGCCTGGTGGCCAGGGCCGGCGTGGCCCTCTATCGCCTGGGCGCCGTCAAGCACACGGCCCACCGCCGCTGGCTGCTCCTCGACGGCGGGCTGACCGACAACGTGCGGCCGGCCCTTTATGGCGCCCGCTACTCGGCTCTGCCCGTGGCCGCGCCCAACCGGCCGGCGGCGGGGCCCGCCTGGCTGGGAGGCCCCATCTGCGAGAGCGGCGACGTCCTCATTGAGGAGCTGGCCATGCCCGAGGTGCAGCCGGGCGAACTCGTCGCCGTGCCCGTCGGCGGCGCCTATCAGCTTAGCATGTCCAGCAACTATAACGGCACCTGCCGGCCGGCGGTCCTCTGGCTGGCGGCCGGCCAGGCCCAGGTCGTTCGCGAGCGCGAGCAGGTGGCCGACCTGTTCCGCCTGGATAGGCCCCTGGCCGGGCTGCCATGAGCTCTGTCGCTCCCCCAGCGACAGCCGGGGCAGCGGACGGCCCCGGACGGCGACCGCCGAGGGCTGTGGACGCCAGGAGAACTGGGTGGGGCGCCCTGGCCGGGAGCGCCCTGCTCCTGGGCCTGTTGTTGGCGGCCCTCGTCTCTGCCTGCGGCCCGACCCCCCAGAGCCAGCCTACCGACGCCGGGACACCCACCGCCCTTTCGCCGACCGCCCGGGCCACGCGCTCCGGGACGGACGGCGACAGGCGGGGCGGCACGGTGGTCCTGGGGCTGCGCTACGAGCCGGACCTGCTCAACGCCTACCTCCGCACCCAGGCGGCGGGCGACGTGGCCGGCGCCCTCTTTGAGCGCGGCCTGGTGCAGGTCCGGCCCGACGGCACCTGGGCCCCTGACCTGGCCACCGAAGTGCCGTCGCTGGAAAACGGCGGCGTCTCGCCCGATGGCCTGACGATCACCTATCACCTGAAAAAGAACGTCACCTGGTCCGACGGCGATCCTTTTGACTGCCAGGACGTCCTCTTTACCTACCAGGCGGTTTCTCACCTGGAGCCCGACAAGATCGGCGACTATGGGCTCATCACCTCCCTGACCTGCCCCGACCCCTACACCCTCACCATCCAGTTGGCCAGGTTCTACCCGGCCTTCCTGACCCTGTTTGCCGAGTCGATCCTGCCCGGACACACCGGCCTGGAGCCCGAGGCCATGGCTACCTGGGAGTACAACCGCTATCCGGATCCTGTTCTCGGGCCCTTTGTCCTCCAGGAATGGGCGCTCGCCGACCACCTGACGGCTGTGCGCAACCTGGAGTACGAAAGCTGGGCGTCCAGGGGCCAGCCCTACCTCGATGCCGTGATCCTGCGCTGGATCGACAGCAGCGAGGAGGGCATCGAGCTGCTGAGGAAGGGGGAGCTCGACTTGGTCTGGGACGTGGCCGAGGTCGACCTGTTTGGGGCCGAAGGCTGGCCGGGGGTCAAGGTCTCACACCCGCCCAGCACGGGCACCGAGCGACTGGTGCTGAACCTGCGCAACCCGAAGGGCACGGCGCCCTGCGCCGATTCGTTGCGGCGGAGTCCGGCCTGGCACTGGGCCCTGGGCGATCCCCGCGTCCGCGAGGCCATCGAGGCGGCCATCGACAAGCAGACCATCCTGGCCGCCACCCTGCCCAAGTACGGTTCCCTGGCCACCACCGAGCTGAACCAGGGGCCCTTTGCCACCACCATCGCACCCACGGCCTACGACCTGGAGTGGGCCAGGACGCTCCTGGATGAGGCCGGCTGGAAGGATCGAAACGACGACCAGGTCCGCGAGTGTCATGGCTGCCTGTACGCCGCGCCAGGCCGGCCGCTGCAGATCGAGCTCCGGACGACCGCCGGCCACGAGCTCAGGCGGCGGACGGCGCAGATGATCGCCGGCATGCTGAAAAAGGTCGGCATCGAAGTGACCGTCACCAGGGTGTCTCCCGCGGCGCTATTCAGCAGCTACGACCGGGGCGCCTTTCGCAGTTGGGGGCAGTTTGACATGCTCCTGTACGGCGCCGGCTACGGCATCGAGCCCTACGGCCGCCTGAACGGAACCTTTGCCTCCAGCAACATCCCCTGCGACAAGAACGCGGGCAAGGGCTACAACTTTGGGCGGTGGATCGACGAGGAGGCCGATGCCGCGTTGGCCGCCGCCGGCTCCAGCCTCGATCCCGGCGCGCGCGCCGCGGCGTACCAGAGGCTGGCCGAACGCGTCGCCGCCGAGCGCCCCCACATCTATCTCTACACCTATCCGGCCCTCGACCTGCTCAGCACGCGTTTCATGGGCTACAAGCCCAACGTCTGGGATACCCTCTCCTGGAACGCCGGGGAGTGGTATCTGGAGGAGGGAGAGACTCAACCATGACTTCAGGGCAAAGGATCCTGGCCTACCTTCGCGACCATCAGCCCGCCATGGAGGCGCTGCTGACCGAGCTGGTGGAGTTGGAATCGCCCAGCAACGACAAGCCGGCAGTGGACCGCCTGGCGCGATTTGTCGCCGCTCGCCTGGAGGCCCTCGGCGCCGTCATCGAGATCCTGCCCCAGGCGGCGGCAGGCGATCACGTCCGGGCCCGATGGGGCCAGGGCGAGGGTGGAACGCTTCTCCTGTGCCACATGGACACGGTCTGGGACGTGGGCACGCTGGCCCGGCGCCCGGTGCGCGTGGAGGAGGGCCGGCTGTACGGCCCCGGCGCCCTGGACATGAAGGGGGGCATCTGCAACGCCCTGTGGGCCATCCGCGCCCTCCAGGAACTCGACCTCTTGCCCGCGCGTCGCATCACCCTGCTTCTCACGTCCGACGAGGAGACCGGCAGCCGGACGTCGCGGGCTGTGCTCGAGGCCGAGGCGCAGTACCACGACCGGGTCCTGGTCCTGGAGCCGGCCCAGCCGCCCAACGCTGCCCTGAAGACCTGGCGCAAGGGCACGGGCGCCTACCGGGTGACGGTCACAGGGCAGGCCGCCCACGCCGGCGTCGACCACGCCAAGGGCATCAACGCCATCGAGGAGCTGGCGCACCAGATCCTCGTCCTCCAGGGCCTGACCGACTACGAGGCCGGGACAACGGTCAACGTCGGCGTCGTGGGCGGTGGCAGCCGCAGCAACGTCGTCCCGCAGGAGGCCTGGGCCGGGGTCGACGTCCGCGTCATGGACGAGGTCCAGGCAGGCCGGCTCGATGCCCGAATTCGCGGCCTGCGGCCACACCTGGAGGGCGCCACCCTGGAGATCTCGGGCGGCATCGGCCGGCCGCCCATGGTTCGCACGCCGGCCGTGGCTGCGCTCTACGAGCAGGCCGCGGCGCTGGCCGCCGACATGGGCTTCGAGGTGGCAGAAGCCGGCAGCGGCGGCGGCTCCGACGGCAATTTTACCGCCGCCCTGGGCATCCCCACCCTGGACGGCCTGGGCGCTGTGGGCGATGGGGCCCACGCCGAACACGAGCACGTCGTCCTCTCCTCGCTGCCCGAGCGGGCGGCCCTGCTGGCAGCCATGCTTTACGCCCTTTGACAGCGCGCCGCAAAGGGAGGCTGTTGACCGACGGCCGGCCCTATGCTATACTCGGACAGGCACACCGCCGAGACAGGGGAGGCACATTGAGCAAGCGGGACGACCGCCGCGGCCTGGGCCGCCACGGCGAAGATCTGGCCGCCCGGCACCTTGCCGCCCAGGGCTACGAGATCCTGGAGCGCAACTGGCGCTGCGGCGCCGGCGAGCTGGACCTGGTCGCCCGCGACGGCGCGTGCCTGGCCTTTGTCGAGGTTCGCACCCGCCGCGGCCAGGAGCTCGGCAGTCCGGAAGAGTCCATCACCGCGGCCAAGCAGGCGCGCCTCATCAACCTGGCCGAAGCCTACCTCCAGGAACACGAATGGCCCGGCCCGTGGCGCATCGACGTCGTCGCCGTCGAGATGGACGTCCGGGGCCGGCTGCAACGCCTCGATCACTATGAAAACGCCGTCACCGGCTAGGCCACCCCTCGTCGCCATCGTCGGACCCACCGCCGCCGGCAAGACCGCCCTCTCGGTTCGATTGGCCCGGGCCGTGGGCGGCGAGGTCGTCTCGGCCGACTCGCGCCAGGTCTATCGCGGCATGGACATCGGCACGGCCAAGGCGACGCGCGAGGAGCAAGCTGGTGTGCCCCATCACCTCCTGGACGTCGTGAATCCCGCCCAGGCCCTCAGCCTGGCCGAGTTCCAGGCCCTGGCCTATGCCGCGATCGACGATATCCTGGCCCGCGGCCGGGTGCCGTTTCTCGTGGGCGGCACCGGCCAGTACGCGATGGCCGTCCTGGAGGGATGGCAGGTGCCCCGCGTGCCGCCCGACGAGGATCTGCGGCGCCGGCTCTATCGCCAGGCCGAGGAGGAGGGCTCCAAAGCGCTTCACGCCCGCCTCCAGGCCCTCGACCCGACCGCCGCCCGGCGCATCGACCCGCGCAACGTCCGTCGCGTGGTCCGCGCCCTGGAGGTTTGCCTGACCACCGGCCGGCCCATCTCCGAACAGCAGGAAAAGGTACCGCCACCCTACCGCGTCCTCATCCTGGGCCTTGACCTGCCCCGCGCCGAACTGTACGAGCGCATCGACCAGCGCGTGGAGGCCATGATGGACGCCGGGCTGGAGGACGAGGTGCGGCGGCTGGTGGCCGCCGGCTACGGCTTTGACCTGCCCGCCATGTCGGGGGTGGGGTACGGCCAGTTTCGCGCCTACCTGGCCGGCGAGGCCAGCCTCGACGAAAGGGTCCAGGCCATCAAGCGCGCCACCCGCCGCTTTGTGCGCCACCAGGCAAACTGGTTCCGGCGCGACGATCCCCGCATCCACTGGCTGGACGCCCGCGCGGACCCCTTCGAGCCTGCCCTACGCCTGGTGCAGGGATTTCTCACCCCTTCCTGAGCCCTTTCGCGGCGTAGCGTTCGCCGGCCCGCGCTCCTTTTCCTGCCGGCCGTTCTGTGGTAAAATGGGCTCCATCGCGGCGCCCGGCCCACAAGGGACCGGCGCTGGCCGCAGGTCGTGCAGGAGTCTGTCGAGGAATCGCGAGATGATATGTCCACAGTGCCAAACCGATAACCCGGCCGGCGCCCGCTTCTGCCTTAACTGCGGTGCGTCGCTGGCCAGACAGTGCTCCAACTGCCACGCCGAGCTGCCCGCCGGCGCCCGCTTCTGCATGCACTGCGGCCAGGCCACGATGGCCAGCACCCCCGCCGACGACGCCCAGCTCACCCGCCTGGCCGCCGCGGCTCCCGGCCCCCTGGTCCGCAAGGTTCGCGCGGCCCGCCAACTGGCTGGCGAGCGGCGCGTCGTCACCGTGCTCTTTGCCGACGTCGTCGGCTCCACTACCCTGGCGGGCCAGCTCGGCGCCGAGACGTGGATGTCCATTATGAACGGCGCCCTCGACCGCATCACGCCGGCCATCTACCGTTACGAGGGCACGGTCGCCCGCCTGGTGGGCGATGGCCTGTGGGCCTTTTTCGGCGCCCCCGTGGCCCACGAGGATGATCCGGTGCGCGCCGTAAGCGCCGCTCTCGACCTGGTGGCCGCCGTGCAAGAGTATGCCGGCGAGGTGCGCCGCCGGCACGGTATTGACTTTGCCATGCGCGCCTGTCTCAACACCGGGCCGGTGGTCGTCGGCCCCGTGGGCGACGACCTGCGCTACGAGTACACCGCCATGGGCGCCACCGTCAACCTGGCCGCCCGCCTGAAATTCGCGGCCGAGCCCATGTCGGTCCTCATAACCGAAGACACGCACCGCTTCGTCGGACCACTCTTTCATACTCGCGACCTGGGGCCCATCGACGTCAAGGGCGTAGCCGGGCCGGTGCGCGTCTACCGCGTAGAGAGCGCCCGTGCCCAGCCGGGCCGGGTGCGCGGCCTGGATGCCGCCGGCCTGCAAAGCCCCATGGTCGGCCGCGATGCCGAGCTGGCCGTCCTCCTTCAGCTTTGCGAGGCGGTGCGCGCCGGGCTGGGCCGCGTGGCCCTCATCGTCGGCGAGCCCGGCCTGGGCAAGACGCGCCTAATCGCCGAGTGGAAGGCCGCCATGGCCGGCCAGTCTGGCGGGCAGCCCACGTGGGTCGAAGGCCACTGCCTGTCCTACGGCCAGGGCCTGGCTCACCACCTCCTCAGGGACCTCCTGCGCTCGACGTTGGGCGTGCCCTTGCTGGCCGGCGAAGCCGAAACCCACGCCGCCCTTTCCGGCCTGGCCGAGGACCTCTTTGGCGCCGAGGCCGGGGAGATCTGCCCCTACCTGGCCCACTTGCTCTCCCTGAAGCTGGACGAGGATGCCGGGGAAAAGGTCCGCCACCTCGATCCCGAGGCGCTCCGGGCACGGGTGCTCAACGCGTTACGAAGACTCTTCCAATCCCTGGCGGCACGCCGCCCCCTGGTCCTCGTCATCGAAGACCTGCACTGGGCCGATCCTTCTTCCATCGATCTCCTGGTGCGGCTCCTGCCCCTGGCGTCTACCGAGCCGCTGCTTTTTTGCCTGGTCACCCGCCCCGACCGCGACAGCCCGGGCTGGCGGCTGGTGATCGCTGCCCGAGAGCTGCTGGGCAGCAGCCTGACCGAGATCAATCTCCAGGCCCTGTCGGAGAGCGACAGCCGCCGCCTGGTAGCAAACCTCCTCGAGATCGAGGCCCTCTCCGACGAGACGCGCTCCCTCATCCTGAAAAAGGCAGAGGGCAATCCCTTCTTTGTCGAAGAGGTGATCCGCATGCTCATCGACCGGGGAAGCGTGGTGCGCAACGAACGGGGCTGGGTGGTGGCCCCCCACGTCGACGCCATCGACATCCCCGACAACCTGCAAGGACTGCTCCTGGCGCGCATCGACCGCCTGCCCGAGGAGGTCAAGCACACCCTGCGAGTGGCGGCCGTCATCGGCCGGCAGTTTCCGGTGAGCGTCCTCGAGCAGGTGCTCGGAGAAGAAGAGGGATCCCATGACCCCGCTGCCTGAGAGAGTTAGGACGGGCGAACGGACCCCTCTGAGGGAGAGGTGCCCATGACCAGCCTGTCACACCGCCTGTCTCACCTGGAAACCTCGGGGCTGATCCGCCTGGCCCGCGTGGAGCCCGACCTGGAGTACCTTTTCCGCCACAACCTGGTGCAGCAGGCCGCCTACGGCTCGCTGCTGGATACGGACCGCAAGCGGCTGCACCTGGCCGTGGGCCAGGCCCTGGAGCAGATCTTTGCCGACCGTATCGACGAGATGGCGGCGTCGCTGGCCCGCCACTTCAAGGAGGCCGGCGAGGAGCAGAAGGCCCTGACCTATTACGCCCGCGCGGCCGACACGGCCCTGGCAACCTATGCCAACCAGGAGGCCGAGAGCCACTACCGCTGTGCTCTGGACCTGTCGCCGTCTCCGGCTGTGCGGCCCGCGCTGTTGGTCGGGCTGGGAGAGGCTGTCTACCGCCAGGGCCACTTCCGGCAGGCACTCGGGATCTGGCACGAGGCCATCGAGCTGCACCAGGCGGCCGGCGACCTGGACAGCGTGGCCACCCTCTATGCCCGTTCCGCTCGTGCGTCCTGGTTCGGCGGCGACACACCCGGCGGGCTGCGCCTCTGCCTCGAAGGCCTTCAGGCTGTCGAGGGAGCAGCCGAGAGCCAGGCCATTGCCCGCCTCCTCCACGAGACGGCCCGGGCGTACTACTTTAACGGGCTGTCCGACCGGACGCGAGCCCTCTGCGAGCAGGCCCTGGAGATGGCCGAGCGCCTGGGCGCCGTCGACGTCCAGGCCGATACCCTGACCACCCTGGCCGTCCTGCGCGACGAGCCTACCGAGCGGGGAATCCAGCACCTGCGCCGGGCCGTGGCGCTGGCCGAGGGAGCAGGGTTCCTGGCCATTGCCGGCCGGGCCTATCACAACCTGGGCTTTATGACCAATGACCTGGAAGGCGACCTGCGCGGCGCTCGCGAGTACTTCCGGCGATCCATGGAGCTGGCGCGCCGCCAGGGCTCCCTATCCGAAGTCCTGACTCCCCTCATGGCCGACATTGGCAACACCCTTTCGCTGGGCGAGATTGCCGCCGCCGAGGCGATGATGCCCGAGTTGGAGTCGCTGGTCGAAAGCCTGCCCAACCCGGACCTGGCCCGGACGGTCATGATCACAATGCAGGCGCTGATCGCGTTGATGAAAGGCCAGTCGGAAGAGGCGCAGCGCCTGCTCCTGGCCGCCCAATCCAGGGCGCGGGAGGGCGGCGACCTGCAAGCGCTGCACAACGTCAACCTGGAGCTGGCCTTGGCCTTTCTGTCGCAGACCCGCTTTCAACAGGTGGAGGACTGGTCGGAGGTGGAGACCTGGGTACACGAGGCCATCGACATCGCCAGCCGGGGGCTGGGTAGCCAGGTGAGCACCCTCACCGCGCTGGCGGCCATTCGAGCCCGGCAAGGCAGGTCCGGCGAGGCGGGCCGGCTGCTTCAGGAAGCCCGCACGCACGCCGCCGCGCGCATCGCCGCCTGGCACGAGCCGGCCATCCTCAGCGCCCAGGTAGAGCTGGACGTTGCCCGGCAGCACTGGTCGCAGGCCCTGGCCGCCCTGGAAAAGGTCGCAACCTACGAAGCCGACCACGGCCGGCGTTGGCATTGGGCCCATGTCTTGCAGCTCGCAGCCGAGGTGCACCTGCGCCGTGGCGAGCCCGCGGACCTGGCGCGCGCGCAGGAGCTGTTCCGCCAGGCGCGCGACACGTTCCATGAGATCGGGTCCCAGCGCCTGGGCGAGGAGGCCGGCCGGCGCCTGGCGACCCTGCGCTCCGAATTGGCCGCCCGGGCGCTGGCCCACGGCCAGGCTGCCCGCGAGCTGGCCGTCGCCGGCCGCATCCAGGCCGGCCTGCTGCCCGAAGCTATCCCCGAGCTGCCGGGCTGGCAGCTTGCCGCCGTACTCGAGCCTGCCCGCGAGACGTCGGGCGACTTCTATGACTTTATCCCGCTGCCCGGAGGGCGACTGGGCATCCTCGTCGCCGACGTGTCGGACAAGGGCGCCGGCGCCGCCCTGTACATGGCCCTCAGCCGCACCCTGATGCGCACCTATGCCGCGCAGCACCCCGACCGGCCCGGCGAGGTGCTGGCCGCCGTCAACCGCCGGCTCCTGGGCGAGACCCACACGGGCATGTTTGTCACCGTCTTTTACGGGGTCCTGGACCCGGCGGAGGGCAGCCTGGTCTATGGCAACGCCGGGCACAACCCGCCCGTGCTCCAGCGTGCGGCCTCAACGGGCGGCGTCGAATGGCTGAGCCGGACGGGCATGGCCCTGGGCGTGACAGAGAATACGGCGTGGGAAGAGGGCCGGCAGACCTTTGCCCCCGGCGACACGCTCGTCGTCTACACCGACGGCCTGCCCGACGCCCAGGGCGCGAGCGGCGAACTGATGGGCACAGCGCGGCTGCTGGAGGCGGCACGCGCCCACCTGGGGCTGCCCGCCGCGGCCATGCAGCAGGCCCTCCTGGCCGACGTCCATCGTTTTGTCGGCGACGCCCCCCGTTTCGACGACCTCACCCTCCTGGTCGTCGTCCGTGAGGGTCCCGAAGCCGGAGGTTAGGCTACTCCCCACACCTGCTCCCCGGCTTCCGGTGCGAACGCCTGCACCATCTCGGGGGTAATGGCGTTCTGCCACGCGATGCGCGAAAACAACTCGGCGCTGCGCCGCGGCGTGCGGGCCTGGGTCTCGGGATCCAGGGCTACCAGGCCAAAACGCAGGCCCCACCCTTCGGACCACTCAAAGTTGTCCACCAGGGTCCAGTGATAGTAGCCGCGCACGTCCGCCCCCTGGGCCATGGCGCGGTGCATCTCGGCCAGGTGGGTGAGCAAGAAGCGGGGCCGCTGGTCGTCGTCCGCGTCGGGCAGGCCGTTCTCGGTGACATAGATGGGCTTGCCGAGGCGGGCGGCCCGCAGCAGGACGCGGCGCATGCCCGCGGGATAGACCTCGCCGTAGGTCCCGCCCCGGCCGCTGTCGCTGCATTCGGCCCCCGGCCGGGGGTGCAGCAGCCCGCGGGCGCCGGGGCGCAGGCCGACGAGCCAGCGCGTGTAGTAGTTGACCCCGACAAAGTCGACACTGTCGCCCAGCGCCCCGTGGATCACCGGGACCGCCGATAGGGGCCACGACAGGCGGCCGTCCCGGACAGCCCGTAGCGTCACCTCGTTAAAGAGATGGTCGATGACCCGCGCCACGGGTGCCGCGCTGCGGGCGGCAGGCTCAAAGATCTGGATGTTCTTGACCAGGCCCACCTGCGCCCCACCGTCCAGGGCGTGGATGACGCGGTAGGCCGCGGCGTGGGCCAGAAGCTGGAGTCGCAGGACGCGAAAATAGGCGGGCACCGACCTGGCTCCGGGGCTATGCTCGCCAAACAGGTAGCCCAGGGCGGCATAGACGTTCGGCTCGTTGATGGTGCACCACAGCCGCGCCAGGTCGCCCAGCTCTTGCACCGTGTGCCGCACAAAGCGCCTGAAGTGCTGCACCACGGCCGGGTTGTGCCAGCCGCCCTGCCGGGCCAGCCACAGGGGCGAGCTGAAGTGAAAAAGCGTCACCATGGGCTCGATGCCGCGCTGGCGCAGCCCGCTTAGCATGGACCGGTAGCGGGCGATAGCCGCCGGGTCAAAGCGACCCTCCTCCGGCTCGATGCGGCTCCACTCCACCGAGAGCCGGTGGGTATTGTGCCCCATCTCGGCCATGAGGTCGAGATCCCGCTCGGCAGCCTCCCACCAATTGCAGGCCTTGCCGCTGCGATCGCCCCGCCAGATGGCACCCGGTCGTTGTTCGAAGGCCCACCAGTCATTTCCGGTATTGTCGCCCTCCACCTGGTGGGCAGAGGTCGCAGTGCCCCACAAAAAGTCCGGGGGGAAGGTCAGTGTAGCTTCCGTCATGTTGTCTCCGTGGCAAAAGGTTCGGGCCTGCACCCGGCGCAGGGGTACGTCACTCGGCCCACAACAAGTCCTTGTTGCTAAAGAGGTAGGCAGCCAGGACAAACAGGAACAGCGCATAGACCAGGACCAGCAGCAGCGCCAGGAAGTAGTCGAGATCGTGGACCCCGGCCGAGGCCTGCGACAGGAGTGTGGTGACTGGCCAGAAGATGATGGTCAGCAGGCGGACAGCCCACTCCGGCCCGCCAGCCAACAGTGTGCTTTTCTGGTCGTTGACGATGAGGAGGGCGGCGAACAGGGCCCACAGCGCCAGGTGTGACCCGCTGCGGCTCGTCAGGGAGGCCAGGGGCAGGGCCAGCGCCGCGGCCAGCAGCCACAGGGCAAGCCAGGTGGGCAGCAGCCACAGCGCCGAGGGCATGTGAAGCGTCAGCCGTCCGGTGGCCAGGTTGGCCACTGCGATCAGAAGCGCCAGGAGGGCCGTGATGCCCACGCTGCTGAGCACAATGGCCGCCAGCAGCTCGCCGCGCCGCGACAACCGGGCCAGAAGCGGATAAAACCAGGCATGGTTGGCCCGCGCGGCCAGCAGCAGGGCCGTGGCCAGGCAAATGGTCGCGGTGCCGAGGCCAGCCACGGTAAAGAACTGGGCTTGATCCATGCCATACTCGAAGGCAATGAGCCCGAAGGTAACCGCCGTGGCGATGGGCACGATGCCCATCAGCGACAGAAACAGCTCCCGGGTGAGGAAGCGGGCCACGACCCAGGTGCGCTTCATCGCCTGGTTGCCTCCAGGTAGATCTCTTCCAGCGTGACCCTCTCCTCGCTGACGCGCCGGATGTCCACGCCGGCGTCGAGCAGGCGGCGCAGCACAGCGGCCTTCTGGCCGATGGCCGGGCCGAAGAGCACCACCTGCTGTGCCCCGGCGGATATGCCCTGCTCCAGGCTCTCCAGCTCGTGCGCCAGGTCGGAGGACAGCGACCCGGTACTCATGACGACTTGCGAGCGCTCGGCCAGCATGGCGTCAAGCGGGCCGCTGCGGATCAGGCAGCCCTGGCTGAGAACCGCCACGTGGGTACAGACGCGCGTGACCTCGTCGAGCTGGTGGCTGGACAGGACGACCGTCTTGCCGGCCTCGTGCAGGGCCTGGATCTGCTCGCGCATGAACTTTTGCCCGGCGGGATCGAGGCCCAGCGCCGGCTCGTCCAGCAGGAGCAAGCCGGGATTGCCCAACAGCGCCTGGGCCAGGCCCACGCGCTGCAGCATACCCCGCGAGCAGGCACCCAGGCGCCGGCTGCCCGCCCCCTTCAGGCCGACCTGCGCCAACAAGCTTTCGACCGCAGGCAGCACGCCGGCCAGGAGGCTCAGGTTTGCCAGATAATCCTGAATGCTAAAGCGCGGCGGATAGAAAGCACGCTCGGGAAGGTAGCCGATGCGGGTGATCGGCAGCCCATGGCGGTCGATCTGGCCCGCATCGGGAAAGATAAAGCCCATGACCAGCCGCAGAAGCGTCGTCTTGCCGGCGCCGTTTGGCCCCAGCAGGCCAAAGACCGAGTTGGGCGGCACCTCCAGCGACAGGCGGTCAAGGGCCTGTGTGGAGTCATAACGCTTGCCAACCTCGCGAATGCTGACCATGCTGCGATGGATGGGCGGCGGGGTTCCCCCGCGCCTCACTTGTAGTCGTAGAATCCCTTGCCGCTTTTGCGCCCCAATTGGCCGGCGAGGACCATGCGGCGCAGCAGGGGCGGCGCCGCGTAGCGCTCGTCCTTGTACTCTTCGAACATCGCGTCGGCGATGAATAGCGTCGTATCCAGCCCGACGAAATCCAGGAGCGTCAGCGGGCCCATGGGGTGGTTCAGGCCCAGCTTGATGGCCGTGTCAATGTCCTCTCGCGTCGCCAGCCCGTTCTCGTATACGCGGACGGCGTCCAGGATGTAGGGGATGAGCAGGCGATTGACGATGAAACCCGGCGTGTCCTTGGCCGTGACCATCGTCTTGCCCAACGAAGCGCCAAACTCTCGCGCTGTCTGCATCGTCTCGTCGCTGGTCAGGATGGTGCGCACGAACTCGATGAGGGGCATGACCGGCACGGGGTTAAAGAAGTGGATGCCCAGGACCTTATCGCCGCGTTTCGTGGCGCTGGCCATCTCGGTGATGCACAACGACGAGGTATTGCTCGCCAGGATGGCGTGGGAAGGCACGACCGCGTCCAGGGCGGCAAAGAGTTGTTTCTTGACCTCCATGTTCTCGACGGCGGCCTCGACCACCAGGTCGCACGCCCCAAAATCTGCCAGGTCCAGGGTGCCGCGAATGCGGCCCAGGGTTTGATCCGCCTCTTCCCGGGTGGCCTTGCCCCGGGCAACTGCCTTTTCCAGCGAGCTCCTGATGCGGCCCAGTCCCCGGTCCAAGAGGTCCTGGTTCACCTCCAGGACCACCACGTCGTAGGCCGCCCTGGCGCATACTTCTACGATGCCCGCGCCCATCAGTCCACAGCCAATGACACCGACAGTCTTGATCTCCACCTGAGATACTCCTTTCTCCTCGGCGGTAGTGCTTGGCGGGCGAGCCTAGCGCGGCTCTCCCCGGCGATATCTGCCCGGCCGCGGCCACTCGGGGGACTGCTTCCCTCCCCACGCCGGCCGGCCGAGATCGTCAACGAGCTTGGGGCGCCATTCCTCCTCGTCCTCGGGTGCCACCCGCTGCTGCTCCGACCATTCTCTGTCCTTGGCGCTCAGGGGAATGCGCATCATGCTCATCCTGGCTTCTGTCTGCCACAGCTTTGCGGCATCGATCTCGCCCAACTCGAAAAGCAACGCTTCCAGCTCGGGGTCGGCCACCATCTGCCGGTCGACCAACTGGGTACGGTACCAGGCGGTGGCACGGCGCAACCCATCGTGAATAAAGCGCAGTCTGGAGCGAAGGTCAGCGCGGCTGAACGCGTGGCTGAGTAGCTTCTGATCCAGTTCCAGGTCCTGGACCGGGACCTCCAGGCGCCGAAGATAGCGCGAAAGGGGGCCGATGGCCGACTGCTGCGCCTGTATCAAATCTCGTAAAAGAGCCGAAACCTCGGGGCCCGGGTGCGACTCCAGATACGTCTCAAAGATCTTCAGGTAGGTGAGTTTGTAGCGCAGGTTACGGGTGAGGCGAATTGCTATGATCGAGTCTGTCATCATCTCTCCTTTCGTCGCCGTTGGCTCGCTCTCTATGTGTAGGCACACCCCCACCTGGGTTTGAACGAATGGACCGCCCGGCAGGTATGCATTCTACCCCAACCTGCCCGGAAATGCAAGAAGGGGCGGGACCCCTTTTCCTGGAGTTCCACCCGCGGTCATTGCGGGCCGGCGGGAAGCCGGCACGGGGCACCACAATATCTATCCCTGGTGTTCAAAACTCATGGAAGCGTAGGGTTTCCGTATAGTTTGCGTCCAGCACGCTACTGGGCGGTGTGGTATTATACCCTCGAGCAATGGCATGGTTCATGGCGGGCGAGCGTCATCCTGGGTAGAGCGTCGCAAGGGCGGCGCCAAAGCACCAGGTCAATATGGGCCATGCCACCAATCAAATTCTTCTCCTCCTTTTGACAGAGAGCTAGGGGTTGGGCCGCCCTTAGCTCTCGGTGTTTTTGGGGGCACTAAAATGGGGAACTGCCTTCCGGCAGTTCCCAGTTTTTTTCTCGCGGTTCTCGGCCGGGAACAGATGTCTTTAGCGTTCGAACCAGTTCATCAACTGCATGACCAGCCCGACGTTGCCTGCCACCTTGATCTTGCCGCCCATGAAGGCTTGCACCGGGTTGAGCTCGTTTCGATACAGCGCCACAAAATCGTCGCCGTCCATCGTCACCGTGACGTCGGGCTTGGACGCCATCTCCTGGCGCACCTGGCACTGCCCATTTGCGACGTCAATGACCCACTGGCCGCCATCCTCGCCCGTCAGGTCCAACTGGACGAGGGCCTTGGTGTTGCCAGCCCTGGCGGGAAGAAAAGCGCCCGGCATGGCGTTGATGATGTCCTGTGCCTGAACTGTCATTGCACTTCCTCCTGTGGTTTCGGTGGTGCTGACCGAGTATAACACAGGGCCGCGCAGGCGTCAACTGCCGGCGCACGCCGACGGACCTTTCCGCGGCCGATCCGTGGTTGTGCCCACCGCACGCCTGTGCTATAATGACGTCACCCTATGGGACCAGTCGCTGCCCGGGTGCGTCGCACGCCGGGCAGTTTGGAGGCATAGAATGGAAGATTGGTGGTTCGCAGACAAAGAGGATTGGGACGACGAGGAAGAGCAGCTATACGAGATCTGCGACGAGCTGGCAGAGCGTTTTTTCCTGAGCGACAACGACTATCTGCCCGAATCCTATGAAGATTATCACCTGGGCTACCTCGATCCCGATGATTGGTGGCCCCTGGTGCTGCAACTGACCGAGACGTCGGATATGGCCCTGGTCGCCCAACTGGCCGGCCGCCTGGACAACTTGATGAACTTGCCCGGCGTGCCCACCGAGCTACTGGAAGACCCCCTGGGCTTCATGGAGAGCGTGCTGCAAGCCCACCTGCCCCTCGAGCCCTCAGGCCGGCGCGTGGGCAGCCGCAAGCTGATCAAGATGGCCCAGATCATCCTGGAGATACTCAAGGAGCTGCCGGAATCGGCCAGGGCCGCGGTACGGGTCTGGGCCAGCGTCCATCGCCAGATCCTGTCGCCTCTTGACATCGAGGAAGACGAAGACGTGGCGGACATGTTCCTGGACCCCGACCTGCCCCCGGCCATGACCGGCTTTAGCATGATGATCGCCCTGACCCTCATGCGCTGGCCGAAAAGGGCGGAAGGCCTGCCCCTGCCCCTGGAGTTTGACGATCCGGAGCTCTATGACCAGGTGCTGGAGCAATGGGAGGGGTTGCCCGAGGGCCCGGCCTCGAGCGGCGAGGAAAGCGGGCCGGCGGAGGCCCTCTTTGCCCAGGGCCAGTTGGCCCACATGCTCGCCCAGATGGGCACCGTGGAGCTGCTCCACGCCGACGACGTTGAGGAACAGGATGCGGCCCTGGCCTACTCGCGCCTCAGCCGCGCCATCCTCTGGGTTCACAACCAATGCCGCTCGTGCCCGCAGCGGGACGGAGTGGCGTGCCTCGCGGCCACGGGCTGGCCCGACCGGCCCGTGCCCCTGGTGGACGTCGCCAGCGAGGTGGCCAATACCAGTCACATCGAGGGGTGCATCAAGATGTAGCCGGCCAAAGCATCTGGCCTAAGGGGAGAGGAGACAAGGGATGAGGACACGACGGGGATGTCACCTGCTGGCCTTTCTGGCCCTGTTTCTCCTGGTCGCGTGCCTGGTGTTTGCTGCCCTGGCCGCCGGCCTGTTCATGACCGGGGAGCTGCCGGCTTACGAGCCGCGGCTCACCGGGCTGGAACCCCAGCCCGGGTTTGCCTTCCACCCCACGACACCCATCACCCTCACCTTTGACCAGCCCATGGATCGGGCATCGGTGGAATCGAGCTTTGCCCTGGCACCCGCCGTGGCGGGCACATTTGCCTGGAACGAGGACCACACACAGGTCGTCTTCCAACCCTCGGGAGCTGGCTTTGAGCCCGGCATGCGCTACCGCGCTCGCCTGGCCGACGGCGCCCGCGGCGGGCTCGTGCCCCGCACGACGCGCAACGCGGTGGAATGGGGCTTTGCCCTGCCCCCGCTCCTGGACGGCGCCAGCCCCGCGCCAGGGACGGGCGGCCTGGGCCCGCTGCCCTCGCTGGAGGCCCAGTTTAACTATGACCTGGACTGCGACGCCACGTCGCAGTCCTTTGTCCTTTCTCCGGCAGTGGCGGGCACCGTCGATTGCCGGGAGGGCACCTGGTCGTTCACGCCCTCCGCTCCGCTGGAGGCCGACCGCGCCTACAGCGCCAGCCTGGGACAGGTCTACCTGGAAGGTGACCCGGCGCCGCGCCCCGGCCCCCGCTGGCAGTTCCGCACGGCCCCACCACTCCTGATCGTGGACGCCCGGCCCGCCCCGGAAAAAGTCGTCTCCGACCTATGGACGCCGGTGCGCATCACCTTTAACCGGCCGCCCCTGGCCGAGACCGTGGAGGCCCGCTTTGGCCTGGCCGAGGCCGACGGCACGCCCGTGGAGGGCGAGGTCTCGTGGGAGAACGGCGGCACGACACTGGTGTTTCGACCTGGCGGCGCCCTCAAGCCCCTCTCCTCTTACCGCTGGAGCCTGGAGGCCGGCGTCCAGGATGCCCTGGGTTTCACCCTGGACGAGGCAGTGGCGCGGCCATTCGATACCGACAGAATGACGGGTATCCCCGATCCGGGGCCGGACGCGGAGGCCGTCGCCCTGGACAGGCCCCTGCGGCTGTCGTTCACGCGGCCCATGGACCGGGATTCGGTGGCGGCCGGCCTGGGCTTCACGCCGGCGGTGGAGGGCGAGATTGCCTGGGAGGGCGACACCCTTGTCTTCACGCCGCGGGACGGCTGGCGGGGCGACACGGCGTACGAGGTGCACCTGGACGCCGCGGTGCGCGACGCGAGCGGCGCGGCCCTGGTCGAGACGCTCTCGTGGACCTTTCGTAGCGAGCCGTTGCTGGCGGAGGCCAGCGTCCCGGCCGGCGAGGTCCTCAGCCTGGCCCAGCCCCTCGTGCTGCGCTTTGCCCTTCCCATGGACCGCGCCAGCGTGCAGCGGGCCCTGACCATCGTGCCCGACACCCCCGGCGATCTGGCCTGGTCCGACGGCGATCTCACCCTGACCTTCCAGCCGAAACCGGGCTGGCTGCCCGGCAGCCGCTATCGCGTCAGCCTCTCGGGCGCGGCGCGGGCGGCGGGCAGGAGGCAGGACCTGGGCCGGGCGCAGAGCTGGGCCTTTGCCACGGGCCAGGCCGAGGTGCGGTTCGGCTCCGGCCCCAACCTGCAGGTGGTGGGCGCCGGCGGCGACCGGGCGGTGCAGCTCGCCGTCCGGGGCGCCGACGTGGCCGATTTTCGCCTGCACGCCATCACCGAGACCCAGCTCCTGGAGCTGTACCACCCGGGCTTCTGGGACGAGGACGCCAGCCGGGCGCGCGTGCTGGACACGGCCGAGCTGACCCCCACCCTGCAGTGGCACGGCCCCCTTCTGCCCCTCGACGGCGACGAGGCGGGAAATGACTGGCGACTGGCGCAGGCCCACCTGCCCGCCGAGCTGCCGGCCGGCCTGTACCTGCTGTCCGCCGAGCCCCCCGCCGAGGAGGCCTCGCAGCTCCTGGTAGTCCTCACCGGCCACAGCCTGGCCCTCAAGCGGGCCCTGGCCGGCCCGGCGGAGGCCGCTGGGCAGGGCACGGCCCAGATCCTGGCCTGGGACACCGAGATCCAGGGCGGGGCGCCCGTGGTGAGCGCCACCCTATCGCTGTACGACGCCCAGGGCGCGCTGCTGGGCACGGCGGTGACCGGCGAGGACGGCCTGGCGACCTTTGAGCCGGGGCCGGATCCGGGGGCGCTCTGGGTCCTGTCGGACAAGGAGGGCGACCGGACGGTAGCCGGCATGGACGACGAATGGAGCGCCGCCGGATGGTGGTCGTGGGGCGTGCCGCCGCCTCGCCGGTCCCAGCACACAGTCTATGCCTACACCGATCGGCCCATCTACCGCCCGGGCCAGACCGTCTTTTTCAAGGCCATCATCCGCGCGGGCGAGGGCATCAGCCTGACCCTGCCCGGGCCGGACCTGCCCGTGGAGGTGGGGCTGCGCGACGCCAGGGGGAACCTGGTGGCAAGCCAGGTGCTGACGCCCACCCAATTCAGCACGGTGCACGGCGAGTTCCGGCTGGCCGACGAGCCCGCCCTGGGTACCTGGCGGCTCGAGCTGGAGGCCGGCGGCACGGCCGCCAGCCTGCCCATCGAGGTGCAGGAGTACCGCAAGCCCGAGTACGAGGTCGTCGTCGCCACACCCCACGCCGCGTACGGACAGGGCGAGGCCATCAGCGTGACCGTATCGGCCCGCACTTTTTCGGGGCAGGCGGTCGCCGGCGCCGAGGTCGAGCTGCGGGGCTATGCCGGGCCGGAAAGCTGGACCGAGGGACAGGGCCTGCCCCGATTCTTTGAGGCATTCGCCGCCGGGACGGGGCGCACGGACGCCGCCGGGCAGTGGACCACGGCGCTGGTGCCCGGGGAACTGCTGGCCGAGCCGCCGGGGGGACGCCTGCTCCTGGCTCTGGAGGCAACTGTTACCGGCGACGCCGGCCAGAGCGTGACCAGCTATGCAACGGTCTCGCTCCACCCCGCGCCACACGAGCTGTCCCTGTTGCTGGAGCCGGCCTTCTTCGAGCCCGGGCAAGAGATCCAGTTTGCGGGCCGCCTGGCCGACCTGGCCGGGGAGCCCCTGGCCGGCGTGGAGTTGCAGGCCAGCGTCGTCGATTTTGACGACCGTGAGATCGGCACCGCCACCGCGCCCACGGACGAGACGGGCCAGGCAATCTTCTCAATTCGCATCCCGGAACAGGGCGCCTACCGCGTGCGCCTTGCGGAGCCCGCCGGCGGGGTGCAGGTCGAGGACTCGCTGTGGGTGTACGACGCCAGCGGGCAGGCACCGTGGCACGTCCGCGAGATGCAGAGCTCCGAGTACCTGTCGGTCGCCGCGGACCGAGAGGAGTACCAGGTGGGCGACGAGGCGCTGGTGGTGGTCCAGTCCCTGGCCCCCGGCCCCGCGCTGCTGACCCTGGAGCGGGGCGAGGTGCTCGAGCTACGACCGCTGTCCCTCGCCGCCGGCACCAACGTCCTGACGGTGCCCATCGAGGCGGCCCACGTGCCCAACATCTATGTGCAGATCAGCCAGTACTTCCTGTCCCAGCCCGGCCCCTTGCCCGGTGCCAGCCGGGGCGAGGCCGAGCTGTACAGCGCTGGGGTCCAGCTCCTGGTGCCGGCCGCCGGCGGCCAATTGAGCGTCACCCTGACAGCCGAGGACTCGGCCCCGGGCCCGGGTGAGGAGGCGACCTTCCAGGTACAGGTGACCGATGCCCGGGGCCGGCCGGCCGTGGCCGAAGTGAGCATGGCCGTGGTCGACGAAGCCGTCGCGGCCCTCGCCAGCGACCGGGCGACGGACCCCTTTGCCGCCTTTTACGGGCCGCGGCCCAACAACGTCTCTACTTTTGACTCCTTGCGCCTCTTTCGCGCCCTCTATCCCGAGCGGGGCATGGGCGGGGCCGAAGAGGGGGCGGCGCGAGCAGACGCGCCGCGGCGGGCATTCCTCGACACGGCCTACTGGGCACCGGCCGTCGTCACCGGGGCCGATGGGCGCGCGGAGCTGACCCTGACCCTGCCCGACAACCTCACGACGTGGTCGGCCATGGCCCGGGCTGTGACCACCGATACCCAGATCGGCCAGGCGACGGCCCACCTGGTCATCTCCCGGGAGATCAGTCTTCTGCCGGCGGCTCCCCGCTTCCTGGTCGAGGGCGACGCCTTTACCATGACCGTGGCCGTGCGCAACGCCACGGCGCGGCCCGTTTCGGCCACGGTCGAGCTGGACGCGATGGGGCTGTCGCTGGAAGGCCGGCCGGAGCAGGTGGTGCACGTGCCCGCCGGCGGAGCGGGCGTCGCGGCCTGGAGCCTGCAGACCGGCGCGCCCGGCGAGGCCACCCTTTCGCTGCGGACCAGGGCCACCTACGGTGGGGCCCGCGTCGCAGGCCGCGACGCCGTGGAGCTGTCGCTGCCCATCCTGCCCCTGGCCCTGCCCGAGGTCAGCGCCCTGGCCGGCAGCCTGGGGCCTGAAGCGCCCACGGCGACCCTCACCCTGACCCTGCCCGCCGATGCTCCGCCGGACCTGGCGCGCCTGGAGCTGGAGCTCGCCCCCTCGGTGGCGGGCGCCCTGCTGGACGGGTTGGACTATCTCCTGGACTATCCCTACGGCTGCGTGGAGCAGACTATGAGCCGCGTGCTGCCCAACGCCGTGGTGGCCCAGGCCTTTGAACGGCTTGGCGTCGGCAGGCAGCGCCTGGAGTCCGAGATGCCGGCCATGGTGGACAAGGGGTTGCAGAGGCTCTATGGCTTCCAGCACGAGGACGGCGGCTGGGGCTGGTGGCGCGACGACGACAGCCGGCCGGGGCAAACCGCCTACGTCCTTCTCGGCCTGGCCATGACTCGCCAGGCAGGCTTTCAGGT
>DAOUHB010000096.1:0-5453 GCA_034428935.1 Anaerolineae bacterium | reverse complement strand
GGTGGAGTTGCCCGAGGGCGTGGAGATGGTGATGCCGGGTGACTATGTGACCATCAAGGTGCAGCTCATCGTGCCGGTGGCCATCGAGTCGGGCTCGCGCTTTGCCATCCGCGAAGGCGGGCGCACCGTCGGCTCTGGCGTCATCGCCAAGGTCCTGGAGTAGTGAGATAATCAAATGGCCAAAAAGGCAATTCGCATCGTGATGACCCTGGCCTGCACGCAGTGCCAGGAGAGGAATTATACGACGGCCAAGAACCGGCGCAACGATCCGAGCCGCATGGAACTGAAAAAGTACTGCCCGAGGTGCCGGACGCACACGCTGCACCGGGAGACGAAATAACAATACCGGCATTCCAACGTCCAGCCCCCATTGTGGCCGCTTCGTCCCAGGCCGGGGGCTGGACCAGATGCCGGGGTGTTACACAGGCCAGTAGCTCAATTGGCAGAGCAACGGTCTCCAAAACCGTAGGTTGCGGGTTCGATTCCTGCCTGGCCTGCCTGATGGGAGGACACCGTCTCATAAGAAGGTGATGGGGCGGTGTCTTCCAGTGTAAGAAGCAGATGGAAGGAGCGGACGATTGGTGACGAAACCAGTACCGGAAAAGAGGACTGTTTCCGAAAACAGGCTGCAAAACAACCGCATCGTGGAGTATTTGCGCGAGACCTGGTTCGAGCTGAGAAAGGTTTCCTGGCCGACCAGGTCTGAGGCCGTCAACCTGACCATCATCGTCGCCGCGGTCACCACCTTCCTGGCATTGGTCCTGGGCCTTCTCGACTATATATTCCAGACGGCCTTTGCCCTGCTGCTGAGAGGCTAACGGAGAGGTATGGAAGAGGAACGATTCGAGCTTACAGAAGAAGAGACCATCGAAGCCGAGGCCCCTGAGGAAGAGGGCACCGGCGAGGAAACGCTGGCGCCGGAGGATCGCGCCCGGCGGCTCTTTGCCTCGTACCTCGAATCTCCGACAGAAGAACCGGAAGCCAAGGAGCAGGAGGAAGAGCTGCCCGAGCTCGTCGAGGAAGGCGAGCTGGTGCTGCTGACCGGCGACAAGGACCTGGACCAGGCCGAGGGGGGCGACGAAGAAGAGATCTCGCCCCAGGGCCGCCATTGGTACGTCGTCCATAGCTACTCTGGCTACGAAAACAAGGTCAAGAAGAACCTGGAGCACCGCATCGAGTCGCTGGGGATGCAAGACAAGATCTTTCAGGTGGTCGTGCCCACCGAAGAAGAGATCGAGCTGAAAGACGGCCAGCGGCGGACGGTGGAGCGGCGCATCTTCCCGGGCTATATTCTCGTCGATATGGCCATGGACGAGGATTCGTGGTTCGTCGTGCGCAACACCCCGGGCGTCACGGGCTTTGTCGGTTCGGTCCGCAGGCCCACCCCCCTGCGGGAGCGCGACGTCGACAAGATCTTGAAGCGCATGCGCGCCGAGACGCCGCGGGTCAAGGTTTCATTCCGGCCCGGCCAGAAGGTTCGCATTGCCGACGGGCCATTTGAGGATTTTGTGGGTTCAGTAGACGAGATCTATCCGGACAAGGGCAAGGTGCGTATCCTGGTTTCCTTCTTTGGCCGTGAGACTCCCGTCGAACTCGACTTTTTGCAAGTGGAAAAGCTCTAGGAGGAATCATGGCGAAAAAAGTCAAAGCCATCGTCAAGCTGGCAATCTCGGCGGGCAAGGCGACACCCGCGCCGCCCGTCGGTCCCGCCCTGGGCCAGCATGGCATCAACATCATGGCTTTTTGTAAGGAATACAACGCCCGCACCGCGCACCTGACCGGCAGCATCATCCCGGCCGAGATCACGGTCTTTCAGGACAACTCGTTCCGTTTTAACCTGAAGACCCCGCCGGCGACGGACCTTCTCAAGAAGGCCGCCGGCGTCGGCAAAGGCGCCTCGGACGTGGCGTCCGGGCAGGCAGGCACGGTGACCCGCCAGCAGGTGCGCCAGATCGCCGAGCAAAAGATGAAGGACCTGAACGCCTACGACGTGGAAAGTGCCATGCAGATGATCGAGGGCACGGCCCGCAGCATGGGCATCAAGGTGGTCGACTAGCCCTGGTCCATTCTTCCCTGCGGGGAGGACCGGGCAGCAGAGGTCAAAACGTGGGAGGGGGAACATCCCCTTTAGAACCACAGAGGAGAGAACAATGCCAAAGCGTGGAAAAAAGTACGAGGAAGCGGCCAAGCTCGTAGAGCCCGGCACGGTCTATGACCCGGCCGAGGCCCTGGCGCTGGCCAAGCAAACCGATTTTACCAAGTTCGACGCCACCGTCGAGCTGCACCTGCGCACGGGCCTGGACCCCAGGCACGCCGACCAGCAGGTGCGCGGCGTGGTGCTCCTGCCCAAGGGAACCGGCAAGCAGGTCCGCATCCTGGTCTTTGCCGAGGGCGAAGGCGAGAGGCTGGCCCGCGAGGCCGGCGCCGACTTTGTGGGGAGCGACGATCTCGTCGAGAAGGTCAACCAGGGATGGTTAGAGTTCGACGTGGCCATCGCCACCCCGCCGATGATGCGCAAGGTCGGCCGCCTGGGCCGAGTCCTGGGCCCCAGGGGCCTCATGCCCAGCCCCAAGGCAGGGACCATCGTCGCCGAAGAGGATCTGCCCAGGGTGATCCAGGAGACCCGCCAGGGTCGCGTGGAGTACCGGGTGGACAAGACGGCAAACATTCACGTGCCCATCGGCAAGACCAGCTTTTCTCCCGAAGACCTGACGGAGAACATGGCCGCGGTGATGGAAGCCATCGTCAAGGCACGGCCGGCGGTGTTGAAGGGCACGTACATTCGCAAGGTAACTGTGTGCAGCACCATGGGCCCGGGCATCCGCATAGACCCGGCCGCGGCTACTGCCATGAAGACGGTGTAACCCGAGCAGATTGCTCGTTGACAATTCAATAGCGCCCGAGACAGCAGGTGCGCTTCTGCGCTTAAACTGCAAGGCCTGCCGAGGCACGAGGATGAAATTCGACCCCGAGAAACAGGGTCTGAAGCCTTTGCGTCGGCAGCGCAAAGGCTTTTTTGTTCGTCTCTCGAGGCGCAGCCAAGCGGAATGGACGAAGGAGGTGAGCAAGATTGGCAATTAGCAGGGAAAAGAAAGAATCGATGGTGGCCGACTATGTGGACAAGATGTCCCGCAGTCCCATCATGATCTTGGCGGACTATCGAGGTCTGAACGTGTCGAACATCACGGACCTCCGCCAGAGACTGCGAGAACAGAACGGCAGCTTTCACGTCGTCAAGAACTCGCTCTTTGCTCTCGCGCTCCAGCAAAGCGGCATCGAAGTGCCCCCCGACCGCCTGGACGGGCCCATCGCCGTTGGCTTTAGCTATGGCGATTCGCCGCCGGTGGCCAAGACGCTGCTGGACTTTGCCCGGGAGACGCAGATCCTGGAAGTGCGCGGGGCCATCCTGAGCGGCCAGTTCGTGGGCGCCGAACAGGTTCGCGCCCTGGCCGACCTCCCGCCGCGGGAGGTGTTGCTGGCCCAGTTGCTGGGCACGGTCCAGGGGCCCATGAGCACCCTGGTGAGCACCATCACCGCCCCCATGCGCGAGCTGGCCCAGGTGTTGAGGGCCCGGTCCGAGCAGGGGCAGGAAGCGGCGGCATAGCTGCCGCCCACACAGACAAACAAACCGAGGAGGATAATCACTCATGTCTGACAAGCTGCAAAAATTGGTCGAGTCCCTCGACGAGCTGACGCTCATCGAGGCCGCGGAGCTTTCCAAGATGCTCCAGGAAAAGTGGGGCGTCTCTGCGGCTGCCCCGGTCGCCATGGCTGGCATGCCCATGGCCGCTGCCGGCCCTGCCGAAGCGGCGGAGGAAGAAGAGGAAAAGACCGAGTTCGACGTGACCCTCAAGGACGTCGGCCCCAAGAAGATCCAGGTCATCAAGGCCGTGCGGACCTTCCGCGCCGACCTGGGCCTCAAGGAAGCCAAGGAGCTCGTCGACAGCGCCCCCGTCAAGGTGCTGGAAGGCGTTCCGAAGGACCAGGCCGAGTCGGCAGCCAACGCTCTCAAGGAGCAGGACGCCGTCGTCGAGGTCGCCTGATCCTTTTCGCAACCTGCGAGAGTTGGAGCCATCCCTACGGGGATGGCTCTTGTTTTATTTGGATCCGGCCCCGACAAGTCGGGGAGTCCGGGATGCGCACGCCTCGGGAGTCCTCCCTGGCCTGTCCGGCCAGGACAGGCGACTTGTCGAGGCAGGCGCGCAGGGGTGACGGCCTGGCCCCGACAAGTCGGGGAGTCCGGGATGCGCGCGGGATGTCGGGGGAGGTTGCAGGGGCAGCGACAGCCGCCATCTTGACAGCCCGGGGGCGCCGTGTTATAGTTTTCACAGCCTAGACCTCCGTGCCTCAAGGGCGAGGAGAGTTCGGACTGGCAAAGGAGTCACAAAGGGATGAGACGTTTTCTGTCGCTGCTTCTGGACAGGCGCCTGCAGATCGTTCTGGTTGCCTGTTTTTCCCTGGTGGCTGCCCTCACCGTGGGCCTGAATGCGCTGGCCGTGTCGCAGGTAATCCGCGACTACCTGGAGACGGCCGAGACCGACCTGGTGGCCCGCGACATGGACCTGGCAAACGCCTTCTACGGGCTCAAGCTGGACGAAGTGGCCGCCATCAGCTACCGGTTGGCCCTCGACCCCTGGGTGAACGACGCCCTCCCCGACGCCATCCGCGACCGGCCCGACGCGCAGCGGCTCATCGACCAGCAGATCACCAACAAGATCACCGTCCTGTCCCTGGGCGGCACCCACGTCATTGCCGTCCTCGACGCCCGCGGCAACATTGTCGTCGGCCGGGTCATTTCGGCGGAGAACGAGCTGCTGCCCATGCTCACGTCGGGCAGCCTGGCTGGCCTGCCCATCGTGGAAGAGGTGCTGGCCACGGGCGAGCCCCAGGCGGCGACCGAGATCGCGCCGGCGGAACTGTTGCAGCAGGTCGGCCTCGACGACCAGGCACTCATCGCCCTGGTGGACACGCCCAGGGCCATGCCCGAGCCCTTTGACCCGCGGGAAGGGACGGCCGGGCTGGCGCTCATGGGCGTCAGGCCGCTGACGGGGGACGACGGCCGGGTCGTGGGCGCCGTCCTCTCCGCTCACCTGCTGAACAACGACTTTACGCTGGTGGATCGCATCAAGGAGGTCGCCGGCGTCGACACGGTCACCATCTTTTTCGGCGACATGCGCGTCTCCACCAACGTCATGACCGAACACGAAGAGCGGGCCGTGGGCACCCGCATCTCCGAGGACGTCTACCAGCGCGTGCTGCTCCAGGGGCTGGACTATGTGGGACGCGCCTACGTCGTCGACAAGTGGTACATCACGCGCTACGAGCCGCTGCGCAGCTATACCGGCGACGTCGTAGGCAGCATCTATGTCGGGGCCCTCGAGTCGGGCCTGCGGTCCCTGTCCACCAGCATGTCCAACCAGGTGGCCCTCATTGCTCTCGTCTCCATCGTCCTG
>DAOUHB010000095.1:0-35865 GCA_034428935.1 Anaerolineae bacterium | reverse complement strand
ACCCCCGGCGGTCACGCCGTAGGCCCGCATAAAGTCGTCCGCCTCGTCGCCCAGGACGGCCCGGATCTCGTCGGGGGTCCAGACAAAGTACTTGCCCTCCTCGCCCTCGCTGTCGGCGTCCTGGGTGGAGTAAAAGCCGCCGTCGGGATCCAGCATCTCGCGCATGACATAATCCAGGATCTCTTCGGCGATGGTGCGGAAGAACGCATTGCCGGTCACCTGCCAGGCGTGGAGGTAGACGCGGGCGAGCTGGGCGTTGTCGTAGAGCATCTTCTCAAAGTGGGGCACAAGCCAATAGTTGTCCACGGAGTAGCGGTGAAAGCCGCCGCCGACCTGGTCGTACATCCCGCCGCGGGCCATGGCATCCAGTGTCTGGCGAACCATCTCCAGGGTACCGGCATTGCCGGTGCTGTGATGGTAGCGGAGGAGGAACTCCAGGGCCATGGGCTGGGGGAACTTGGGTGCGGCATCCCAGCCGCCGTGCTCCCTGTCGAATTGCTCTTCCAGCCGCTGGAAGGCAGCATGCAGCGTCTCTTCGGTCAACTCCTGTCCTTCGCTCGCCCCCAGGGCCGCCTGCTGGGCGAGGGTGGTTGCAAGTTGCTGGCCGCCGCGGACGAGCTCCTCGCGCCGGTTCTGCCAGGCGTCGGCCACGGCCAGGAGCACCTGGGCAAAGGAAGGCATGCCGTGACGCTGCTGCGGGGGAAAGTAGGTGCCGCCGTAGAACGGCTCGCCCTCGGGCGTGAGAAAGACCGACATGGGCCAGCCGCCGCTGCCCGTCATTGCCTGCACGGCGCTCATGTACACCTGGTCCAGGTCGGGCCGCTCCTCGCGGTCGACCTTGACGTTGACGAAATGGGCGTTCATGATCTCGGCCACGCGGGGATCTTCGAAGGACTCGTGGGCCATGACGTGGCACCAGTGACAGGCCGAGTAGCCGATGCTCAAGAAAATGGGCTTGTCCTCTTCCTGGGCCTTATGCAGGGCTTCTTCGCTCCAGGGGAACCAGTCCACGGGGTTGTCTGCGTGTTGCAGCAGGTAGGGACTGGTCTCCTTTTCCAGACGATTGGCCATTGGTTCTCCCTTCAGGCAAATACCATTTTGGCGAAAAATGTCAATCTGATGATAACATCGGCAGGTGCGCCCGTATGTAATCAAGGTAACGTGCGGAATCCAGACGTTTCCCTCTTGCGCAGAATATGATTAATAAGTATAATGTATATCTAACAAGTTGTGTGCCTGCTTACTGGCAGCCACGACGCGAGGTGTTACAATCAGCAGTGCAGCGCCAAACACGCATTCAGCCCGGAAGAAGGAGACCTTGTGAACGAATCCATGCAGCCTGCCAACTCCCTGCTGCGAGTCGCAGCAGGGGAAGACCGGTTCGGCGAGTATCGGGGACTCGGGGTAAGTTCCATTGCCTTCAAGGTATCGATGCAGGAAAGCAGCGGCCTGTTCATTCTAGAAAACACTTTTCGAGAGAAGGGAGGCCCTGCTCGACACTTGCATTATCACCAGGACGAGTGGTTCTACGCGATTGAGGGCGAATTTGTCTTTGAAGTCGGATCAGAACGGACCGTCCTGCGGCCGGGCGATTCCCTTTTTGGACCGCGGATGGTGCCCCACGCCTGGGCGTACGTTGGCGAAACGCGCGGCCGGATCTTGATTGCGTTCAACCCCCCGGGCAAAATGGAGGCCTTCTTTCGCCACGTGACCCAGCATAACGCCATGCCGCCGCAGGACCCGGAGCTTTGGCGCGCGCACGACATGGAGTTGCTTGGCCCTCCATTGTCGATAGAGTAAAAGTGCGGGCTGGCACCATTCCAGGAAACGGGATCCTGGTGGGTATCGTGTTCAGATGGCGGATGCCGCAAGACGAAAAGCCAGAAAGGTTTGTTTTGTGAAGGCAACCAGGGCGCTCCCGCCAGGCTATCGCCAACGAGCGACTCTCGACTTGACCCAGAGCAAGACGGCGATGGCCGGCGCCGTCGCCCTCGGCATGGTGCTGCTCTTTGCCGTTGCCTGGTTCCTCGTGCAATTCATCCATCTCCTGCGTCCTGCTGCCCTGGAAGGGCTGGCGTTCCGCAATATGCTGACCGTCACGCCCGACGGAGCTTTGTCCTTTGGGCTGCCGATCATCGAGATCGCTGTCGCGCTTGTGGTGATGTTGCCCGTCCACGAGCTGGTGCATGGCCTGTTTTTCTGGTGGTTTGCAGGCCAACGGCCCCTGTTTGGCGTCAAAGGCCTGTTCTTGTATGCGGCAGCGCCACCAGATGTTTATTTCCCCCGCAACCAGTTCCTGATTGTCGGGCTGGCTCCACTTGTGCTGTTGACACTTGTGGGGCTGTTGTCGATCCTGATCGTACCCGTTGGCGCTGTGTCGATGCTCAGCCTATTTGTGATCTTTAACGTGGCTGGTGCGGCGGGGGATATAGTCATGGCCCTTCGATTCTTGCCCTATTCAGCAGATTCCTTGATCCAGGATCAGGACACGGGTGCCATAGTGTATGGACCGGAGCAAACATAGACCTCGATCAGGTGGCGCCGGTATGTCACTTCAGCCAGCTCGCCCTTTGGTCGAGCCTCTCCAGCGCGCGATACAGGCTGGATCGCTTGAGCCGTTTCTCGCGGCGGAGCCGGCGCAGATCGGAGCGGTAGTCGTACATGAGCTGGTAGTGATAGTAGTTGACCTGCTCCAGAACGGCCAGGACGTAGAAACCCAGCCCAATGATAACATCCACGCTGGAGCGGAATGGCGTGCCCACGAGCGCCTTGATGGCCAGCAGCGCGGGCAGCAACGCGATCAGTGCCCAGTTCATCCGTTTGAATGCGGCGAACCAGCGCAGGTGTTTGCGCTCTATGTCTGAATCCGTCTTGACGGCACGGAGCTTGAGCAACCAATAGGCCGCCCCCTGGAGTAACAGCCAGACGGCCAGGGCGGCGCTATAGATGGCGAACAGGCCGGGTGCCTCCCCGAGCGAGCGGGCAACCAGGAGCGCCATGGCCGGCAAATAGAAGACGTTGAACAGCTCCCCGGTCCACAGGTAGCGCAGCCGCTTGATCAGCGCTCGTTTATCCGAGTCGTCCGCTCGCGCGTTCCTTGTCTCCATCATGACCTCGATTCCTGGGCCAGCAGTCTACCGGCAAAGTGCAGGTCAAAGGGCAGCCAGGCCAGGTGGTCCAGCATATTGTTTCTTTCCCTATCTATACGGGCCGTCTGACTGGCAGATAGCGCTCTGCACGCAGGCACCCAGAAGACTCAGCAGGGCAAGAACGCCAAAAACCCCGACCATCGGTTTCCTGGCCATTGATTGTCCTCCTCGAGCGTCTTGGTCCTAAAGTAGACGCTGTCGAGGCTAGTCTACATCGAAAACCCCCGGGACGCACCAGGCATCTGGGGTGTTAGGTCCTGGTCAGATGGCCAAACTTGGATTTGACATTTCTGCCGGCATGTTGTAGAATTCTAGCGTCTTCTGACGCCTCCAAATAGCCGGCGATATCCGGTTATGGGCAATTCCCATCGTTCGCCAGCGTCCAGCGTCTGACGCCTGTGAAACGGCTGTTCAGGAGGGATGACCGCCGATCCCTATCAAGTAACGTGCGTGTTGCAGTGTAGCAATTGTCTGGCTTGGATCAGGGCAGGTGCGCCCCCGGCGTTTCTGTGGCGCATCCCCGACTTGGCGTGTGCTACGGGCAGTGGCGGGGCAGAGAGCCAGAGCCTCGCCCCTCACTCAGGGATGTATTGCCCCCGAATACTTGACGTGGTTCGATGATGGGCCAGTAGCGGCTGACCCGTCTTCTGTATCACTGCTCTGCGTGGCGAAAGGAGGTGACGCAGAGCCAAAAATCTTCTGGGGGAAGGTACCCACAGTTGCGCGTTCTTCCCCACACATCGCGCACGCTGTCACGCATTGTTTTTCTGTTGGAACAATCACAAGGAGGCACAAATGAAGAACCAACCGAGAAAGAAGCCTGTCCTGGGTTTGCTGGTGGCCTTGACTTTGCTCATCGGACTACTGCTCGTCAGCCTGGAGGCGCAGCCTGCTGTTGCCCAGGAGGCGGGCAGTGCGACGGCTGACCCAAGCCCCAGAGCACGTGCTGCGTCTCTGCCCTTCACGACCTATGTCGACGTGGTTTCGAGCGACCCAGACTCCTTGGATCCGCACTGGATGTATGACTCCGCGAGCGCGCAAATCATCGCCCAGGTCTATGAGACTTTGCTCATGCAAAGGCGCGAGGACCCGGCGGCCTATATTCCGCTACTGGGTAAAAGCTGGAGCATCTCCGCCGACGCCAAGACGTACACCTTTGTCATTCGCTCGGGTGTTGCCTTTCACGAAGGTGGCACGCTGCAGCCCCACGACGTGGCCTACAGCTTCTGGCGGGGCATGCTGCAGGACCGCGGCTCTGGCCCCATGTGGATGCTGTTGTCGCCGCTGCTCGACGTCAACGACGTAGAGGACATCCCCGGCGACGATGCCGCCAAGTGCCAGGCCGTGAAGGACTCGGTGACCTATGACGATGTGGGCGGCACCGTGACCTTTCACCTGGTCAATGCCTTTGGCCCATTTCTTGAGATTCTGACCCACCGATCGGCGTCGATACTGGATCAGGAATGGATGACTGCCACCGGCGATTGGAACGGCGACTGTGCGACCTGGCGGGACTATCACAACCCGCCAGCCCAGGGCAGCCCGCTGTATGACCAAATGAACGGAACCGGGCCCTTCCGCTTCGACCACTGGATCCCGGGTGAAGTGCGCCTCAGTCGCTTTGATGGCTACTGGCGCACAGAGCCTGCCTGGGAAGAGGGGCCTAATGGCCCGGCCGCCTTCGAAACGGTGTTTGTACGAGCCGTGGCGGACTGGGAAGCCCGCAAGGACATGCTGCTCAACGGCGAGGCCGACACGATCTATGTGCCACAAACGAATGCCGCCGAGCTGGACCCGTTGGTGTGGGGTGTTTACGAAGGGTTCGAGGATCGAACGCCATTGCTGGTGAACCCTGACATCGGCAGCTTGCGCCACTTCCGCGCCCTCCCTACGATGGCACAGACCCCGCTGCTTTTCTGCTACAACATCAGTCTCAACACCAACCCTTACATCGGCAGTGGCACCCTGGACGGGGATGGCATCCCCGGCGACTTTTTTGCCGACCTCCACGTGCGAAAGGCGTTCAACTATGCCATGAACTGGGATGCCGCCATCAACGACGCTTATGGAGGCGAAGCTGTTCGCGCCAGGGGGCCGATTCCCAGTGGAATGCTGGGCTACAATGAGATGCAGGCTGTCTACGAGCACAATGTCGCCTTGAGCACGCAAGAGTTCCAGGCGGCGTGGGGTGGGCAGGTATGGGCCCAAGGGTTTTCGATGACGGTCGCCTACAACGAAGGCAACCTGGTGCGAAAGCACATCCTGGAAACCTTGGCACAAACCCTGTCGTCCATCAACCCCGCGTTCCAGGTCAACGTGATCAGCTTGCCCTGGTCCCATTTGCTGGACGCTGTAGGCGCGCGCCAGATGCCGGCCTACCTTGGCGCGTGGAGCGAAGACTATCATCACCCACACAACTGGGTCCATCCCTATTTGCACAGCCAGGGAGGGTTCGGCTCGTATCAAGGGTTTCCGCCGGCCATGGCCGACGCGTTCGATGCCAAGGTACAAGAGTGCATCGCAGAGGCCGAGCTGGTAGCGGCACAGACCTGCTACGAGGGGCTGCAGAACATGTCTTACGAGCAGGCGGCAGCCGCGTGGGGCGTTCAGCCCATCGGGCAGCACTACGAAGCGACCGAGGTGCGCGGCTACTATTACAGTCCGGCACGCCCACCCTACTACTATGCTCTGTCCAAGGGACCACAGCCGACCGTGGAAGCGGTGGATGCCACGGTCGACATCACGTTGACCTTTGCCAACGCTTCGGAGAGCACCACCGCCCTTGCGGCGCCGGCCGGCGCCCTTGCGGAGAACAGTGCGGTCGTCTACACGCCTGACATCGTCGTCGAGGAAAGCCGTCCTGGCGGCTTTCGCCTAGGCAACTTGTCCTTCGATCTGCAGGTCTGCCAGGATGGGGACTGCCTTGAGGACTATGCTCTTGGCGAGACAGTGACCTTGACCCTCAGCTATGGCGACGCGGACATTGCCGGATTAATAGAGGACGAGTTGTACCTCTATACCTGGAATGGCACAGCTTGGGTGGACGCGGTCGAAGACTGTGGCTGGCTGCTGACAGCCTATGGACGCTACCCGGAGATCAACGAGCTGGTGGTGCCGGTGTGTCACTTCAGCCGGTTCGCCCTTGTGGGAGGCACGAACCGCACCTACCTGCCCCTCATCCTGCGGAACAACTAACGAACCGTCCTGTGCCGGGGCGAGCTTGGCTCGCCCCGGCCGGCATCTCTCACACGACTTTTCACCTTAGGTCTCCCTGCTGGTCGAGCCTCTCCAGCGCGCGATACAGGCTGGATCGCTTGAGCCGTTTCTCGCGGCGGAGCCGGCGCAGATCGGAGCGGTAGTCGTACATGAGCTGGTAGTGATAGTAGTTGACCTGCTCCAGAACGGCCAGGACGTAGAAACCCAGCCCGATGACAACATCCACGCTGGAGCGGAATGGCGTGCCCACGAGCGCCTTGATGACCAGCAGCGTGGGTAGCAACGCGATCAGTGCCCAGTTCATCCGTTTGAATGCGGCGAACCAGCGCAGGTGTTTGCCCTCTATGTCTGAATCCGTCTTGACGGCGCGGAGCTTGAGCAACCAATATGCCGCCCCCTGGAGTAACAGCCAGACGGCCAGGGCGGCGCTATAGATGGCGAACAGGCCGATTGGCTGCTCCAGCATGCGGGCGACGAGCATTGCCAGGGCCGGCTGAAAGAAGACGTTGAACAGCTCCCCGGTCCACAGGTAGCGCAGCCGCTTGATCAACGCCTGTTTGTCGGCATCATCGGCTCGCGCGTTCCTTCTGTCCATCATGGCTGCGATTCCTGGCTCAGAAGTCTCCCGGCAAAGTGCAGGTCAAAAGGCAGCCACACCAGGTGGTAGAGCATGTGGGCGAGCATGGCCGCCAGCAGCCCGTACTGCCAGAACAGCCAGCCGCAGAGGAGCGTGGCCCACAGGTTGAGGACGATGGCCGTCGCCAGAAACATGGGCGTCACCTGGCAGCCGGCCGCCCGGTAGCTGGGCACGTGCCCGAGACCGAAAAGAACGCCGGAAATGACAATGACTGTCCAGACGACTGCCGGCGTCGGACTGCCGAACAGCAGGCTACCGATCCACACCAGCAGCGTCATGACACCCCAGCGAAACATGACCTCTTCCACGATGCCACCATAGAGCAGCCGCGCCCACACCCCCAGGCTCATGCGCAGGCCCTCCATATGGCGCAGGGTCCGCTCATCCAGGCGCGGCCGGAAATGGAGATAGTAGGCGGCGACCAGGATCAGCGCCCCGCCAACTCCCAGGGGCAGCGCCGGGAAGGCCTGCGACACGAACGCATCCCACACCAGGCCCCCGGATACCAGCGCCTCGAAAAACGGGGCGGCCAGGCCCACCCGCGGGGCCAGGGCGGTACCGGCGGCCGCGGCGAGGACCACCAGGAGCATCGTCTGGACCAGGCTGGCAACGAGTATCGTCCGCCTGGATGGCAGGGTTCTGCCTGCCGGCAGGCTGCCGGCGGCTGCCACGGTCACCTGGATCGCGTTCGGAATGGTGACCAACACTCCGGGAACACAGGCGAGGACCAACACCAGGAACAAGGGCCAATTGAACATCGTTGTCTCCTTGGCGCCGCCGCCCTGGTGGTTCGAGGGCGGCGACCCGTTCAAGCCGGCGAGATCGAGGGCAAACAGGGCCCACGGCGGGCCGGTCTGTCACCCTATCCTGCGACACTCTTGCGCGGTCCCCGCGCCTATCACCAGGCCCGCGACGGCGCCAATGACGCAGCCAAACGCCAAATTCTCAAAGAGAAGCAGGCCAAACAGCAGGCCAAGGGCGGCACCGAGGGCCAGGCCGCCTCCCGCGTAGAGCTCGGTCCTGGTGTCGTTTACGTTTTTGCTTTGGCTTTCCATGATGTCTCCTATGCTGTACGGCTCAACCGGCCGGCACTCAGGGCGCGGGGCAGGCCATCACGGCGGCTGCCCACGGCCATTCGCCCGCGAACGGTGCTGGCTCGCCCTCGCCCACGTGGACCGTGGTCACGCTCGTGCTGGGGCCGTTGGGTGTGTGGATCACCAGCGCCAGCCCGTAGGTGCCGCGGGCAAGGCCGGCAGGCACGTCAAACTGGACGTCGCGGTTGAGTCCGTTCCCGGGCATCAGCTCAAAGGCTTCTTCCGCCAGTGGAATGATGACCGTGGAGGGCGACGGCTCCAGCATCTGCAAGCATACCCGGCCGTTCCATGGTTGATCCATGGTGTTCACGACGGCCAACTGTGCGCGGTCTGTTGATCCAGGGCGATAGCCGTCGCTATGGGCGTCCAGCGTCACCACGGTTCCGTCCTCGCCCCGGACGTCCACCCTGAAGGGATGGCGCGCCGCCGGGGCCGGGGTCGGAGTTGGGGCCTCGCCCTGTGCGCAGGCACCCAGCAGGCCCAGCAGGGCAATAACCACCAAAGCACTGACTGACTGTTTCTTCACCATTGAATGTCCTCCTCGAACGTCTTGGTCCTATAGTAGACGCTGTCGAGGGTAGTCTAGATCGAAAACCCCCCGGATGCACCAGGCACCTGGGGGGTTTTGGCCCTGGTCAGATGGCCAGCTTTTGCTAGCCAAGCAGCCCCTCCTTCATGGCCAGGGCCACCGCCTCGGTGCGGCTGGCGGCGCCAAGCTTGGATAGGATGCTGCTGACGTGGAACTTGACGGTCGAGCGGCTGACCACGAGCCGCTCGGCGATCTCGGGATTGTTCAAGCCCTCGACCAGGAGGGCCAGCACCTCGCGCTCTCGCTCGCTAAGGTCAAAGCCAACCCTTGGCGGATCGCGCCGCGACTGGATCAGGACCTGGGCCGCCTCGGGGGCCAGGCTGGGCCGCCCGGCGTGGGCTTCGCGGATGGCGCGGGCCAGCTCCTCGGCGGAGACGTTCTTGAGCAGGTAGCCGATGGCGCCCGCCTCCATGGCGCCCTCGACCAGCTCTTTTTCCTTGAAACTGGTCAGGGCGATGACCTGGATGTCGGGACATTTCTCGCGGATGGCCCGGGTGGCCTGCGCCCCATCCATGCCGGGCATCACCAGGTCCATCAGAACCACGTCGGGCCGGACCCGGTCGCACAGGCGCACGGCCTCCTCGCCGCTGCCCGCCTCACCGACCAGCTCCAGGTCGTCAAAGGCCAGCAGAAAGGCGCTCAGACCACTCCGCACCACGGCGTGGTCGTCCACCAACAGGACGCGAATGGGAAGGGGATCAGTCATCGGCCAGAATTCCTCCATAAGACTGTAATCCGGGTGCCGCAGCCGGGCTGGCTGTCAAGCGTGAGCGCCGCGCCGATGGCCTCCGCGCGCTCGCGCATGATCCCCAGGCCCAGGCTGTTCAGGGGCCGGGAGTCCGGGTCAAAGCCCAGGCCATCGTCGCAAACAGACAGCTCCACTTGCCTGGGCCGGCAGATCAGGCGCATGGTCGCTGCTGACGCGGCCGAGTGCTTGGCGACGTTGTTCAGCGCCTCCTGGGCGATGCGATAGAGGGCGATCTTGACCTCGACCTCCAGGTCGCACTCACCCTCCACTTCCAGGGCAACGGGCACGCGCGCCCGGCCGGTGATGGATTCGGCGAGCTGGTGCAGGAGGTCGCGCAGGTTGGCCTCTTCCAGGGCCGCGGGACGCAGCTCCAGGAGGAGGGTGCGCATCTCAGCCAAGGCGCCCCGGGTCAGCTCTCGCAGCTCGGCCAGGCGCCGCCGCCCTTCGTCGGGGTTGCGGTCCCACAGGCGGGGCAGCACCTCGGCGATGAGGCTCGCCGAAAACAGGGTCTGGGTCACGGCGTCGTGCAGGTCGCGGGCCAGCCGGCTGCGTTCGGCGACCACGGCCGATTCTTCTGCCTGGGCGTACAGGCGCGCGTTGTCCACGGCAACGGCCACGTGGTTGGCAAAGGTCAGGACCAGGTCCGCGCGCTGGGCCATAAAAAAGTCGGGCTGGCTGTGGTCCAGGGTCAGCATGCCGATGACTGCCCCTTTCACGGTCAGCGGCACCCCCAGCCACGAGCGGACGTAGCCAAACACCGACTCCAGTTGGTCGCCCGCTGTCTGCCTGAACTTGTGAGCCAGCGGTGTGTCGTCCAGGACGTCGGGAATGACCAGCGGCAATCGCTCCTCTATGACCTGGCGATTGACGTGGGCGCTTTCCAGGGGAAAGCGCAGGGCGAGCACCTGCTCCTGGGGAATGGGGCCGCGATAGGCCTGGACCGAGAGATAGCCGTCCTTGAGGGTCAGGACCGACGCTCCGGTATAGTCGATGACCGAGCGCAATTGGTCCAGGATGAGGTCGAGGAGAGGGTTCAGCTCCAGGGTAGAGCTGACGTTGTGCGAAACCTCCAGAAGCGTGGAAAGCTCGTTCGTGCGCTCCTCTACTCGTTGCTCCAGGTTGCGTTGCGCCATGACACGCTCGGTGATGTCGGTGCAAAAGCCCTCCAGGGCCACGACCCTGTCGCGGGGTCCCACGACGCCCCGCCCCTGCTCCCACACCCACTTCTCGCCCACGGGCGTGACGAGGCGATAGGTGAGCTGATACGGGCGGGATTCTTTCAGGGCGGCTTGGACCTCGGCCCACACCGCGTCCCTGTCATCCTCGTGGATCAACCCGGCGTACGAGATCTCCTGGTTGCCGATGAGTGCCTGGGGCGGGTAGCCGGTTAGCTCCAGGGCACCCTCGCTCACAAACTCCATCGTCCAGCTCGAGTCGTTACGGCAGCGATAGGCCATGCCGGGCAAGTTGCTGATGAGAGTGGTCAACCGTCGTTGGCTTTCGCGCAGCGCTTCCTGGGCTTGCTTGTGCTCGACGGCCACGCCGACAAGGTGCGCGGCCGTCTCGATGGTTTTCAGCTCCGCCCTGGTGGGGGCCCGCGGCTGGCGATAGTACATGGCAAAGGTGCCGACGACGTCTCCGGCAGGCGAAAAGACCGGCTCTGACCAGCAGGCGCGCAGGCCGTGGGTCAGGGCCAGTTCGCGCAAATCCACCCAGCGATCGTCGGTGGCAATGTCCTGGACGATGACGCGCCGCCCCAAATGGCTGGCCGTGCCGCACGAGCCAACGCGGGGGCCGATCTCCAGCCCCTCGATGGACTCGACGTACTCCTGGGGCAGGCTGACGGACGCGCCCAGGTGCAAGTGCCGCCGGTCCTCGTCGAGCAGCAACACCAGGCCCAGCATGCCGGGCCACTGCTCCTCGATGATGCGCACCAGGGTGTGCAGCGTCTCCGAAAACTCGCCGCCGGTGGCCAACAGCTCGAGGTACTCGTTCTGCCCCGCCTGGATGGCCTGAGCGCGCTGGTGTTCCATGGCGTTGGCAAAGACCGTGCCCACGAGGCGCAGCAGTTGGATGCTTTCCTCGTACCAGGTCTTTTCCTCGCGGACCGAGTCAAAGCCGAGAAAGCCAATGGTTGAACCCCGGTAGCCCACGGGGACGGCAACCACAGAGAGGATCTTCTGGAGATGGAACTCCCGGCGCTCAGCGTCCGCCTCCGGAGGCAGGTCGGCCACGCTGGGCACGTGCAGGATCTCGCCGCCAAGCAACTGGCGGTTGGACCAGGCAGAGTTGTCCACGGGTACGCTTTGCATGCGATCGATCTGAGGTTCGACGCCGGGCGCGCACCACTCGTGGGTGCAGTCCATGCGGGTGCGGTCTTCGGAGAAGCGAAACACGTAGCTGCGGTCCACGCCCGTGAATTGGCCGATGGTCTGCAACGCCCGCTGAATGCCACTGTCGATCTTGTCCAGGGGCATGTTGATAAAGTCCGTGGAGATGGTGCTGACCAGGTTTTCGAAGGCGGCGCGGTAGCGCAGGTTCTCCTCGGCGCGCTTTTGCTCGGTGATGTCGGTGTGCGAGCCGACGAGGCGATAGGGCACGCCGTCCGGGCGCTGGCGCACCTTGCCCCGGGCCAGGATCCAGCGGTAGTCGCCATCCTTGTGCCGCAGCCGATGCTCCAGGCGGAAGTGGGGCACGCGCCCCTCGATGTGTTCCTCGACAGCGGCCAGGGCTCGCTCTCGATCGTCCGGATGGATGAGCATTTCCCACGACTCGAACACGTCAGGGATCTCGTCCTCGGCATAGCCGAGCATCGACTTCCAACGGGACGAGAAATAGACGTCGCCGCTCTCCACGTCCCAATCCCAGACGCCGTCGTTGATGCCCTCCATCACCAGCGCCAGGCGTTCTTCCCGCTGGCGGAGGGTGTCCAGCGTCCTTTCCAGCTCCTGCTGCGTCTGCACCCGGTTGGTAGCGTCGATGGTGACGTTGAGAATGCCGGTGACGTCTCCGTCCTCCAGGAGGGGAGCCAGGACGACGTCCCAGTAGCTGACGATTCCCCCCGACTCGAAGCGCAAGGCGTCGTGGCGGATGGTTTCGCCGGCCAACACTCGCTCGAACAAGGGGAGCACGGTCGGCTCCGAGCCGGGCAGGTGGTCAAAGTAGTAGACGCCGGGGGCCAACGGCGTGGCGCTGGGGGGCGCGTACTGCCTGGCAAAGGCGTCCCACGTGGCGTTGTAGCGCCGGATGCGATATTCCCGGTCGAAAATAGCGATGCCCATGGGCATTCGCTCGAAAAGGATGTCCAGCAGGTGGAGTTGCCTGCCCAGCCCCGGGTCCGGTGCAAAGGCCACGCTGGGAGCGTGCCCGGCGGCAGCAGCCGGCAGAAGCTCGAAGAGGCAGGAATCGGCGCCCTGGGCCTGGCAGGTGTGCTGGATGCAAACAATATCCTGCCGGCCCGTTAGCACGTTGACAAAACCGACCAGCACGCCGGCGGTGTAGGCGCACCGCGGAGTGGTCGCGTGCTCCTGGTGTTGGTGTGCGGCCGAGGCTTCGACCGTATCGTAGGCGCGGATGAGCACCCGGCCCGGGTGGGCGTCGTGCGTTGCGGGAGTAGGCACGTCCTGAGGCGGAGCGAAGGGCTTGTCCTGAGGCGGAGCGAAGGGCCAGAGTATCTCCACCACCTCGAACCGGCCAAAGCCCGCGGCCTCGTAAGCGGCTATGCAGTCCCGCAATGCCTGGACGTCGCCCGCCTGGCCGCTGAAGGAGCGGGCAAAAGAAGCGCCACCGTTCGCGCCTGCCTGCTGCAAAACCGAATCCGCCAGCTGGCGGCCGACCAGGGCCTCGAGCTGCCGCCGCAGGCCCCAGAAACCGGCCTCGATGTCGAGCAAGGCCATGCGCGCGCCGCCAAAGTGCAGAACGCCGGGGCGCTCTCGTGCCAGCAATTTGTCAACCGTCATTGTCATCGTGCTCCCATTATACTCACGGAGCAGACTCCCGTCAACCGCTCAGGGTGTGGGGGCCCGGAAGCCAACGTTGTCCACGACGACGACGCCGGCTGCGGTACGGTCGAACACGAAACGCACGCGGGCGAGGCGCGCCGGGTCGAAGGCAGGGTTGGCGGCGACGAAATCGGCCAATAGAAACTCGAAGTGCTGCAGCACCGGCTCGGAGGCAGGAAAGAACGACATGAACCTGGCCTTGCCGAGGTGCCCTTCCAGGGGTGGTTGCAGGGGCGAAACGTGGCTGATGGCCAGGTGAGCCGCCTGGCCCGCGCCGTCCACCACCTCCAACGTCAGGTCAATGGGGACCCTGGCGTCCTCCGGGCTGTTCCGCCCGGGCGTGGGGTCCTGGCCCGTATCGGCCATGGCCAGGACCAGGACGCTTTCCGCCGTCAACGAGGGGCCCTGCTGCGGGAGGCGAATCTCATAGCTCGGAACTGCCTGCCCGGCCTCCGCATCCCAGCCCAGGTACACTACCTGGTCGCCCAGGGTCTGCCACTTGGCAGGGACCGGCCCTTCGCGCCAGACGGCCAGGTTCTCGCCGGCCAGCATGCCGCCAGGGAGTGTGGTCGATGCCAGGTCGACGTCCTCCTCGTAGCCGCAAACTATCTGGGTGGCCGCATCCTGGTACTGGGCCAGGTAGATCGTGTCGGGCAGCCATGCCCTCCCCCGGGCGAGATTCTGAAAGAGAGCACGATATCCGGGCTCGTCCCGCAGCGTCGCCTCCAGGAATGCGCCGACGGTCACCCGGGCCACCTGTCTCTGTTCCTCGCCGGGCATGAGTTGCTCCAGGTTAAAGACGCGCATGATCGGCTCAAAAAGATCCTTGCGCCCCCACACCGTGTTGAACTGCCCATGGTTGGCGCCATAGATGTACACCGCGGCCTTGAACCAATCGCCCCCGCTAAAGCGCACGCGAGAATACTGCCTGCTCCCCTGAAACGTGAAAACGTCCATGTCGTGGGCGCCGTGAAGCACCAGATAGTTGACGTTCTCCAGGGTTATCTCCTGCTGCGCCGGCCGGTAGCTGCCGTCCACGGGCGCAAAGGCCACCACCGAGCGGATGCCAAAGCCGTAGTCAAAGGAAAGGGACGCATCGTCCGGGTAGCAGGGCAGCCCATTGAAGGCCGCCGCCACGGCCACCGCCTGGCCGCCTCGAGAGTGCCCGATGAGGGCGACGCGATCCAGGTCCAGCATCCGGTAAAAGGGCGAGCCCGGGCTGTCGTTCCAGTCTCGCCAGGCCCGCAGGTGTTCCAGGAGCAGCCAGCCGCGCAGGTCGTCGGCGTCGGTCAGCGACTGGAACATCAGCAGGTCCACCAAAGGGGAGAGGTTGAGGAAATTCTGATCAACCGAGGCTGCGACAAAACCCCGGCTGGCCAGCAGCTCGCCCAGGTAGGCGTAGCCGGGATCGGAATACTCGTCCATGGGGTGCTGGCCGTGGAGGATGAGCACCAGGGGGAAGGGGCCTGCCGCTTCCCTGGTTTCGCCGGCGGCAGGCACCGGATACCACACCCGCCCGTTCAGGGGCAGCGCCTCAGGGCCAAAGCCCCAGTAAGCGGTGCGCAGCGGGCTCCAACCTTCGACCAGGAGCGCGCCGTCGACCGGCTGGGTGTGCAGATCGACGTCCGCGCCATATTCCGGGCGCCGCCGGTCGTCGCCGCTGCCGTAGAACAGCGTGCCCACGGAGTAGGGGCCCGGCCGGGACGGATCGGGCAGGGCCAGGGGCTCGGCCCGGTCGCCGGCCCCGGCGTTTAGCGAGCCGGGTGGCGTCGACCCCGCGTCGAGGAGCCAGGCGCCCCCGGCCACGAGCCCGATAAGCCCGAGGACCAGCCCGCCGGCGGCGATGGCCCGCCTGGGCCGTGAGAGCGGGGAACCGCCCGCTCGGACCAGCACGGCAATCGCGGCCCCCACCAGCGAGGCCAGGGCCACCAGGCCCAGGCCCACGCTCAGGATGCCGATGGACACGCTCATGGCTACCAGGACCATGTAGGCCAGTACGAGGACGGCGGTGACCACCGCCCAGGAATAGAAAGCCGGGATGGCTTGAAGAGCGCGCAGGATCAGGACCACCAGGCCGCCGGCAAGGGCAAAGGAAGCCATGACCAGCGGAGTGCCGGCCAGGAACCACGTGATGTCCGTCCGCCCGAACAGGCTGAAGGCCGCCACCAGCAGGAAGACAGCCGGCACGGCCATCGCTCCCCAGGCCGCCCCGCGCCACGCCCGGCGTCCGGGCGCGATGGCTTGCCGGGCGCGCCTCACGCGGCGAACAAGTTGTTCCATCATCACCTACATCCCTGCCTGGCTTCCGGCCCTGGCCGCCGCGGCGTGCCGGCGGGACAACCGCCCGCCTGCCCACAACACCACCCACATCAAGACATAGCCGGCGGCTGCCCCCACTGCCGTTGGCGCTTCCAGGGTGAGGAGCAGCAAGAAGTCGTTCCACCCGTGAAAGAGAGCGAGAAACGGCAACAGGCCCGTCCACTCGTAGGGCAGGTGGAAAAAGACCAGGCCCACCAGGGCAAACAGGAGAGCGTTCAAGAAAGGACTCAAGACCTGCCCACTCCCGGCAATGTCCGCCGGGGTGTGCCACAGGCCAAAGGCCAGCGCGGCGAGGAAGATGGCCAGCCAGCGACGTCCGACGACGGCCACGAGCTTGTTGTGCAGGTAGCCGCGAAAGGCAATCTCCTCGGCAAGAGCCACAACGATGAATGCGCTGGCTAGCTCGGCGACCGTCGCCAGAGTCCATTCATAGTTGCCGATGGGCGGCAGGGAAACGTCCAGGAGCCCCGCGATCCACCGGCCGGCCAGATCCACCAGTGTGACCAGGACCCACCAGGCGAGGAACAGGGCCAGCCCTCTCGTCCAGGCGCGCCTGCCCAGCCCCACGTCTTCGGCGCCGACACCCTCCCGCCTGATAAACCACCAGCCGATCAGGCCGATGACCGCGCTCGCCAGGGCGGTGCCGATGGCCGCTTGCAGCCTGGTCTCCACGGCAAACAGGACCGGCCAGAAGGTGGGCAACGTCACCAGCACGAGAAAGAACAGCACCGTTCGCCAATCACTGTGAAACTGCCTGCGTTCCAACTTGACCCCCATGGATGACCTCTCAACTCGCTCTCGGGGCCGAGGGAGACAAGCCCTCTCCGGCCCGGCTGCGCGGCGCGCCATAGTGCGGTGGGAGCTGGAGCATGGTCTCCGGCCCGCGAAAGACGGCCGCCACGTGCATGGCGGCGTGGCTCACTATGGCTGCCAGCGGATTGCCGCTGGCCAGGAAGGCCAGGGTGATAACGGCGTTCCCGACCAGGACCAGCAGGACCTTCCGGTTGCGGAACTCGCCGTAACCCAGGTGATACAGCAGGGTAACCAACAAGCTGGCCAGCAGTGCCAGTGCACCGATGGCGAGCTTGCCCTGCCAGCCGGCCCCGGAGAAGACGCCCCAGACGGCCACGACGGGCATCACGTTGAGGAGCAGAGCATCCATGATCCCGTAGCCCACGCCGACCCAGGCGACGTCGAGGAGCAAAGCCGCGCCGGCAGACCGGGCGGAGGCCGGCTGAGACAGCACGTTCAGCACCAGGAACGCGGTGGCGAGCGTTCCACAGAGCAGACCCCAGTGCCAGTTGTGGGCGAACAACGCCTCCAGGTCGAGCTGGCCCCACCGGCTATAGGCGTAGAGAAAGATGCCGGAGATGGCGACGTAGGGCACCAGGAAGGCGCGGCGCGAAAGCCGCAGCCCGTGGGAGAACACCGCAGCGATGGCAAAGCCGAGCCAGCCGGCAGCCAGGACCCATGCCAACGAAAACCAGGATTGATCCGTCATTTTCTCCTCCTTGATCGTGATCCTTTTTATCCGAACCCTATCGAGGGCCCTGGGCCGGGCTGTCGAGCAGCAGTGCCTCGGCCGCCGCCAGGTCCGAGTCCCGGCCCTGGCGCAGATCCTCGACGGTCCAGGCGACCTCCACATCGGGGGCAATGCCCACGCCCTCGATGGGCGTTCCGTCGTTCCGTCGAAAGTCGGCCGACGAAAAGCGGACGTTGTGCGCTCCGGGCAGGCGGAACACGATCGGATTGCCGCTGGCACCGGCCGTGCGGCGTCCCACGGTCTGGACCCGGCCGCTGTCCACCAGCGATACCAGGAACTGCTCGGCACTGCTCATGTTCTGCGTCTCGACGATGATCACCACCGGCCCCTCGTAGAGCGGCTTGCGGGGTTCGACCTTGAATGGGATGGATGCCCGCCAGCCCCGCTGAGGCAGCCGGCCGCGAAAGTGGTCGTGCCCGTAGACGAAAGGCTCGCTCAAGAAGCGGCCGGCCATCTGGTCGGCGTAGGCCGAGTTGCCCCCGCCATTGCCCCGCAGGTCCAGGACCAGCCCGGGCGCGTCCAGCAGCTCGTCCAGCGCGGCGTCGAAATCGGCCACCAGGTCTGTACCAAAGGTGGGAATGCCGATGTAGCCCAGGCCCGAAGGCAACCGGCGGCTGACGATCTGTCGCTCGTACGTGGGCAGCAGCAGGCCCCAGACGTCGCCACTCTCCGCTTCCGCCCGGGCCACCTGCTCGATGCAGGCCAGGGTGGTCGTCCTTTCCTCACCCGCAGGTGTCTGGAAGGTGATCTCTCGCTGGCTGCCAAAGGGGGTGTGAAGCAGGTTGTGAAAGGCGAGACTGCGCCGCTTCCAGGGTGTCGATCCCACGCGCAGGCTGGGGGCCACGGAGGCGAGGGCTTGCTCCACGGGCAGGCCGTCCACGCTGAGGATTACGCTGCCGACCTCCAGCCCGGCCTGCATCCCGCTGCCGCGAGCGACCGTCACGACCGCCTGCCCGTCCATCTCCCGTGTCCAGGCAAAGGTACAGTCGGCCTGAAAGGCGAGGGAGGGCGACAGGCCCGTGTGACCATCGTTCAACTCGGCGAGCATGTTCTCGATGAGGAGATAGTACTCCTGGTCGCTTGAGGCCTCCGCGATTCGCGGCCGGTAGCGAGCGGCCAGCTCCTCCCATTGGATGCCCTTTTGCTGGAAGTAGGGATAGTGGGCGTCCATCGCCCGCCAGAGCCGGTCAAAATTGGCCAGGCGGTCCTGGCCCAGGGGCGCAAAGGTGCCGGCCTGATAGAGTTGGACGGCTGACAGCATGACAACTCCCGCCAGAATGGCTGCCTGCCCGCCGAGCAGATTCCTTCGCCAGCGACGGGCGGTCTCGTGGCTGCCCTGGATGGCAGCGATTTGCTGTCGGGCCCAGAGGGCGGCCGGGACGATGGCGCCCGCCATGCCCAGGACCGCCATGAGAGGCCAGGTGCCGCCCAGGGGGCCCCAGGCCAGAAAGGCACCCGAGGCGCCCCCGAGCAGGAGGTTGAGCAAAACCCACGCGGCCCGGAGCGAGGCCTGCCAGGGATGGGCCGTGGCCCACCGGCGGACCGGGCTGACGGTCGACGACTCGCTCATTGGTTCGCTCACCTGCCCTGCCCTCCACTGCGTGCGGCGGTTTCGCCGGCGATCCCCCATCTCCTTTCGCTCTCCACCTTGAGATTTCTCCCTTCTTGGCCAATTCCAGGACGGCGGGTTGCCGTCGTTCGTAGGGTACCACAAACGGTCCGACGGTACACCGGCCAACAGTGGGGTCTTTTGCCTCGCCAGGTGGGCAGGGCCGTCCCTGGTCACGTGACCAGGGACGGCGAAAGGACCGATGGCAGTGACCGCTGAATCTCAACCGGTTGGGCTCTGGCCTACAATGAAAAGGTGGGCCTCGCAATCTATTGCCCTGTCACAAGCCAGGAAAAAGGGTACCCCTTTGAGGTCCGGATTCCAGAGGGACTGGCAGTGGTAGGGGTGATCCTGGCCGACCAGGTCAAGAGCTTGGACTGGCGAGTGCGGGAGGCAGAAAGGATCTGCGGCCTGGGGCGCCGGACGATGGCGGAGGTCTTGGCTAAACTGGGAACGCTCCTCCTGGAGTGACGATGGTCGCGTTTCCTCCCGGCTGCCCTCACACTTCTTCGCGCTTCCACTCCTCCCGGAGGATGCCCATCATTACCCGGTCGTAGGCCTGGCCGTCGCGCAGGACGGCGCGGCGCATGGCGCCCTCGCGGCGAAAGCCCGCCCGTTCGTAGGCGCGCACGGCGGCCTGGTTGCTGGCGATGACGTCGAGGCCGACACGCTCGAGGTTCAGCTCGTCGAAGGCGTAGCGCAGGATGAGGCGCAGGGCATCGGCGCCGTACCCCTTGCCCCGGTAGTCGGCCTCGCCGATGCCGATGGCCAGCATCGCCGCGTGGTTGTTCCACTCGATGGTGTGTAGGGCGACGAACCCGATGAGCCGGTCGTCCTCCAGGGTGCGCAGCCGGAACTCGATAGAGTTGGGACCGGCCATCTGGCTGTACGCCTGGGGGCTGAACTCGCGCTCGGGCCGCGGGCGGGCATAGTCGGTGTCCAGATCGCGCATGTAGCCCGCGTCTTCGCTCCAGCGCGCCATGGCGGCCGCGTCCTCGTCGCGGGCCGCGGCCAGGCGCAGCAGCTTACCCCGGAACAGGTCATCCTTCGCTTTGCTCGTGTTCATGGTGTCCTCCCTGGCAGTGCCTGCAAGCCGGCGTGGCAGTCCCCTCGTGCCGCCAGGCGGGGGGCCACGGCCGCATTGTACCACAGCCGCACGGCCGGGCGAAATCGTGGGCAAAGCAGCGCGCAATCGTCGGCCAAACGTCGCGAAGGCGTGGACAACGCGCTGCCCATCCACGCCTGGCAGAGCCGAAAAGAGGTGCTTGCCCACTTGACAAGTGCCGCAACCTGGATATAATGGCAGCACCCTGGAGCAGCCGCCCAGGTGTCGTTCGTGGTCGCGGCGGCAGCTCGTCCGTCCAGGAATCTGCCGCCGATGGGTCTCCCTCCGGAACCCAACGCGGCCGGAATCCAGAGCAAAGGAGCTCACGAGACCATGAAGGACAGAACCGCTTTGTTGTTCAAAGGGGTCCTGGTCGCGGCCGCGGTCCTCTCTATTCTGGGATTCCTCCACTTCTCGCCACTGTTTTCGCAGGCGCGGCCTGCCGCCCCCGAGGCGGCAGCCCATGTCGGGGTCGCCGTCCAGGAACCCCTGGCAGCCGGGGCATCGCCCACGCTGCCGCCCACCCGCCCGCCTGCTACTGCCACTTCTACGCCGACACCCACCAGCCCGCCGCCCACGCCCACGGCGGTGGCCCTGCCTGCCGCCGGGCCGGCCCACGCATTGAGCCTGGGCAACGGCTCGGTGTTTGACATGGTGCAAGAGCGCGAGCAGGTTGGCCGGATCTCTGGCTGGCGGCCCACGCCCACGCCGGTGCCGACCCCGGTCAGCCAGCCGCCGGCGCGCATCATGGCCCCCAGCGTTGGGCTGGATGCGCCGGTGGTGCCCATGTATTGGAAAAAGGTCACCCGCGGCAACAAGGTGTCACTGCAGTGGACGGTGCCCAGGAACGAGGCAGGCTGGCACTTCAATTCGGCCCTTCCGGGCCAGGTGGGGAACACGGTGCTCTCCGGCCACCGCAACATCTACACCGAGGTCTTTCGCGACCTCGACGACCTGAAGGTGGGCGACGAGATTGCGCTCATTGCCGGCCAGGAGCGCTACGTCTACCACGTCGACGAGATCCACGTCCTGCAGGAGGCCGGCGTTTCGGAGAGCGTGCGCCGTCAGAACGCACAGTGGATCGCCCCTACCGACGACGTGCGGCTAACGCTTGTGACCTGCTGGCCCTACGAGGCGCCGGGCAATACGCACCGGCTGATCGTCGTCGCCCGGCCCTAAGATCGCGACGAATCGCGCACGACAAACGCAAAAACGGCGCCGCAGAGGCGCCGTTTTTGCGTACCTGTCGGGGCCAAGCGGGCACGTACCGGACTCCTCGACTTGTCGAGGCCGGGCCGTCACCCCTGCAATCTTCCCTCGACAAGTCGAGGACTCCTGGACCGCGGGCCCATCCGGACTCCTCGACCGGTGCCGGCTACTCGAAGCGAAAGCGCCAGAGGGCGAGGGCTGCAAAGGCGACGGCAAAGCCCAGCAGGATGCCCGCCGGCAGCAGCACCGAGCTGAAGCCCAGGCCGCGCATGGCAATGTTCTCCAGGCCGTCGATGGCCCAGGCGGTGGGCGTCAGGCGGCCGATGGTTTGGAACGCCTCGCCCGTGAACTCCAGGGGGAGCCAGGCACCGCCCAGACCCGCCAGGAGCAGCATGGCCAGGAGCGTAATCATCATGACCTGCTCCTCGTTTCGGGCGACGGTGCCTATGAACAGTCCCATGCTGGCCGTCCACAGGGCGGTGGCAACGACCACGATCAGGATGGCCATGGGCTCGCGCAGGTAACCGACGCCCAGGATCAGATCGCCAAAGAGGACGAGCAGGGCCAACTGCCCCAGGATCATGACGAACATGGCCAGCCAGTGACCCAGGATGATCTGCCCCCGGCCGATGGCCGTGGTTAACAGGCGGCGCAGGGTGCCCTTTTTGCGCTCCATCACCAGGATCTCGGCGGCGCCCATGATGCCGGCCATGGCAAACTGGACCATGACGCCGGCGGAAGAGTGGGCAAAGGGGCTTGCCTGGCTGCCCTCGCCCTCCTCCGGTTCGGCGATGGCCCCCGAGGCACTGGCCTCGACGGCGAGGGGCGGATCTTGCCAGGCGGCCACGGCTGCGGCCAGGGCCTCTTGCAGGTAGGCTTCGTCCGCGGTGCCCCCCTGGGCCTCGTAGGCCCGGGCCGCCAGGTGCGCAGCCTGCACGGACCCGGCGAGGCGGCCGGTGATGGCCTCAATGGCGCTGATCGCCGCGCTGGCGGCGGGCGACGTGGGACTGGCGATCACCTCCAAGCGAGGGAATTCGGCGCCGGGCGACAGGGCTTGCTGCCCCAGCCCCTGGGGCAGAAAGACGGCTGCCGCCAGCTCCTCGTCCTCCACCTGCTCTTCGACGTCGCCTTCTTCGGGCACCACGGGCCGGATGGCCGGCGAGGCCTCGATCATGGCCAGGAAATGTTCGCTGACCACGCTGCCGTCGCCATCGATGACGGCAACCGGCAGTCGGGGGTCCTCCTCGTCGCCAGCCCCCTGGAAGACAAAGCCAAAGAGCACGGTAAACAGGATGGGCATGGCCACCAGAAACGCGGCCGACTTCCAGTCGCGGGCCAATTGCTTCAGATCTTTCCACGTCAGGTCAAGAACACGCATGATTCCGTTCCTCGGTGCGCTGCCCCGGTAGGCCCCGGGTGTAGACTTCAGGCAAAGCGCTTCTGAAAGCGCACGGCGCCCAGGATAAAGAACACGGCGCCTGCCACCAACATGACGGCCATCGGCACGATGACCTCACCGCTGCCGGCGCCGGTTAGCAACAACTGCCAGCCGCGCACCGCCCAACCCTGGGGCACGATGAGCGACGCGGTCGACAGGGGATTGTCCGCACCCTGGACGCCGGCGGTAAAGACCCCGATCATGCCCAGCATGCCCATGACGGTGAGCACTCCCCCGTAGATGATGCCGGCCTGGCGCCGGTCCCGCATCAAAGAGGTGATGAGCAGCCCGAAGCCGGTGGCCACGATCACCAGGCCAAGTGCCATACCACCCACCAGCAGAGGCTGACCCCAGTCGATGTCAAAGATCAGCGCCGAGACCACCAGGAGGACCGTCACCTGGACGCCGAGCAACAGGAACGTGGACAGGAACTTGCCCGCCAGGATGGCCGGCCGTGGAGTGGGTGTGGTAAAGAGACGGGGCAGGGTGCCGGCCTCGTCCTCCTGGAGGATGGACTCGGCCGCCGCAGCGCCGCTGAAAAAGACGTAAAAGACCATCATGCCGGCCATGATCTGGCCGAGCACCGAACCCAGGGGCCCGGCGCCTTCGTCGCTGCTGCCCGCCGGGGCGCGGACGGCCAGCAGCGCGTGGCCGTCGTCCGACTCGCCTCCGGCCGCCCAGGCGCTGTACTCCTGGGCGACGTTCTGCATGGCCGCGCCATCAACCGCGCTGCCGTGGGCGGCCAACCGGGCAGCGGTCACCTGGGTGGCGATCTTGGCCCCGGCAAAGGCATCTACGACGTGGCGGACGAGGCCCTGGACGATGCCCGGTCCGAGGCTCAGGGTCGGATCCTGGTAGATCTCCACGGCGGCCCGGCCGTCGGGCTGGATGACGGCGGCGCTCAGGCCCTCGGGGATGATGACGGCTACGGCGGCCTGCTGCCGGTCGACAGCCGACCGGGCGGCAGCTGCGTCCTCGACCCGCGACGCCTGGATGAGCCCGGGCAGGCTCTCTTCCAGGACGCCGGCCAGAACGTCGCCCGCGGCCAGGCCGCCCTCGGCGCGGTCCAGGTTGGCGACGACCACAGGGATAGGGGCCAGGTCAAAGCCGCCATTCCCGGAGGACATGCCGCCAAAGGCGAAATAAAACAGGCCCGCCGTGGCCAGGGGCAGGACCAGCCCAAAGGCCAGGAAAAAGGCGCTCGTGAACATGCGGCGCAGGTCCTTCAGCGCGATGTCGATGGTTTTCATGCTCTCCCCTCGAATGGCAACGCCGGCAGGGCGCTAATCGCGCAGGCCGCGTCCGGTGAGATGCAGGAAGACGGCTTCCAGGTTCGGCTCCTGGATCTCGACGGAGGTGATGCGCACCCCGGCATCCACGGCAGCCTCGAACAGGCGGGGCAGTACCAGGTTGCTGTCGTCGACCAGCAGGCAAACGTGCCCGTCGCCGGGCCCTTCGCCGCCCTCCGCTCCGTCGCTGAGCGGCGAGACGTTGTGGACGCCTTCCGTGGCCCGCCAGCGTTCCAGGAGGGCCATCTCTCGCCCGGCGTCGCCGGCAGCGGGGTGGAGCGCCAGGTCGATGCGATCCATTTCGCCCACGATGGTGACCAGCTCCTGGTGGCTGCCTCGGGCAATGATCTTGCCCTGATCCATGATGGCAATCTCGTCCGACAGCTCCTGCGCCTCTTCCATGTAGTGGGTGGTGTACAGGACGGTCATGCCCTGCCGGTTAAATTCCAGGACGCTGTCCAGGATGTTGCGCCGGGTCTGCGGATCGATGCCCACCGTGGGCTCGTCCAGGATCAGGACCTGGGGGCGGTGGAGGAGGGCGATGCCGATGTTCAGGCGGCGTTTCATGCCGCCCGAGAACTTGGCAACCTTGCCCTTTTGCCGGTCGGTCAGGCCGACGATCTTCAGGACCTCGTCCACCCGCTCGTCGAGGGTGTTGCCCCGCAGGCCGTACATCTTGGCCCAGAAGCCCAGGTTCTCGCGGGCCGACATGTCCTCGTAGAGGGCAATCTCCTGGGGCACGACGCCGATGCTGGCCTTGACGGCCATGGGCTCGTGCAGGATGGAATGGCCCATGATCCACGCCTCGCCGCCGGTGGGCTGCAGCAGGCAACTGAGCATGGAGATGGTCGTGCTTTTGCCGGCGCCGTTGGGCCCCAGCAGGGAAAAGATCTTGCCGGCCTCGACCTCAAAGTCGATGCCCTGCACGGCGGTGATCGAGCCAAACCTGCGGTGCAGTCCCTTCACACTGATTGCGCTTCTGTCGTCCACTGATCCTCCGTCTTCTCCGGCCAGCCGGGCAGACCGGCTGCTTCTACGTCCGCTCGTCTCCGTCTCTGCCCGCCCCGAGCTGCCGGATTAGGCCGGCGACGTGGCGCTCGATCTCAGGGATGGCCTCCCAGGGGGGCGTATCCTCCAGGTCGTCGACGTGCCAATACTCAACGCGCCCGGCCCAGCCGGGAAAACGGGCCAGGAGCAGAGGGCGATGCTCCGCTTCCTTGAGGGCAATGACCCGGTCGGCCGCGGCCAGCTCCTCCTTGTGGAGCTGGACCGGGAAGCGGCGGGCCCCCCGGACGGCGATGCCCCGGCTCGCCAGGTCCCGCAGGGCGTGGGGTGACATGGGGCCGATGTTATGCAGGCCCAGCTCGATGGCGATGCCCCGCGAGGTGGCCTGCCAGTCCAGGCCGGCCTCGGCGGCCATATGGTTGAACAGCTCTTCGGCAAAACGACTCCGGTAGTAATTCCCCGTGCACAGGAACAGCACGGTTTTGGTCTCCCGCCTGCCGGCGGGCGCATGGGTATCGGTCACGGCGCTATCTCTCTTCCACAGCGTTGGCTTCTATACGGCCTGTCATACCTGCCTGGCGTGCATCATAGCACAACTGCCCACAGTCCGCACGACAGGATTCTGCCATCTAGCTGACGCCGCCGTCACAGTGCGGCAGCGAGCGTTCCATATCCTCGCAGTCAGCTCCCAGCATACCACAAAGCCGGCCGGCGGGCAATAGCCAATCGGCCAGTCAAGACCTACCCACGTGACCAGTAGGGTTTTGATTTGGTAGATCCGCGAAAACGTCGTGGGGAGGCGCTACAGCGGGGCATCCGTCTTCGAGGCCAGGAGGCGCGGAACAGGCTCTGTGCCCACGTGAACCATCCAGCCGTTCATCCTCGTATTCCTCCGCGAGCGGTGCCGGTGTCCGGCGGCCGCGATGGGCCGCCGGCGTCTACATCCAGGGTGCGTCATCGGGCGCCTCTGTGTCGTACAGCCGCACAAAGTCCAACTCCTGGGCGTCCTCACGGTAGTGGGCGCCCCGCGAGCGGCGGTTGTGCCAGGCGGCGCGGGTCACCACCCAGGCGGCCTGGGCCAGGTTGCGCAGCCCGATGAGGTCGTCGCTCAGGCGCGTGGCCCGGTAAAAGCTGTCAATCTCTTCCCACAGGTGGTTCAGGTCGCTGAGGGCGCGGGCCAGGCGGCGGGTGTTGCGGGCCAGGCCCACGTAGAGCCACATGACGTTCTGGATGGTGCGCTGGTCGCGGTAGACCAGGACCGGATCGGCCACGGCGCCGTTGCCCACGTGCTCCCAGGGTGGCACCTCGTCGGGACCGATGGCTGCCAGGTCGCGGCGCCGGGCGATGTCCTGCCCGGCCCGGTCGCCCCACAGCAGCCCCTCCAGCAGCGAGGTGCTGGCCAGGCGGTTGGCGCCGTGCACGCCGGTGCAGCTCACCTCGCCGGCGGCGTACAGCCCGTCGATGGTCGTCCGGCCCCATTCGTCGACCAGGACCCCGCCGCAGGCATAGTGGGCCGCCGGCACCACGGGAATGGGCTCCGCGGAAATGTCGACTCCGGCCTTCAGGCACGTGGCATAGATCGTTGGGAAGCGGGCCTGGATCTGGTCGGCGGGCATCTGACCGGCCAGGTCCAGCAGGACGTGGGGGTAGCCGTGCTGGATCATTTCGTGATGGATGGCGCGGGCCACAACGTCGCGAGGGGCCAGGTCCACCCAGCGCGGCGAGTACTGCTCCATGAAATGCCGCCCATCGGGCGTGAGGAGGCGGCCACCCTCGCCGCGCACCGCCTCGGAGATGAGAAAGTTGTCGGCGCCGGGCACGGCCAGGGTGGTGGGGTGGAACTGGATGTACTCGGCGTTGACGATGCGAGCGCCGGCGCGGTGAGCCATGGCCAGGCCGTCGCCCCGGGCGCCTTCGGGGTTGGTAGTGTGGCGGTAGAGGCGGCCCATGCCGCCCGTGGCCAACACCGTCGCCGTCGCCAGGACGCGGTGCACGGCCCGCCCGTCGCGGTCGAGGACGTAGGCGCCGTGGCAGGTGAGGGGCTTGTACACGGCCAGCGGGTCGCGGGCGTGGTGGCCGGATGTGACGAGGTCGACGGCGGTAAAGCAGCTCTGAACCGTCACATTGGGCATGGTGGCCAGGAGGGCCATGAGGGCCTCCTCAATGGCCCGGCCCGTGGCATCGCCCACGTGCAGCACGCGGGGAACCGAGTGGCCGCCCTCCAGGGTAAAGAGCAGGCTGCCGTTGTCGTCGCGGTCAAAGGGGACGCCGGCATCCTCCACCAGCAGGCGCTGGACCAGGTCCGGCCCCTCCTCGGCCAGGAGGCGGGCCGCCGTGGGGTAGCTCAGGCCCGCCCCGGCGGCCAGCACGTCGCGGACCAGGAGGTCGGGCGAGTCGCCCGGAGAGCGGGCGACGATGCCGCCCTGGGCATAGCAGGTGTTCGATTCGGCGGGTGGGGTGGTGCGGGTGATGAGGAGCACCTGGCGCTGGCCGTCGCGGGCCAGGCGCAGCGCGGCACTGGCCCCGGCGATGCCGGAGCCGATGATCAGGACGTCGGTCTCGATTGGCATGGATGTATCCTCGGCGGCCCGCCGCCCCTCCCTCCCGGTGGGATGGGCAACCGGGCGCGCGGTCAAACGGCCAACATGCGTTCCAGGGCTTGCCTGGCAGCGCCGGCGACGTCGCCGGCGACGGTCACGCGGTTGATGGGCCGGCCCGCGACCAGGCTCTCCAGCACCTCCGCCAGGTTGGCCAGGGTGATCTGGCCCATGGTCCGGCAGAAGGCGGGAACGCCCGACAGGGATAGGATTTCCTGGTCCGGGTGCTCTTTTTGCAGGCGCGCCACCAGGTGGCTCTCGGTGCCGATGGCCCAGCGGGCGCCGGTCGGCGCGGCGTTTACCTGCTCCACGATAAAGGCCGTCGAGCCGGCAGCGTCGGCCAGGTCCACCACGTCGGCCCTGCACTCCGGGTGCACCACGACGCGCACGCCGGGGTATTGGGCGCGGACGGCGCGAACGTGCTCCGGGCGGAAGCGCTGGTGGACGTTGCAGGCGCCCGGCCAGAGGATGACGCGGGCGCGACGGATGGCCTCCGGCGCCGGGGGTTGCCGGGTGTCCCACAGGAGCATCTCGTCGGCGGCGACGCCCAGGGCCCGGGCCGTGTTGCGGCCAAGGTGTTGGTCGGGAAAGAAAAAGACGCGCGGGCGCCGGCCCAGGGCCCAGGCCATCACCCGCTCCGCGTTGCCCGACGTGCAGACGATGCCGCCCCGCTCGCCGCAGAAGGCCTTGAGCTGGGCGGAAGAGTTGACATAAGTTACGGGCGTGACCTCCTGGACGGCTTCGCCCAGGGCCTCGTCGAGGAGCGCCCAGGCGCCGGCCACGTCGTCCAGGCTGGCCGTGTCGGCCAGGAAGCAGCCAGCCGACGGGTCGGGGCTAAAGACCTGCTGGCCCGGCTGGGCGAGGACCGCGGCCGTCTCGGCCATAAAGTGCACGCCGCAGAAGACAATGTACTCGGCGTCGGTGCGGGTGGCGTCGTGGGCCAATTTCAGCGAATCGCCGGCGAGATCGGCAAACTGCAGCACCTCGTCGCGCTGGTACAGGTGGCCCAGTATGACCAGGCGGTCGCCCAGCCCGGCCTTGATCTCGGCGATGCGAGCGGCCAGCTCTGCGTCGGTGCCCGCCGCCGGCCGGCCCGGCCGCTCGATCTTCATGCTGATGTCGAGGGCGCGGACCGAGTGGGTGAGGCTGCCGACCGAGATGTAGTCGACGCCCGTGGCCGCGACGTCGGCCGCGGCTTCCAGGCCCAGGCCGCCCGAGGCCTCCAGGGGCACGCGCCCGCCGGCCAGCGCCACGGCCTCGCGCATGGCATCGGGCGCCATGTTGTCGAGCATGATGCGGTCCAGCGGGGGCTCGATGGCCAGGGCCTCGGCCAGCTCTTCGGAGTTCCGCACCTCGACCTCGATGGGCAGGGCGGGGTGGCGCTCCCTGGCCCGTTGCACGGCGGGGACGATACCCCCGGCGGCGTCCACGTGGTTATCCTTGATGAGGACCATGTCGTACAGGGCCTGGCGGTGGTTCTGGCCGCCGCCCATGCGCACCGCGTACTTGTCCAGGACGCGAAAGCCGGGCAGTGTCTTGCGGGTGTCGAGGACCGCCGCGGGCGTGCAGGCCACGGCGTCGACGAACTGGCGGGTGAGGGTGGCGATGCCCGACATGCGCTGCAAGAAGTTGAGGACGGTGCGCTCGGCGGCCAGTAGCGAGCGCCCGGGGCCGGTGGCTTCGGCCAGCAGCTCACCCGGGACCACCTCCTGGCCGTCGGCGACGTGGGCCACGAACCGGATGGCCGGGTCGATGCGTTGAAACACGGCCCGGGCCACGGGCAGCCCGGCGACGACGCCCTGGGCCTTGGCTACGATGCGCCCGGTGAGCACGGCGCCGGCGGCGATGGTCGACTCGCTGGTGGCGTCGCCCGGGCCGATGTCCTCGGCGATTGCCAGCTCGATGAGTGGCGCGGCTGCGCGCAGCAGTGCTTCCTGCTCGATCTCGTCCACGATCTCGTCCAAGATTCTCCCCCTGGATTCGCTCGGGCAATTATACCACCGATGGCCGGGCCGTCCAATTTGGGGCGACGGGGGGCCGGGTGGAGAATAGAACGGGCAAGGGTACTGGATGGGGCTTTTACCCACCCTCCGTCAGGAGATCGGACAACTGAGAAGAAAGTGGCTCGGGAATCGCTGCTACATCCAGCCCGGCGGCACCCAGAAAAGCCACGAACCGGGCAAAGCCACGGGCCAGTGCCGCGGCAAAGGCCTCATCCTTGCCGAGGGCTTGTTCCTCCATCCAGAAGCCCAGGATAAGGACGGTGTTTGTCGTCCGGTCGAGCTTGCTATCAAAGCGCGCCACGAGCCGATCGCCCCACAACACCGGCAGGGTGTAGTAGCCGAACTTGCGCTTGTGCTCGGGCTTGTAGACCTCCCAGACGTAGTCAAAGCCGAACAACACCCTGGCCCGGCCGCGGGCACTGACGGGATCGAGGGGGGCGAGAAAGACGGCCTCTTCCGTCGTGTTCGTCTCCAGGGGCTGCCAGGCCGCCGGCACGCGCCCGGCGCCCAGCTCGTTCAGCACCTGGACGTCGCTGGCGAGGGCATAGTGCACGGCCTTCCAGCCTTCCACTTTTACCTCCACGATCTCGCCGCCGGCCAGCAGTGCCTCGAGTATCTCCCCGACCCTGCTGAACGGCACGCCGCGAAAGTAAGCGTCCGCGGTACGGTTCAGCCGCGCGAGACCGGAGAAGCCTATCTCTTTCCTGATCAAGAAGCGGTCCGCTTCGGCCTCGTCGCTCTCGCGGAGGAGATGCGCCGGCGCGACCGTTTCGGCAAGGGCGTATACCCGCTCAAAGTTCTCGCGGTGGTGCGTCATCACCTCGCCGGTGCGCCACAGGTAAAACAATGCCAGTGAGCTGTCCTTGCGGCCGCGATAGCTCTGCGTTCGCGTCCGCGATGCCACCTGGAAGTCGCGATTGTTCACGGTACCCCGCTCGCGCAACAGGGCCCGCATTTCTTCGATGGCATCGGCGTGTTCGCGGCCCATCTTGAGAACGCGCGGGTCGTAATCGGAGCCACCATCGCGCTCGCGGCGCATGATGACGCGCCAGTGGGGCAGCTCGTCCATGGGCCGGACGGCCAGCCAGCCGCCCCAGTCAAAGAACTCGCGCTGCCCGTAGGTCACCCCTTCCCACATCTCGGGGGTGTAGTCGAGCACGCGGCTGTGGAGCGCGATGTCCTGGCTGCGGGCGATGACCTGGAGGGGGTCGAGCTGCAAGTACTCCGTGGCGCGCATGGCCTGTGCGGTGCCCGCGCTGCCCTGCCAGCGCCGGCCGGGCCACAAGCCTTGCTTGCCCAGGACAAAGCGACGGGCCGTGTCGAGATCGATGGTCAGCATGGCGTGCCTCCTCAAGCCGGGGTCGAGGCGCGCATTGCCCCGGCGATGCGCTCGAACTGCTTCACGTGCGACCGTTCGTGGTTGGCCAGCCACTGCCCATAGGTGTATACGCTCCGCTCGCGCGGCTTTCCCGACCCGGTGACCGTCGCCGTGCGCGACCAGTCCTCGGGCGCCAACCCCTCCAACACGGCCAGGAGCTCGGCGCGCTGCGCGGCAAAGGCCTGCAGCGATGGCCGAAACTCCTGATGGGGATAGTCCGTGCTCTTGATCCAGGTCGTGGGATTGACGGCCCGGAACGTCGGCCTGTCTTCGGCCAGGATCAGCGCGATATAGTTGCCCCAAACGTCGGCACAGGAGCGGAGATGGGCCAGCACGTCGTTGGCGGACCATTCGCCGGGAGCCGGCGCCGTGCGCAATTGGGCCGGGACCAGACCGGCAGTCTGCGCGGCGATGCGCGAGGGCGTGTCTGCCAGGATGGTCAGCATCTGCTCGATGGTGAGCGGTGTATCATACACCTGGTGTCTCCTTCCGTAGGCCGGCTGCCGGGTGCGACATCAGCCTGTTGAGCCTTCCGCCATGTCGAACCGCTCCGGGTGCGCGAATAGATAGGCCCAGCCATCCACCTCGAGGGCAGGCAGGCCGAGGCCGCTGAGGATGGTGGTCACGTTGGTACGGTGCTCGATGCCGTGGTTGATGGCCTGAAGAAAGAGGAATCGGGCCTGGTAGTCGATGGTCTGGCCGTCCTCCTCCTCGTGGACCACGTGGGTAGGCGGGATGCGCCGGACGGCATCGAGGAGGGCGGCGGCTACCTGCTCGGCAAAGGCGGCGATGTCGGGCAAGGCGGGCCGGTCGGCCCAGGCGAAGGGCGGCCGGGGGCCATCGCCCGTCATCCGCCCCACATAGTCCGCTTCGGCGGCGACGAGGTGCCCCAGGGTGGCGTGGATGCTGCCGTAGGTGCCGGGCGCCGTGGCGGCGAGTTGCTCGGGCGTCAGCTCCAGGCAGGCGGCCAGGATCTGGGCGTTGGCCCAGTTGTTGTAGCGAATCAGCTCGACGAGGGTGCTTTCAGCCTGGTGTTCCATGCCGGGTATCTCCTTCTCGTCCGAACCGGCGCGCTACCGGCCCCCCAGGGACCGCTTCAAAAAGTCCACGGTGCGCTCCCAGGCCAGGCTCGCTGCCGCCTCGTCGTACGCGTCCGGGCGGTCGGGCTCGCAAAACCAGTGACTGGTGCCGCTGTAATGATAGAAGGTAACAGGCCGGCCGGCGCTCCTCAGCGACTCTTCCACCTCGTCGACGCTGGATCGCGGCTCGTACTGGTCGTTCTCGGCAAAGTGACCGAGGTAGGCTGCCCTCGAGTTGCCGTGGTCGACCTCCCCGGCCCCGTAGAACAGGACGACGGCACGGATACGGTCGGGCTCGGCGGCGGCCAGCTCCATGGCGTAAAAGGCGCCCAGGGAGAAGGCAAGCACTCCCAGGCCGCGGCCGTTCTGCCCGGCCCGTTCCTCCAGGAACCGCGCCGCGTCGGCGATCTCGGCCCCGGCCTGATGGTAGTTGGCGTCGAGGGCCTGGCCCAGGGCTTCGGCCTCGGGGATGGTCTGGGCGACCTTGCCGTGGTACAGGTCGGGGGCGAATGCCACAAAGCCGGCTTCGGCAAGCCGGGTGCAGAACGCCTTCATGGTGTCGTTGAGCCCCCACCAGGCGTGGAGGACCAAGACGCCGGGTCCCTTGCCGCCGGGCGGGGCGGCGAAAAAGCCTTCGAGTTGAGATTGCGTCATGTGGATCTCCTTACAAAGGTTGTCGTCAATCACGCTGCTGCCGGACTCGAGATGAGAGGCAACGAGCGCTGAGGCCGGATCTCTCGCCCCGCCGGAGTGCTGCTCCTGGGCCCGAGGCGCAGGCGGCACCGGGGTGCGGTGCGCCGTTGCCCCGTAATTATATCATGGATTTCACTTTTATGCAAGGCTGCAGAGCGCCGTCGAAGCAATTCCAGGTGTAATTTTTGTTTTGGCCCGCTCGCTCCCGCCAGGTCGCCAGATCTGGCAGTTTTCTCCCTGGTCTGTCGATCCGGGCGGAGCGAATGAGCGGAGACAAGCTCGCACCTCGCCATCTTTAGAACCTCTAACGGCCGTCGGGTGCCCTGCGCCAGGCAGAGCCGACCTTGCCCCAGTCGGCCACTTGGTGTACAATCGTGTCCTGCTGTCATCGCTTTCTGGAAAGGAGTGTGTTATGGTTGGCTTGCTCAATCTTGGCAGCCTCGTGCTTGGTCTCATCGCCTGGGCTCTTCCCGTTGTCAATCTCTTGCGCCACAAGAAACACGAACGCAGGAACTGGGTCACTCTTTCGATGATCAGCATCAGTGCCTGTGCGATCGCGCTCTGTTTCCAGATCTTCTATGGCTATCACCTGGTCAGGATCGAGGACTGGTCCGCTCTTATGGACATAACGGATAACGTGGCGTTCGTCGCAGCCGTTCTTGTCATCGTTACCCTCGTTTTAAATGCAATGACCCTGCTGGTCTATCGCGACGGCGCAAAGCCAGGATATCAGGATCTTTGAGCGACGTAACAACACCGAAGGAAGCGACGCAAGCGTTAGAGATTATCCTGGAGCAGCTTGGCAGCGCGGTAGCCGGGGTCTATCTCTTTGGCTCTGCGGTCGTCGGCGGTCTGCGCGCAAACAGTGACGTGGACGTCCTGGCGGTCGTCAATCGTGGCCTGTCTGAACCAACCCGGGGAGAGCTGGTCACGAGACTGCTATCTGTCTCCGGAAGGGTTGGGAATGCGGATCGCGTGCGACCGCTGGAGGTCACGGTCGTAAACCGTGCAGACGTCGTACCCTGGCGCTACCCGCCCAAGAAGGAGCTAATCTACGGCGAGTGGCTCAGGGACCAATTCGAGCGAGGGCGAATCCCGGAACCAACGCATGATCCTGATCTGGCCATCGTTCTCAGCCAGGTGAGAGCCACCGGCATTTCTCTCTTTGGCCAGGATGCTTCACAAATGCTCGACCCTGTGCCGATGGCGGACCTCAGGCGGGCGATGATGGACTCGTTGCCGGCCTTGCTCAAAGACCTCAAGGGCGACGAACGAAACGTCATCTTGACCCTGGCCCGTATGTGGCAGACGGTGGCCACCGGCGAGTTCTCTCCGAAAGATGCGGCCGCGGAATGGGCAATGCCGCTCCTAACCAAAGAACAGGCAACCTTGCTCGATCTGGCCAGAAGGGCCTATCGAGGAGAGACCGTTGACGAGTGGGACGGACTGGACTCGGAGGTGATGGAGCTCGTCAATCACCTGCAAGAGTCGATAACGGCTGCCCTTGCTCGGTGACACTGCCCGGGTGGAAGGCGCTATGAACCTGCCCCGGCATCGTAGCGCCTGTTGACCAGGTTGCAGCCGCGATAGTCGGGGCGGCTGCTGACACACATCTTTGCCGGGTCACCTTTGCTGAACCGCACACATCCCCCACACTGCAAGCCGGCCAGGGTGTACCACTTGCCGTGGTACTTCTGGCGGATCTCGGCGCAGAGCTGAAAAGCGATATCCTTTGGAATTGGGTTCGTCGATGCGGGCTGGGTCATTTGTACGTCTCCTTTGGTGGGTCCCCCACTCACCCCACAAACCCCAGCGCCCAAAACACCCACCCAAGGACCGCCCCGCCCACCACCAGCCACGCCGGATTCACCCGCCACCACACGGCGGCGATAGCGGCGCCGACGGCCAGGACCCAGGCGGGCCAGCCGGTGAGGGTGGTGGCGGCCAGCTCGGCGACGACGGCGACCATGAGGCCAATGGCGCTGACGTTGACGGCGTCCAGGAAGGCGGCGGTCCACGGCCAGCCGCGCAGCCGGGGCACCACGGGGTTCAGGATGGCGACGAACAGGAACGAGGGGGCAAAGATGCCCAGGGTGGCGACGACGGCGCCGGGCACGCCGGCCAGCACGTAGCCGACAAAGGTGGCCGTCGATAGCACGGGCCCGGGCGTGAACTGGCCCAGGGCGATGGCGTCCAGGAGCTGCTGTTGGGTCAGCCAGCCCAGGTCCCGCACCAGCCCTCCTTCGAGAAAGGCGACGAGGACGTAGCCGCTGCCGTAGAGCACGCTGCCGATCTTCAGAAAGAAGAGGCCCAGGTCCCACAGGCGGACGCCCGCCGACCCGCCAGGCTGCACCAGGGCGGGCAGCCCTGGCAGGGCGAGGAGGGCTGCCATTCCCCCGGGGCCGGTTGCGCCGCCCGCCGCGAGGCGCAGCCAGAACATGCCGAGCACCCCGCCCAGGAGGAGGGCGATGATCTCGTTGACGCCCAGCAGCACGGCGGCGATGACGGCCAGCCCGATGACCAGCAGGCGCCAGCCCTTGACGGCCGACCGGCCCAGCCGCCAGACGGCGCCGAGGATGACGGCCAGGACGACGGGCTTGATGCCGTACAGCAGGGGGCTCACCTGGGGCAGGGAGCCATATTCGACGTATGCCCAGGCAGCCGCGGAGGTGATGAGCACGGCGGGCAGGATAAAGGCGGCGCCGGCCACGAGGAGGCCCGGCCAGCCGGCGCGCACGTAGCCGACGTGGATGGCCATCTCGGTAGAGTTGGGCCCGGGGATGAGGTTCGTGGCGCCCACGAGGTCGAGATAGTGCTCGCGGGTCAGCCAGCCGCGGCGGGCCACGACCTCCTCTTCCATGAGGGCGATGTGGGCCGCAGGCCCGCCAAAGCCGATGGTGCCCAGCTTCAAGAATAGGGCGGCCAGGGCCGGCAGGCGCCCCAGCCTGGTTCCGTCCCTGCCCCCCGTCCCTGTTCCGGCCACTCTGATCTCCTGCCGGCCGGCTCCGGCCCTCAGTCCTCTGTCCAGGCGGAGGGCAGGCCGGCGACGGGACGGGCGGCGCGGACGGCGCGCAGGATGGCGCGGGCCACGGCCTCGGCGGCAAAGGCGCCGACGATGTTGACGTCGGCGCGCCGCTTGCCGGTGGCCAGGGCAAAGAGGGTGT